>JABZHN010000010.1:0-49852 GCA_015258835.1 Atopobium sp.
GGTAGCCAGTGAGTATCAACCTCGGCAAGCGAGACAATCTGTTTTGCAAGTAAACCGTAATCAGTCATGTTTACTTCTCTGGCAGAATCTCAATCCAGCAGCCATCAGGGTCTGCGATAAAGTAGAGACCCATCTTTGGGTTCTCTTTAACAATACAGCCCATCTCCTCGTGAAGTGCGTGGAACGCATCAAAATCGTCAACGCGGAACGCAATGTGCGTGTCTTTTCCGCCGTTATCGTAAGGGTCTACCCAACCGCGATTCCACGTGAGCTCCAGCTCAAAGGGAGACCAGTCGTTTACCAAAAACGTGTTAGTCCAAGAGCCGTCCTCTGGTCCCTTAACGCGGTCAACACGGAATCCCAGAGCCTTCTTGTAAAACTCGACGGTCTTCTCGTTATCCAAAACGTGGGTGCAGCGGTGAACAAAACGTGCCTGCATAAATCCTCCTTTGATATCGAGAAACCCCGCTACTAGACGGGGTTTCTCGCCATGTGAACTACGTGCTGGTAGAGCGCTTGCGAGCAGAAATCGCGCTCGGTCCGCGCCTGGTCGCGCTAGTTGAGCTCCTGCTCAAGCTGGTCGACAAGCTCGCCAAAATACTTGAGCGCAGCGTTAACGGGGTCTGGAGTGGCCATGTCAACGCCAGCGCCGCGGAGCAGCTCGATTGGAGTCTTGGAGCAACCGCCGGACAGGTAGCCGATGTAGTCCTTGACCGCAGGCTCACCCTCAGAAAGGATGCGCTGGGACAGGGCAATAGCTGCCGAGAAACCAATGCAGTACTGATAGACGTAGAAGTTGTAGTAGAAGTGAGGGATGCGCGACCACTCTAGCTTGATCTCTTCGTCCAGCTCAATGCCAGGTCCAAAGTACTCTGCGCAAAGCTTGCCGTAGCGCTCAGAGAGAACCTCGGCGTTCAGAGCCACACCGTCAGCATTCATCTGGCTGATGTCGCGCTCAAACTCGGCAAACATGCACTGGCGATAAATGGTGCCACGGAAGCCCTCAAGGAAGTGGTTGAGGATGTACGCATGACGGGCAGGATTGGTCTCGTGCTCAAGCAGGTAGTGCGAGAGCAGCGCCTCGTTGCAGGTAGATGCAACCTCTGCAACAAAGATGGAGTAGTCGGAGTAGGTAATCTCCTGGTTGTGGGACGAGAAATACGTGTGCAGGGAGTGGCCCATCTCGTGAATGAGAGTGTAAACGTCGTCGAGGCCGCCCTGGAAGTTGAGGAGCATAACAGGGTTCATACCCTTGCCACCTGCGGAATAAGCACCGGAGCGCTTACCTGGGGTCTCATACACGTCAACCCAACGGCTCTCCAGGCCCTTTTTGACCAGGTTAACGTACTCCTCGCCCATAGGTGCCAGAGCCTTAACAATAAGGTCGCAAGCCTCCTCGTAGGTGAACTTCATGTCAACATCGTCAACAAGAGGAGTGTAGACGTCCCAGAAGTGCAGTTCATCCAAGCCCATGACACGCTTGCGCAGGTCGACGTACTTATAGAACGCTGGGAAGTTCTGGTGAACAGCGTCAATCAGGTTGTTGTAGACCTCAACAGGAATCTCGTTCTCTGCAAGGGCAGCCTCAAGGGAGCTTGCATATTTTCTAGATGACGAGAAGAACTGCAGGTTCTTAACCTGGCTGGTCAGAATTGCAGCGGAAGTGTTGCGGAACTCACCAAAGCGGCTGTAGAGCTGTTTGAATGCGGACTCACGCAGGACGCGGTCAGCATCCATCAGCAGAGGAACAAATGAACCGCTGGTCAGCTTATGGGTCTTACCCTCAGAATCAACTGCATCGTCGAAGGTGAGGTCTGCATCATCAAACATAGAGAAGATGTTGGTTGGCTGAACGGCCAGCTCTTCAGCGCGTGCCAGCAGTGCCTCTTCCTCAGCAGAAAGAGTGTGCTCACGCTGGTTCAAGATCTTGTTGAGCTTACGACGATAAAACTCAAGAGCTGGAACCTCTGCATAGAACTTCTCGACAGATTCTGCTGGAATTGCAAGAAGCTCTGCGGCAAACCAAGAAGTTGCCTCGCCAACCTGCGTATATGCGCTGGTAGCGTTTGCAACGTATGCCTGATACTTGGCTACACGGGTATCCTCATCACTCTTGCGCTCGGCGTAGTTGATAATCTTGTAGAGCAGAAGGTTCATCTGGTCCTCAAGCTGCAGGAACTCCAGAAGAGCCTGAGCAGAGGTTGGAATCTTGCCCTTGAACGCAAGCAGCTTTGGGCAATAGGCCTTGAGCTCCTCGAGCCCAGCCTCAAATGCCTCATCGCTAGGGAACATTGAGGACAGGTCCCACTTATATTTGCTGTCAATTTCTTCGCGAGACTCGTATGCCATGAGCCTTCCTTTCTTGACCGGGTCAGTATTTGCTGCTATTTAGTGTCCCACATACGCGCCAATTTCATGCTGATAACAGCAAAAAATGAACTCATTTGATACAAATCGTTAAACGGACGTGTTGCAATGCCTGAACTTCCCTGACGGCCTGCGACTATCCTATCTTCCACCCTTCCGCCTCGGCACGTGCCTCAACAAAGCGCCGGTACACACCTTCTTGCGCGAGAAGCTCCTCATGGGTCCCCCTCTGGACGACGGCACCATCCTCTACCACAAGGATCTGGTCGGCATGTTCGATAGTCGCAAGCCTGTGTGCTATGACCACCACGGTCTTCTCGCGCGTAAGTTCCGTAAGTGCCTGTTGAATAAGCTGTTCGTTCTCCGGATCGATTGAAGCCGTCGCCTCATCAAGCACCACGATAGGGGCATCCTTGAGCAACGCCCGGGCAATCGAGATGCGCTGGCGCTCTCCCCCGGAAAGGCTTGCGCCTCCCTCGCCCACAATCGTGTCATAACCGTTGGGCAGGGCGCTGATAAAATCGTGACACCGTGCGCGTTTGGCAGCTTCGACCACCTGCTCATGCGTTGCGCCGGCAGTCCCAAACGCAATGTTGGCCTCCAGGGTGTCATTGAACAGGTAGACATCTTGGAACACCATCGAGAAATTCCTCAACAGGCTGTCCACCGTGAATTCACGGACGTCGTGGCCGCCGACACACACCGCCCCGCTATCGACGTCGTAGAAGCGCGCCATAAGGCTGGATATATTGCAGGAAAGCCGACCAGAGCCTCTAAGAGGGAAAGGGTTCAGAGTTCCCGGACCTCATCGCATACGGCGAGAAGCTCCTCATCGTGAGACACAACGATTACCAGGTGGTCCTTACGAAAGTCCTTGAGGAGGTCAATGAGATGGCTCCGACTTGCCGCATCAAGTGCCGAAGTTGGCTCGTCAAGCAACATCACCTCTGGGTCTTTGAGGAGCATGCGGATGATAGCGATCTTCTGTTTCTCCCCTCCTGACAACGCAACACGATGTGCATCAATGACGCTCTGCAATCCCCTGTCTGGTGAGAGGAACTTCTGAAGTCCAAACAAGTTGACAAGCTGCAAAACCCTATCTTCACTGGGCATCTTGTTGCACAGAAGCGTCAAGTTGTTCCACAGGGTATCTTGGAGAATTGCCGGCTCTTGCTCAACAATGCCGATGACGTCGTGCCTGAGGGCGTATTGGTCAAGCGTTGCAAGGTCGGTATTGCCATAGTATATGGATCCGTCATACAGGCTGAAATATTCCCCCGAGAGAAGCTTCAAAAGCGTACTCTTGCCACATCCATTGGTACCTGCCAAGGCATAGATCTTCCCCGCTTGAAAGCGCCCGCTCACTCCACAGAGGGTCCTGTTTTTGTTCCCTGGATATGAAAAGGCCACATCGTCGCAGGTAATCAGGCTGGTGTCCGTAGGAACTCCGGAACCGTTCGGCTCCTCTTCCTCATCCCAAAGCTCTTGTAATCTGTTGTAGTTCACGCGGGCGCTCTGGTAGTCGCGGCCAAACTGCTCAAAGTACTCGACGGATGTAACCATGGTGGTGAAGTAGCCGAAGGCAGTTGCCACATAACCCACCTGCATATGGCCGGCAAAAACTTCCCTGGCAGCAACAAAAAGAAGTGCCGCCTGGGCAATGCCTTGGACCACTCCCGTACAAAGAAACACTTGCGCCGCAACCTTGTTCGTTTGATACATTGCCTCTCGGACCGTGAAGAAGATCTCCTTCAGGCGTTTTGTGGAACGGTTAAACAGAACATGTTTCCTGATAAACTCGACTTCCTCTAACTGCTCTTGAGCCCGTGAGGAGTACTGTGACATCTCATTTGTAAAATCGAGTTCAGTGCCATAGATTTCTTGAAGCGCCGTATGGTCGATAGAGAGCAGGGCCCAGGCGACTTCAGTGGACTCTCGCTCCCCGTCTGCTTCGTCATCGCGACATACGCAAAATTCGAATTCGCCAAGAATCTGACTGACTGTCTTGGTGTCTACATCGGAAAAGCTGTAAACATCGGAGACAGTATTGGGGAGGCATTCTTTGATATACCCTTCCCCGTTACAAGAATCTCTTCCGCTGATTGCGGTAAGAAGAGACTGAGATGAGCACCGCAGGTACAATAATCATTGCAAACATCAGCAGCAAGGCAGCATATCCTCTCAGAAGACCGGTCCCGCAGAACAGAAGGATCACCACCCCCGCTGAGATAAGGAGGCCTTTGGCGTATTTACCGCTGAATCGTCTCGGTGCCCTAGAAGACATGCTCATAAGAGTTGCAGGGAAAACGATTCCCAAGAGGATGCAGACCAGACCGTCTATCGCGTAGAACAATGTTGCGCCATCGAACTTGGACGCCACAGATCCTTCCGACTGTAGAGACAGATAGATATGCACAAGAGAAAGAGCGGAAAACGTAAACAAGGTAACCATCAAAGAGGCAATCCCATATTTTCTTTCTTTATCGTTTGAGTCCTCTGCATTTCGCCTTACCGAGAAAAAGCTCAGTAAGAGGCCAATTGCCAGACAGATCACCGGAAGGATGAGAAGCTCCCATTTCTGCCCCCACCGGTCAACAGAATCCCCAAACCAATGGGCGGGTATCGATTGGGGAATCGAATTCCACAAGACAAGCAGAACAACCGCAGGCAGTATCCCAAGAAAAACCGCCAGCAAACTCATGGCCTTATCGAAATACCCTTTATCGCCCTTCATCAGCTTTGCCATCTCCTCATGCCAAAAACTGTCTGGACGGACCTTTACACGCTGTCACTCGGGAAGACAAAGGCGGTCTTGAGTCCCCGCCCCTTATCACATTATATCTGTCGCCATAGGAAAGATGCGCAAGATCGGTGCAGCGCTTGAATTGATTCTTGGTCAGCCAGTTCCTGCGTCAGCCCAGTGCCATACCCATCATATAAATAGGGAGATACGTAACACCTTCGAAAGCTTCTGGAGTATCCACATTGCCGTCATGAAATACGTAGACATGTTCGAAGCTGTAGTTTTTTGTTGTTAGGAGATTGTCAAGCGCACTGTGGCGTCGATAGTTCTTACCACTCTTTATCTCACAGAGGTCGATGCCTCCTTGTTGCCCCTGAAGCACAAAATCAACCTCGCCTATCTTGGAGGAATTATAGTAGCGCAGTTCCCTTCCACACGCCTTGAATTCCTGGGCTGCCACATTCTCAAATATCGACCCAAAGTTTATGCTTGACCTTCTATTGAGGATATCGATATCGACATCCCCCATCATTTGGGCGGTAAGCAGGCCGACGTCATTTGCGTAAAGCTTCAGCATGTTTCGGTCCTCATGGGCGGCAAGGGGAAACGTCGGCTCATTGACTCGGAATGCCGGAAGAGCGACCCCTACGTGCTCAAGCCAGTCGAACGCGAACTCAAGGTTGGCAAACCTCAGACTCTTCCCCAGCCTTGCATATTTGAATCGCTTGTTCTCAGAATTCAACTGAGAAGGTATGGACTCGTATACCATTTGTACCTGGCGCGCCTCAAGCGTATCCGATACATACTTGGCCATGTCCATCTTGTACATGTTCACAATTCCCCTCTGCAGATTACGGGCTCGCAAGAGGTCGTTGTTGTCCACAAAGGCCTGCACAACGTCAGGCATACCGCCTACCAAAAGATACCGGTAAAAGGTATCCGTAAGCTTATCATGCAGATAATCAGGCACAGGGGTAAGGGATTCCATACAGGCAGAAACAGCTTCCAATGCCGTCTTGCCTATCCCACTTGCCCAGCAAAACTCCTCAAAATCAAGGGGATACAAGGTTACTTCCTGCAAAAAACCAACGGGAAGGGAGGAAATATTGGATACCTCAAGCCCCAGCAGAGAGCCCGAAAGAATGTAATCGTAGTCGGTCCGTTCAAGGAGCATCTTGATCCAGGTGAGCAGGTCCGCACCACACTCCTGGATCTCGTCGAGGAAGACGAGGGTCTTTCCGGCCTCCAGTTCTTTCCCGCTGAGCACGGAAAGACGTAGAAGCAGGTCATCAGCATCAATCGCCCTCATGACCGTCTCTTTGGCAGTCTTGTTGTCGAAGAAGTTCACCTCGGCGAGGATCCCATAGTTGTCTGCGGCAAACTGCCTGACAAGGGTCGTCTTTCCTACCTGTCGGGCTCCTTTGACGAGAAGTGCCTGCTTCGTCTTGTATCGTTTCCAATCCTCCAGCCTTTGGTATGCCTTGCGTTTGAGCATGATTTCATCTCCCCATAGTAATTAACAAGTGAAATGCGTTTTTCACACTCTATGATACGCTTTCAGTTGCGTTTTTTACATCATTTTATAGTGGTTTTATTGCGTTTTTCGCACACTAGGACAGTCTCTCGGTCGCGTTTTTTACACCCTGCACCCCTAGTCCACGTCCTCCCGGTGGTCCGCGATGTTGTCTCACCACGGGGCGTAATTAGGGTCAGAGTGACCTGTATCGTTTTTTTCGGACACGGGCATCCCAGATTCAAAACCCAGGAATCGTATATGCCCAGACAACCGAGAAAGCGAGGCAAGGCATGGGCAACAACAAGTACACCGACGAGTTCAGGCGCGAGAGGTCGCACTATGCATCGACTAAGGCCGAGGGGACTTTCTCATAAACGGTCTCGGTCTGCGCCGTGTCGCTCGCGCCCAGAAGGTAGGTTGTGCCGCTCCTCGTCCGCACGAGGAGCCAGGGGCCGACCTCGGGGTCCAGGCACACCTTGAGCGATCCGTACGCGTCACTTGAGAAGTTACCTTCAAGGAAGGTTTCACTCGCGCCGCCAAACGTGCGCGTCATCTTGGGAAGTTGGTCAACAAGCTCCACAGACACCACGTCGGCCATGTCAATCTCATAGGTTGTGAGCAAGTGGTGTGCCCGAATCGTCTGCTCGCTCAACTCAAGCGTCACAGGAGTTCCAAATTCCTCCGCCATGAACGCTCCCGTCACGGGCAGGCAGAGCAGCGAGCAAGCGAGGGCCACTACAATCGCCTTTCCCGCCGGCCGTGCCAGGTTGATCGACGTGTTGATGCCCACGCGCTCGTTCACTATGAGCTCAGCATCGTCGGGGTTATAGTAAAAGATGCCAAAGATCCAGTGATCGTCCTCGTCCACGTAGAAGCCCTCGCCGCTGGCCTTTGTAAGACGCTCCTGTAGGCTACGCACGCGCATCTCGGTTGCAAACGCCACGATTCCAAGGACCGTGCAGGGAAGCATCATACCGATAAAGTACAGATTGGTTGAACCCTGGAAGAGGAGCTGCGCCCAGCTCATGAATGCAAAAGACGCAGCCGCGACGAGGAACATCCTCGCCCAGGCGCGCCGGCGTATGCGCGTGAGCGTCTGCGTGAGAGCGGTGTTGTCGTCCACCACCTCGCTGCGATTGCGGTAACACCAACGGAAGATTGCCCACATCATGAGCACACATGCGGCAAACAGCAGGTAGATTACTACGTTGTCACGGTCGAGCAGGACGGGGACCAGGCTCGCCGCGCAGATGAGGGCAAACCATATGCTCGAGACGCGCGGGTACGACTGCGCGGCCGCCCCAATATCGGCCACCGTCACGCGCTGGGCCGCGGCGCCTCTGGGCCGCCAGCCGCGCTCGTCCTTCAGGGCCGCGAGCCTGCGGTTGGTGAGCGCGTAGATCACCTCGGGCACGATACAGACCACAAGTATCCAGACGCTCCAGCAGAACATGCTCGACCCGGCCCACGCTCGTACCGTTCCTGTCGCCGCACCGCCAAGTGCCGCAGCCACGAGCACGATAGCGCACGCGAGCTGTAGGCGACGGTAACTGGTAAGAAGCGCCTTTACCTGCATGTCTTCCCGCGCCTCGCGCGGGAAGGTGACGCCGACGACAATGTTCTTCTTGAAGCGCGCGCTGTTCCTGAGCGTCCACCATATGAGGAGTGGAGTCCAGCTGCAGGAGAGCCATAGGATAGTCGCAGTGCTCATCATAAACTTCCTTACTTCTAGCGATACGCAATCTCATCCAGCAGGTGCTCGCAGAGCGCGAGAACCTCTTTGCCTGACATCCCACCGGCCACCAGCTCAGCCAGGCGCATCCGCAGCGCGTCCATGATGCCGGAATCGGGGTCCGAGCTGCCATCGGGCTCGCACACGAAGGTGCCACCCCTCCGGTCGCCGAGTACGTGTCCCTCCTGCTTGAGAAGCTGATAGGCCTTGCTCACCGTCATGGCGTTGACGCCGCACTCCGATGCGAGCGCCCGCACGGTCGGCAGGCGCTCGCCAGGCGCAAGCTCGCCTTCGGCGATGCCTCGCACAATCTGATCGCGGATCTGCTGGTAGATGGGTGCCGCGGTTGAGAAGTCCAGCTGCAGGAGCATGGTGTGAGCCTCCAACGATGTCTCTATCGTATGTATTACTCACAATAATACATACGATACAGACAAAGCTGCAAGCGCAGAGGAAAGCACAATCCAAGCCGCTTCCGTCATCGCATCATTTCCCATTGTATGATTTGTACCTACAGCAGATCTGCCTTGGCAGAATCGGGGTCCGGCCATGCCCTCCCATTAAGAGCTCGTCTTCGACACGAGCGCTCAACTCCTCGGCGCAGAAATTGACCGGATAGCAAAAAGCAAGAGATCGCCGAGAAGGGCGGCTACTCCTGGGTGGCGGACATCCGCGCCCGCATCCGCGTTGCGCGCTCCGTCACGAAACTCTAAACAAACAAAATGAAAAACGTTACCTCAGGCTACTCATAGATCTCGCTTTAGACAAAGTCCGATCGCGCACAAATGCAAGTAAGCGTATAAGTACAACAATGCAAAGCCCTGCTGCAAGCACCGTTTCAACAGCAGCTATTCCATCAAGCCATTGAAGGGGCTGGCCGAGTTCAGCCAGATATGCCGACGTCTGCGTACGCGCAATAACACAAATTACAAAGGGGAAAGTAAACGCGGCATGGCTGGGAAAGAACGGTTTTGTAAGACACCTGAGGCACCATACAAAAGAAACTACATAAATAAGTGAAGCGATTGCCAGCATAATCAATAGAAACGGTACAGACTTTGGCGTAATAGATTGAATATATCCCGCAATACAGAGACTTGTTGGAGCTGCATAAATACAAGCGAGCGACTCAGCAGAATCAGGCACCGGCCCATATTTAACGTACCGTATGCTCACTACTATAAAAAGCACTACAAGGCAGATAAATCCAAACCAAAATGCAACCGTGCCAACACTTGTTTCAAAGTTAAACGCCGGCGCTGTAACACTGGCAACAACGATACCTACATACACAATGAACCAGCTAGCGTGCACATTCTCCCAATTAAATTTTGCAATATATCGAGAAGTAAAGAGAGCTATACACAGTATATGTAACACAATTCCTGCAAACCAAAATAACTGTGCCGCATCACCAATATCAGCCTTCATATACACCGAAATCAGCATGACTGCCATTGGATATGTTGCGGCAACTGAAAGTCCAATAGGATCCGAGAGCTCTCGCAATACAACTTTTGTCGACACCATAAATTTGAGGGTATAGAGAGCTAAAAGAGCAATAGAAAGTATGCCGCAGGCAAGATAAAGGCCCTCGAAAGAATTCTTAAAAAGATTTCCAAGTGCTGCAAAACCTAATGCAACACCACAAATAGCAACGGGAACTTTTTGGACATAATTCATAAGGACTCTTCTATCTGTTTAGAAATCTTTTTTTATTTCTTTTAATAATAGATATTTTTCATGAAAGCGAACTCAGTAGCAGATATATTTCTATGCGTTACGACAAAAGCTAACAAAAACCCGCCGGTGGCGGGTTTTAAAATTCTTATGGTCGCAGGGTCAGGATTTGAACCTACGACCTTCGGGTTATGAGCGAGTCAAGCTGGAGGTTCCGTAAATTCTCCCTCGCCTACCTCGTCTGAACGCATTACGCTGAGCAGGCATTTTGTGTTTTTTCACGTCTCCAACGTTCTGTAGGAATCTGCTTCTTCTGCATCTCCAACCTCGTTTTGGCAGTCATTTGGCGATCACAACGTCGGCCAGAAACGGCCGCTGAAAACCGAGTGGAAGGAATTGGAGATGCAGAACCTTACCTATACCAGCCGTGGCCTGAGGAGATGGAGAAACAGCGATCGATGGAAGGCGGTCAACGTGCTCACCATTATCCAAACCTATATTCTCAACTTTTCTACGTTCTTCTTAAATAAGAATTTTAGAGTATAGTATTGTATACAATCGTTTTGCGAAGTACCATGCCACTCTAATAAATCTTTATCAGCAAGATCTTTAAGTAACTTCGTACAAAATGTTGAACCTTTTCAATAAGTTCTGCTGCCATTTTTGTAGTTATTTTTTGTCCACTATGATACATAAAATGTATCAATGTACAGTGTAGACACCTTAAATCGAAACTATTTCGCTATCGAAGACACTCTCTTTACAATTTCTTCATAGGATGTTTCTTTTGAAATGATGTTCTGTATTTCTCTAATATGTATCATCGTTCTATACTCCTTTAAACAATTATCGCGATCGTTCAACTTTATTTTTTCCAAATAATTACCCCCCTTTTCCGTATCCACAAGATTTGTTTTATTTTCAATTTTTTTAATAAACTCAAGACCCTCTAGAAGAATTTGTCTGTTTAAACCTGCCATTTCGGCAATGTACATTATCAATTGAGGACACTTCAAACTGTTATAACTTGGTTTTTTCTCTGAACGATTATTATCAATATAATATTCAAAAAAATGAAATGCTTGTGAAGGCTCAGCATTACTTGGATCAATTTTTCTTTTATATTTAGGATATTCTGCAACTTCAAAATATCCGCCCACTGTTTGGCCAAATCCACCCTTGACCATCATATCGCAAACAAGTTCATCATTATTACGATTTCTATGCTTATATTTTTTTATCAAATTCCAAAATTCTTTATTATTCATGTTATCGCTCCTTTTTTATACATCTCAATTCTTCACTATACCCTATACATCAAGCAGACGCACTCCTTTCGCACACCGATCCTGTAACGGGCGAGGTCGTGAGGACGTTCCATACGGTCGAGGGTAAGACGCGCCGACAGGCGGAGCGCGCACGCGACGTGCTCATCTTGGAGCTCGAACGCAAGGGAAGGGCCGTCGGCTCCTCGATGAGCGTGCGCAAGTTCATGGAGCAGTTCCTCACCTACAAGGAGGAATCGGGCACCGTAGAGCGCTCGACGGTACGTGGACACCACCACCAAGTACGGCGGCTACGACATGCCCAAAGAGGATTCTGACCAGAAGCGCTTCGAGCACATTGCGATGGCGTGCCTCGCCGAGTCTGAGGTGGAGGGCCTCATCAGCATCCGCTACGACATCGTGAGCCTTCTGGTAACGGGCTCGGAGAAGGCACTCCTGCGCCACCACAAGAACGTCCTCAACGACGGAAGGTGATTCTAAAGCGACTATCCCGGGCCTTCGGGCTTGGGGCAGGACGTTCTACAAAATTACCTTGTTCATGCTTTGATCAAGCAATTAGTGATGGGTGCTGTGATGCAACAGGCTCAAGCGATGACGCTTGGTCGATAATGCTCTTGAGAACAGACTTAATGGGGTCCCAATCGTATTTAAACGTCTCGGGTCCATCCTGCCTTAGCTGGCTAATCGCTTGGCGAAATGATTCCTCAATCGTCCGCTTATCGTCCTTTGAAAAACCGCCCTGGTACTCGCCTGCATGATATTCGTTCCAGATTATCGGTCTAAAATTGTTTTCGCTGTCTAGCAGCGCATCTCTTCCAAGATAGAACTCGACTGCGCATGCCCGGCCATTCACGTTGCTCTCAGATTTCCCATCAGGACCAATGGTTAGATAGTTTTCTCCAAGTTGTGTATCGGGAAGAGTAATGGCAGCCATGTTACCAGGCATGTCTTCATTCTTTGGCAAGCCATTTCGCGCTTGCCGTCCAACCGTATCGTTATCGAAAATCAGAATAAAGCGGTCGCTGAGTTTAGCAGCCATGAGCGCTTTACCCAGCTTGCATAATGCGTTGGCACTTTGCTCAGGTTTGTAGTCATTGTGATAATCGAAGAATTGAAAAAGATGCGCGACGTCAGGCTCAAACAGTTCCAAGGCAGCACTGAGAAACTCGTCATCGGTAGGCCCCTCCGTAAGCACCACTGTCTTGCAACGCGCTGATACGTCATCGAACTCCCGTAAAAGCCTCTCTTCTATATTTGGATCCCAAAGCTCGATTACATCCGTACAGTCATATTCAACTTCGCAGTTATCCTTCTGACACTCGAGAATAATTCGAAGTTCGTACAGAGGGTCAATCGCCAATAGAAACTGCCAACCCGTTTCATTCGCAAATAGCTTCTTGGCAAGCACATTCACCGGTTTTACCGGCTGAAAATTTGGGGTTCTGGGAACAACGGAAGGATAACGCATTGAATCCGCTATATCCCGGTCAGAAAAGAACTGTTCATATGCAGCTAGAAGAGTAGAGCAATCAGAAATAGCAGCAACTATCCGCCCTACTTCCTCTGGAGGGTTCTCATCCTCTTCCCAAAAGTAGTCTTCATTTGCATCAATAAAAGGGAGCTTTGCTTGTTCATGCCCGCTCAACTCATACTTTTCTACCGATAAGGATATCTGGTTGAGCGCCCTCTCAAGGCTATACCCTTGGACTTCCAGACGGCTAATTGCGGCCTTGCGGTTGGTCTGGAATGCATGCCTCGCTTTCGTGCTCTCTCCATCAGGCGCGCTGACCCAGTCATCACGCTTGAATATCTCGAGAAGACGTGGATACGCGGCATAGCCATTCTTCAGTGCATACAAATCGACGCCGTTAACTTTGAACTCCGCTAACTCACCCACGAAAATCCACCTCCTTACATAGAATCCCAAAGCGTGATTAGTAGCCTGCGCTGCTTATCGAAACTGTCCTTTACTCCATGCCGCCGTTCACAAGCTGAATCAAATCACTGTAGTTGGTCACCTCGTGATAGCGGACGTCAGACGTGCTAGTCTCGTTGAAGAGCTTCTTGGCACAGGCAATCTTCGCCTGCTCGACCCCGCGCAGCTCAAGCGAATCCAGCGTACCCTTGGTCTCCGCAACGAAGTAGACGTGCTTGACGCTTCCCTGCTTGAAGGCGATTGCCCAGTCGGGCGCGTAGTTGCCGACCGGCGTGGGGATGGTGAACGTTCGCGGGAGCTTGGCGTACACCGCCACCTCGTCGGCAGCATCGAGGTCATATGCGAAGCCGGCCTCGCCGTCTGAGTCGGGGAACACGTAATCCTGTATGCCCTTGCTAACGCTCATGGCGCCGCTCGCGTTCTGGGGCATGCGCTCGGTGAAGATACTAGAGTCGTATTCGTCGTTGATGGCGTGGTACTCGATGTGATCGACCACCATCGTCGCCTTCTCGCCCACGATGAGGCTGGAGACCTTCGCGATAAACTCCTCTGGGTTGGTCGCATAGAGGGCGAACTTCTCTGGCCTTATGCCCTGGAGGATGGCGGCGGCGGTACGGCGCGTAACCTTCGCCTGGGCTGATATCTCGCCCAGAAGATCATAGGTAACCCCCGTCACGCCACCCGCGTTGACCTTATCCTGAGTGGTGCGGCGCACCTTGAACTGGCCTGCCGCCCCAACATCGTCACGGTTCATGTCCTTGTTCTGAGAACCGACGGTCATCGCGTAGGAGACTTCGCTCACAACAAGGTCACAATCTATGCGGTCAATTGCGTGGTCGATGAGCTGCTGGCTGTCGAACTCCACCGTGTAGGCATGCTTGCCGTTGATGCGCCGCCAGAGCTCCTGGAACTCCTGCTTTTCGAAGTTGCTGTTGAGCCTGTTGGCAGACACCTTGCGCTCAAGGCCGTTGCTCACCATGCCGTCGAGGGCGTGCGGGTCGTAAACGCTTCGCACGAGCGCCTCAATGGCGGGCGCCTTAATTCGCATATCCTCGGGCAGGCGCTCGACGGCCACCTCGTCGAAGCCCTCGTCGCGAAAGCGGTCGGTCGGCACGCCCTCGAAGTCCACGTAGTTGTTCTGGAGCAGCCAGGCATAGGCAATTTTGGACTCTCGTTCGCTGAAGGTCATTTCGGTGCCGTTTGGCAACGCGATCGTCTTCCCCTTGAAGAAGTCGTCCGAGACTGTTGTGGGTCGTGCGTGCAGTCCGCTCCTGATATCGCTCTGTAGCGACTTGGTGAAGTCCGCATAGCTCTCGAAGGCCACGACAGTGAGCACGTTCACCTGTTGCACCTCGTCTTCTCCCAGCGTTGTTGCGTCCTGGCGCTCGCCGCTCGCGTCTACGCACAGGCGGAGTCCTCTGCCCACCTCCTGGCGCTTGCCCGTCTCGCTATCCGAGTGCTTGAGCGTGCAGATCTGGAAGATATTGGGGTTGTCCCAGCCCTCACGTAGAGCGGAGTGGCTGAAGATGAAGCGCGTGGGCTCCTCGAAGGAGAGTAGCCGCTCCTTGTTCCTCAGGATGAGGTCGTAGGCGCTCTCGTCGTCGGACATGTCGCTTCCGCGCTTCACGGCAGAGTCTATGGCATGGCCCTTCTTGTCGATGGAAAAGTAGCCTTTGTGCGTGTCGTGCGCGCTGATTATGGCCAGGTAGTTACGGTACGGTTCATTAAGCGGCAGCTGGTCCATGTACTCTTTGACACAGCGGTCATACTCCTCCTCGAAGACCTTGCCGTAGCCCACCGTGAGCTCGTTTCCATCATCGTCGTACGCGCGATAGCGGGCGACCTCATCGATGAAGAAGAGTGAGAGACACTTGATGTCGCGCGAGAAGAGCGCGTCCTCCTTCTCGAGGTGGCTCCTGATGGTCTCGCGGATCTGCACGCGGCGCATATCGTCTTCGGCGGAGTCGCCGTAGACCTCGCCCTTGTAGATGACCTCGCCATTAAGGAAGCGCACGTAGGCGGTCTGCCCATCCATGTCAGGACCGATGCCATCGGGGGCGATTACGAGATCGCGGTAGGCCTCGAGTCTAGTCTCACCGCTTGCCTCGTAGAGGGAGTCTCCCACGTTGAAGCGTCCAACGACCTTGCGAACCGTCCCATTAGCGGCGAGGCGCTTGTGTTCTATCACGGCAACGGGCGGTTTACTGTGGCTTACCAGCACGTCCTGCAGGTAGAGATAACCGTCGGTGCCACGCATGTTTTTGAGCTCGAAGCCCTTCACCTCGATGCGCTTCACCAGGCGCTGGTTATAGGCGTCGAGCGTGTCCAGCTCGTAGACCAGGTTGTGAAGGGGCTCGCCCTTCTTGTTTCTGGGGATAGTAGCGGAGTACGTAAGCGAGAAGAGTGGGTCGAAGCGCCTCATGCCCTGCTGTGTCGCCTTGCCGCCCATCTTCTGGGGCTCGTCCTGGATGATGATGGGACGCGTCGCCGCGATCACGTCGATGGGACGGCGCGACTGGAAGTCGTCCTGCGGCTCGAAGATCTTGCGCGCGTACTTGTTCCTGGCGCCCTCCTTCATTGAGGTGTTGAACGCCTGCATGTTAATGATCATACAGCAAATGCCGTCGTCCTCGGCAAATCGGTCGAGTTCCACTAGGCGGTCGCTGTTGTAGATGAAGTGCCTTATCCGCTTTCCGTACTGCTCGAAGAAGTGTTGTTCGGTAGTCTCGAAGGTCTTGTTCACGCCTTCGCGGATGGCGATGGACGGCACGACCACGATGAACTTGCTCCAGCCGTAGAGGCGGTTGAGCTCGAACATCGTCTTGATGTAGACGTAGGTCTTGCCGGTGCCGGTCTCCATCTCCACGTCGAGGCACGCGCCTCCGATGTCGGTGCTTAGGGTACTGGTCTCTGCAATCTGGTTAGCTCGCTGCACACGCCTGACGTTGGCGAGCAGCTGGTCTTTCGAGAGCTGAATAGGGGCATTGCAATAGCCCGTCTGCGCAGAAAGTTGCTCGGGACCGAAGAGTCTACTTGCCCCGGTCTGCTCGGGAAATGTACCTAAATCACGCAAGAACGCAAGTGGGTTCGCGTTCGGCTGGCCCTCGAACACGTCGCAGGCCGCCTTGGCGGCATCTGCCTGATACTGTTGCTTCTTGAACTTGAATCGCATCTACGCCTCGCCCTCGCCTGTAGGATTTGCGCCCCACGGCAATCTGCCAACAGGTTGTTGGCAGATTGCTTCCTCACTCCATGGCACGGAGGGCTGCCGCCTGTGTTGCAAGTTTGCTGATGACTTGAACTGCACGATCAGTCCCCGCTTTCCTCAAGAAGCGCCTTCAGACCCTCGATGGGCGGAAGGGCGTCGCGGAGCTCCTGGGGCATGTCCTGCGTCATCTTGTAGGTGGCGACCCCCATCGGCTTGTCGAAGTCACGCACGACGTAGTCGACGAACGCCCTGTTGGCATCCTTGCAGAGGACGATGCCTATGGAGTCGTTCTCGTGTGGTTTCTTGACATAGCCGTCGAGGACGCTCAGGTACCCGCTCAGTTGGCCGAGATACGCGGTCTTGAAAGGACCTGCCTTCAATTCCACTGCCACGAGGCAGTTCAGCCCACGATTGAAGAACAGAAGATCAATGTACTGATCCTCGCCGAAGGCCTCCAGGTGGTACTGGTTGCCCACGAAGGCGAAGTCGCGCCCGAACTCGATGATGAAGTTCTTGATGTTGTGGACGATGCCTTGCTCCACCACGCGCTCGTCAACGTCCTCGTCGTCACGCACGCCGAGCTCTTCCACGTTGATGAAGTCAAGCAGGTACTCGTCCTTGAACGTGCTGATGGCCCGCAGGGCGCGGGGTCCCTGGGAAATCGTCTGTATGAAGTTATTGGGCATCTTGCCCTGGTGATGAAAGTCATCGCGGGCAATTGCGCGCCTGAGCTCGGAGACTGAATAGTGGTTCTCCGCGCAGGTGCGAATGTAGAAGAAGCGTTCTTCTCGGTCCTTGGTCTGACTCAAAATCACCATATGGTGCGTGAAGCCGATGCTCTTAAACGCCTCCGCCTCCTCTGGCTCCAATTTCATCAGTTGCGACTGATGCAAGTCGCCAAGTTCGACTCCAGCAGATTCATCAGTTGCGACTGATGAATTTCCCTGAACATCCTCTGGGGACCAAGCCTCAAAGAAGGTGCGCATGTTGCGCAGGTTCGTAGCTGAGAACCCACGCAAGCCCGGCAGCTCCTTCTGCAGCTGCGAGCTGATGGCATCAATGGCGCCACTGCCCCACGTGCCAGTGCGTGTGTTGGCCGAGATGTACCCGCCAATGGAGTAGTAGAGTGCCAGCTGCTGCGCGTTGACGCCCTTGGCGGCCTCGTACTGGCTCTTGAGTATCGCCTGTTTGATAGCCTGAACGGCATCGCCATAGCGTGAAAGATTGCCCATCTAGATCACCCGTCTTACAGTGTCGGGGCTATAGGTCTTGAAGAGCTCCTCAAAATTAGCAGCGTCGGAATCGCTCGCGAAAGACGCATCGCGAAAGACGGCGTAGAGGGGTTTCATCTGTGCAATCTTTTCGATTGTCTCTGTACTGACCGGCGTATCAAAGCAGGCGATGAGCTGTCCGTCGTTCACGTTAAAGCACGCAGAGCCTGAAATATCCATCTTCTCCACACGCGCAGAGTAAGGGATACGGAAGGCTGGCAACACTTGGAAGAGCAGGTCCTCTGGAGTGCGATCTTCCTTGAGGTTATCCACAAGGCTGAACAGGTCTGCTTGCGCCTGTTCACCCGGTTCACTGTAAGTGTCGCGGAAGTTCGAACTGTCAATGCTGAACACACGAAAGCCGATGTCGGGGATTGGCTTGGGTTCTTCACCAATCTTGAGCTGCTTGTTGGAGGCCTCTACTTCTTCGATAATCTTCTTACCCACACGGCGGATGCGCTCTTCGCCCAAGTCGCAGATGGTCTTGTAACCGTCCTTGTAAGCCTCTCGTGCTCTGTCGGTCTCCTCAGGCAGTTGCACAAGCACGAAGTGGCATGACTTGCTCTGTTCGATATTGAACTTGGCGAGTGCGTGAGCTGTTGATCCAGAGCCTGAGAAGAAGTCCACGACGATGGCGTCTTCTTCCAGGTTTGCAAGGGTCATGATACGATTGAGCAACCGCGTAGGCTTTGGCCCGTCGAAATAGCCTTTCCCGTCAAAAAGTGAAACAACTTCCTTAGCGCCCTCTTGGCTATGCCCGACTTCCTTGTAAAATAGAATCGACTGAGGCGTAAGCCCGTCGAACTTAAGATCTGTCAAAAAACGCTTTATCCTAGGCACACCATCGCCAGCAGGGCCGAACCAAATTCGGTTGTCATGAAGTCTCTCGAAAAACGCGTTTTTCGAGAGCCTCCAGCAGCGTCCTGCTGGAGGCTCTACAACACGCCCAGACGGTGTTGTAATGGGATAATCGGTGGCAGAGTTATATGTCTTTACAGTCATATCGCTGGACATCCACGGGCCACGCGGGTCATTGTCTAGATTTTTATACCTTGCATTAGCTTCTGTAGTACGTGGCAGTCTTCCAATCGTGAATTTGCCAACCTGTTTGGTATACATCAAAGTGTAATCATGACTGTTGGAGATAAACTTTGCATCATTCTTTGGGGAGAAAGCACGTTCCCAAATTAGTTGGGCAATAAAGTTTGAGGTGCCAAAAACCTCATCACAAATCTTGCGAAGATTTACCTGTTCATTGTCATCAATACTGATGAAGATGACACCATCCTCGCTCAGTAAATCACGTGCCAGCAGCAGACGTGGATACATCATCGAGCACCAGTCTGAGTGGAAGCGGCCGTTGCTCTCGAGGTTGGCGACAAGTCTGCCGCCCTCCTCGTCGTAATCGCCACTTTGCGCATCATATTCCTCGTGCGTTTGAGAAAAGTCGTCGTCGTAGATGAAGTCATGGCCCGTGTTGTAGGGCGGGTCGATATAAATCAGCTTTACCTTGCCTGCATAGGTCTCACGCATGACCTTGAGGGCGTCCAGGTTGTCGCCTTCGATGTAGACGTTCTGGGTGGTGTCCCAGTCCACTGACTTCTCGGGATGTGGACGCAGCGTCTTGTTGCAAGGCTTGCGAGCCTCAAGCTTAGCGTCTGACTTACCCGGCCACGTGAACTGGTATCGCTCACGCTGGCCTTCGGCAACATCCCCAAGAAGTTCACGCAAAGCGTCGAAGTCGACACTGGGCCTAACAACGCCATTCTCGTCTTTAACCTCGGTTGCAACCTGCGGGAACAACTCAGTTAGCCTCTCGATATTCTCTTGAGTTATGTCAGACGTAACACGCTGAATCTTTTCCATGTAAGTACTTATCCTCTCCGCAACCGCTAAAACGGAATGTCTTCGTCATAGGTTTCATCTAACTCATCAAATTCAGGATCTAACAGATGCAGTTGTAAAGGCGCTTGCAATACTGAGTCCGCTTCATTTGGAAGTGCGTCAACTGCCTGCGCAACCAGATCAGGCCACGCCGGAATGGTCGCTCCCGATTGGATTGCTTCTTTAAAGCGCCTGTATAGCTTCAAGCCCTTAACATTGCTGCCAATTGGTCCGATGCTCAGAGCATCCTCAAGGCGTTCTTTAAAGCCTAAATATTGCTCATGTATAAGCCCATCAGGGTAATCAGCGGATACGCCAAATAAACTCAAGATTCCTTGGTTGGCTTGAATCGTATGTGGCTCATCGGTTGTGCCTTTGTTTTGACCATCCCCATCGAAAATGATGTAGCAAGGTATTCCAAATTCTGAATAGAGCCGGTAAAAGCGATCTAGCTCATTTTTCCCGCCACAGCGCACTATAGATATGCCTTTGCCTATGTAGTCATATCCGATGACATCAAAGCAATAAGGAAGAATCAGAGACTCGCTTTCGCCTTCAACAAGTATGACTTTGCTGGCGAAAATCGCCTCCGCAGCCTTCTGGGAATCCCCAGTGTTTTCAAAGGCGTTCTTATATTCAAGCATGAGACTCTCTTGCGTTGCCGAAACTCTTGGCAGTCGGACATTCAAGTCTGCAAGAAAAGCTTTAGGATCTGCATGCCTGACGTAAGTCCCTTGTTCGGAGTTACGCCTGACAAGATAGATAGAATCAAAATGAGCTAAGTCGATAAACTCAGTTGAGTGAGTCGTCATGAAAATTTGGGTTCCTGAGTCCGCAAGCTCTTCAATCACTCGATAAAAACGTCGCCTCGCCTGTGGATGCAAGTAGAGCTCTGGCTCATCGATGAATATGGGGGTTTGGTTCTTGAGCTTAAGCTTTGAATAGGCGCGAAGTATGGCTATGGTTAGACTCGCCTGTACGCCCATGCCCAGCTCTGACGCGCGAAATTCCATGTCGAGCGCCCGCTCTTGCACGAAAATCTGAAGTGTCTTGAACAAATTCCACGGGTCATAGATATTGAGGTCGATCGAGAGGTCGTTCGGTGAGCAATTTAGCTGCTTTGATGTCTCATCTTGCATGATGCTTTTCAGCTCACTCATGAGAGACGTGCCTTTATCGTCCTTTATACTAAAAAGAATATCGTCACGAATATCAACCATTCGCTCCTTGAAAGCCTCTGTCTTTGTCCCAGTTGATCCGTCTGACAGAACGGTCATCTCGATATCAAGCCGCTTATTAAAGTCTTTGAGCATCCTCCCAAGCAATGACCATTGATTGCCAGCAGGATTGTCATTAATACGTCTATCTGTTCCTACTGAGGCGGAGACGTATCTTTCTCGCTCCCCATCGTTGATAAAACCCAAACCGTTCTTTTGGTGAAGGCCATGACGCTCGACACCCTTGGTGTCACGCCACGTCGAAGAGAAGATCAGGTCGTTTCCATCATCGAAGGAGAGCTTGACCTCCATTGGTTCTTCCTCATTGCCAAGGTAAAAATCTTGTTTATCGAGTCTATTCCCCGTCGGATACATTGGTCCAACAAGCCACTCTAGTGCAGAGAAGATGTTGCTCTTTCCAACGTTATTGGCACCCACAAACACATTGATGCGCTCAGAAAAATTGAGGTCCAGCTCTTGGATGCTCCTGTAATTCTGTATATGTGCGCTAGAAATCTTCAAATCTATTCCTCCACTCTTGATCGAGGGCCTCAAGTTTACGTTGCTTTTCTTTCAGCAGGTAGAACAAATCATTCTTACGATTTATCTGTTTGGCTGCCCTGCAGGTGGCATCGAGCTTTTCGATTTCTGCCTCAAGATCGGCCCTCTGCTTTGCCCGTTCGATACGGCCGTCTACATCCGTTCCATCGACATCACCAAAGATAACCTGGGTGCAGATGGAATCCCACGCTGCATCAAGCGTCTGACCGATAAGGACGATGCCGTCCACGGTGTTTGAGGCGTGCAGCCCGCTGCGCAGCACGTACACCATGTCTCCTGGTTGTGTGTGGAACAGCAGCATGTGAGAGTTCGCCCATGCGATTGCCTCGATAGCACGTGCCGGCTGTTCATCTCCTTTGAGCTCAAGGTCCAACAGTATAATCTCGTGTACGCGCTCGCCATCGGCTAAAGCGGTCGTGGTCGGCTTCACGCTATTCGTAACAGTGATTTTCTCTATGAGACGGACAAATTCTTCACGCGTTTTGGCGTCGAGCGTAAGATTGCAGTAGAACGCTTCCTTGGGGAGGCGCCGCTCTACCTCGGTTGTACTCGGAAGCCCTAGCATGGCCGTACCGCCAAGAAGCACACCAGCTCGAAGTCGCCGAGCCCTTTTACATCGTTTTCTAAGAAGCTTGTTGTGCCGTCACCAAAGAAGCTATCGACATCCCCCTCGGCCTTTGTCTCAACGATTGAGCCAACGGCATCGCGGAGCAGTTTTGCTTGCCTGCGCATGTCGCGCCCGTTCTTGGTCTCTCGATTGAACGCCTTACAGAGCGTCTTATCGGGCATGGCCTTGCCGCGGCAGAGCAGGCGCATGGCGTCCAATGTATCCTTGGGGCTGAGGTGCCCGTGTAGCACCTCAGCGTCGTCCTTCACATACACTAGGTAGAACGGGTGCAGGTGGTTTCTGCCCTGGATGTTCACTCCAGGGTTCACGTTGCGCAGCACGAAGATCACGCCCGGGTCTTCTCCCGCAACGACGGCATGGATGCCGCTCGGCAGGCAGTCGACCTCGGGATTGTCTTTGAAATAGCCCAGAAGGTCCATGCGGAAGTCGTTGAGACCCAGGTCGGTGATGGAGACGCCGCCCGAGACGTCCTCAAGGTCAATGACCTCTTCCTGCATCTTGCGCAGCTGACGTTCGCGGTACTCGAGGTCGCCCTTCTCCTCCTCGTTGATGTAGTCGTCGTCACCTGTGGAGGTCATGACGGTTATGCGCATGCGCTCCTCGACGCGCGCCTTCAGCTTTATGTACTCGTCAAGCTCAACATCGGGCCAGTAGTTCACGAGCTGGATAACGTCGTTTGTGCTGCCGATACGGTCGATGCGGCCGAAGCGCTGCACGATGCGCACGGGGTTCCAATGGATGTCGTAGTTGATGAGGTAGTCGCAGTCCTGAAGGTTCTGACCCTCAGAGATGCAATCCGTTGCAATCAAGATGTCGATGCCGTACTGCTCAAGATCCTTGGCGACAACATTGCGCTCCTTGGAGATGGGCGAGAAGCATGTAAGGATAGAGCCCATGTCGTTTGGCACTGCCTCGATGGTGCACCGCCCCGGCTTGGTTCCCGTGACAACTGCCGTCTCAAGGCCAAGTTTGCTCTTTGCGAAAGCGCTCACGTGTTGGTAGAGGTATTCTGCCGTGTCAGCGAAGGCGGTGAATATCATGATCTTGCGATTGCCGGCGTTTATCGGGTGTTCAACCTTCTGGCGAATCTCCTCACACAGCTCAAGGAGCTTTGCATCGTGCGCGGGGTCAATATCCTCGATCATGCTCAGCAAAAGCTTGATGGTATCTACGTCCGCCGAAACGTCGCGCTCCCAGCTCATCCAGTCCATGTCCTCGAGGTCAATCTTTGTCTTCCCTCCGACCTCGAAGAACATCTCCTCGTCGTCCAAATCGAAATCGAACTGGCTGGACGTATCCCCAACCACAATATGCTGACCCCGATTGGCCTTATAGGCATCGATAACCTTAAGCGTCTCGCTCATATAGTCGAGGATGCGCTTCAGCGTCATGCGGAACGACCACACGGAGCTCTCCAGACGCTTGAGCAGATTGGTGTTCATGAGCTTGCGAACGCCAGTCTCGCGACCGGACAAGGTTAAGTTCCCACCGTTCTCGCCCGCATATTTGCTCACCTTTGACTGTTGCAGGTACTGCGAGGGTATATAGATGGCCAGGGTGAGGTTCTCCAGCTCGTCGTAGATCTCATGGTAGTTAATTGCCTTGGTAAGCGTCGAGAGGTGGGGGCGCTTTGAGATGGGTATGTTGCGCTTGGGGAACGGTCCCAGGGCATTCATGTCGTAGTGGCGCTGGATATGTTTGCGTGAGCGTGCGACCGTCACCTGATCCAACACCTCAAAGAACTCGAAGTCAAGCATGTGCGTTAGGGCGTCTGTTGTGCGCTGATCGGGCGCAAGCTTGCTCCAGCGCGTGAACACGCTCTGCGCATTGCGAAACACGGTCTCGATGTCGTTGTCGATCTTGAGGCGGCTCTCCCATTTAGAGGCGTCGCCCACATAGGCAAGCGCCAGCTGGTTGCGCAGGTCGCGGAAGCGATTGTTCACGGGAGTCGCCGAGAGCATAAGAACCTTGGTGTCCACGCCATCCTGGACAACCTTCTTGAGGAGGCGCTGGTAGCGGTTTTCCCGGTCGTCGTTCTTGGAAGCTGAATCTGCGCCATTGCGAAAGTTGTGGCTCTCGTCAATCACGACAAGGTCGTAGGCGCCCCAGTTGAAGCGATCGAGGGGGATGCCGGTTTCGCTCATGCCGCGCTCGCGCGAGAGGTCGGTATGGTAGAGCACGTCGTATCGCAGACGGTCGGAGGCGATGGGGTTGTTCACCACATTCTGGTTGTACGTGAGCCAGTTGTCCTTGAGTTTCTTCGGGCACAGCACCAAGACGTTGCGGTTGCGGCTCTCGTAGTACTTGATTACGGCAAGGGCGGTAAATGTCTTGCCGAGGCCAACTGAATCGGCCAGAATGCAGCCGTTGTAAATCTCGAGCTTGTTGATGATGGCGACGGCGGCGTCGCGTTGGAAGTCGTAGAGCTTGCTCCAGATCGCCGACTCTCTGAAGCCCGTGCCTTCCTTGGGCAGTACGTCCTCGGAGATGTCGTCCAGGAACTCGTTGAAGATACGGTAGAGCGCGGCGTAGTAGACAAGCTCGGGGGCATTCTCGGCGTACATGGTGGATATGGACTCGATGACTGCCTCGGTCACGTCCTGCAGCTTGTCGCTGTTCCATGCATCATCAAAGCTTTGAAGTAATGCACGCGACTGCGCGGAATCGAGGCGCATGGTTGGAGATGTCCGTACCGTGCTGTGCTCGATCCCCAGCTTGCTCGTAGTGAACTCGTCGAAGGGCATGTAAGCGACATCGTCTGACTGTTTCGATACCACCAGGGATGAATCGACAGCACCGTTATCGTCGCTGTTAAAGGAGCGGAATTGTGCCTTCTTACGTATCCAGTCTGCACACTCGATGGCGACCGCCTTCTGAGTAAGCTCGTTACGAAGCTTTATCTCAAGCTGCGTGCCAAAGAGCCCCTGCTCGCGGGAGAGTCGCGGAATGTAGAACTCGCGCTTTTCCTTCTTTGGACGCGATGCGGTGAAGGTATCTGAGGTGAAGATGAAGCGGAACTGGTCAACGTCTTTCAGCTGTTCTGCAAGCTCTCTGTAGGCATACATGGAAAAGACCGAGGCAGCAATGGAGATGCAATCCCCCTTGCCAATCTGTGCAACCAAATCGTCTTTGACAATACGGGCCTTGTTATCGAAATAGTTGGGTTCCACGTCTTAATCCCTCTTGCTCAGCTCTTCAATCATGCACATGCGGATGAAGGCGCTGAAACTAATACCACGTAGGCTTGCTACCTCTGCCCCTGCCTCCTTGAGGTTTCTGGGGATGCGCATGGTGATGGTGGTCATGTCGCCTCCAACGAGTTGCTCCTGCAGCTCGGTCTCAGTGGCGACGCTGTTCACAAGCTCTGAGTACTTCACCTGATGCACCTGTCTTTTAAGTAAATACAACGTGAATACATTATAGCAGTACCGCATTTGCACATGTCTCAATTCCTGCCATATGTGGTTAATTTCTAGCTCTAAGCAAGCTCTAAGCAAGCAGCCTATCTTATACGCACAACGCACGAGATAGCGCTTGTCGGCACCGAGGGCCGCGTCCATCACACTGCCGCTTAGATGACGCGCCATCCCACCCGGATGCCGAGCGACGGGAGCACGCTCGCATGTACACGCGATATGCTCTCTTGCAGGGGATGCCTCGCACCCCTGGGAAGCCCGGACGAATGCCCGGGCAAGACGCGCCTCCTCTCGGCGCCTAGGGGGACCATAGAGAGATTCGACAGGCGTCTGCACGTGCGCGTGAGTGCGTCAGACATCGAACGCGCGTAGACGCTCGCGGGCACACTGCACATCACCACGTCCGCACTCGTGAGGTTGCTCTTGCAGCTGCCGGCGGAGGACGCGGCGGCACGGCGCCATGTGGTGCTCGATCTCTCCTGTGCGAACCACCTCTACCGCGAGCTCAACCAGTGGGGCTACCTGCAGAACCGGACCTCCCATGCCCTGAACCGCATCGTCTACTACCCCAGACGCGAGACCATGGACGCATCCAATGTCCTGGAAGAGCTCACCTCGATGGAGCGGCAGTTGAAGCGGCTACACGAGAGGACGAGCGAGCTTGCCAATCCCGTGTGCGAGGTGGCGGAGTCTCGTCTGCTCTTCCTGTAGGTGCGCCCATGCCGTTGCTCAAGTCCATATCCGGTCACACGTCCTGCAAGGGTGCCTACCGCCACCTCACCAAGGACGGGCAAGCTCTCGCCGCCAACTACCTGAACCTCGACGCTCCCGAGCAAAAAAAGACCAAGCAGGAAATGAAATTCCTGCTTGGTCTCTGCGGTGCCGTATCTTTAAATACGTTTATTTCTGAGGATACAGAGCCTCAAGGATCTTCTCGGCAGAATCGAATGCACGTGGTGAGTAGTCGATGTACTCAGAATATGGAATCTCTACGATGCTCTTGTTGGCAATAGCAGGGACGTTCTGCAGGGAACTCTCGCCCAGAAGGGTATCTTTAGCTGCGGCGTCAGTTGCTTTATTGCGCTCTGCGGTGACGTAAATAATGACGTCAGGGTTGAACTTAATCAGATTCTCATACGTCAGGCCGTTTGCAGACTGAGTTGTCGCAGGAGTAGCTCCAAGCTGGTCAATGATAGTAAACTCAAGGCTCTTCTCGCTACCACCAAAGAGACCAAACGTACCGTCCTTGAGGTTAGTCATAACCAGCACGGTCTTCTTTGCATCTTTCTCGTGCGCTTTAACTCGCTCATTAATAGCATCAAGGCGCTTCTGAAGGTCGGCGGTATAGGTGTCGGCATTGCTCTGAACATCAAAAATAGATCCAAGGTTCTTAATATCAGAGATAATTCCGGCAAGCGTTGGATCGCCCTGCTCAGAAGATGCCAGCTGGGTATAGACAGAAATGCCCAGGTCAGCGTAGTCCTTTGGAGCAGTCTGATCCTTTGAAGTGAAGAGACGTGAGCGTCCCACAATAAGGTTTGGATTAGCGGCAACAACAACCTCGCGCGAGAGGCTCTTCTTATCGCCCAGCTGCTTGATTTTTGCATACTCGTCAGCAATATCTGAAGGCATTGGCGCATCAGGCTTGATAGTACCAATAATCTTGGAGCCAAGGCCCAGACGCAGCAGAATCTCGGCTGCGGAATCTGTCAAGGTAACAACACTCTCAGGAGCCTTGTCAAACTTGGCCTCAAACTCATTGCCGTCACCGTCATAGAGCTTAAACGATACTGGATAGCTCGTATTGTCCGATTTCTTTTCTTCTGTAGCAGGGGTAGATGGGCCAGACGTTGCATTGTTGCACGCAGTAAGACCCAGTCCAGCAGCAGTTGCAGCAAATCCTGCCGCAATGCTCAAAAAATTCCTTCTCGTAAAGAGATTTGAACTTACACGAGGATCCATCGGATATCCTTTCATTCATCTGTTGATACTCAACAGGCGATTAATACACGTAATCAATGCTGATACCATTTCCAGCAGTTGATGGCCTCACCGCACCCTCAACGCCATACACATCAGCAAGTAACTCAGGGGTCACAATGTCCTCAGGTGTTCCCTCGGAAACAATAGTCCCCTCTTTTAAGAAATACAGGCGGTCGACATAATGAGCTGCCATCACAATGTCATGCAAAACAGCTAGGCAGCTGATACCAAGATTGCGAACAAGGCGCAAAATATCAATCTGGTACGTAATATCCAGGTGATTAGTAGGCTCATCAAGTACCAGAAACTCTGGTTCCTGAGCCAACGCACGAGCCAACATGACACGTTGTTTCTCGCCACCTGAAAGCGTGGCAAAAGATCGATCTTCAAAGCGAGAAAGGCCAACTTTCTGAATAACGTCAGACACGATTGACTCGTCGTGGTCGGTTTCTTTTGACAGCGCCGACTGATGAGGGCTGCGTCCCAGCGACACAATCTCGCGCACAGTAAAGTCAAAGGACAGCGAGTTAAACTGGCTTACCACTGCAACTTTGCGCGCAAAGTCACGACGTGATATCTCAGTGGCGTCGCGTCCGTCCCACAAGATCTTACCGTCATAGCTCCGACCAAGGCCGTAAATCGCACGCAAGAGCGTGGACTTGCCTGATCCATTGGGGCCCAGAATGCCCACAAACTCGCCATCTGCCACGTTAAGCGAGACGTCCTTTACAATTGGCTTGTTATGAATGGCGACCGATACATTTTGCACGTCAAGGCGCATATTACTCACCATCCCTAAAGCTGTAGTTGCGGGCGACCATGATGTAAACAAAGAACGGCGCACCTACAACGGCAGTCAGGATGCCAATAGGAACTTCGGTATTGCCTAGGACGGTACGAGCGCAGGCATCTGCCCAAAGAATGAAGATAGCTCCCAGTACCAGCGCAGTTGGCACCAGCCTTCGGTGATCGGACCCAACAAACGAGCGCGCAATATGCGGAATGATAAGACCAACAAAACCGATGGTTCCCACTGAAGAAACCAGCGTGCCAACCATGAGCGCGGAAATGGTCAAATATGCCCACCTGCACAAATTGGTATTGAGGCCAAGCGTTGTAGCTGCCTCGTCTCCCATCAACAGCACGTTAAGGGAGCGGAATTGTGTGAGGAAAAACACACTGACGAGAAGTACTACAACAACAGAAACGCCGACGTTTCCCCAGCTTGCTCGTGCCAAGGAGCCCATGGTCCAAAACTTCAGGTCCATCATGCCCTCGGCGTTGGCTGCGATTGTAATGATGAAATTAGACAGAGCTGTGAACAGGGCGTTCAAAATCATGCCCGAGAGAACAAGCTTTGACGACGTCATATGTCCGCCGGTAGACGCCAGTAACAGAACGCCAATCGTGGCGATTGTTGAGCCAATAAACGAGAACAGCGGCACCGAAGAAAGTCCCACGATGTTTACTGCGCCAGCGCCAAGCATAATGGCACAGGTAGCTCCGCACGAAGCTCCTGATGAGATACCCAAAATGTACGGTTCAGCCAAGGTGTTTTGAACTGATGCCTGCATGACAACGCCCGCAAGCGCAAGACCAGCTCCAGCTACCACACCCAAGATGATGCGGGGAAAGCGTAGCGACCAGACGACCTTCTCGACAGGTCCTCCTGCAGCCAGAGCCTCCGGTAGCGGCATGCCAAAAAGATGATGCATCAGCACAGCGTATGCGTCTTGCAGGGACACGCCGATGGCGCCCATTGTTGAAGTTATTACGATGCTCGCCGCCAGAATTACGACGAGAACTCCCATGAAAAGACGGAACGGCCCGGCTTTTCTTATCATACGATACCTCTCTAAAGTGACGCTGCTTTTGCGCGCAACGTACAACGTACAATGCGCGTTACACAGAAGCAGCGGAATTTTGCGAAAGTTAATCTTAGCTTACTTTTTTAGTTATGAGAAGCTGAACGAATTGAAAAATGCTTAAAATATCTACACCCCTCCGTGGGATGCTCTCCGCGAGGCGGCTACTGCGAGACGACGCCGGCACCAACAGGCAATAACAGACGAGGTCAGACGAGGAACTTCATGGATTTATCGGCTCTACCAGACAGTACAATCACTATCGGAGAACGTTCCAAAGTTCCAGGTCTTCTTGTTGTTCTCCATGGCTCGCTGCTTATGCCCAAGATAGCTGCGCTTCTTGCTTCTGGGAAACTTGACGCTACCAAGCTCCCCCAATGCCTCACCATTACCGCACCATCTGATCAAGCCTGCTATTCCCCTTGGCCGGCATCTAGTGTGCGCACAAAAGTTCCAAATTTTGAAGGGCTTGGAAAAGAATTTCTTTCAGATGTCGTACTTCCAGCTGTCGAGAAGTACGCTGCTCTAGCTACTCATACTGCAGAGGATACGTGTCCTATCACACTGCTTGGGTATTCTTTATCAGGGTTGTGCAGCCTCTTTGAGATGCAAACAACCTGCCACTTTAACCAGTATCTTCTTGCTAGCCCAAGTACGTGGTTTCCCGATTTTGTTGAAACTTTTGATACGAGCCATGTGCGTTCGGACATTCGCTGGTGCATTGCAAGCGGAGAAAACGAAGGTAAAAACCATCCTGAGCCCCTGCGCTCAGTAAGGAAGACAACAGATGCGCTGGTCGAGAAGCTGTCGCCTGCTGCTCCGAAGTATCAACGTCTGCTGGATTCTTACGATCATCACAAGGGTCTTGAGCTGAGATTGCAGCGTTTGCTGAACTTTGGGTTTGATGCGTAGAGGCGATTTTGTGCGCGGAAGTGATTCTTGTGTGTAAAGGCGATGTTGGTGGCTTGCCCAACGATCTGCTAAGATAGCCCACCTGAGCAGCGCTGTTTGCTAACAAAAAACCCGCCAAGAGCGGGTTTGAAATTCTTATGGTCGCGGGGGCAGGATTTGAACCTACGACCTTCGGGTTATGAGCCCGACGAGCTACCAGACTGCTCCACCCCGCAATGCATGCGCTTATGCGCGAACAAGTACTATACCTCGCAGCACTCTCTACGTCAAGCAAGATTGACGATTTTCTCGCCATAAAGATATGAGGCTTGCGTACAAGAGCCAAGAAAGTTGCACTGTCGCCAGCACAAGTGGGGCCAGACGGCTAAACTATTTATACTGTCTTTGGGGCGCTGTGCTTGCGCCAAACAGCTATCGAAGGACTTTTGAGGATGACATTACACGAGCTCCTGGCGCTCTTTACCAGCAAGAACATCGAGTACACTACCGCGCATCTTGACGCGGTGGATCAAAACGCACAGCTTACCGATGTTGCAAGCGATTCTCGTGAGGTCACCCCTGGCTCGCTGTTTGTCTGCAAGGGCGCGCACTTCTCGCCAGCGTATCTGACAAGCGCGGTGGAAGCTGGGGCTGCTGCGTACCTCTGCCAGCAGTCGCTCGCGGAGGAGTTGCAGGCAGTAGCGCCAAACGTAGCCGCTATTTGCGTAGATGACGTGCGCCTCGCCATGGCCTACGCGGCCGCAGGCGTTGCGGGACATCCCGACAAGAAGCTCACTACCATCGGCATTACAGGTACAAAAGGCAAGTCTACCTGCTCATATATGCTGCGCGCCATCCTTGACGGCGACGAGCCGTACTCCAAGTGCGGCGTGATTGGCGGCATCGAGGTCTTTGACGGCAAGGACACGCAGCCCGCGCACAACACCACGCCCGAGGCTCCTGAGCTGTGGCGCCATCTCAAGCATGCCGCGGACGCTGGTCTCCCCTACGTTGACATGGAGATTTCCAGCCAGGGCCTCAAGTACGACCGCACGGTTGGCCTCAACCTGAGCGTCGCGGTGTTCCTAAACATTGGAACCGATCACATTTCCCCTGTTGAACACCCTACTTTTGAAGATTACTTTGAGAGCAAACTGAAGATTTTTGACCTCGCTCGCGTGGCCGTCATCAACAAGAACACCATGATGTTTGACCAGGTCATGGAGCGTGCGCAGAGATGCGAGAAGGTCCTGACCTTCTCCACAACCGATTCCGACGCCACCGTTTGGGCGGACGAAATCACCCCTCACCAGGGCATGGTCACGTTTACCGTGCATGCGCCAACCTGGACCGGCGCCGCTGCGCTGCCCATGTCCGGCCTCTTCAACGTGGAGAATGCCCTTGCAGCAATCACCGTTGCCGACTACCTGGGTATTCGCGAGAAGGACGCTGTACTTCCGCTGATGAACGTTAAGGTGCCAGGCCGAATGGAGCTGCTGAGCTCGCCCGACAACAAAGTAACGGGCTTGGTCGACTACGCCCACAACAAGCTTTCCTACCAGAAGCTTTTCTCGTCAACGTCCAAGGAATTCCCTGGTTATGGCCGCTATGTGGTCATGGGAGCCGTCGGCGGCAAGGCGTACAACCGTCGCCAGGAGCTGCCTGAAGAAGCGGCCAAGTGGGCGGACCTGATGATTTACACCACCGAGGACTGCAACATGGAAGATCCTGCGGTGATTTGCGCGCAGATGGCCGAGGCCACGCCTGAGGGCGCCGCGCACAAGATTATTCTTGACCGCTACGACGCCATTTACGAGGCAGTTTCCGCAGCTTACGACGACCCTCGTCCGTCGCTGGTGTACTTGCTGGCTAAAGGTGACGAGCCGTTCAACATTATCGGCGGCAAGCACGTTCCATGGATGACGGACGCTGCCGCGTTCAAGGCCGCTGTCCGAGCCAAGCTGGACGAGCGTGCCGGTCGCGCCGCGCGCGGGTAGCGCGGGTAGCGGCGGCGACGCGGGTGTCGCTGCAAAGGTTGACGGAGCGGGTCAGAAAAGCGCAGGTGAGTTGGTGGACGATGGTGCTTCGATCCAGATAATCCTTGAGCCGCGCATGATTGAGAAGAATAGTGTGCGTTCTTTAGTTCGCTAATCAGATTTCTGCATATTTGTGTAATAAAATGCATTCTTATGAATACGTAATTTTTGACCTCAAAATTATGTGCCGAAAAAGGTAAAAAATGCGTTTAGTTGGGGATGAAAACTTAAAATTGGTCGATTTATCCCCAACTAAGACGATTTTTTACCGCCTCAAAAACTTTTATCTGGGGAAACGTTGTATGCAGAAACCTGTATTCCCCAACTAAACGCATTTTTTACCACCTGGGTGCGCGGGCGCAGTTACGTCCCAAATTACTCAAACAAGGCGAGAGAATCAGGCTCCATGAGAGCTCTCATGAAGGGGCTTTCGAAATCAGCTTCGGACATACTTCAAAGCGCGCCTGAAAAGTGCAAAGAATCTGTATTTCAGATACAGATTCTTTGACGAAATCAGGCAAATCCACAGTTTCTTTTACGTTTTCAGGCAGAATTTACAGATTCTTTGCAGAAATCAGGCGCGCGGCGGGCGCGTGCTGCGGGCGCGCGGTGGTCGCGCTGTCCGTCTTGCGAGAAACCCCGTCCACTAGCAGCGCTTTCGCACAAGAAAACCCGGTACCCACATGAAGTGAATACCGGGCTGAAGGCACGTACGGGCCGCGACGTGTTACTCGTTGTCGCCAGCGGTTGCCTGAGTTGCAGAAATAGCCTGATCAGCATCGGAAGCGTCTGGCCAAGACCAGTCGGTGAATGCTGGGTGATCATAGCCCTTCTCGACAGCAAACTCGAAGGCCTCGGTGCGGAACTTCTCCCACTCGTCGATCTGATCTGCCCACTTCTGAGCGTCAATCATGCGGAGAGCGTCAGCAGCAAGTGCCCAACGGTCCATGTTATTCAGGCGCAGCATGTCGTAAGGAGTTGTGGTGGAACCCTGCTCCTCGTAGCCGTGAACATTGAAGTTGTCGTGATTTGGACGGTTCCAAATCAGGCGGCGGACAGAACCGGCGTAAGCGTGGAACGCAAAGAGAACTGGCTTGTCTGACGAGAAGAGCTTGGTGAACTCCTCGTCGGAAAGAGCCTCGTTGTTCTCGGAAGCGTTCTGGATCTTGAGCAGGTCAACAACGTTGACAAAGCGAGCCTTGATGCCCAGCTTGCCAAGCATGTCAAGAGCTGCCAGGAGCTCCTGAGTTGGGACGTCGCCGCAGGATGCAAGAACAATGTCCTCCTCGCCAGCCTCAGCGTTGGAAGCCCACTTCCACTCCTTAGCGCCAGCTGCAAGCTCCTCGCGAGCCTCGTCGAGAGTTACCCACGTTGGAGCAGGCTGCTTACCAGCGAAGATTGCGTTGATGCAGTTTGTGGAGGTGTAGCACTTCTCGCCAACTGCAAGCAGGAGATTAGCATCTGCTGGGAAGTAGATGTTGGTGATGTGGTCGTTGTTGAAGCTCTTGTTGAGCATGATGTCAACAAAACCAGGATCCTGGTGAGAGAATCCGTTGTGGTCCTGGCGCCAAACGTGGCTGGAAAGGACCAGGTTAAGAGCGGAGATAGGCTTGCGCCATGGAATGTGGCGGACGGTAGCCTCAAGCCACTTAGCGTGCTGGTTGATCATGGAGTCAACGATGTGAACGAATGACTCGTAGCTAGACCAGATGCCGTGGCGGCCGGTCAGGGTATAGCCCTCAAGCAGACCCTCGCACTGGTGCTCGGAAAGCTGCTCGATAACGTTACCAACTGGGGAGATGTGCTCGTCGTTCTCAAAGTCATCGTTGAAGCCGCCGAACCACTGCTTGTCGGTTACCTGGAAGGAAGGCTGCAGACGGTTGGAAGCGGTCTCGTCAGGTCCGAAGATACGGAACTCGGAACGGTTGCTGTTAATGAGCTCAGCGGTGTACTCGCCAAGGACACGAGTTGCCTCAGTAGCGCCAAAGCCGTGGCCCTTCTCGGCAACTGGGATCTCGTACTTCTTTGCGTCAGGAAGGACGAGGTTGCGGCGGATTGCGCCACCGTTTGCGTTAGGGTTAGCGCCGAGGCGGAGGTCGCCCTTAGGCATGAAAGCGGTAACCTCTGGACGGATTGCGCCCTTCTCGGTGAAGAGAGTCTCTGGCTTGTAGGAGCCCATCCAGTCGCGAAGGACCTGGAAGTGAGCCTCGGTGTCGCGAGCAGATGCCAGTGGAACCTGGTGTGCGCGCCAAGAGCCCTCGGTCTTCTTGCCGTCGATGTAAGGAGGGCAAGTCCAACCCTTAGGAGTGCGGAAGATGATCATTGGGTAGTAAGGACGGGATGCGTCACCTGCGGCTGCGCGAGTCTTGATAGCGCAGATCTCGTTGAAGACAGCCTCGAGAAGAGCTGCGAAACGACGGTGGATAGATGCGTGATCCTCGTCGTCGAAGCCTGCAACAAAGTTGTATGGGTGGTAGCCCATGCCGCGGAAGAACTCGTCGCGCTCACCGTCGGAAATACGAGCAAGGATGGTTGGGTTAGCAATCTTGTAGCCGTTGAGGTGCAGGATTGGAAGAACGATACCATCGGTCAGTGGGTCCATGAACTTGTTGGTCTGCCAAGAAGTTGCAAGTGGGCCGGTCTCTGCCTCGCCGTCGCCGACAACAGCGACTGCCAGCAGGGATGGGTTGTCCAGGACAGCGCCGTATGCGTGGGAGAGGACGTAGCCCAGCTCGCCGCCCTCGTGGATGGAACCTGGAGTCTCAGGTGCGTAGTGGGAAGGAATTCCGCCTGGATAAGAGAAGCGACGGAAGAACTTCTGGAGACCCTCTTCATCGTCGGTAATGAATGGGTAGGTCTCGCGATATGTGCCGTCGAGCAGGGACTGTGCGGTACCTGCAGGTCCACCATGACCAGGGCCCATGAGGAAGATGGTGTTCTGGTTGTGGTCGCGGATGAAGCGGTTGACGTGGCCAAACAGGAAGTTCAGGCCTGGGGTGGTTCCCCAGTGGCCAACCAGGCGATGCTTAACGTCCTCGCGAGAGAAACCGTCCTTCATAAGAGGGTTGCTGCGAAGATAAATTTGACCAACAGACAGGTAGTTAGCTGCGCGCCAATACCTATCGACGCCGGCAAGCTCGTCCTCAGATACAGGCTGATTCAGGGTCTGCCAAGGTGTGCCGTACACGGGCTGAGCCATGTGCTCCTCCTTTTCTTGGGCTGCCGCCTGCGCGTTTACGCAGGTTAGGCAACCTCGTTGCTTCCATCACCTGAGCGTTTGTTTGTTCGCACTCAACTGGGTGCGCATAAAACAACACATACATAACAGTATGATGCTTCGGCTATGTTTCAAATACTACTGTAAGTGATAAAACGTTTTATCACTGTGAGATTTCTTGAAATTTCTTTCCTGAGAGACGCTTAAGCTGTCTTTTAAGCAGCAAAATGCGTACACAAGAAAATTTTGCCCTGAAGAGGCAGTAGAACAGCGCCCAACAGTATCCGTGATGTCGAAGTGCAACCAAAATGGTGCCCAAGTGGTGCCCAAGTAAAGCGTATACACACCAAAGTGGTAAAAAACCCGTTTAGTTGGAGATTTCATTTTTCTGCATACAACGTTTGCCCAGATAAAAGTTTTTAGTGCGGTAAAAAATCGTCTTAGTTGGAGATAAAACGTCTATTTTTAATTTTCATTTCCAACTAAACGGGTTTTTTACCTTTTTCGGCACATAATTTTGAGCTCAAAAATTACGTATTCATCAGAATGAATACAGACGCACAAATATGCAGAAAACTGGCTAACAAGTCAAAAATCGCACACTATTCTTCTCAATCATGCGTGGCTCAAGGATTATCTGGATTGACGCACTGTCATCCTGCGCTTCGAAGCCGTTATTATTGCCTGTCGCAGCTTCTTGCGTCGCAGCTTCTTGCGTCGCGGCTGCTTCCGTCGCAGCTCTCTGCACAACATCCGCTCCATGCTCGCCCAGACGACGAAACATAATCGAAAGCGCGGCGTCAGAAAGCTCATCAACATTTTGCTCAATCGAGGTCAGTGCTGGCTCGAACAGCGCGTCTGAAATGCTGTTATCGTATCCGACAACAGAATAGTCGCGTGGAACATGCAGGCCGCGCTCATACAGGTAGCGCAGCAAGCCCAACGCAATATTGTCAGACGTTGCAACAACAGCCGTAGCATTCACGCGAATCAGTTGCTGAGCTGCAAGATACGCATCAGGAATGTAATAATCGCTGGTCAACACAAGCGACTGATCAAGCTCCAGGCCCTTCTCGCCAAGCGCGCGAACGTAGCCGTTGAGGCGGGCGCAGCCGGTGTTGGAAGCGGTGTTGACCATGCACGCGATGCTGCGATGACCGTGGTCTAGCAGGTATTTTGTGGCTAGATAGCCGCCGAGCTCGTTGTTGAACGTGACTTTGTCGCAGTCGAGTGCGTCGATGGTTCGGTCCACCATGACGTACGGCACGGGCAGCTGCTCCAGGTCAGCGATGAGCTGCTTTGAGGCTTCTACCTCGTCGGACGTGATGATAAAGATGCCGTCGGCGCCGCGATTTACCAGCAATCGCACAAGGTCCGCATCGTTTGACGTGCTGTTATCCGAGTTGGTGATGAACAGCGCGTACCCACGGCGGCGGCACTTCATCTCCAGCATCTTTGCAAACGACGAGAAAAATCGGCTCTCGATATTCGGCACGATCAGCCCCAGCGTCTGCGTGTGCTGCGTGACCAGGCTTCTTGCAATCTGGTTGGGAATGTAGTGCTCGCGACGGGCAACGTCGAGGATGCGGCGGCGGTTCTCGTCACTCACGCGCACTGGCCGGCCGTTCAGCACCAGCGAAACCGTGGCGGGCGACAGCCCCACCTCGCGCGCAATCGTTTTTAGGGTGACTTTTTCTGCCACGTTACCTCGCAACTTGCCCCGTTTATCGTTGTTGCTTAAGTATAATAGTCGAGAAACCCCTGCGGATGGTCGTCCGCCAAAAGCCAGACGTTGTCTCCACACGACAACCGCACCTGGACCCCGATACCGCACGTAAGCTGCGGCGCGCGCCCCGGCGCCCGTTCGACAACCGCATTCCGAGAGGACGCGCATGAACATTACTCCACAGGAAATCGCCGAAACCCTCGCCATGGTCAGCGAGCAAAACCTTGACCTGCGTACCATTACGATGGGCATCTCGCTCAATAGCTGCGCAGACGAGGACTTAGATCGCATGTGCCAGAAGGTCTACGACCGCATTACTCGCCAGGCCGAGCACCTGGTGGCCGTGGCCGAGGACCTGGAGCGCGAGTACGGCATCCCTATTGCCAACAAGCGCGTTTCCGTCACGCCAATCGCGCAGATTGCGGCATGTACCTCGGCACAAGACCTGACCCCGCTGGCTCACACGCTTGACCGCGCGGCCGAGACACTGGGCATCGACTTTTTGGGCGGCTTCTCGACACTGGTCCACAAGGGCCTTGGCGACGCCGACCGCCGACTCATCGCATCCATCCCCGAGGCGCTGGCCACCACGTCGCGCGTCTGTTCCTCGGTAAACGTCGCTTCTACGCGCGCGGGCATCAACATGGACGCCGTCCTGCTCATGGCCAAAACCGTGCTCGAAGCCGCTCGCCGCACCACCGACATTCAGTGCTACGGTGCCGCTAAGCTGGTCGTTTTTGCCAACATGGTGGAGGACTCCCCCTTCATGGCCGGCGCGGTCCACGGCAGCGGAGAGGCAGACGCCGTCATTAACGTGGGCGTTTCCGGTCCTGGCGTCATGGCTGCGGCCCTCGCCGAGCTCCCCGACTCCGCAAACCTCATGGACGTTGCCGAGAAGATCAAGCAGACCGCATTCAAGATTACCCGCGCAGGCGAGCTGATGAGCCGCGAGGCTTCAAGGCGCCTAGGTGTCGAGAAGGGCATCGTAGACCTGAGTCTTGCGCCTACCCCTGCAGCTGGCGATTCCGTCGCTAAGATTCTGGAGCTCATCGGCGTTGGCGAATGCGGTGGTCCTGGAACCACCTGCGCGCTTGCCCTGCTCAATGACGCTGTCAAAAAGGGCGGCGTCATGGCGTCGTCAAGCGTTGGCGGCCTGTCCGGCGCATTCATCCCGGTCTCCGAGGACGCGGGCATGATTCGTGCAGCTCAAGACGGTGCGCTTTCTCTCGAGAAACTCGAGGCAATGACGTCAGTCTGCTCTGTTGGCCTGGACATGATTGCTATTCCTGGCGATTCTTCTGTGGAAACCATCGCGGGTATCATCGCAGATGAGATGGCTATTGGCGTCATCAACACAAAGACCACGGCGGTCCGCGTTATCCCAGCTATTGGTTACAACGAGGGAGACGTCCTGGAGTTCGGCGGCCTCTTTGGATCCGCACCAATTATGCCGGTCAACCAATTTGCGGGCTCCGTGCTTGCCCACCGAGGCGGTCGCTTCCCCGCTCCACTCAATTCGCTCAAGAACTAGCAAAAGAGCCTCCGCATCTGAACTGCCTCCCATTTCTTGGACATAAGAAATGGGAGGCAGTTCATGTGCGGGTGATTATGATTCTGCAGCGTGTTAGCGTCGGCTTTTAGGCTTGGCGTACAAAATAGCGCAGATTTGGTAGGTCTCGCCGAAGAATCGATATGTTCTTAATCAAGATAGCCAGGCAGCTAGGCGGTCGCACTACCTGGTATGCATCTCTATGCATAAACTTAACCTAATATGCTAGAAAATGAATAGCGTCATATAAAAGATTTAACTATAGGTAAATTCCGCACCTAAGGAACACACCTAAGTCGGATATTCTGCTCAGATGCGGGCATTTTACACACCTAATGACGATAATCTGCATGATTGAGGTATTTTCAGCGTAATGTATACGTCTTTTTAACAGATTATCCGACTTAGGTGTGTTTTGAACTGCCTCCCATTTCTTATGTCCAAGAAATGGGAGGCGGTTCAATCGGAGGCTCTTTTTAGTTGCAGGTTTAATGCGCTTGCGACTCAATGCTCGCCGTGGCCGTGCGCGTGCTCGCCGTGGCCGTGCTCGTGGTGCTCGCCGTGCGCGTGCGCGTGCTCGCCATGCTCGTGCTCACCGTGCGCGCCGTGGTCGTGCCCGTGCTCGTGGTGCTCGTGTCCCTCGTGGTCGTGCCCATGCACGTGGCCATGGCCCTCGTGCTCGCAGTGGCCATGCTCGTGATCGCAATGTTCGTGCACGCAATGACCGTGCTCGTGGTCGCAGTGCGAGTGATCGTGCTCGTCAACTAAGTCCGACTGCTCGTGCCAGAATGCCGGCACAAACGCCTCGCGAAGTCCATGACGCAGCAAGTCGCGGCCGATAAACACGCACCTGGACTCTTCCTGAGGTTCGTCACCCGTAATGGCCCATGCGCGTTCTACCAGGTCAAACTTGACCCACTGATTACCACAAGGCAGCGTACCCTTTGCGCGCGCGAGCTTTCCAAAAACACCGGCTGACGCTGCATCCAAAAGCCAAATCAAGTGCGTTGGACTTGGAAGCTCAGCGTGAGTCAGCGCCATAGTCTCCAGGTCGGGACCTTCGTCCTCATCACCTGCTGCGTCTTTAAGAACAGAACCATCAAGCGCGCGAGTCAGAAGACCATTCCACCACTCGTCGGGAATATCAGCATACGAAGATTCGGCGATAACCTCTGCCTGCGGATTCATCTCTGCCGCAAGTTGCTTAATGGGCTCGGCAGCATCCTCGCTACCTGGAGCCAATTTAGAAACTACAACGCTCGCGGCGGCGCTCAGCTGATTGTCAAAAATCTCTGGAAAATCGGTGCGCTGATTCTGCCACGAAACGGCGTCGACCACGGTAACCGGCGCAAGCAAACTAATGCGCTCCCAGGCCACCTGATTCACGTTATCAAGAATGCTCTGCAGCTTAGCCACGCCAGTTGGTTCAACAATTAAATACTCGGGGTCAATGGTGTTTGAAATGGTCAGCACCGACGTCGCAAAATCCTGCTTGCCCGAACAGCAAATGCAATTCTCGGTAGACTCCCAAACCTTGAGGTCGGAGTCCTGCCTCAGACGGCGTGCATCAATATCTGCCTGGCCATATTCATTCTCGTAGATAGCAAAATCTCGCCCAGTCCGGCGCACGAGCTCCTGAATGAAGGTGGTTTTACCAGCTCCAAGAAAGCCTGATACAACAAGGATTTTCATGAATACAACCGCTTTCTAAACACCATCAATGAAAAAAGCTGGCGAGAAAACCGAACTTCTCGCCAGCTCACACGTACTAAATAGCGCGCCCTGATTGGTTACCTAGTCGATAACAACAACTGGCTTGATGAGGTCGGATGGCTTATCACGCATGGTGAAGAGAGCCTCCTCGAGGTGATCCCAGCCGTGATAGAGGTGAGTAACCTCTGGGTGAAGGTCAAGACGGCCGGAAGTGACCAGGCTGGAGAGCTTCTCCATGCGCAGACGGCCGCCAGGCATAAGGCCGCCACGGATGTCCTTGTGGCCCATACCAACGCCCCACTCGACGCGAGGAATGTTGACGTAGTCGCCGGAACCGAGGTAGTTGACGTTACCAATCTTTCCGCCAGGCTTGAGTGCCTTGACAGCATCCTCGAAGGTCTCGCAACCGCCGCCGTCGACGCAGACGCGGTCAACGCCCTTGCCGCCGGTGAGCTCCATGACCTGCTCCCAGATTGGGCCGTCCTTGTAGGAAATGAAGTCGGTTGCGCCGTAGCCCTTAGCTGCCTCAACGCAGACTGGACGGGTACCAACAGCAATGATGCGAGAAGCACCGTGGAGTGCAGCACCAGCAACGGACATGAGGCCGACAGGTCCAATGCCGATGACCAGGACGGTGTCGCCGAACTCAACGCCAGCCAGCTCAACTGCGTGGAAGCCGGTTGGAACCATGTCGGAAAGGATGCAGGCGTCTGCTGGATCCATGCCCTCTGGCATGTGAGCGAGGTTGCCGTCAGCGTCGTTTACGTGGAAGTACTCGGAGAAGACGCCGTCCTTGAAGTTGGAGAACTTCCAGCCAGCAAGCATGCCACCGGAGTGCATGGAGTAGCCAGCCTGAGCCTCAAGGGAGTTCCAGTCTGGAGTAATTGCAGGAACGAGGACGCGGTCGCCAGGCTTGAAGTCCTTGACGCACTCGCCAACCTCGACAACCTCTGCGGAGCACTCATGACCAAGAATCATGTTGTGGCGGTCGCCGATTGCGCCCTCCCACAGAGTGTGAATATCAGAAGTACAAATTGCGACCGCAAGTGGCTTGCAGATTGCGTCCAGAGGACCACACTTTGGTGTCTCCTTCTCAATCCAGCCGGACTCGCCGATCTTGAGCATTGCATAACCCTTCATAAAACCCTCCTAAAATCTGTGTTTCTGCAGTTGAAACACTACCTACCTCGTGGAGGAGCACGCCTTTTGCGTGACACTGACGAGGCTTATAAACGTTTTTTGCGAAAGCTCACTACTTTGTTGCAGCCACAAGTGGGTCCTCTCCACAACAAAACGACGAACACTCGCGAAGTACATTTTCAAGTACTTTTTTACGTAAATCTAGAACGAAACCGTGAAAGGTTGAGCAGACTTTCATGAATTTTAGGCTGGCGAGAAATGCGGTTTACAAATATCCGATATTTGCGCACGTAGACAATGTGAACGCTAACATACCGTTAACCAAACCTCCGATCGAGGCGAAACAACGCTTATCGGCAAACGGTTACCGTTCACCGAGTCAAAAGGGCAGATGTCCACTTTTCTGTTGTATGCAAGCAATGTCGAGTGGTATGCAGAGGCGTCTCAGCAGCTACGCAGGGGCGCTTTGTTATAATTCTGGCACATGAGTTTCTCGCCAAATGTCTTATGTTTGAGCACTTTTCTAGCGAGAAAATTTACCCGCCAGGAAGGAATTTACATGCCCATTGACAATCTGTTCAGAGACGCTGGCGTTCATCTTGACTGGCAGTATATAGTTTCATACGCCCTTCTGCTGGCTCCAGCGGTCGTTCCAGGAGTGTTATTTATTTACTCATTTATCAAGGAGCCTCGACAGTTTCGTAACGCGCTTTTTTTGTTTGCGACTCTGGCGTGGTCCTCGATTCTTCTGGTACTGATATTGGACAATCGTATTCTTGGCATAACTCTGATTTTTATTGTTATGCTAACTCCTATCCTAACTATTATATTTTTGCTGATTAACACCGTGGTTGTTGTAAAAAATAACGGATTTTCCTTAACGTCGATGTTGCCGTTTTTGATGGCCGGATTCCTTATTATGCTTCTTGCATCCCCGTCTATCGTGAATTATTTTGATCCGGATACTCCCCATGTTGTTGTCTTTTTGCTGGGACTTTTTACGCTTGAGGGCTTGTGGTTCTCGTTTACCTTTGTAGCCTTGCTGTTCTATTCGTGGTTGTATCGTATTCTTCCCCGCCATCGCCAGTACGATTACATCATCATTCATGGCGCTGGGCTTGATGGACCACGACCAACTCCGCTACTTGCGGGCAGAATCGATAAGGCACTTGAGCTGTGGAACAAGCAGCATCAACATGGAAAATTTGTTGCTTCCGGAGGTCAGGGAGCTGACGAGATAATCTCCGAAGCTCAGGCCATGCGCGATTATCTTCTGGAGAAAGGCGTTCCTGCTGACGCGATCCTCATGGAAGACAAGTCGACAACTACCTGGGAAAACCTAAAGTACTCGCTAGGCGTGATTCATGACGACCGAGCAGCGAGCGTCAATGCCGTATTGAGCGTCGGCTCTACCGACGGTACCACCGCCACCGCCGACGACGACGACGCCGCCACCGCCGCAGGCGACTTCACCACAGCGGTTGTTACCAGCGATTTCCACGTTTTCCGTTGCGCCGAATACGCCCACAACCTGGGTATTAAAGCAGACGGAATCGGATCTCACACAAAGGGCTGGTACTGGCCTACGGCTTTCATCCGCGAGTTTATCGCAATCACAAAAGCGCACCTCTGGCCCTACCTGGTCATTGGCGGCTTATATACGCTGGTCAACGTGCTCAACTACGCATTCTTTTATCTTGGAGTTGCATAAGCTAAGGGCGCTCGATCTTTTGCTCCGCGCCTGATTTGCTAGCGCGCCTGATTTCTACAAAGAATCTGTAAATCTGTGCCCCAAACACAGATTCTTTGCACTTTTCAGGCAGAGTTTAAAGCGCGTCCGAGTTCGTCCTTCCAGGGAGCCTGATTTTCTCGCCATGTCTGAATGATTTGCCGGAAAAGCGCACCATGTCTGAGCTATTTGCCGGTTTTTCTCGCCATGTCTGAGTAAATTTACTCAGACTTCATGCACTTTTCAGGCTCGCAATTCCAAGCCTCACTGATAGAGCTCACGCATCACCGCAGAAACCATGTGTTATCTGCGCCAAGTCAAGCTAGAGCCGCAAAACCGTATATACTCGAATGAAGCGTTATCTGGCGAGAAACGCCGTGGATTCGCCGCCCATCGTGGATCCGCTGCTCGTCGCGGACTCGTCGCGGACTCGCTGCTCATCGCGAACGCGCCGCTCGTCGCAAGCCCGACGCCCGCCGCGGGCTCGCCGCGCCGTTGCCACCTACGACCAGGAAGGAAGCCTGATGGAGACATTTCAGTTTGTGCTCATCGTCTTGACCTGCGTCGCGGCTTCCTCGGTGATCGACAAGTTTGTCGACGTCTCCATCCCGGTAATCCAGGTGGTCATCGGTCTGCTGGTCGCGCTCGTTTTGCCCAGCGTCCAGGAGGTGCACCTGGAATCCGAGCTCTTTATGCTGGTCTTCATTGCTCCGCTCCTCTTCAACGAGACGAGAGAAACCAACATTCGTGCACTTCTCCTTAACCTAAACAGCATTTTGTCGCTGGCGATTGCGCTGGTAATTGTCAGCATGCTCTCGGTCGGCTACGCCCTCCATCTGATGGTCCCGTCAATCCCTCTAGCTGCGGCTTTTGCGCTTGCCTCGGCCCTGGGACCAACCGATGCGGCAACCGTCACCGCGCTTAAATCCAACATCCACCTGACCCATCGCCAGCAAACGCTCCTCTCCGGAGAGTCCCTGATCAACGACGCGTCCGGTGTTGTTGCATTTCAGTTTTCTGTTGCGGCAGCGGTTACGGGCGCGTTCTCGCTGGTAGATGCCGCAGGGTCGTTTGCGGTGCTCTTTGTGGGCGGCATAGCCATGGGCGTTGTCACGGGCTTTGCGTTTTCTGCCGTAAATGCCATGCTTGGAAGGTTGGGCTACGAGGACACCGTCGCAAACGTGCTGTACGAAGTACTCACGCCGTTCCTTGTCTATCTTCTTGCCGAAACCTTCCACGTTTCTGGCGTTTTGGCTGTTGTAGCAGCGGGTTTGGTGATTGCGCTTCCTCGTAGGCAGAACAATAAAGCGCTGTTCGCGCGGCAAAAACTGGTCTCGGATTCCACGTGGAAAGTTATCAGCTTCCTCATCAACGGCACGCTTTTTGTATTTCTGGGAATGGAACTTCCGCTGGCCGTACTTCCGGGCACAAATGGTGGCCTGAACATCCTGCAAATTTTGGGCATCGTGGTCGCAATTACCCTGTTCATGCACGCAGTTCGCTTCGCGTGGCTCTACGCGCTGGAAACCCACAAGCTCCACAAGGGTAGTCGACTTTGCACCGGCAAAGACGACGTGGATGAACAGAATGACTCCGCAGGTAGCAGCTCCGCCCCAGGTAGCGGCACCGTCGACGGCGAGAAGATCGACGCGGGTAGCGGCTCCGACAGCGAGAAACCCACGTGCGCCATAAAGCCCATCTCCATCACGTCTGCCGAGCTCATCAAGAACGTGCTGGTCACCACCATCGCGGGCGCAAAAGGTGCGGTAACGTTGTCGATCATCTTCACCTTGCCGATGATGACCCAGTCTGGAGCAGCGTTTCCGCAGAGGGACCTGCTAATCACTATCGCCGCCGGCGTTATTCTCGCCACATTGCTTTTGGCAGACAACCTGTTGCCCGTGCTGTCCAAATCCCCTGAAGCCGACTCCGACCTGCCCGAACGTCTCCACAAGGGAGAGATTGCCGTTCTTGAAGCAACCCTTGCCGAGCTCAGGAGCATGCTGCAGTCGGAAAACGCCATATCAAAGTATCTACCTGCGCTTCGTTTGACTATCACGCGCTATACCAACCGCTTGTTTGCCTCTCGCATCACTGTCCCTGGCTCGGGAGAACTTGTCAAAAAGCTGGTCCTTCACGAGACAGAAGTCCAGCAGAAATGCCTCGAGGAGCTACGTGAGCGCCATATTAAAACGCACAACCCCATTCCGTGGGATCAAATTGTCGATGACATTACTTCAATCCGCAGGTCAGTAGGCTATTACGGACCTATTGCAAATATTGCTGCAACAACAAACCACCGCTCGCGTATTACCGTTGCTCTTCACGAGCTTAAGCTGGCAGCGCAACGCATCATCGACGGCGAAATCAGGCACCTTGAAGACGCAGACCAGTCCTACTACCAGGCGTGTTTATACGCGCTTGAGATGGAATACGCGGAGCTTGATGACCTGGAACGCATCGCTAACGGTGACGACGAAGAGCTAGCAGTCATCGCATCTAATCTGATGATTGACCACGAGTCAGCAATTGAGTCCATTTGGGGACGCATCAACATCAATGATGAGCATGACTCCAGCACCACCCAAGTCTCCTACCTGCTGCCTTACAATCTAAGCTCACACAAGATGTCGCCTCACTTTAGGCAGCAGATTGCGGACGCTCGCAAATACGCCGACGACGTGGCAGAAAACGCCCTGCGTATTGAGTTGGACCAGATTTCGCGCCTGCAGTTTGAGGGTGTCATCGACCGCGAAGTAGCCGCTCACCTGCGCGAAAACGTCTACTACCTGCAAATGACGTTGAGTGAGTAGCATGAACGCTACACCAGATACACACCCCACCGGCACGGCTACACGTCCCGTTGCGGCTGCAACGCTGCACTCCGCCAGCCCCGTGGCGAGAAAAACGACCATCTCTGGACTTTCCGTCCACACGCAAATGTCCTCTGTAGCTGGAGCTCCCATTGTCTACCTCTTGGGTGACGTGGCCGACAACTCCCCCGTTCAGATACGTGAAGGCGTAAGCCTAGTGAGCGTTGGCGTTGACCTGTGGGAAGAGAACTTCTCGCCCTGGTGCGCGCCGCGCGTTTTTGCCAAGGGACCCAACTTTGGCGACGGCGCCCAGAAAACGCTCGATACCCTTATCAACCAGGTCATCCCCTGGGCGGAGTCGGAGCTTACCGATCCGCCGGCATATAGGGTGCTTGTGGGATACTCGCTTGCAGGCCTATTCAGCCTCTGGGCCGGCGTGTCGCAGCCCGGCGTGTCGCCGCAGGTCGCACGCGGCTGCCAGCCCGGCACCGCCACCGGCTCCACCGGCGCCCCCGCCGCGCCGCAGCCCGCCGCAACCTTCCAGCGCATTGGAGCTGTCTCCGGATCGTTTTGGTTCCCAGGGCTTTTGGACTACGTTGACCAGCAGCTCAGAGGAGGGGCGGTCAGCCTCACACACGCTTATCTTTCTTTGGGCGACCGAGAAGCACGAACCCCCAATCCACAGATAATGCACGTGCGAGAAAACGCAGAGCTTCTCGCCAGCAGGTTTGAGAGTGCAGGATTAACCTCAATGTTTGAGCTGAACCGTGGGAATCACTTCCAAAACGTTGAAGGCAGAATGCAGAAAGCTCTGGACTGGCTGGTCAAATAGGGTAAGATTCTTCAGAACACACGTGTCCAGAGAGGTTTTATGCCTAACCAAAAGCAATTTGACAGCAAAACTGAATCGCCCAATACAGCCTCCGGCAAGCAGTCTGATTACTTATTTGCGCTCATTCTTTCCCTGGTATTTGGCATTTTTGGTATTCCGCAGTTCTATCTCAAGGGCTGGAAATCGGGACTTACCAGGCTTGCCATAAACGCAGCGCTGATTGTCGGCGCATTTGCCCTGGCACAAACTCTTACCTCGCCGTCGATGCTTTCTTACCTCCTACCAGCAATTTTTTCGCTTCCGGTTATCGAGAGTGCTCTGAACCTTATCTATGAGGATGCCAGTGCTCCCAAAAAGCTCCTAAAAGGCAAGCTCAAACCACATAAACGATACGCCGGAAAGCAGAAAGCTGGAATCGCGCTCGCCACGCTGACGGTAGCGCTCTACTTTAGCGCCGCTCTGACTCAACCGCTTCCAACTGTCGTGTCACCTGCGGGTTCGCCGCAGCAAGACTCCGCCACATCATCCCAATCAGACTCCAGCGCATCATCTACAACCGCGCAGACCAGCGCAAACGTAACCATCAAGTTTATCGACGTTGGCCAGGGAGAAGCCATTCTCATCGCACTTCCCGAGAAAACCATGCTTATCGACGCCGGTCCCACAGGGTCAGCACCAAAAATTGCCCAGGTGCTCCAAGAACTTGGCCGCAACAAGATTGATTACCTGGTAGCCACCCATCCCGACGAAGATCACATCGGCGGCATGGCAGACGTCATTTCCAGCACCCAAATCGGGACCATTTACGCACCAAATAAGACAAACAACACGGCAACGTACAGGAAGTTTCTGACCGCCATCCAGAACAATAACCTGCAGATAACTCTTGCCGAAGCAGGAACCATCATCGACCAAACCGATACCTACAAGTTAGAGATTCTCTGGCCTACCAAAGACGCAAATTTCCCCGAAACCAACGATTACTCGATAATCATCAAGCTGACTGTTGGTAACAAAACGTTCCTCTTTACGGGAGACGCGCCCACAAACGCCATCTTGAACTCCAATCCAGGTCACATTGACGTGCTCAAACTTTCGCATCACGGCTCCCGAACAGGAACTACCGAGCAGCTAGTTCGCAAGCTCTCGCCCACCTACGCCGTCGTCTCGTACGCCCTGGAAAACTCCTACGGCCATCCCATGCAGTCGGTCCTAAACGCCCTCCACAAGCATTCCGTAGAGGTTTGGGGAACAGGCGCCAACGGAACCATTACCATTACCTGCGATGGTACAACCATTGATATATCTAGCGAGAAAAACGGCACTGTTGTAGCGCCTACCTCACAAGAAAAATCTAGCACGTCGTCGACATCGAGGTCCAAGTAATGAAAGCAATCATTGATCGATTTGAAGACAACAATCTTGCCGTGCTTGAACTAGATGACCAGCCAGGCAATATGCTGACCGTTTCTATCAGCGAGCTGCCGAGCAATGCTTGCCAGGGTGACGTGCTTTACTATCAAGACGGCTCGTGGGCCATTGCTGAGGAAGAGACAGCCCGGCGTCAAAACGATATCAACGAGCTCTTCAACTCCTTGGTTGTACATGACGATGACGCATCAACCGAATAATCCCAGATAAAAATAAAAATATGCGATTTTAGAATATTTATAAAACTGCACGTCAACCTATAAATATGCGATTTTCGCATATTTTGTAACATACCCTTTTACCTGTATAAATAAAAAAGACGTCTTGTCGAGAAAGACGTCTGTGTAGAGCACTTTTATCCAAGACAAAATGTGATATATTACATATAACACCGGCGCGCATCCTCGCTCTGCAGAGAGAGGGCACGCCATTTTCTTTATAGAGCCACGATAGCTGTGGCCATTCTCTTCTCATCTTCAGCTAGAAGTACTCGCATCGTCTAACCCCATTGGCTCCAGCCATTTTTGCACTTCACCAAAAGTATACGTGCCTTTTGCCGCCAATCCTGGTATCACGCGAGAAGTACCACACTCTCTCTTGTACTCCTCAATCATGTTGCCAAATCCTCCGCCGCCGTGCGTACAGAACGGAATAACTATTTTTCCAGTCAAATCCGTTGCCCGTAAGAACGAAAGCACCGGAGGAGCAAATGTTTTTAGCCAGTTGGGCGATCCTATAAAAACAGTATCAAAGTCAGCAACGTTTATATCGAATTGCATAAGCGCAGGACAAACGCCCTTTTCTATCTGAGCCCTAACCTCTTTTACCGCCGTGTTATACGAGAAAGAATACGGTTCTTGAGGCTTAAGCTCCAGCAACTCGCCATCAGTAATCAGCGCAATATCCTCCGCAAGCCTTCTTGTGATGCCGGAATACGAATAGTACACAATCAAAGACTTCATGTAAGAATCCCCACTACCGGTCGAGAAGAACGTGTTGTTGCAGCGTTACGTTAAAATCCACACTAAACAAAAAGCCGCTCTAAGGCGGCTAATAACAACGGCCAGGAATTGCACCTGAGTCATCTCCAACAAGGGCACTGCTTACTATGCTACGCGTTGTTAATGTAATTCTACATTCCTTCGATATAATGTCAATAAGAATAAGTTATGACCAGCGTTTTCCATCTGGGTCTAAATGGGAAAGCCAATTTATTTCATCCTGAATCTGTTGTCTTGATTCCTCGCTTTGATCCCAGTAGCCGCGTCCAACTGAAGTTGGCGCCATGTGGGTAAACATCCAGATGTTACCAGGATTTTGAAGTGCAGTTACTATTTCCGGATCACTTACTTTCTCTAATGCAAAATTCTCAAGTTTTCTGACATCCATAACAACGCGTATATATTTATCTGTATAACGAGGGATGCCTATTGCAGCGACACGTTCGTCCCAATTTGGTAGATGAAGAAAAACTTTTGTACC
>JABZHN010000011.1:0-49031 GCA_015258835.1 Atopobium sp.
AAAACAACGCCTGGACCAAAGGTCTTGTGAGACACCTGATCTCCCACGGCAAAACTTGCAGAAGCGCGCGCTGGGTCTTTTTGAATAGGAGCTGGACGTGGAGCTGGGGCGCCACCAGTAGAGCGCGTGCGAGAACCAAAAACGTTTCCACCATAGACCTCAGAGCCGCGACCAGAGCCAAAGGTGCCATGACGGTCTCCGCGCTTTGCCCATCCAACACCAGAAAATCCTGCAGAACCAACACCGATAGCTTTAACGTGCTCCTGAGGAATCTCCCCCACAAAACGCGATACAGGATTTGCCTGAACAGAGCCGTAAGTCCTTCTGGTAGATGCGTATGTTAAATACAGGCGCTTACGCGCACGTGTAATAGCAACATAGGCAAGTCTGCGCTCTTCTTCTAGCTGAGCCGCCTCAGCCTCGTAATTTGCATGTGGGAAGATTCCCTCCTCCATACCAGCAACAAAAACTGCAGGAAATTCCAGTCCCTTTGCAGCGTGAATGGTCATAAGCGTTACTGCAGAGGTAGAACCATCCAAGCTATCCAGGTCAGAGCGAAGCGCCAGCCATTCCATAAAGGCCGGGAGCTTCTCTGCCACAACCTGTGGATGCAAGCTCTCCTCCTGAGGCGCAGGAGCTGTCTCTACAGCAGCACCAGCGAGTGCGCCGGTAGTAGCATCAAAACCAGCCTCACTCAGCGAAGCTGCATCTTGCGCATCAAGCGCTCCAGCTTCTCTGAGCTGCTGCAGGCTCTCAAGCGTTTCTTCAACGTCGTCGTGAGATTCATCAAACTCTGCTGCAACACCAAAGAACTCTCGAATGTTCTCGATACGTCCGTCAGCCTCAATGGTATGCTCCGTCTCAAGCGCACGAATAAGACCAGAGCGGTCAATAATTGCCTCTACAACCTCATCAAGCTCACCATCAATATGGCGGCCATGCTCAATAGCTGACGTGAACTCTACCAGCGCATTTCTTACCTTTGCGGTAAAAATACCTTCTTCCATTACGCATGCTTCACATGCCGAGAAGAACGACAAGCCGTTATGCAGTGCGTATGTCTGAATCTTTTGAATACTGGTTGCACCAATACCGCGACGAGGCGTGTTAATAACGCGCAGCGCAGCCATGTCATCATCTGGATTGACAACAACTTTAAGGTACGCCATGACATCTCTGATCTCTGCACGATCAAAGAATCGAGTGCCGCCAACAATCTTGTAAGGCACACCAGCTCTGAGCAACATATCTTCGAGAATACGAGACTGGGCGTTGGTGCGATAGAACACGGCTATGTTGTCGTACGATGTACCCTTATCATGCAGTTTTTCTATCTCAGAGCCAATCCAGGCGCCCTCATCACGCTCATCAGATGCCTGATACACCTGGATTTTCTCGCCATCTCCCTCATCAGTAAAAAGACGTTTTGGCTTGCGATGAGAGTTGTGCGCAACAACTGCATTGGCAGCGGCCAAAATATGGCCCGTTGAGCGGTAGTTTTGCTCTAGCTTAACTACAACTGCTTCTTCATAGTCTTTCTCGAACGCCAAGATGTTTTTGATGTCTGCTCCGCGCCACGAATAAATGGACTGGTCATCATCGCCAACAACCATAAGATTGCGATACTTGGATGCCAAAAGCTTAGTAATTGCATACTGGACGCCGTTGGTATCCTGATACTCGTCAACGTTGATATAACGGAAACGCTCCTGGTACTTAGCAAGGACATCTGGATACTTGGAGAGCAACTCAAATGCCTTAACCAGAAGGTCGTCAAAATCCATAGCATTAGCTTTGTCCAGACGCGTCTGAAGCGCACGATACACACGAGCCACCACGTGATCCATAGGACTTGCTGCCTGAGCCTCAACGTCATCAGGATACAAAAGCGCGTTCTTAGCAGCGGAAATCTTGGAGCGAATGGAATTGAGTGGGAACTGACGAACATCAATATCTAAATCAGACAGAATGGTCTTTACCAGGCGTTTTGAATCGTCATCATCATAGATGGCAAAGTTAGGCCCATAGCCAAGACGCTCACCATCTTCTCTGAGAAGACGAACACACATAGCGTGGAACGTGCAGACCCACATGCCGCGAATATTGTTAGGAAGCAGCGCCTCAAGGCGCTCACGCATCTCTGCTGCAGCCTTGTTAGTAAACGTAATAGCCAGAATCTGCCAAGGACGAACGCCCTCGTCAGCAATCATGTGCGCAATTCTAAACGTCAAAACACGCGTCTTACCCGAGCCAGCTCCTGCAAGAACCAACAGAGGTCCCTGAGTTGTCATAACCGCCTGATGCTGGGCAGGATTCAAACCTTCAAGATCAATCTGCATTACGCCGTCCTTGTGTCAATCATTCTTAGACTAAAAGTGTACCCCGATAACCGGACATTAATTGCGCCACTTTGCTCCCACTCCACAATTAAAAAACCGGCCCTCAAAAGAAGACCGGTTTATCTGCAAGAACGTGTCTATCGAATCCATGCTCACGTATGGCGAGAAGATCTTCTAGCCCAAACACTTGCCTTAGTTCATGGAGTTTGTCTGACGGCTCTTTGCGCGAGCAACAACAGCCAGTGCAATCACGCCACCTGCGACACATGCCATAACAATAGCGCTAAGCGAGTGATTCTCATCACCAGTGTATGGAAGCACAGAGCCTCCATAATACGGGATAGCTGCAGGATTTGGAGCTCCTGGGAAGCTTGGTGTCAGAGGACCGCTAGGGTTGCCTGGGATGCTTGGAGTACCAGGATTCTCTGGAGTTACAGGGTTTTCTGGGGTAACAGGAGCAACTGGCTCTGGCTCCCACTCTGCAACAAGAACAACCTTAGGAGTGGTGGTAGTAAGGGTTACCTGATCTCCTGCCTGGTAGGTAGTACCATCAAGCTTCCAACCCTTGAAGATGTAGCCATCACGAGTTGGAACGGTTGCAGAAACAGTCTCGTTCTTAGGATCAGTGAGCGAATCAGCGGTGTTGCTATCAATACCAAAGTAACCGTTCTGTGCTGCAGGAGCACCAGTACCGCCGTTTGCGTCATAGCTGAGCTCATACTCCTGGTTCCAAACAGCAGTCAGGGTATAAGGGCTTCTCATGTTAAAGACTGTAGTCTCAGAAACATAGCGCTTATCGCCAGCTGGGTTGTTGTTTGCATCTGCAGGAACAGCAGAAGCACCAACGTAGCGGAAGTGGTTATCAACGTAAGAACGCTTCCAGAACTCAAACTTATAACCATCGCGAACTGGCACATCCTCAATGATGTTGTACTCAGCAAAGCCGTAGGTACGAGGGTTATTTGGAGTCTTGGACTCTGTATAGGTTGCGTTGCCGTAGATGGTGCCGCCATTTGCGTCATAAATAAGCTGGTTTACTGCAGATGGCGTTGGAGTAGGTGTGGGAGTTGGGGTGGTCTCTGCAGGAATAACGTGGATGTGATAGCCAACCCACATAAGGTGAGTGGTGTTACCGCCAACGTTAGCTGGATCAGAGGAATCTCCCTGCATAGTAACAAGGAAGAAAACGGTAGCAGGCTGGTTAGCAGGGGTTACTTGACGGCCAGTGAACTGAAAATAGAACTGACCACCATTATTGGTAACAGTATTGCTGTTTCCATAGAATGCATAGGTAAAGTCATTATCAGTAGCTGGAAGCTCTGGATAAGGAGCGGCGGTAACCAGCGTAGTAGTTACGCCAAAAGGTGCAAAACCAGGGCGAGTAGTGGTGTAGTGAGAATACGCACCGGTGTCTCTAATGGTCTGACCAACGCGAACGACAATCTCGCCATACTGACCAGGAACAGGGGTCTGGTGGCCAGAATGCTGAGGGTTGTCTGTAAGGACCCTGGATGTATCGGCATTACCGTCAGCCGAGAAAACAGAAACCTTTACACCTGGTGTAGATGTATCAATACTGTCTGCAAACGCAAGTTTTGGTGCAGAAACTGCAAGAACTGCAACAAGCGCAAGCGCAAGCGTGCACGCAATTCTCTGAAGCGTCTTAATGTGGCGCATAAATCCTCCTGAAACTATTACAAGTAATTACTTACTCTTACGACCAAAAATCAGCCGTAAGAGCATAGAGGACAAGGCAATTCTTAGTAAATGAGCCAAGAGAGATTACATATATCTTTCATAGGTTTTCCACGCTTTTTCCATATGTTTTGCGCATAAAAAAGCGCGGCGAGAAACTCACCGCGCGTAAATGCATAGGTAGTAATGCTTGTAAGTCAAAAACTACTTAACAAGCAGGAAGTATGCGATAACAGCAATACCCAAAATAATACGGTATACGCCAAAAGGCTTGAAATCATGCTTGCGGACATAGCCCATAAGCGCACGGACCATAACAAGCGACACAATAAACGCCACTAAACAACCAACACCCAAAATAATTGCCTCGGGAGCAGTGAAGGTGTTGCCCTTCATAAAGTAGCGCACAAGCCTCAAAGCAGAAGCGCCGGCCATAGTAGGAATTGCCAGGAAGAACGTAAACTCAGCAGCTACAGCCCTTGAACAACCAAGTGCCAAGCCGCCCAGGATAGTTGCACCTGATCTTGAAGTGCCTGGAACAATTGCAAGTACCTGGAACACACCAATGCCAAGTGCGGTCTTCCAGTCAAGATTGTCAATGTCTTGCACGCGAGCCAGGTTGTCGGCTGAAGGAGCCTTCAGGGATGCGGCGGCGTCTGGACGCATGTGTTTACCACGAGGTGCTTCAACCTTTACAGTTGCAGCGACCTTCTCGCGATGTAGCTCAAGCACAATGAAGATGATGCCGTAGAAAATAAGGGTTGCGGCAATAACAAAAGGGCTTCCAAGATGCTCTTCGATGAAATCGTTGAGCGGCAGACCAATTGCTGCTGCAGGAACGCAGCTGACCACCACTTTTGCCCAGAGTTTCCAGGTAGAGCGCTTCTCGTCCTTAGATTTCTTTGGCGAGAAGGGATTAAGTTTGTGGAAAAATCCCACACATACTGCAAGAATTGCGCCAAGCTGAATAACAACGAGGAACATATTCCAGAAGTCTTCAGAAACATTGAGTGGTAAGAACTGATTGAGTAGCAGCATATGGCCTGTTGATGAGATAGGTAGCCACTCGGTAATACCCTCAACCACGCCAAATAACGCTGATTTAAGCGCTTCAATCCACAAAATTGCCGACTCCACTAAAACCTCCTTGGGGACTGATTACGAACCTATTGTACGCAATCCGTTCGCCCTTTCTTTTTCTACCGTTCACGGCTTTATCTAACGACTTTACTACTTTAAAAGTGCCTTGTTTTCTGCAAAGTTGGCATTTGAAGCCAAAAACAAGTAGAATTGACACCCTCGCACGAGCGGAGAGAAGCGATTATGCGTATTTTTGAGGTCAAGTGTTATCTGACCTTGCGCTTGAAGCCAGTAATGAGCGGATGGCACTAACTGCGCACTAATCGGAAGCCCCCAATCGCGGAGGTCGATTTGAACAAATATATGCGTCACAGACGCTTACCTTCATGCTCTATCCTTATGACAGCACTCCTTGTAGCAGTGCTTGTTGCTAATACCTTTTTGTTTGGCGTCTCAAGAGCTCAGGCAGAGACTCTTGAAGAGCTCCAGGCCAAGGTAGAGCAGACAAATTCTGATTACGATGCCGCCAATCAGCGTGTGGCTGAACTGCAAAAACAGATTGCAGATAATGAGGCACGTATTGCAGAGATTGAACAGCAACTCCCAGAGCAGCGCTTAAAAGCTGCAGAGTCCATTAGAGCAATGTATCGCATGCAGCAGGGCTCTATGGGAATTATTGATCTGCTTTTATCGGCAGATAACTTTAATGATTTGATTGCTGTTATTCAGTATCTTGAGATTATCCAGAACAAAAATTCAGATGCTATCAACCATCTGGTTGATCTTAGCAAAGAGCTTTCTGAGACTCAGTCATCTCTAAATGCACAGATGGCAGAAGCAGAGGAGCAGAAGAAGGCTGCTGAGGATGCTATGAATGCAGCAATTGCAACAAGAGAGCAATTGCAGGCAGAGCAAGCTCAACAGGCAGCAGCAGAAGCAGCTGCTGCAGAAGAAGCACTAAAAGAGGCTTCTACTGAGACCACCTTTACCAACGCTTCTGGTAATACCACTGAAGTCACCACCCCATCAACTCCTTCAGCTCAAAATGTTGATTGGTCAAGCGATAAGACCAACTTTGTAAGCAGTTGGGGCGCTCGAATTGATGCCTATCTTGCTGGCTCCCCTCTTGCTGGCTACGGCTCAACCTTTGCCGAGGCTGCATGGGCCTACGGCGTTGATCCTCGTTTATCGCCTGCTATTTCTGCAGTTGAGAGTACAAAGGGTAGGTATAACTTCCTCCCCTACAACGCATGGGGCTGGGGCTCTTCAAGCTGGGGTAGCTGGGAAGAGGCTATCTGGGATCACACAGCTGGTCTTGCTGCTGGTTACGGCGGAAGGCTTTCTGTCTCTGGCGCTGCAAAGTACAACCCAGCAAATCCAAACGGCTGGTACTCGGCAGTTCTCACGCAGATGGAACTCATCTAAGCCCCTGGCCGCACAACCTTTAGAGAACGTTAAAACCCCGCAGTTTACCTGCGGGGTTTTTGTTGTCGGGTGCGACTAGGCGGTGAGCACGACCATCGCTAGGATGAGGGCAAAGCCGATGAGGTCGGCAATGCTAAAGGTAGTTCCAAGCACCAGTGCGGTGGTAATGGTTGCCATAACGGGCTCGATAGTACCCAGCAGGACCGCTCTAAGTGAGCCTGCATCCTTAACGCCCTGCAGGTAGAGGCCGTACGCCAAGAAGGTTCCCACCAGCACACCAATAACTACCAGCAAAACACCAAAGGCGTCCAGCTGAGGCATATGGTTCCAGGGCTGATAAAACACGGCAATGAGCGTGCCTGAGAACAGAAAAGCCAGACCATTAACGGTAAAGCTTCCCCACTTTTCCATCAGAGGCTTTGGCAAAATCGAAAGAGCTGCCTGAGCAAACGCGCACATAACGCCCCAGAAAATACCTGCTGTTGGCAGGTTAAGCGTGCCTGGATTTCCTCCTGTTACCAAGAGATAGATGCCAATGAGCGCCAAAACAATACCAAGAATCTCTCGGCGACGAGGCCAGCGCCTGCCAACCACACAGACAAAGGCTAAAACGCCCAGCATGCCTAACGACTGCATGATTGTTGCAGTTCCAGAATTAGTAGCATTAACTGCATAAATATAGGCAACTTGCGAGAAAAGAATAGCAAACAAGCTAACCACACATATTTTTGTCAGCTCTTTTGGCTTCCTCATGACAGTTGTGAGATTCTTTCTATCAAACGCAAAAGCAGTTCCTAAGAATAACCAGCAGGCACAAAGCTCACGAATATCAATCAACCACATCGGATCAACGTGATAGGTATCAAGCAGGTATTTTGCGGCCGTTCCAAATGCTCCCCAGGAAGCTCCACCAATCAAGACAAAGAGCATTCCTCGATAGATTTTCTTCTTGTTATCAGGGGTTATTTCAGCGTCATCGCTTCCAAGTGCTTCCTCTTCTGCAGAAGCCTCTGTAGCATCTGCGGCCTTGGAAGACTCCACATCACTCTCATGAGAAATGAAATCATTCATCTGGGTATAAATCTTTCATTACAAAATACGGATACAAGTGTCACTTTTTTCCTGACGCGGTAGTATCACAATAACAAAAATCCACCTTACCCCGCTTTGTGTGGAGTCTCAAGTCTCCAAACGGTTTAGATGGGCTAGATGGTTCAAAACGGCATTAATGCTCACGTAAGTTTTCGTATAGATTGGCAGCTTATGACATCCAAGTATTCGCAGATGGACAGTGCGTTTTCTGTTGGTACGCCTCATGCAGAAGACAAGAGCTTTGAGGTAATCTCAGCTGAGTGGGTTAATGAGATTTCTGGCTACACCTACATCTTTAAGCACATCCCTACGGGTGCTCGCCTTATGTGGTTTGCCTGCGACGATGATAATCGCTCGTTTGCCATTGCTTTTAAGACACCTCCAAAAGACCACACAGGCGTCTTCCACATCTTGGAGCACTCTGTTCTCTGTGGATCCGATGCCTATCCTGTCAAGGAGCCTTTTGTTAACCTGCTCAAGACCTCTATGCAGACGTTCTTGAATGCAATGACCTACCCCGACAAGACGGTATACCCTGTGGCCAGCACCAATGTAGCTGACTTGGAAAACTTGATGAGCGTATACCTAGACGCCGTTCTGCATCCTGCAATCTATAAGCGTAAGCGCATCTTTGAGCAAGAAGGTTGGCACCTAGAGGCTGACGAGCAGGGCAATCTAAGCTATAACGGCGTTGTCTTCAACGAAATGAAGGGTGCCCTCTCTGACCCTGACCGTGTTCTCTACGATTCTGTCAGCGAGGCTCTCTTCCCTGACACCGCATACGGCAAAGAATCCGGTGGTAAGCCTCGTGCAATCCCCGAGCTCACCTACGAGAACTTCCTGGACACCCACACTCGCCACTACGACCTCTCTAACAGCTACACCTTCCTCTACGGCGACCTTGACTGTGAGCGTGAGCTCTCCTTCATTGCCCAGAGGTTTGCAGCTGCCGAGAAACGCGATGCAGGTGCCCCCAATCCGCTTAACCTGCAGGCACCCGTGTTGCCCGAGCCTTGCCAGGTCCGCATGAACACCACAGCCGACAACTCCAGCGTTGGCCTGGGTTACGTGCTTGGAACGCCTGACCAGCGCAACAAGATGATGGCAGCAGATATCTTGTTTGACACCCTCATGGGCTCCAATGAGTCCCCGCTCAAGCGTGCAATTCTTGACGCAGAGCTGGGTGATGACTTTAGCTACTATCTCTCCGATGACCTTGCTCAGCCAATGCTCTTCTTGCAGCTCAAGGGCCTCAAAGAAGGTGCAGCTCAGAAGTTCCGTGAGCTGGTTGAGACCACCTGCAAGAAAATTGCTACTGAAGGCATTGATCCAGAGAAACTCAATGCTTCCATTGCACTTGCAGAATTTAACCTGCGCGAGAATGACCAACCGTACTCAAACGGCATTGAATACACGTTGCGTTCGCTCTCAAGCTGGCTCTATGACGATGCACGTCCTCTGGACTACATCCGCTACGAGGACGCAATTGCCTACGTCAAAGAACTTGCAGCTCAAAAGGGCTTTGAGAAGCTACTTCTGGAGCTTATCTGCAACAGCAAACACGCAGCTCAGGTTGAGCTTGTTCCCACAGACGAGGGAGACGCTCAAGAAGAGGCTGCTGAGCTGGAGCAACTTCGATCTACGCTCACCGATGAGGATGTCGAGAAGATCCGCGCTGAGGTAGAGGCACTGCGTCTGGAGCAAGAAACACCTGACGCTCCAGAAGACTTAGCCAAGTTACCGTCCCTCTCGCTCAGTGATATCGGTGCAGGTAGAGAGCGTCCTGCTGGCTTTGAGGTTGAAGCTCCCCTACCATGCATTGCGCACGAGCTGGATACTCACGGCATCGACTACGTCTACCATTACTTTGATTTGACCAGCGCAGTTACCTTTGAAGAGCTGCCACTTGTGGGCATTCTTGCTGAGGCGCTGGGAAAGCTTGATACGGCTACACATACCGCATCCGAGCTTGATATTCTTATTGAGAGCAACCTTGGTCACCTCTCGTTCTTCACAGATATCTACGACCAAGACACCCTTAACCAGGCACGTCCCGCCTTCATTGTTGCCGCAAGTGCCCTTGCCGAGAAAACCCAGGGACTTGCAAGCATTCCTTCTGAGGTTTGGTCCAGCACGCGCTTTGACGATTTGAGCCGCTTAAAGAACATCTTGATTCAGCGTCGCATTGCGCAGGAGCAGTACTTTGTTGGTGCTGGTCATACTGCAGCGCAAAATAAAGCTTTGACCGCCTATTCTGCAGCTAATCGCGTAAACGATGTACTAGCAGGCGTTGGCTTTTATGAGTACCTAAAGAACCTGCTTGCCAACTGGGATGAGCGTGCCCCTCAGCTTGCAAAAGACCTGGATGCGCTCACCCGTAAAATGTTCCGTGCAGACAACGTTACGGTCAGTTTTACGGGCTCCGCTCAGAGCCGCGAGGCATTCTGGCAAGCAGCGGGAGACCTTGGCCTTACTAATGGCAATGAATCGCAGGTAGACAACGCAACGCCAACCCTTGTTGTCCCTGAGGGTAAGCTGCAGCGTGTGGCGTATATCATTCCGTCAAACGTCTCCTACGTTGGCCTCTCTTATCCAAACGTTGCCCATGCAACCAATGAACAGCAGGGTAACTGGCTCATTGCCACCAGAGTTCTGGGTCTTGACTATCTCTGGAACGAGGTTCGCGTCAAGGGTGGCGCTTATGGAGTCATGTTCAGAAACTCCATTGCTGGCCTGCAGAGCTTTGTCTCCTACCGAGACCCCGCACTTGATGCAACCCTTGACCGCTATGTTGGCGCAGGTAGCTGGCTCTCTGAGTGGACTCCAGACGCTGACGAGTTTGAGGGTTACGTAGTTGCCTCTGTAGCAGGCGTTGACGCGCCTGTGCCTGCTCGTATGCTTGCTCGCAGGCAAGACATTGAGTATTTCAACCATCGTGATCCAGAGCGTCTTCTTAAGCTTCGCGAGAAAATCCTTCACGCCCAGGTTGATGACATCAAAGAACTGGGAAGCACCATGCCTCAAAGTTATGATGACCTCTCGGTTGTTGTCTTTGGTGCCAAGGATGTCATTGAAGCCTCCAAGCTTGATCTTGAGGTTGTCGACCTCTTTGGCGGTCAGGAGAACTAGGCCTGGTAGCTGCAACAAAACGCAAAAAGCCCTGTCATGTACGCGCATGACAGGGCTTTTCTTGTGAGGCATGAGGTGCAGCCAGACGGTCTTCTCGCCAAGCAGTGCGACCAGCCAGGGGCCTTACTCGCTCCTCAGTGCCTGAACTGGATCGGATTTAGCAGCTCTACCTGCAGGGATAAGACCTGCAAGAAGTGTCAAAACAACACTAATCAGAATCAAAATGAGCGCGCCATTCAGCGGCAAGATCACCAAATTGTCCACGTTAAACATGGCCTTGACCACAGCGTTTGCAGGCAAAATAAGCAGTTGTGTAATGCCAATACCCATAACACCAGAGATAAGGCCTTCAATAAACGTCTCTGCATTAAATACGTTGGCAATGTCTCGCCTAGAAGCACCAATAGAGCGCAGGATACCAATTTCTTTTTTGCGTTCAAGCACCGAGATGAACGTAATGATGCCAATCATAATGCTCGAAACAACAAGAGAAATGGATACAAACGCAATCAGCATCGCCGAGATCATATCAACAATCAGCGTGACAGAACTCATCAGCGCACCAACAATGTCGGTATACGTAACTACCTTAGACTCTTCACCTGCAGCCTTTGCATCAGCGTTGTACGTATTAAGAATTTCAACAATCTTCTCTTTGCTTGCAAAGTCTTTAGGATAAATATTGATTGACGTGGGCTTATTAAGGTCCGCATATCCCATTTTAGAAAGATTTGATTCATACGTTGCCGGCGTTGCCCTTAGCATTGACGCGGCAATAGCTGCGAGCTGCGATGGGTCAGCATTGAGCTTAAAGGCGCTTGCAAGCGTTGCTTGATCTATCTGCATAGCATTGGACATATTTGCCGCAACGCCCTGCATAGCTGTATTGAGAGCGCCTGCAATCTGATTTTGCATCCTCGAAGCAACCTGCGTCATCACGCTGGTTAGCGCAGACTGCACGTAAGCACTCATAGCACGCGTAATAGCTGCAGAAAGTGCACTTGCAATCTGTGATTGATAAGCACTCATAAGCCTCTGAGAAACCTCAGCCTGAACACTTGGAAGGTCTGGATTGGTTCCCAGCTTATTTGCTAGAGTACTAACCAGCTGTTGCTGCAGGTCATCGATATCAACCGCAGAAGAAACCGTAGTTACAATCTGCGTGCGTACCTGATCTGTTGCAAGGTAGTCTGCCATGGTCTTACCGGGATTAGCGGCGCTCCAAGAGTTCCATCCCAGAGCAATATTGCCCATGAGCGAAGAAATAGCAGCTTGTCCTCCTGGTTTGAAATTAACGGTAATGTCAGAAAGAATCTGCTGAATGTCTGCTGCAGAGAGCTCTGGGAAAGCCGCCGCCAGCGCAGCTGGATCAAGCGAAGACGTAACAGAAGACAGAACATCGCTATCAGACAAATTAAGCTGTGACGGATCAAAAGCAGGTAACTGCACGTCAGAAAGGTCAAGCGAGGACATATCCAAACCAGACAGATTAATTGACGAGAAGTTCAGCGCCTGTGAATTAAAGTTAAACGCCGAAGACAGCACGTTAGAATCAACGGAAATGAGAGAGCTGATAGAAAGACCCTCTGAAGTTTGACCGTTCTTCTCGTCCTCAAAGGTTTTACCAGTGAAAACGTCAACATCTGGACGATTCATCTGATCCTGGACAATAGGAGATGCCTCTGCATCAGAAATCATCTTCTGAGTCAGTTGTGGCGTGTAGTAAATGCCCTCAGAAAGCGCTCCTGTGGTAGTTGGGTCTTTTGCCTGAACAACACCAACAATATGCAGGTCAGGTGCGTTAGCAATGAGGTCATTCATGTATGACTGATCATCGGATTTGTCTGTCCAGACACCAAGATTTCCGTCCCATACATAGCGCTGATAAGGCATAACCAGCTTAAAGGTTGGAGACATCAGTTGGTCGTAGGTGTATGTATTATGAGACTCTTCGATAGTGCCAGATTCTCCACTTGCAATTTTATCAACGGTAGAGCGCAGGCCAGCGTAATCACGCAGGCCAAGCGTGTACTCCAAAAAGTCATCCATGGTGCCGTTTGGACGCAGCACCAGAACAGCCTCATTCCAAGCAGTGGGCCATCTACCAGCACGAACCGTATAACGGTCCTCGTAAATGGAAGGATTTCCCGGAAGCTCATTAAACAATGTGGTGCTTGCAAATGAAGCAAGCGGACTATATGACGGAATCTTAGGCGACACCTTAGAGAAGGTAACATCTGGCTGCACCTGAACAGGGTCAGAAGAGCCGGAGTCCGCGCCTGCTGGCAGGTAGATGAAGGGGCTTACGGAATAGCCATAGGTAATAGCGCTGGCATACGTGTTAATGCCGCCACCATTATTGTCGAGAAACGCCTTCAAGCTGGTCAAATCATTAGACCCGATACTTTCTGCCTGCATCCCCAACCTATTATTGGTAGGAATAGCGCCCTCAGCGGGCTGATTTTCTAGCTTTGCAGCTTCTGCGTTTTTCTGATTCTGCGTCATCTCACTTTGTGCGTCTTGCGTTTGAGAATCAGCCGAGTCAGAACTGCTACCACTTCCAGAAATAAAGGAAGAAATATTAACGGACTGCTCAGAGATGGTGAGTGGATACATTGAAAGCGTATCCTCCTCAACCTTCTTAATGTACTCGTTTGTACCATTTGCCAGAGCCAGAATTGCCGCAATACCAATAATGCCAATAGAACCTGCAAACGCTGTCATAAGCGTGCGACCCTTTTTGGTCATGAGGTTGTTAAACGAGAGACCCAGTGCAGTCAGAAGCGACATAGAGGTCTTGCGAGAAGGCTTAGCTTCTCGGCGAGCAACGCTTGCAACGTCAAATGGATCTGAATCCGCAGTTACCCGACCATCTGCCAGCTCAACAATACGCGTTGCATACTGGTGAGCAAGCTCAGGGTTATGCGTAACCATAATAACCAGACGGTCCTGCGCCACCTCTTTGAGCAGGTCCATAACTTGTACAGAGGTTGAAGAGTCAAGCGCGCCTGTTGGCTCATCTGCCAGCAAAATCTCTGGATCGTTTACCAGGGCACGAGCAATAGCCACGCGCTGCATCTGTCCACCAGAAAGCTGATTTGGTCGCTTGTTTGCGTGTGCTTTGAGACCAACCTTATCAAGCGCTTCAAGTGCACGTTCATGACGCTCTGCCTTGGGAACACCAGAAAGCGTCAATGCAAGCTCAACATTGCTGACTACACTTTGGTGCGGAATAAGGTTGTAGCTCTGAAATACAAAACCAATGCGGTTATTTCTGTACGTATCCCAATCGCGCTCTTTGAACTTCTTAGTAGAAATGCCATCTACCAGCAAATCTCCTGAGTCAAAGCGATCAAGACCACCAATAACGTTGAGCATAGTGGTCTTACCCGAACCCGAAGGACCAAGAATTGCTACAAACTCGTTATCCCTAAAAGCAACGGAAATGTCATCCATTGCGGTTTGTTCAAATCCACCAGTGTTATAACGCTTTGAAATACCTTTGAGCTCAAGCACAGGTTACTTCTTTCTTGTTGGGCTATCTGGAACGCGGAGTTATACCGTTAGTTGATTGCATCTCCGTCAGCTGGATCTGTATCAGCTGCATCGGTCTTCTCGACAGCAGCTTTCTGAGCAGCTGCATCTTCTGCAAATGGGTCAGCGGTAATGTCTTCAATAACCTTCTGCTGAGCCCAGCTCAAGCCGTAGAGCAGGCCAAAGAGTGCCCAGAACCATGGTGCATAGAGCATGACAACCATAAGGATTGCAAAAAGTCCTCGGAGAAGAACCCAAGGGAGCACCACAATCAGGAAGAAAAAGAATGGCAGCACAAAAAGGATTGCAGCAAGCGTACGCAGCACAACTGCCACTGTCTTAGTTATCGAGAAGCCGGTATTGCGTGCAATAAGCAGGCCCACCAGGCCAGCAATGCCAAAATACAACATAATTGGCGCAACAATGTAGGAATAGAACAGTGGCGTGGAAGAGTCTTGAGGCAGCGTTTGCCTCAGAACCATCAAAACAATTCCCAATACCGTCAAAACGCCAAGAAATGATGCGTTTCCAATAAAAGTCTTTTTCGTCATAGTTAACTCCTTTGATAAGGGGTATTAAGTATAGTGTAACTAGTACCTTGTTCCCGACCTTGTCTATTTCATACGCGGGATGTGGATAAAACCGCTGCTCTCCATATGTTTCAAGGTCAAACGTTTGAATTAGAGGAGTTTTTCATGACTGATGCAGAACTCAAAGCAAGCGCCGAGGCGTTTGTTAACGAGCACTGGGAAGAGATTATTGAGGATATCCGCTACCTTGTGCAGGTAGAGTCCGTTGAGGACCTGTCTCTAGCAGAGCCTGGCAAGCCTTGGGGTCCAAAGTCTTATGAGGCACTTCGTCGCGGTCTTGAGATTGCAGAGCGCCTGGGCCTTGAGACTACAGATGTAGACGGCTACCTGGGCTTTGGCGACCTTCCTGGTGAGTCCGAGAAGTACCTTGCAACCATCGCTCACTCCGACATTGTCCCTCTGGGCAAGGGTTGGACGGTAGACCCACTTGATGTTACCCGTCGTGAGGGCTTCATCCTGGGCCGTGGTGTTCTTGACGATAAGGGCCCTCTTGCACTCTCGCTCTGGGCAGCTCACTACTTTGTTGAGCAGGTCAAAAAGACTGGCAAGAAGCTCCCTTACACCCTGCGTGCCATCGTTGGTAACAACGAAGAGACCGGCATGGGTGACGTTCCTTATTACCTTTCCAAGTATCCAGAGCCAGCATTCTGCTTCACGCCAGACGCTGAGTTCCCACTTATCTGCGGCGAGAAGGGCGTGTACCACGCACAGTTCACGTCTCCAAAGATTGCTGGCGCACACGGCGAGAAGATCGTTGAGCTTGACGGTGGTACCGTACCTAACGCTATCCCAGGTCTTGCAAGCGCACTTATTCGCGCTGACGCATCTACCTTGGCTGACACTGATTCCATTAAGGTTGAGGACGCAGGCGTTGAAGATGATGGTACCAAGCTTGCTCGCATTAACGCAACAGGTAAGGGCGGACACGCTTCCATGCCTGAAGGAACCGTCAATGCAATTGGCCTGCTTGTAACCTACCTGCTTGATAATAACCTCTGTGGAGAAGAAGAGCGCGGCTTCTTGACCTTCTCGCAGCAGCTTTGCTCAACTACTGATGGTACTGGTACGGGCATCCAGAGTGCTGACGACAAGTTTGGTCCTCTGACCTGCATCTCCGGCACTATCCGCACCAAGGGCGATGTCTACGTACAGACCATTGACTCTCGCTATCCTACTTCCACCACCGGCGAGGCTATCACTAAGCGTATGACTGAGCTTGGCGAGGATCACGGTTGCACCTTTGAGGTTCTCTCCGACGCTGTACCTTTCTACATTGACCCAAGCTCCCCTGAGATTACTACTCTGCTTGATACCTTCCATGAGTACACCGGCAGCGATGAGCAGGCATTTGTTATTGGTGGCGGCACCTATGCACGTCACTTTAAGCGTGCAGTTGCCTTTGGTCCTTATGACAGCAAGGCCGCAAAAGACCTGCCAGAGTGGGTTGGTATGGAACACGGTCCTGACGAGGGAATCTCTGAGGAGTGGCTCAAGCGCGCCCTCAAGATTTACATTGTCAGTATTGCTCGCCTGATGCAGCTTGACCTGTAAATTAATTGAACAGCAGAAACGCTAAAACAAAGCCTCTGTATTCCATTTGATTTGACTGCCTCCCATTTCTTGGACATAAGAAATGGGAGGCAGTTCATATGCGGGTGATTATGATTCTGCAGCGTGTTAGCGTCGGCTTTTAGGCCTGGCGCACAAAATAGCGCAGCTTTGGTAGGTTCTGCCGAAGAATCGACATGTTCTTAATCAAAATAGCCAGGCAGCTAGGCGGTCGCACTACCCGATATGCATCTCTATGCATAAACTTCATCTAATATGCTATAAAATGAATAGCGTCATATAAAAGATTTAACTATAGGTAAATTCCGCACCTAAGGAACACACTTAAGTAAGATATTCTGCTCAATTGCGGGCATTTTACACATCTAAGTCAGATATTCTGCATGTTTGTGGTAATTTCTGCGTTATGTATACGTCTTTTTGACAGATTATCTGACTTAGGTGTGTTTTGAATTGCCTCCCATTTCTCGTGTCCAATAAATGGGAGGCAGTTCAGATACAGAGGCTTTTTGCAAGCAATTATTCACTACGCTGCGCCTAGGAAGTAAATTTCTTCCACAAGCGTAGACCATAGCTATTAGGAAGTCCTGCTTCAATACGAATAGCCAAGTACCATCCCGTGGCGTTATAAACCAACTCAAAGATATCTTGGCTGTTTACGGCAGGGATGCCCTGTGTTAATGCTGTAAAGACAATTCTTACTATGTCAAACAGAACGATAACGGTAACCGCAAGAATATACGGTCTAATAAATCGGGCATCATTTGAACCCTTTAGAGCTAAAAGACCTGCAATAAGAGAAAATGCCGCACCAAGTGTCACCAAGAAAATGGTAAGGATTCCCTGTTGTTCAAGGAATTGATTAACCGTATCTAAAACTGGTTGATTTACAACTCTAGAAAAATCATGCAATCCAAGCAAAATCAGAACTAGAAAAAGTGCAATTCCACTCAGCGTGATAGAAACCAGTGCAAAAAAGTGAAGAACTCGCTGATGACGAGAGCGCCAATATGTAGTTCCCACAATACCCTGGTCATGTTCCTTCTTTACTTTATCCGCAAGATTAGAGCAAATTACCACGTAAACTATAGTATTGAGTTGAATAAATGGATCAAGAATAATCAACTCTCCTCTACCCCAAGCCCATAAAATTCCTACCAGAATAATCAAACCAATCAGATAGCAAAGAAATCTGTATGGTTCAACTTTTGATGAGTCTTTGGCTGCACGTAATCCAAGTACCGAGGTTACAACCTGCAACACACCAATAAGCAATACAAACACGTAGCCTAGAAGCACGTTATTGCTGAAGGTAAAATACACACCGCTGAACTCAAGCTGTTCCAAAGGAACAGCAGGCTGTAAGCCCATAACAGTTGCAAAAAGAGATGCCGACGTAGTCAGAACATCTGCTGCTCCCAAGATAATCAAAACAATTGAAACAATGCGCAAGATATGTTGAGCAGGAGTTCTGGGAACAGTGGCCTTAACTCGGTCAGATGCAGGACGGTTCAGCGGCTGATCCTCATCAACTACAAGGATTTTCTCGGCACGCTCCGCTACTTCAGAAACGTTTTCTGCCAGCCCAGATGATGCCTCAGTGACCTTTTTAGAAAGCTCTCCTACCTTTGAGTTTTCAGCCAGCTTGGTTAGCTCAACGCCGATATCTTTCTTCTGTTCCGTTGGCACAACAAATCCTCACACTTGTCCAAAATGTTCAAATAAATCATAGCATTAGCTACTTTGCTGTGTTAGTATGTGCAACTGTCCGTGTACCTGCAAGTATGTAAGGAGGCTTGTTCGATGCTTTTTTAATCTTCTCGTGAGCGTGTCACATGTCCACACCACGAGTCTGTCTGACATGTTCCACCACTAATCGAGGAGAATTATGGAATCGAATAAGCTATTTGCGGAAACACCACCATTTAAATTATTTATACGAGCAGCCATACCAGGCGCTATTGCTATGCTTGCGTCAATGCTCTACGACACTGCAGATGGAATCCTTGTTGGACGCTATCTGGGTCAGGAGTCTTTTGGCGCAGTAACCATTGCAATCCCACTGGTCATTCTCTGCTTTGCTGTTGCCGACCTTATTGGCGTTGGCGCCTCTGCGGTTATTGCAGTTGAACACGGCAAGAAGAACCACCAGACGGCTAATAACATCTTTACCATTGCATTCATCATGCTTATTACCACAGGCGTCATCAGTGGCATTTTCTTCTTCTTTTGTGCACCAAACGTTCTGGCGCTGATGGGTGCTCAAGGGAAGATTGCCGAGCAAGGAACTATCTACCTGCGCGTATGGACGCTTTTCTTGCCAGTTATGTGCATCTCGTACGCCGTTGATAACTTCCTTAAGATCTGCGGAAAAATTAGGCGCTCTACCAGCATTGCCTTTATTTCTGCAATTTTGGGAACCGTACTTGAATACTACTTCCTGGGAGTTTTGGGATTATCCGTTGAGTATGCAGCACTGGGTTACTGCATCTCTATTACCTTCTCGTCCCTTTACGGTGTTTGGCCCTTTATTGGCAACAAGCAGATTCTCAAATTTGTGAAGCCTCACTTTAATTGGACGCACATAAAAGAGATTTTTGTAAACGGCTTTCCTATCTTTATGCAGAACATCTCAAGTAGGATTTATTCCCTGCTGATGAACGCCGCCCTGCTCACCCTTGGTGGAGATATTGCAATTGCTTCTTACGGCGTGCTTCTCTATTCTGGTGGCCTTATCCAGCCGCTCATTTATGGACAGGCTGACGCCATGCAGCCAGCTATTGGTTATAACTGGGGCGCAAAGAAAAAAGATCGAGTACTTGCCATTGAGAAATACATCTTCTCCACAGGCATCATCATTGGCATCTTTGCGTTCTGTGTCTCGTTCTTCTTCTCGGAGTTCTTGGTCAAGCTCTACCTGCCTGAAGGAACGCAAGAGCTGCTTAATATGGCCATCCCAGCTATGCGCATTCACGCATTTATCTTTATTTTTAGCTGGATTACCATGTGCACCGAGAGTCTTGCCATTGCGCTCAAGCAGACAAAGATTTCCAACCTTCTGAGCGTCTTTATGGCCCTCATCTTCCCTATCAGCTCGCTTATGCTGCTGAGGCCATTTGGTCTGGACGCGCTCTGGTACGTCTCAGTTGTATCCAACATACTCTCGGCGCTGCTTTCTGTTGGCTGCCTCATCCACATCTATCGCAAGCACTTTAGGGGTGTAGGCGCTGATGACGCAGACAATGCATCTGAGCTCCAGAATGAGAATGCCCAGCTCACCGAGGCAGAGCTCGCGGCTTCCGAACTTTCTAGCCCAGAAGACCACCTGGATGGCGAGTCCATCTCCCGAGCCCAATAGACCGCGCGCCCGGCAAGCTCCGCACAACAACGTACTCCTCACAAAAACATGGCGAGAAGATCTTCTGATTCCAAGATCTTCTCGCCATAAACATAAGCGGTTATAGAACGTCTACCTACAGCGCAGCAAGTGCCTGCTCGACGTCGTTGATAAGGTCTTCGGTGCCCTCAATACCGCAGCTCAGGCGTACGGTACCTGGGGTAATGCCTGCTGCCACAAGCTCCTCGTCAGTAAGCTGACGGTGCGTTGAAGAAGCTGGATGCAAACAGCAAGAACGAGCGTCTGCAACGTGTGTTGCAATAGAGAAGACCTTGAGGTTGCCCAAGAACTTCTCAGCAGCCTCGCGACCACCAGCAACGTCAACAGTGATAACACCGCAGGAACCGTTTGGCAGGTACTTCTGAGCCAGCTCGTAGTACTTATCGCCTGGAAGACCAGGGTAGCTTACGTGCGCAACCTTAGGGTTGTTAACAAGCGCTTCAGCAACTGCCTGGCCATTCTTGCAATGTTGAGCCATACGAACATGCAGGGACTCAAGGCCAAGGTTAAGATAGAAAGCGTTCTGTGGCGACTGAATAGAACCAAAGTCACGCATAAGCTGAACGGTTGCCTTGGTAATAAAAGCGCCACCGTTACCAAAGGTATCTGCATACACAAGGTTGTGATAGGAAGGGTCAGGCTGTGTCAGACCTGGGAACTTGTCTGCGTGTGCAGCCCAGTCAAAGTTGCCGCCATCAACAATAGCGCCGCCAACAGCAGAGCCATGACCGTCCATGTACTTGGTAGTGGAATGGGTCACAATATCTGCTCCCCACTCAAGAGGACGGCAGTTCACAGGCGTGGCAAACGTATTATCAACAATCAGTGGCACGCCATGGTCATGAGCAGCCTTTGCCCAACGCTCAATATCCAGGACAACCAGCGCAGGGTTTGCAACAGTCTCACCAAAGACGCACTTGGTATTTGGCCTAAATGCTGCGTTAATCTCCTCGTCAGTTGCATCTGGCGAGATAAACGTGCACTCCACGCCCATCTTCTTAAGGGTGATAGCAAACAGGTTAAAAGTTCCGCCATAAATGGTGGAAAGCGAAATAAAGTGATCTCCAGCCTCAGCAATGTTAAAGATGGCAAAGAAGTTTGCTGCCTGACCAGAAGAAGTCAGCATTGCAGCGGTACCGCCCTCAAGAGCACAAATCTTTGAAGCTACATTATCCAGCGTTGGGTTCTGAACGCGAGAATAGAAATAGCCAGCAGCTTTGAGGTCGAACAACTCTCCAAGCTGCATCGACTCGTCATATTTGAACGTGGTTGATTGAATGATAGGCACTTGCCTAGGCTCACCGCAACCAGGCTGATAACCGCCCTGCACGCAGCGAGTCTCGATGCTCTCAGACATAGCATCCTCCCTCATAATCATCATCCACGCCGCGCAACGTCTATGCGCTCCAAACGTGGACTATGTGATTATCTAAGGATACTAGTCTCTCTACCCTCAATAACACGCTCAATCAAAACTTTTTCATGTTCTGAAACAATTGCGAGGTCTGAGGTAACATCTCTGAAGTCCATGGAATCTTTCCACTCTTTGACCAGGGAAATGTTGCGCTGAGCTGTGCAAACAGTACTAAGCTCAGAGTCAATGTCCTGCATAATCTGAGTATAATTTGCGCGTTTCTCGCCCAACATATCACTGAGGTGGAAGAGAATGTGCTCAACTTCACGAACTTCTCGCCTTGCATGGTGTACCTCAGAGAAGCTGGTCATATCCAGGCCAAACAGGCGCGCATCAATAGTCTCAAGCATGTAATCAAAGCGGCTGCTGACATCCTCAAACGAGATGCCATCCTGTAGCACTGCATCTGACCAAGCGGGCTCAAAGAGCTCATCCAGAGCGCAGCGCAGACTACGACGAACTGCCTTCTTGCGCAGAGCCTCACAGACGCGATCGCGCTCATTCTCGCGAGCTGCCTCGACAGCGCTGACCAGCTTGGAGCCTTGAGAAAGCTCTCCGGACTCCATCAAATCTGCAACGGTATCAGAGAAGCCGTCAATCTCACGAAGACGCGTAGTTGCACCAAGCATCAGCCTATAAACAGGCTCAGCAATCTCTACTGCCTCCTCATTAAGAAGTGGCGAGAAGAACTTGGTAAGCAGCTGAGTTCCTCTGAGGGCAAACCTAAATGCAGCGATTACCGCAGGGTCTTCTGGATGAGCGCGGAACTCTGCATATGCGTCCTCCAGGTTGGTTGCTGCATGAGCGCATGCCTCATCCAAAGCGTCAAGTGTCTCCCAGGGCTGAGTGGAAGGACCGCTGACCAGCCAAAGGAGCTTACCGTGAGGCTCGCGAACATCTCCAAGCTGCTTCCAGACGCACTCGTGTTGATGACCAAGTGAACCACGTACGTCAATAGCGCACACGGCGCCCTTTGTCAGCGGAAGTTCAAATCCCAAAAGAGTCTCTGCTACATAGCCCAAAAATGGAGCATGACCAACAAGAATCAGCGTTTCTGCATCAGCGTGCTCAAGCTCTGCCTGAAGTGCAGGAAGATCTTGATCGTAAAGGGAGTCATGAATCTCTAGACCTTCTGCATCCAGAGCCTCTGCCACAATCTCTGCGGTCTCAAGTGCGCGAAGAGCAGGACTTGTCCAAATCTCAGCCTCTTCTCCCTCTGGCCCCAGCAGGCCAAAAATATGAGGATAATTGGCAGAAAGAGCCCTTTGACCAGCACGCGTAAGCTCTCGACTCATGTCTTCAGAGCCACGTTCAGATACACCATGTCTAACAAGAACCAAAGTCTTTACCATGTTTACCTCCGCTGGTCATCTGCAGAAAACTGCTTCTTATAGCGTAATAGGACGCCCGCGCAATTTTGCACGAACGTCCTATTTTTACTGCCAACGGGCAAATATATCGGTATATGGCGAGAAAAACTTTTTATCTCGCATCTCTGCTATGCAGTTTTTGCATAACGGCTATGCATAATCTGCACGCAAAAATCCAACTTGAAAGACTTGGCAACTGTGGCGGTTAGGTTAGCGCACCAATCGCGCTCCGCCACACCGCCTGTGAGCTGCAGTCTTAAAAGTCAGCGTTACCTACCGTACGAGGGTGAGGAATGACATCGCGAATGTTATCTACACCAGTGAGGTACATAACAAGACGCTCAAAGCCAAGACCAAAGCCAGAGTGTGTGCAAGAGCCGTAACGACGAAGATCCAAGTAATACTTGTAATCGTCAGGGTTCATACCAAGCTCAACAATGCGCTTCTCCAGCAGCTCAAGACGATCTTCTCGCTGTGAACCACCAATAATCTCGCCGATGCCTGGAACAAGGCAGTCAGCTGCAGCAACGGTCTTGCCGTCATCGTTAAGGCGCATATAGAAGGCCTTGATTTCTGCTGGATAATCAGTAACAAAGATTGGCTTTCCAAAGTGCTGCTCGGTGAGGTAGCGCTCGTGCTCAGTCTGAAGATCAATGCCCCACTCAACAGGGTACTCAAACTTCTGACCAGCCTTTACTGCCTCTTGCAGAATCTCAATAGCCTCGGTATAAGAAACGCGGGAGAACTGGGAAGTTGCAACATGGTTAAGGCGCTCAAGCAGGCCCTTATCCACAAACTTGTTAAGCATCTCAAGCTCATCTGGGCAATGCTCGAGTACGTATGCAATAACGTAGCGCAGCATCTCTTCTGCAACATCCATATCCTGTGCAAGATCACAGAAAGCCATCTCTGGCTCAATCATCCAGAACTCTGCAGCGTGGCGACGCGTGTTTGAGTTTTCTGCGCGGAACGTTGGACCAAAGGTGTACACATCACCAAAGGCCATAGCAAAGTTCTCTGCCTGAAGCTGTCCAGAAACGGTGAGGTGAGAAGACTGACCAAAGAAATCCTTTGAGTAGTCAACATCGCCCTTCTCGGTACGTGGAACGTTGTTCAAATCAAGCGTGGTAACACGGAACATCTCGCCTGCACCCTCAGCATCAGATGCAGTGATGATTGGGGTGTTCACGTAGACAAAGCCACGATCCTGAAAGAACTGGTGGATAGCAAAAGCAGCCACAGAACGGATACGGAAGACGGCACGGAACATGTTGGTACGAGGGCGAAGGTGCTGCTGCGTACGAAGGTACTCAAGAGACTGACGCTTCTTCTGCATTGGATAATCAGGGCTGGATGGTCCCTCAATCACAATGGTCTGCGCCTGCAGCTCAATAGGCTGTGGGCGATCAGGGGTAAGCTCAAGGACGCCCTCAATAATCAGAGCAGCGCCAACGCCACAAGAAGCAACTTCCTCGTAATTGCCAAGGTTCTCACGATTCATAACAACCTGTAGGTCTTTGAAGCAGCTACCGTCATTAAGTGTGACGAAGCCAAAATTCTTCATATCCCTTACTGAACGTACCCAGCCGGCCACGGTAACTTTTTGGCCACCAAGTTGCTCTGCATCTGCGTACAATGCAGAAATCGTGATGCGCTCCACGGGCATACCCTCCTTGTAACTCACTCTGCAGGCTTATCCTGCGCTTTGCAGGACTATCCTGCGAGACGAACAAATATCTATTTAGAATACCGCATAACCACATGGCAAACGCTCACTTTTATATAACTGGCGGTAATTACGCTAATCTCACACAGCCAAGCCGGCACGTCATAAAACACCGCGCCATAAAACACCTATCCGCAATTCGGCTAAACTAGTGCAGTGGAACGTACCTACAAAGTGCCGCCACGTTAAAAGGCCTGCTAAAGGAGAAACCATGGAAGACTACAAGCGCGAGTTTATTGAGTTTATGGTCCAGAGCAATGTACTTACATTTGGCGATTTTACGCTCAAGAGTGGTCGCAAATCTCCTTTCTTCATGAACGCCGGCGCCTATGTCACTGGCGAGCAACTCCATAAGCTGGGTCTTTATTACGCTCGCGCCATTCACGACAACTTTGGCCTGGATTTTGACGTAGTCTTTGGTCCTGCTTACAAGGGCATTCCCCTTTCTGTAATCACTGCAATGGGCATCAATGAGCTCTATGGCAAGCAGGTTCAGTACTGCTCCAACAGAAAAGAAGCAAAAGATCACGGCGCTGATGCGGGCATGCTTTTAGGAGCAGAGCTCAAAGACGGCCAGAGAGTAGTCATGGTTGAAGATGTCACTACCTCTGGCAAGTCTATTGAAGAGACCTATCCTCTGATTACCTCTATTGCAAACATCCAGGTAGTTGGCCTTATTGTCTCACTCAATCGCATGGAAGTTGGCAAGGGCGGAAAAGTTGCAGCTCTCCAGGAAGTCTCCGAGCGCTGGGGCATGCCAACCGCAGCTATTGTCTCTATGGATGAGGTTACCGAGGCCCTCTACAACAAAGAGGTTGACGGCAAAGTTATTATTGACGACACCTTGAAGAGCGCCATTGATGCCTACTACCAGCAGTATGGCGTTAAATAAGGCGAGAAAAACCTCTGCGTAGAAACCTGACTTATGACTCTGACTCAACTTAAATACGTTCTTGCTATTGCTAAGGCAGGCACTATTAACGCCGCAGCTAAACAGCTCTTTATCTCGCAGCCTACCCTGAGTAGCGCAGTCAAAGAACTTGAAGCCGAGCTGGGAATCTCCCTTTTTAACAGGACCAGCAAGGGTGTTGAGCCTACCGCAGATGGCGAGGAGTTTTTAAGTTACGCTAGGCAAGTTGTCATGCAGACCGACCTCATTGAAGAGCGCTATCTGGGCACCGCCCCTTCTAAGCAGCGCTTTTGTGTTTCTTGCCAGCACTATTCCTTTGCAGTTGAGGCCTTTGTCAACCTGATTAAAGAGCACGGCGGCTCAAAGTACGATTTCCGTATCAGAGAAACGCAAACGTACGAGATTATTGAAGATGTCTCAAAGCTAAGAAGCGAAGTAGGCGTCCTTTACCTCAACTCGTTCAACGAGCGCGTTATTAGAAAAACGCTGCAGGACCAGGGCTTGGTTTTCTCGCCACTGTTTAAGTGCAAACCAAGCGTCTTTGTGGGAAAAGATAACCCGCTGGCAAAGCGCTCCTCGGTAACACTCAACGATCTTGCCCCCTACCCTCGCCTTTCTTACGAGCAGGGTGAACATAACGCGTTCTATTTCTCCGAAGAGCTTCTGGCAACGCTTGATCGCGATAAGGACATCATGGTCCGAGACCGCGCCACTATCTTCAACCTGATTATTGGCTTGAACGGCTACACCATCAGCACCGGCCTTATTAACGAGGAGCTCAACGGCCCAAACATTGTTGCAGTTCCTCTGGCTGTTGATGATTACATGGAAGTTGGCTACGTCACCCACGACGAGAAGAGCCTCTCGCCCTTTGGTGAGCTCTACATCGATGCACTTAAGCGCTGCTGCCAGGCAGTTACGTGGGTGTAAGGGGTCTATAACTATCATTCAACATGGGCACTTAACGCAATAGCATGCGTTTATTTATGTTTAATTAAAAGGAGCATGGAGCCCCGACTCACGTGGTGGATTTGTCAAAGTTAATTAGGACTTACTATGGTATCTCATGATTTTAGAGGCCTTAACTTGAAAATGCACAAGCTCCCAAAAGGAGCTTGTGCATTACTTCAATTCTGGATATTTCTTTACTACTAACTAAATACAATATATTCTTCTATATTTATCCTTTTCACGATATTCCTCAACTATTATAAAGATCAATTGATACTACAAATATAAGCCCTTTTCTACACTTTCCTTAACCAACTCTTCCGTCAGTTTCCATAATTCTTCAGATTCATCTTTTATAAATTTTTTCTTTTCTAATACCATATCCGCACTTATATTATCAGGATTGTAATTTACTTCTGACACTTCTAAATGATTTATAAGAGGTACTAGTGCGTCTATTACTCTTGCATATCTCGCTTCAAAACTCTGCCCTGTTTCAAATTCCAACCAGGCATTTTTCATATTTAAATATTTTTCTTCTGGAAGAATGCTCATTGTTTTATTAATCGATTCAAGTTCTCTATCATGAGAGTGAACTTTATTTTTATCATCAAAAACCCAAGTGTCACCAGCATAAATTTCACCTAAATCATGAATCAGTAACATAGTAATTACCTTTTCTATATTTAGCTTTTCAGGATAAAATTCTTGAAGAACCATCGAAGCTATCGCACATTGCCAAGAATGTTCGGCACTATTTTCAAATCTTCCATCAAGGGTTCTGTTAAATCTTGTTACTGACTTTAATTTCTCTATTTCTTTAATAAAATCAACTGTACTATTCAAATTATTCATTGATACTGTAACCTCTCTAATATTTATTTACCATTAAATTTTTCGATTATTGTATTTGAGCTTTTATCTATAAGCAAACAAAGATTACACGAGTTAATTTTTATTTAATTAAATACATCTACATCAATCATCTGCACATACATAGATATTTAGTTTTATTAAATAAATTTCAAAAATAACGTAATTACTTTAACCGATAAAAATATACCGTTCACCGAATTAATAAACTGCCTTACATTTCAAGACTTATGATGAAGACAAGTTAAGGTCTAATCATGAGATTAGTCAAACTTAAATACTAAGGAGGCGTTTATGAATCGCCCAAAGGTTTTAAAGCTATTTACAGTCTTATCTATTTTTCTTTGTATTTTAGCAGTCCAAAATGTTGCTTATGCTAGCTCCGATGATACAGCTTATTATTACACTTTTTCCGGAAGCAACACTCAAGGAACACGAGGTCGCACAAAGGATACTAACTCAATGAGTTATATTAGAGTTGATCGCATTGATCCCAGTAGCGTTCGTTTTTACATTGATGGTTCCTATAGTCTGTGGAGCGGATATGTAAATAAAACGAGGAATGACCACGCAACTATTAGTCACAAAGGTCACTTTAATATCCACAACTATGTTTATGAAGCCGGTATGCGCTACGCCAGAATGACAGCTTGGGGCAATGACGGAAACGGCGTTGTAAGTGGAGCATGGAGCCCCGACTCACGTGGTGGATTTACCGAAGTTAATTAGGATTTGCTATGGTATCTCATGATTTTAGAAACTTTAACTTGAAAAAGCACAAGCTCCCGAAAGGAGCTTGTGCTTTGGGATTGTTAATTACTTGTATCGTCATTACAGGACTTTTTTATTTTTATGGTCTCGCTCAAAAACAGGCGCAGCAAGAACTTTTTGCGCAGCAAGTGGCGCAAAGACAAAATGAGGCCTCGGAAACTTATAAAATTGGCGATACTGTACAACTAACTGGACTTGATCAAGAAGGAGGTAATCCAGCTGAGACTCCTTTTGGGGCTTATTTACCATGGATTGGTACAATAGAGGTAACGGTAACAGACGTAACCCTTTATCATTCTATAGACGAAGCAGGATTTACCTCTGAAGCACTTAACCATTCGTCAGCACCGGAAAATGCAAATAGCTTGTATCTAGTCTATACGCTTCATTTTAAAAACATAGATGCTGTTCAAAAACGCACCCCAAACGGGATGAGCTCTATATTACTTTCTAGCTACTCAATTAATGCCGAAGGACACGATATTTTCATGTCCCAAATCACACCTGAAAATGCCCGAATTAGCAGTTCGGAAGTGGAAAAAGAAAAAGGATATTTTTGGATTAATGCAGGAGATGAATGTGACGTCAAACTTGCCTTTGTACTATCTCCAGAAGAGATGAGAGATATTACTTCTATTCATCTGGCAGATATGGGAGGAATTTATTCAAACGCAAAGTTAGTTGATATACAGTCTGCATTAAAAAGTGATAAGTAGGTGTTTGCTATGAATTCATTGTTCAAGTCTGAATTTAAGCGACAGCTTACCTATAACCCATTATTTTGGGCATGTGTTGCAATTGGCATCTGTATTGCACTACTTGCTGCTTGGATTGAAATTCAAATTGAATTTAATACCTTAGAAGCAACTCTTCAACAGGGAGATCATCTTTCCTACAACACTTTGCTTTCTGTCATTTCTGCTTACACTGCTTGGATTCCCACACGAATCGGAGATTTTTACAGTGGACTCTATTATCTTTTATGGCCGCTCTTAGCTACCATCCCAACTGCTTGGATACTAAGCAACGACTCAAAAGAAGGAGTGCTTGAACAGCAATGTCTTAGAATTAGAAAAGCTAGTGTTATCAGGATAAAACTATATGTAAGCTTTATTTCTGGAGGTATTTGCTCTGCTCTGCCTCTTGTCTTAAATTTTTTAGCTGCAATCTGTTTCTTACCGTTGTCCACACCAAAAATTTACGATGAGATATATACCGCAGTCCCAATGAGCTCTTTGTTCTCAGGACTCTTTTATAACTCTCCTCTTGCTTATGTCACTATTTTATCCGTATTAACCTTCATGATTGGAGGGCTATTTTCCTGCACCGTTTCTCTTTTTGCAAGTTTAACCAAGACCACATTCCAAGCAATTTTTGTTTCTTATTTCCTACTTCACCTATTAGCGTTCTTAGGTTCACAATTTTCAGCGATTCTTTCCTCTGCTCAATTAAGAGAAGTAGGACAAAATGCATTCATTAAGTTAAATTTCTTTCAATTAATAAGTTCCGAATATGCTCCAACAAAACTTGGATTTTATTGCTTCTGTTTTGTTTTGCTATTACTGGTAATCTTCATTTCTTACAAAAAGACTTGTAGAAGTGATCTGCTATGAAACATCAAATTTCAAGAAACTTCACTCAGCTTTTTGATGTGCATAAAAATCTTCTAGTAGCGCTTTTTGCGATGTTGTTATCTTGTACAGCATTTATTTCTTCTTTTGCACAATTCAGCTTAATTACACAAGGAGGATATTCCTTTTCTTTAGGTGATTTGATTATCGCAACATTCTACGGATCTGCCCACACGTTCTCTATAGAGTGGACTGCGCTCTGTATCTCTTTTCTTCTCATAATCGTTATTTCTAGCTCAGACAAGAATGAACATTTTTCTATTCAACGCATGATGAGATTTGAGAAGAAAACTAGATTTTGGATTTATAGCTATATAAATATAAGCGTATCTTGTCTCGTTTTGATTGCCGTCTATATAATGACATACGTTATTTTACTTATTTGTACAGGCAACAGCCTTACTATTGCTACACTAAATGTAAATATCTTCATTAACCATACCGTTCAAGTTGCTACAAATTTTTCGCTCACAGCCCCAGAAGTATTGATTCTTCTTGGGATTTACTATCTTGGTCTCTTGTTCTTTTGCTCTTTTTACAAAGTAATGGAACTCTATACTCACAATTCACTAGCTATATTACTAAGCGTAGCGCTACTGGTTTTAGGTGAGTTCTTTCCTAAGCTTCCATTTCCCTCTACATTAATGACTTTTTCGAGACTTCTTCCTTTTAATCCAGAAGGATATAGCCTTGTATATACAACTTTATATTTTCTTGTTGGAATCATTTGCTTAAACATTTTTGGCCTCATTGGAACTAAAAATATAGAGTTTGGCGGTCATTATGAGAAACTCTAAAGTAATTCCATTTGGTCCTTTTACCTATTCATTACGTGATCCATTTTGTATCTGTATCATCTTAATGGTACTTATCGTTGCTACATCTCTTGTAGTGTTCAATCACTCAGCAACAAGTAATCCAACATTTGCAGATAACGTATCAAGTCTATTTGCTGGAATGCCACAGATATCGCAAAGCATTTCTTCAAATGCTGCTATGCCAAAAATTAAAGTTCCTTTTGCCTGGTTAATACTTGTTTTACTTCCCCATCTAATGTGTTTTCTGGCAGTCTCCAGGTCACTAAGAAAAGATATGTATCTTGTTATGTCCTCCTCAAAGAGTTTCTATCCAATTCTTCTAACAGTAAGTTGTGTGACAGCAACTGGGCTTTATTGGATAATAGCGGGAGTTTTAATCCTCTTATTTACACTGCTTCACGGTGGAGAAATTCTACCAACTACGACATTAAGCTTAGAAATTCTCGAAGGTTTTGACGCCTCAACATTACCTGCAAATACGGTAAGTATTGTCCCATCGATTGGATCTCTATTCATTACTTCACTATCTCTTATAACACTTCAATGTTCAGCAGGATTATTCATTAAAGAGTGGCCTCCTCTCTTTTTAATAATTTCCTGGATAGTCTCCTCGATTTTCAAATTACATCCTATCCTTATTGGCAACTACATGATGTTTTCTCGAAGTTCTCTCTATATTGATTCAGCTAGCAGGGAGATTGTTGAAGGTAACCTCTGTGCAGGAGTCAATCCATTCTGCACGTTAGCTTTTTGTATTGGCTCACTAGGTATTTTTCTTTATCTGTCTCTTTCACGCTTTAAGAACATTGATCAGTTTGGCGGTGAGTAAACATGTCGTACATTTCAGTTGAGCATCTAACAAAGGAAATCGGAAACGATACTGTTCTCAGGGATGTCACATTATCCCTGGAAAAGAGAGGGATAATTGGTCTCGAAGGCCAAAACGGCTCTGGTAAAACAATGCTTATGCGAGCGGTCTGTGGTCTCATTAAGCCTACCCAAGGATATGTTTCTATTGAAAACAAAAAGCTCTGGGACGATATAGATTTCCCACCAAGTGTTGGCCTGCTCCTAGAAAAACCAGCACTTCTCAGCTCATATAGCGGTCGTAAGAACCTAGAGATTCTCTCGTCAATAAAACAAATTGCATCTGAGCAAGATATTGATGCTGCAATTAAAAAAGTAGGACTTGATCCTACAGACAAAAGACCTGTTAGGAAATACTCCCTTGGAATGAAGCAACGCTTGGGAATTGCCATGGCGTTTTTTGAGCAGCCTGATTTAATTATTCTTGACGAGCCAACAAATGCTCTTGATGAAGACGGTGTCCATATGCTCACAGAGCTCATTGTTGAACAAAGAGATAGAGGCGCAACACTTCTCATCTCAAGTCATGATGCTGAGTTCTTAGAGGTTGTCTGCGATGTAATTTACAAAATGAAGCTCGGTAAAATTGTCGAGAAAACCGACGTGCAAAGACGTGCATCATGAAACTAAAAAACAAACTACCATTATTCGCAATTGCCATAAGCTTTGTACTGGTTTGTGCTCTTGGCTACAGAGTTTGGTGGGTAAATACCCATGCACTAACTATCCCTGAAGAGATTTATCAAATGGGAGAATGGGTCCCTCTTGACGGAAATTTTCATTATTCGTCTTCTGAGAATACAAAGGGATATTCAATACGAATAACTGAAATTGCCCTAACCACATATGACGGTTACCTGGAAAAACATGGTATTACGCCACAACATCCCAACGCTCATGGCAATCAAACAAGTGTGATAGATGTCACTATAGAAGTTAAAAATGATAGAGAAGAGACTGACCCCATAGGTGGAATAGATTTTCTCGGCACGATTTTAATTCCACAAGCTAACAACACCTATTACATTTGCGATTTAGGAAATGAAAATTCCCTTTGGCCGCTTGTCCAGCCAAATATAACCACTTCGCGAATTGCCATCAAACCGCACACCTCGTATGTTTTTCATGTGCCTTATGTAGTAAATCTTACAGGAGAGGAAATCTATAGAAATCCGATTACTGACACGACGTTTGATTTACTTGTTTCTCGTTTGCCTGTAGAAAAACGAATTCGAGTGTCTTTGTAGCAATTCTTACCATTCCAGCTACAGGTTTCACCACCCTCACTACAGATTGTGCCGCCCTCCCACTACGGATGAATGGATTGTTAGCTGCCTCCCAGTTTGCGCTAAAATAATACCTTACGTTTTTGAAGCGCAATGGGAGGCATCATGGGTCTTAAGTATGAAACCGCACGATATGAGGCATCATACGGGGCAATTTCACAACTTCCTTCTCCAGAGACCCCAGAGGTGGCCTTTGTAGGGCGCTCAAACGTGGGTAAGTCTTCCCTCTTAAATAAACTTATTGGACGAAAACAGCTCGCACGAGTTTCAAGCGTTCCAGGTAAAACCGCTAATATCAACTTCTTTGACGTTGATGGTGTCAAATTTGTAGACTTGCCCGGCTACGGATTTGCACGAGTTTCTCGCCAAGAAAAACAGCGCTGGGCAGATCTTATTGGTGGCTACTTTGAGCAAGAACGCAGCTTTAACCTGGTTATTAGCCTTGTTGATATCAGACACGAAGCTCAAAAGCTTGACCTGCAGATGATTAACTTTCTTCAAGAAGCTGAGCTGCCCTTTATAGTTGCATTTACCAAAGCAGACAAGATTGCGCGCGGCAAGCAAAATCAAGCTGCGGCCGCTCTGCGCAAGGCATTCCATATTACCCCTAAACAGGCCATTATTACCTCATCCGAGACCGGCCTAGGCATTGACGAGTTGCGCCGCCGCATCGAAGACGCAACTATCTAGGAGCATCATGGATCCAATCCACCAGCAAGAGCAAGAGCACCTCTCTCACGTATATCAAAAACTTGTTGAGATTCGTGAAGACTTGGACACAACGCTCAACACCACGCAAAAAGATGCAGCTAGAGACCTTCGTCAAATGAGTGAAGAAATTCGTCCAGACTTTGGCGGCGCGGACGAAACCATCGAGACCCTTGCGGCTATTGAGACGCTCAACAGCGTTATTGATACGTACAACCAGTACCACGATTTCACTGTCGAGAAACTCGGTCGAGTCGAAATTCTCTTGAGGCAGCCTTACTTTGCCAAGGTCACACTCAAGATGCGACCTGGACGTCCTTCTCGCGATGTGTACATCGGTGCGGCTGGCATCACCGACAAAGACCGCACGCCGCTCATTGTTGACTGGCGCAGCCCCGTTGCCGAGACGTATTACAACCAAGAGATGGGCACAACGTCGTACCAGGTAGACGGCAAGAAAAGAACGGTTGAGCTGGAGCTTCGCCGACAGTTTGACATTACGCGTGACAAGCTGAATCTCTACTTTGACACAACGGTTGCCATTGAAGACTCTCTGCTGCTTGCCGCACTAAAGCGTCAGCATACCGAGAAGCTGCAGGCCATCACCGCAACTATCCAGCGCGAACAAAACGTTGTTGTCAGGCACGAAGACGTGCCAGTTTTGCTGGTCAACGGCATTGCAGGCTCGGGCAAAACATCCGTTTTGCTGCAGCGTATTGCGTACCTTCTCTACCAGCAGCGCACCACGCTTACCGCAGATCAGGTGTACCTGTTCACTCCTAACGAGATGTTTGGTCGCTACATCAACACCGTTTTGCCCAGCATGGGTGAGCACAATCCGCAGGTATTTACCTGGGATTCTTTTCTCAAGGCTTTGGGTCTGGCTGACCACGCTTCGGGCGCCCACAACAATCCCGATTCTCTTAAAAAGCTTGAGGAACAACTTGGTGCGCTTGAGCTCTATGAAGACGACTTCAAGGCCATTTCTGTTGAAGGAACCACGCTTATTAAGCCAGCTCAGGTGGCTAGTTCTGTGGCAAAGTTCTCGCAATTTCCTGTGGGTCCGCGCCTCATTGCACTTGCCAAAGACGAGCTCCACACCCGCCTGGAACGCCGGCTTGGTCAGATGGCTCACAATGACGAAATCCAAGAAGAAATGCTCTCCCTTGACGTTGAGCAGCAGCTAGAGGTCTTTGGCCGCACTATCAGCCCTTCCGATGAGGAAGAAGTTCTTGCGCGTACCCGCGAGTTCCTCAACTGGCGCTTTGCCTCAGCGCACGAGGTCATCGAGTCCGCTTCTTGGCTTCGCATTGACCGCATTGGCATGCGCATGCTCAACACCTCCGCGCTGAGCGGCGCCGAATGCGTTTACCTGCGACTTCTTATCACAGGAGCTGGCGAGAAAAACGTCAAGTTTGTCATGATTGACGAGGTCCAGGACTATACCGAAACGCAGCTTATGGTTCTTGGAAAGTACTTCTCGCGCGCGCACTTTTTGCTTTTGGGCGACTCTAACCAGGCAATTTGGGAAGACACTGCAACGTTTGAGCAGATTGAGAAGATCTTCACCGCAACACATGGCGAAGGCGCAGTTTCTACCTGCAAGCTTCTGACCAGCTACCGCTCCTCTCCCGAGATTACTGCACTGTTTACCTCGCTTTTGAGCGAAGAAGAGCGTGGCCAGACAAGCTCCGTTCAACGCGGCGGTAAAAAACCTGAGTTCTTTGAGGTGGTAGCTGACGACAAAGATGCTGAGCGCGGCGAGTACCTGCAGACGATGAAGTTCCTTGTTGAGCAGGCACAAGAGTTTGACGGGCTGACCGCCATTGTGTGCACCGAGAAGTCTCGTGTTCGCTGGCTTGCCAAGCAGTTGGAAGGGGTTTTTGCAGAGGACGGAAACGGCGTCGCGGACGGCGCGACCGATGGCGTTGCGGGCAACGGTGCGGCGCAGGCCAACGGCGCAGCGCAGGCCAACGGCGCAGCGCAGGCCAAGCTGTGCACCGGCGTCAAGGTGCTCACCAGCCACGATTCCCTTCCCGCGAAGGGCGTTGTTCTTCTCGACCTTGCACTGGCAAAGGGCCTTGAGTTTGATCAGGTCATCGTTGCTGATGCACAAGAGGAAGTGTATAAAGCAGACGGAATTTCTCGCCGTAGGCTCTATACCGCCCTTTCTCGCGCGATGCATCACGTGATGGTGGTCTCTCAGGGAAAGATGACTTCGCTGCTCAGCAAATTGCTTTAAAAAAAGCAATTTCTACCTGCGATTTTTTTGAAATTTACTGATTGAAGACGGCTAGTTCGGGTAAATGCTTGTCATCGATAACATTTACCGTTGGAGGTTAGTATGTCCGAAGAATTGATTCCTGGTGTCATGAAGAACATCGACGCAAAGACTGTAGTAACCCTTAAAGACCAGGTTGCATGCCTTCCTGGCCAGGTCATCAGCAAGACCCTTGCGCAAAACGATGCTGTCAGTGTCACCCTTTTTGGTTTTGGTGCGGGCGAAGAGATTGCAAGCCATCGCGCGGGCGGCGATGCATTTGTCACCATTCTTGAGGGACGTGCAAGCATTACCATCGATGACGATGTCTACACCCTTGAAGCTGGTCAGTCTATTGTGATGCCACTTGGTCACCCACATGCACTTCAGGCTCCAGAAGAGTTCAAGATGCTGCTGGTTGTTGTGTATCCGCAGAAATAATTTATATATTTACCTAATAATTCTGCAGGTATTTTCTATTTGGCCAGGTGGACAGTGCGTCTGCCTGGTCAAATACTATATCTTCCTAACCTAATACTATGTGTAATTACAATACACACCTCATAACAGAATGGGTATACTAGTTATGTCTGTGCAATCAGCAAAATGTTAAACCTAAAGAAAGGTGAGCTATGAGCCAGATTTTTGATGTTCACGCACGTGAGGTCCTCGATTCCCGTGGCAATCCAACCGTTGAGGTTGAGGTTGTTCTTGACGACGGCTCCTTTGGTCGTGCAATCGTTCCTTCCGGTGCTTCCACTGGTGAGTTCGAGGCTGTAGAGCTTCGCGACGGCGACAAGAGCCGTTACCTGGGCAAGGGCGTTCTGAAGGCAGTCGAGCACGTCAACACTGAGATCCGCGACCTCGTTATTGGTTGGGACGCAGAGGATCAGCGCGGCCTTGACCTCGCTATGATCAAGCTTGACGGCACTCCAAACAAGGGTCGCCTCGGCGCAAACGCTATTCTCGGCGTTTCTCTTGCTGTTGCTCACGCTGCAGCTGCTTCTGCTGAGCTTCCACTTTACGCTTACCTCGGTGGCGCAAACGCTCACACTCTTCCTGTTCCTATGATGAACGTCCTCAACGGTGGCGTCCACGCTGACAACAACGTTGACTTCCAGGAGTTCATGATTATGCCTGTTGGTGCTCCTGACTTCACCACCGCTCTTCGCTGGTGCGCACAGGTTTACCACACCCTCAAGGACACTCTGAAGTCCCAGGGCCTCAACACCGGTGTTGGTGACGAGGGCGGCTTTGCTCCAGACCTTAAGTCCAACGAGGAGCCACTTGAGCTTCTTTCCGAGGCTGTTAAGGCTGCTGGCTTTGAGCTTGGCAAGGACTTCCGCTTTGCTATGGACCCAGCTTCTTCTGAGTTCTACAACAAGGAGACCGGCAAGTATGACCTCAAGGGCGAGGGTCGCTCCCTTACCTCCGAGGAAATGGTTGCTTACTACGAGGAAATGGTCGAGAAGTTCCCAATCGTCTCCATCGAGGACGGCCTTGCAGAGGAGGACTGGGACGGTTGGAAGGTCCTTACCCAGCGTCTGGGCAAGAAGATCCAGCTCGTCGGCGACGACCTCTTTGTTACCAACACTCAGCGCCTGAAGAAGGGCATTGAGGTTCACGCTGGTAACTCCATCCTCATCAAGGTCAACCAGATTGGTACCCTGACCGAGTCCCTCGAGGCTATTGAGATGGCTAAGCGCGCAGGTTACACCGCAGTTGTCTCCCACCGTTCCGGTGAGACCGAGGACACCACCATTGCTGACCTTGTTGTTGCAACCAACGCTGGTCAGATCAAGACTGGTGCACCTGCTCGTACCGAGCGTGTTGCTAAGTACAACCAGCTTCTCCGCATCGAGGATGACCTCGCTGAGGGTGCTGAGTACCTGGGTATGGACGCTTTCTACAACCTTCGCTAAACCCGCAGGTCGTGCACTAGACGGCGCGCGTTCGGCCCGACCGAACTGCAACGCCGTTTAGACTGCTAGAAGCTACGAAGCCGCATCTCATTTGAGGTGCGGCTTTTTTGTGCGCGTGCGGCGGGTGTGGCGGGCACGAGCAGCGGTCAGGCGTCAGGTGCGAGCGTGGCATGGGACAGGGAACGGCGGCGAGACCTGCGGGTTTCTCGCCGCGTGCGATGCCTTAGCGGGCGTATGAGTTCCGTAAGCACATCCGTGTCTAGTTCGAAACGCCCGAACACACCTATGTCAGATAATCTGCTGAAAATGCGTATACATTTCGCTCAAAACGCTTGTCTCATGCAGAATATCGTCATTAGATGTGTTTTTGATTCTTGATTTTGCAGATTATCTGACATAGATGTGCTTGCTTAACCCTGAAATTTAGGGTAATTAAATCTTTGATATATCTTCATTCATAATTATGTATATCAGATAGAACTTATGCATAATAGTGAATTGAACGTACCTGATTAAATTCAAATCCTATAACAAAAGCTAATCCACGATGTATTTGGGCTATTAAGCCTGACTTTATCTGCAGTTTTTTGAGGATTTTTCGTCAGTCGATATAACAGCACCGCAGCTGCCTACCGCGGTTATACTTGATACGTCAACTTTCAAGAATCCGAGGCGCTATGAACACCACAACAGAGCATGCAATTCACACAATCCTGGTCGGACAGTCGGGCGGACCAACTGCCGCGATTAATGCATCGCTCGCGGGTGTTGTTCGCGCAGCTCACGCCCAGGGCCTCCGAGTGCTCGGAATGCGCAACGGAATCCAGGGCTTTCTTGAGGGTAACGTCGTTGACCTGGTGGAAGCACTTGAATTTATAGCATCTGAATCGGGATCGTCCAACCACGCATCCACAAATCCTGGCGAGAAAAACCTTCAGCTCCTAAGAAACACGCCATCGAGCTGGCTGGGTAGCTGCCGCTTTAAATTACCGGAGATTGCTGACAACTCGGAATCCACAGCTATCTCTCCTATCTACCAGCAGATTGATGCGCAGCTCAAGAAATACCAGGTAGACGCCGTGCTATACATCGGCGGCAACGATTCCATGGACACCACGCACAAGCTGTCTCGATACTTTGCCCAGGTGGAAAGCCATGTTCGCGTTGTAGGTGTGCCAAAAACCATCGACAACGACCTCGAGGGCACCGATCACACCCCCGGCTTTGGTAGCGCGGCGCGATTCGTTGCGTCCGTAACCGCCGAGCTCACCCGCGACGGCGGCGTCTACAACAGCAAAAACGTCACGTTTATCGAAGCCATGGGTCGCGACGCCGGCTGGCTCACGGCAGCTGGTGCGCTGGCACAAGATATTTGCGGAACTGCCCCGGATTTTGTCCTCCTGCCCGAGGTTCCGCTTGATGAACACGCGCTACTTTCCACCATTGAGCAGCGACTTCGCGAGAAAAACAACGTGATCGTAGTTGTTAGCGAGGGCGTTCATCACGCAGATGGTAGTTTCCTTTTTGATGCAAAATCCGTTGCGATTGACACGTTTGGCCATCTCGCGGCACAATCCGGAACGGCTCAATACTTGTCGCAGCTAGCCAAGGATCAACTGGGCGTAAAGTCTCGCGGCATTGAGCTCAATACGCTGCAGCGTTGCGCTTCGCATGCTGCTAGCAAGGTTGACTTGGACGAGGCAGAAGCGCTCGGTGCTGCAGGAGTTGAAGCTGTTCTCCAAGGTAAAACCGGTGTTATGGTAGGCGTTCACCGAACTTCTGATGTCCCATATACTTCGGAGATTCGCGCCACCCCTGTCGCCGATGTTGCTAACAAGGTAAAGCTTGTACCTCGAGAAATGATCTCCGAAGACGGCTTCAACGTTACCGACACTGCCCTGACCTATCTGCGTCCTCTTGTCGCAGGTATGGAGGAGCCGATTTCTACCGACGGACTTCCCCGTTTTCTTGCGGAGCTATCGTAGCGATTCGTTGCGGACGAAACAGCGCCGCGCGGACGCGTGTGATTCGTGCAAACGCGTGCAATCCGTTGCGGATGGGTGTGAGCCGCGGCTCACTACTCCCCGAGGAACCTTACCTCTGGGTGAAGCTCGACATCAAACTGACGCTTGACCTCGGCTTGAACGTGTTCAATAACTGCATGAACCTCAGCAGCGGTAGCGTTGTCGTAGTTGACCACAAAACCAGCATGCTTATCGGAAACACCAGCGCCGCCAAAGCGATAGCCCTTAAGACCAGCATCGGTAACAAGCTTGCCTACAAAGTGGCCCTCAGGACGCTTGAAAGTTGAACCAGCGGAAGGCAGCTCAAGTGGCTGCTTCTCCTCGCGAGCGCGCGTGAACTCTTCCATCTTTTCGCGAATCTTCTCGCCATCAGCGCGATGAAGATTAAACGTGGCGGAAAGCACAATCATGCCTTCATCAGCGATTCTGCTGTGACGATAACCTAGGTCAAGCTCGGATGCGTCCAGCGTAGCAAAAGTGCCGTCGGCCAGAAGAACACGGACGGATTTAAGCACGTCAGCAATGCAGCCGTCGTAAGCGCCTGCGTTCATGAAGCATGCGCCGCCCACAGAACCTGGGATGCCGCACGCAAACTCCAGTCCAGAAAGGTCCAGCTCACAGGCCATCTCGGACGCCTCTTTAAGGCCGACGCCGGCCTGACAGGTCATCTCGGTATCGTCGATGCTTACGCCGGTGAGACCATCGGCAACAGCAATGATCACACCACGATAACCTGCGTCGGAAACAAGCAGGTCAGAGCCGTAGCCAAGGATAAAATAAGGAGCTTCTGCGTCTTTAACCGCAAGGAGAACCTCTTTAACCTCATCAGGGTCATCAGGGATGACATAGAGATCTGCGGGTCCACCCACTTTAAAAGTGGTGTGCTCACTCATTGGCTCGTCTACCAGGACGTTCTCTTCTCCAACAATCGAGCAAAGCTTTCCGGCCAGGCTTTGTAAGTCATAGCCACTTTCAGACATGTAACACGCTCCTTAGTAAGTTACTTTTTATAGTTTATCGCAAGCGAGAAAAACATGGAGTCGAGGAAGATAAACGCCTTATGTCTCAAAAATGTTTTTAGATTTCTATTGGGTTATTTTGGGGTTATCTCTCATTTCTGTCGAATAAATGTCCATCCTGTTTTGCGTGTTATCAGCTGTTAACTCTGCTATAGTACTTATCGATATGTTTCAGAAATGGTTGCAATTACCTACTGGTGGTAAGGTGGCCGAGCTTCAGGGTTTATAACAGCCCAGTTCAAAGAGCCATCAAGTCCGCGACCCGCAAAGGCGGTTAACCTGGTTAAAGTCCAGGACCAACGGTACAGTCCGGATGTCAGAAACGGAGACTTTTATGGCTTCATCCCACTCAACCCACGCAACAACCGCATCTTCTAACGGCTGGTCCACCAAGAGAATTGCTATTCTCGCCATGCTTTGTGCAGCTGCTGCAATCAGCACCATGGTGCTTCAGTTCCCTCTGATCCCAGGCGTGACGTTTTTGAAGTACGATCCATCGGGCGTCTTTGCCCTGCTCGCAGGCGTAGCTTATGGCCCTGCTGCGGGCGCGATTGTCTCGGTGCTTCCCTACCTTATGCACCTCACTACGGAGTCCGGAATTTACGGCACTATCATGGCAATTCTGGCAACGCTTACCTACGTTTTGCCTGTCTCGCTGATTGTGTACAACCGTTCCGAGAAGATCAAGCAGCTGGTACTTGCCCTGATTGTGGGCAGTGTTGTCAGCGTTGTCGCATGCATTCTGGGCAACCTTGTAGTTACCCCAATCTACACCGGCATGAGCGTGGAGGCAGTAAGCGGACTGATTGTCCCTGCTCTTCTCCCCTTCAACGTGGTAAAGGTTGCTGTCAACAGCATTATCTTTGTTGTGATTATGCGCTCAGCTACCTCACTTTTTGAGAGCATCAAAAACGGTGAGTAGTCTGCTCGACAACTCCCCAGATACACACACGTCTGAAAGCACCGCACAAACTCAGGACCTGCCTGTAGCTGCGACGCTTTCGGACGTGACCTTTGTGCACGCAAAAGGCGTAGTTGCCTTAGACCACGTCTCGTTTTCTATTCCTGCAGGTAAACGTACCTGTATTGTTGGCGCGAACGGATCGGGCAAGTCCACCGTGGCCTCGATTCTCTCTGGCCTTACCGCGCCTGACGAGGGCACCGTTACCTTTTTGGGAACCACCGTTGTCAACGATGGCAAGGTTGACTTTGAAGCGTACAAAACTATTCGTCCGCAGCTGGGCCTAGTCTTCCAAAATCCTGAAGATCAGATTATCTGCAGCGTGGTCGCAGACGATATTGCCTTTGGTCTAGAGAACCTTCAGGTACCCAGCGATCAGATAACACCGCTGGTAGAACAGCAGATTGAACTTGGCACTCTCACCGAGTTTGCGTCAGAAAATCCACAGATGCTTTCAGGCGGCCAGCAGCAGCGCGTGGCCATCTCGGGCGCGCTGGTCATGAAGCCGCAGATTCTGATTCTTGACGAACCTTCCGCAGCTCTTGACGTTGTGCATAGAAATAACGTTATGGGGCTTGTCGAGAAACTCCGTGCAGCTGGAAAGACTATCGTTCATGTGACGCATTTCATGGACGAAGTGGTTTCTGCTGACCACGTTATTGCCTTAGACGACGGTCGCGTTGCGTTTGAGGGAACACCTGAAGCCCTCTTTGAGCAGCACGAGCTAGTTGAATGCCTGCATCTTGAAGAGCCGTTTGCCTATCAGGTGGCGCATGCGCTCAACAACCGTGGAGTTGTCGTGTGCAAATCCCCTTCGGCTCAGCGCGTGCTTGACGAGCTGACGGAGCTTCTCGCCACAGCGCCGCAGGGCGCGAGAAGTGCGGGCGAGAAGGGCGGCGTGGCTGAAAGCTGCGGAGCGATGGCCGCGGGTTGTGGCGGCGTGGCTACAGCCGACAGCGTGTCCGAGCAAGCAGCAGTTTCTGTGCGCGACGTTACGTTCTCGTACCAGAAGCCCGTGCTCAAAAACATTTCGGTTGACGTGCAAAAAGGCTCGCATGTTGCCGTGATTGGCTCAACCGGTTCCGGCAAGTCTACCCTGGCGCGCTTGATTTGCGCACTTGATACGCCTGACGCCGGCAGCCTCTGTGTAACTGGATTGGATACTCGACAGAAGCAAAATCGCAGAAAACTTCACGGCATTGTTGGCTACGCCATGCAGCAACCGGAGCGCCAACTTTTTGCACAAACGGTTGCAGAAGACGTGGCATTTGGCCCCACTAACCTGGGACTTTCTGCCTGCGATGTAGCAAGTGCTGTGAATGCTGCTCTGGAGCTTGTGGGGCTTTCCCACAAGGCAGATGCATCCCCTTTTGAGCTTTCTGGTGGTCAGCAGAGACTTTGCGCACTTGCAGGCGTTATTGCTATGCATCCAAAGGTGCTTGTGCTCGATGAGCCTACCAGCGGACTTGATCCCTACTATTGCTCTGAACTCAGAAAAATTATCAACGCCGTTCTTGAGGACGGCTGCACCGTCATTGAGCTCACACACTCGATGGAGGATGCGGCAGAAGCTGACCAGATTATCGTGCTTCATGAGGGAGACCTGGTTTTCTCAGGCTCGCCGCAACAAACATTTACTCATTTCTCAGAGGCAGAATTCCAGGAACTTGGTCTAGGCATTCCTCATGCGCTTGCTTGGGCGCAACGTCTGTCCCGCGCTACGGGAATCAACCTGGGAGAACCTCTGACTTTGTCTGAGCTGGTAGACGTACTGGTTGCTGCGCTACCTACCAACTCTGGCGACACGCGAGCCAACGCTACAAAGACCGACAACCTCTCGCAAGGAGGTTACTATGGCGCTTAAGATTTCTGTGGGCCAGTACTATCACGGGGATTCGCTCATCCATAGGCTTAATCCCAACGTCAAGTGCCTGGCTGCACTCCTTTTGATGCTCGCAACATTTTTTATCCGCAATGCACCACAGCTTGCACTGCTGGTAGTAGGCGTGCTCTGCCTGCTGGCACTCGCAAAAATCCCCGTCAAACAGGTACTTGTGTCAATCATCCCACTTGCCTGGCTGCTCATCTTTCTCTCGCTTTTCAATCTGTTGCTTACGCGAGAAGGAACTGTGCTTGTCTCTTGGTCAATCTTTACCATCACTGATGTGGGAGCATGGAGTGCTTTTCTCTACCCCGTACGCATTTTAGCTGCAATTTTAATGGGCGCACTACTCCTGCTTACCACAACTCAAACGGATCTAGGCAACGCCTTTGAAACAGCATGCTCGCCACTTTCTAAGATTGGTCTTCCCGGCAAAGAAATTGCCATGATTTTCTCGCTTATGCTGCGCTTTATTCCAACGCTTGCGGGCGACGCTGTATCTATTTCAGAGGCTCAAACTGCTCGCGCAGGAGACGTTGCTTCAGGTTCGCTGCCCAATAGACTCCGTGCGACCTTCTCCATTGTGGTAGCGCTTCTGGCCAGCTCGCTCAGACATGCCAACAACCTTTCTAAGGCACTTGACGCTCGACACTATGTAGCAGGGGCTTCTCGCACGCGTTGGCATCAGCCGACCTTTGGCGCTCGCGAGGCAATTGCCTTGGGCGTAACCGTTTGTTTTATCGCCTTTATCTTTGTGCTGGCGTAAAGCACGCTGGCTTAAGCGTACTGGCGAAAAACCTTCCAACGTAAAACTTTTAACTAAATAATTTGTTTTTTTAACGCTCTGTTACAACCCGTTTTTCTTTTCTCGACAAGCACTAATTTGGCCACCTAAGTAACGTACAATAAAGCCAGTAAAAGCGTTCAAGGCTTGCATTGAAAGGTGGCCCCATGGTCCTGCGCGTCTACGTCCAAAGAAAATCTGGTTTCGAGGGCGAGGCAAAAGCCCTGCTCAAAGAAGTGAAAGACCTTCTTGGTATTACCGAGTTACAACGCATTGACCTGCTTAACCGCTATGATGTTGAGGGAATTTCAGAGGAACTCTTTGAGTCCTGCATCCCCACCGTTTTTTCAGAGCCACAGTCCGATCTTGCCAGCTGTACCATGCCAGAGTTTTCTTCTGAAGGTGCGGCTGTTCATACGTTTGCCGTTGAGTTTTTGCCTGGTCAGTTTGACCAGCGTGCAGACTCGGCTGCAGAGTGCGTGCAGCTCATCAGCCAAGGCGAGCGTCCACTTGTGCGCTCTGCTCGCCTTTACGTGCTAACCGGAAACCTTACTGAGGCAGACGTTGCTGCCATCAAGAATTACCTGATCAACCCCGTTGAGGCTCGCGAGGCTTCCCTTGAGCTGCCCGAGACCCTCAAGATTTCCATTCCAGAACCTGCGGACGTAGAGGTTCTTGAGGGCTTTAACGCCCTTGACCAGGACGGCCTCAAGGAGTTCATTGCTTCTCACGGCCTTGCTATGGACCTGGCTGACCTCACCTTCTGCCAGCAGTACTTCACCACAGAGCAGCGCGATCCCACCATCACCGAGATTCGCGTCATTGATACCTACTGGTCAGACCACTGCCGCCACACCACCTTTAACACCGGAATTACTGGCGTGCAGATTGATGATGACCTGGTAAAGGCCGCGTTTGAGAAGTATCTCTCCATGCGCAAAGAGCTTGGGCGAGAAGACCGCGCCGTGTCTCTTTGGGATATGGCAACTATTGGTGCAAAATACCTTCGCGAGAAGGGCGTCCTCACCAATCTTGATGAGTCAGAAGAAATTAACGCCTGTACCGTAAAGGTCAAGGTAGACGTTGACGGCAAAGACGAAGACTGGCTCTTCCTCTTTAAGAACGAGACTCACAACCACCCAACCGAGATTGAGCCTTTTGGTGGTGCAGCTACCTGCATCGGCGGCGCTATTCGCGACCCTCTTTCTGGCCGCAGCTACGTCTACCAGGCAATGCGTGTCACTGGCGCTGCAGATCCAACCGTTCCAGTTTCTAAGACCCTCCCTGGAAAGCTTCCTCAGCGCACCATCGTTCGCACGGCAGCTGCAGGTTATTCCAGCTACGGTAACCAGATTGGCCTTGCTACTGGCCAGGTTTCTGAACTCTACCACCCAGGCTACGTTGCAAAGCGCATGGAGATTGGTGCCGTTGTAGGCGCAACTCCTCAAAGTCACGTTCGCCGCGAGCGTCCAGAAGATGGCGATATCATCGTTCTTCTCGGCGGCCGCACTGGACGTGACGGTATTGGCGGCGCAACCGGCTCTTCAAAGGCACACGACGCTGGCTCCATTGAGCGCGACGGTGCCGAGGTCCAGAAGGGCAACGCCCCTGTTGAGCGCAAGCTTCAGCGCCTCTTCCGCCGTGAAGACGCTTGCAAGCTCATCAAGCGCTGCAACGACTTTGGCGCAGGCGGCGTCTCTGTTGCTATTGGCGAGCTTGCCGACGGCCTTGACGTCAACCTGGATGCTGTTCCTAAAAAGTACGACGGCCTTGACGGTACTGAGCTGGCAATTTCCGAGTCTCAGGAGCGCATGGCTGTTGCGCTTGAGGCAAAAGACGTCGATCAGTTCTGCGCGTACGCCCGCGAGGAAAACCTCGAGGCAACCATTGTGGCTACGGTCACAGAAGATCCTCGCCTGGTCATGCGCTGGCGCGGTCAGAAGATTGTCGACATCAGCCGCGCGTTTCTCGCCTCCAACGGTGCGCCTAAATCAATCACCGTGCGCCTGGCCAAGCCTCTTGCCTACCAGCGCACCTGGGCAGGCACAACCCTTGGCGAGAAACTCCACTCGCTGGTACGCGATCTAAACGTTGCATCCAACAAGGGTCTCTCCGAGCGCTTTGACTCTACTATTGGTGCAGGTACCGTCCTTATGCCATTTGGTGGCGCTCGCCAGCTGACCCCTGCCCTTTCTATGGTGGCTAAGCTTCCTGTTATGGGTCAGACCAATACGGTCTCGGGCATGGCCTGGGGCTTTAACCCCTACCTCATGGAAGCCGACCAGTTCCGCGGCGCCTACCTTTCCGTTGTCGAGTCCGTCTCCAAGCTGGTTGCTACCGGCTTTAAATATCAGGACCTCTACCTCACCTTCCAGGAGTACTTCGAGAAACTTGGTCAGAATCCAAACCGTTGGGGCAAGCCAGCCGCAGCCCTTCTTGGCGCACTGATGGCCCAGGTCAACCTTGGTCTTGCAGCTGTCGGCGGCAAGGACTCCATGTCCGGAACATTCGAAGACTTGGACGTTCCACCAACACTGGTTTCGTTTGCCTGCGGCCTTACCAAGGTAGATAACATTGTCTCCAACGAGTTCAAGGGGGCAGGTCACAGGCTTATCTCTATTGTCCCATCCTACGACGAGAGCGGCCTTCTCCCCGACAACGAGTCCCTGCTCACCGCATACAAGCTGGTCAGCACCCTGGTCCAGTCCAAGAGCGCACTCGCCATCACCACACCAGGTTACGGCGGCGTGGCCGAAGCTCTCTTCAAGAGCTGCCTGGGCAACAAGCTGGGCGTTGAGCTGGTCCCAGAGATTTCTGCCGACGCGCTCTTCTCGCCAACCTACGGTGCCTTCATCGTTGAGCTGGCAGACGGCGTATCCGTTGACGACGTCGACGGCGTGTGCGTGGCTCCTCTGGGCGTCACCACGTCCGAGTACGTCTTTAGCGCATGCGGCGAGAAGATCGACCTCTCCGAGCTCCAAGAAGCATGGGAGCGCCCACTTGAGGAGGTCTTCCCCTACCGCGGAGGCTCCGACGAGGCTGTAGAGAAAATCAGCTTCGACGGTGCATCCACACGACACTCCTATGCTGGTCCAGCCCTTATCGCACCTGCTCGCCCACGCGTCATCATCCCCGTATTCCCAGGTAACAACTGCGAGTACGACGTTGCGCGTGCTTTTGAGCGTGCGGGCGCCAATCCAACCACACTGGTCATTAACAATCTGACACCTCAGGACATTGTTGAGTCCGCAAATACGCTGGCAGAGTCCATTAAGAAAAGCCAGATTGTCATGATTCCAGGCGGTTTCTCCGGCGGAGACGAGCCAGACGGATCAGCTAAGTTTATCTGCGCGCTCTTCCGCGCACCTCAGGTTACCGAGGCTGTTCGCGAGCTTCTGCAGCAGCGCGATGGCCTTATGCTGGGCATCTGCAACGGCTTCCAGGCGCTCATCAAGCTGGGTCTTGTTCCTTACGGAGACATTCGCCCTATGGACGACACCTGCCCAACGCTAACGTTCAACACCATCGGCCGCCACCAAAGCCAGCTTGTTCGTACCAGCGTTGCATCCACGATGTCGCCATGGCTCTCCAAGTGCACGCTTGGCGACATCCACACCATCGCAATCAGCCACGGAGAAGGTCGCTTTGTTGCTTCCGACGAGTTGCTTGAGACGCTCAAGGCTAACGGCCAGATCGCAACGCAGTACGTTGACGCAACGGGTGCTCCAAGCATGGACTTCTCCGTTAACCCTAACGGCTCTGTCCTGGCTATCGAGGGCATTACCAGCCCCGATGGTCGCGTCCTGGGCAAGATGGGTCACACGGAGCGCTCCGGTGCGGGCCTCTACAAGAACATCCCTGAGCTCACTTCCGGTGACCAGTTCCAGCCTCTGATTGAGGGCGGCGTCGAGTACTTCAAGTAAGGCGCGAGCGCGACCACGGCAACGCCGCAGGTCAGCGGCGCGTGCGCACACAGGTTGCAAGTGATTTCTACCCGGTATCCATTTCGTGTGGATACCGGGTTTCTTGTACGAAAGCGCTGCTAGTGGACGGGTTTCTCGCCAGACGGGCGGTGAAAGCCTGGAGTGAGCCTACTGCAAGCCTGATTTTCTCGCCAAGTCTGAACGATTTGCCTGAAAAACACGCCTAGTCTGAGCTATTTGCCGGTTTTTCTCGCCAAGTCTGAGCTGTTTTACTCAGACATGGTGGGGTTTTCAGGCTCGCAAAATTTGGAGACAGCACCCTAGTTAGAACGAGCCTGATTTCTGCAAAGAATCTGTAACTTCTGCCTAAATAAATAAAAGAATCGGTGGATTTGCCTGATTTTGTTAAAGAATCGGTGCCGCAAATACAGATTCTTTGCACTTTTCAGGCGCGCATAATAAAAGTCAGGCGCACGATGGCAGAAAGGAGCACCTGCCGAGAAACCCGTGCGCCCTCACGCGCATCTGGCGAGAAACCCGTGCGCTCGCACCGCACAACGCTTCGCAGAAAAGCCGTATACTTATGACGATATAAGTCCACGAAAGGATTGATATGTCTGACGCTCTGATTCCACAAAATTCCTGCGTACTTGTCACCGGTGGCGCGGGCTTTATTGGCAGCCACACCGTTGTTGAACTGCTCAATTCTGGCTACGAGGCCGTAATTGTTGATGACCTTTCCAATGCTTCGGCAAAGGTTATCGATCGCATCAAAACCATTGTAGGAGAAAAGAACGCTAAGCGCCTTTCGTTCTACGAGGCAGACGTCAACGATGCAGATGCACTCAACCACATCTTTGACGAGCACGCCATTAACTTTGTCATTCACTTCGCTGGCTTCAAGGCCGTTGGCGAGTCTGTTACCAAGCCTATCGAGTACTACACAAACAACCTGGGCAATACCCTCACCCTTCTAGATGTCAGGCGAAACCACGGTTGTAAGTCAATTATTTTCTCGAGTGCAGCAACGGTATATGGAGACCCAGATAGCCTTCCTCTAACCGAGCAAAGTCCCAAGAAG
>JABZHN010000012.1:0-46725 GCA_015258835.1 Atopobium sp.
GTACTATACTTGCATCGTTGGACTTATCCGACCTGGCACAACGCCATCCACTCTCGCTTTCAGGCGGGCAGATGCAACGCGTTGCGCTTGCTACAGCGCTTGCATCAGAACGAAACCTACTTGTACTTGACGAGCCCACAAGTGGACTTGACCTTGCTCATATGGAGCAGGTTGCCGCAAGCGTTACCGCCGCAGCGGCAGAAGGCCGAGCTGTCGTGGTTGTAACACACGATCCTGAGTTCATCAGAGCATGTTGCACCGACTTTGCCCGCATGGAAGACGGATCGTTTGTAGACCAAGGCACGCTCGACGATGTGGGCTGGTCAAAGGTACTGTCATTTTTTGAGAACACTCTTCAGAGAAACGAAGGGGATTGGAGACACGATGGACATTGCTAACTATGCTGACATGGGTGGCAACGTCCGTCGTGTGACGCACGACGCGAGAAGTTCCGTCTGGCGGGCAGAGGGAACTGATGGTCAGGGCATCATGACAATGCACGACGTCATGCCTGGAATCACCCTGATGTTCAACGACTTCACAAATGTGTGGAACTTGGAGTCGGGCTTTACGCTCATCCCTGGATCACGCATGCTCTGTCTGAACTACTGTCGCGAGGGAAGAATTGAGTGGGAGTCTGGGACCAGCTCGTGCCTATACCTGGACACAGGTGATTTGGGCATCGACGACCACTCAAGACATGAAAGCCTCTTCCGATTCCCCTTTGGGCACTACCGAGGTGTCACCGTCTGCCTTGACCTGGACACGGCAGACAAATCTTTACAATCTGTTTTCCCCGAGGGATTTCCTGTAAAAGTTGAACTACTTTACGAGAAATTCTGTTCAGGCGACAAACCAAGTGTGCTTCGCGGTGGAGCGTCCATCGAGCATATCTTCTGCGAAATGTACAGCGCTCAGGATTGCTTTAGGGACGCCTACCTAAAACTCAAGGTTATGGAGCTCCTGTTATTTCTTGGGAGCAGCATTCCTGAAGGCGGACGCATTGGACAGTACGGTCTCACACGCGCACAGGTTGATAAGGTAAAGGAAATAGAACGAGCTATAACCTCTGATCTTTCTTCCCATAAGACACTCAAAGAGCTCTCACAAGAGTTCGAGTTTCCCTACGCCAGCATGCAGCGGTGGTTTAAGGAGGTTTATGGCACCAGTGTGCACGTATACCTCACACGCTATCGCATGGCACAAGCTGCAACACTCCTTCGGACAACCTTCAAGCCAATTGGTGAGGTGGCATTTGAAGTCGGATATACCAATGCCTCAAAATTTGCTTCCACATTCCGTAATGTCGTTGGCATGGCACCTGGCGATTACCGTGAAAGCGCTGGGCAAGAAAGATAATCCACCCGCATAGATACACTTGGAGCTAACCGCGACAATCGGGCTTTTCTCATGCAACGAGCTATGAATACAATTTGCTCATACTCGTCGTTTGGGAGGACCCATGGACCCTAGCAAAAAGAAAAAGAGCAGTTGGATACAGCGGCTTGCTTCATTTACACGCGGACAGCGTCTAAAACTTGGAGCCTCGCTGTTATTTGCTGTGGTAGGTGTTGTTGGAGGCATTGTTCCCTTTTTTGCCGCCTACAAGTTGATTGCGCTCTCACTATCAGGCACCCTTGCCATCAGTGAAGTTGGACACTGGGCACTCATTGCCCTTCTCGGAGTGGCAGTTCAGACAATAGGCTATCTAGCCTCAACATCGACATCACACAGCGTTGCCTACCATACGCTTGAGAACTTGCGAAACGCCGCTTGCAAACATCTTGCTGCATGCTCCCTCGGCGATGTTCAATCAGCGCCGTCTGGAGCACTTAAGAAAATAATCATTGACGATATTGAGCAAATGGAGCTGCCCATTGCCCACGTTATCCCGGAATTTACCAGCAATGTGCTTCTTCTCATCTTGTGTTTTGCAATCGTATGCTCAATTGATATCCGGCTCGCTCTCTCTATGCTCATCGCACCAGCCTTGTCAATTGTGCCCCTTTCGCTCCTTTTTAAAAACTTTGAACGAGACTATGCAGCGTACTGGACAGCAAGTGAGCGCGTTAACTCAACACTCGTCGAATACATCGATGGCATCGAAGTCATCAAGACTTTCAATCAAGCCGACTCCTCGTATGCTCGCTTTCGCAACGACATCTCTGAATTTGAGAAACTAACACTTGCCTGGTATAAGTCTGCTCGTATCCCCATGAACGCCATGTTTGCAATACTGCCAACGCTTCTTCTGGGTGTTGTACCAGTTGGATGCATTCTTGTAGCTTCGGGCAGTATCGACGTAGCTCAGATGGCTCTTGCATGTATGTTGTCAATCGGCGTCATTGGTCCTCTCACTAAAATTACGCAGTACACCAATATGTTCAAGGAAATCGAGAAGGTAATGGACAGCGTTAGTAAGCTGTTAGAGATGAAACCCTTGCCCGAAGTCTCCTCTCCCGCAATCATCACGTCCCACGATATCTCATTCGATAACGTCCGATTCTCATATTCCAACGAAGAAGTGCTCCACGGAATCTCTCTTGAAGTGCCTGAAGGTACCTCATGTGCTCTGGTGGGACCGAGTGGTTCTGGAAAGTCAACGATGGCCAAGCTCATTGCTCGATTCTGGGACGTGGGATCAGGAACAATCCGCATCGGGGAAACTGACGTGCGCGATATACCACTTGATCAGCTCGCTGGTCTTGTAAGCTTTGTGACTCAAGACAATTTCCTCTTTGATCGAACAATCTTTGAGAACGTAAGGCTCGGACGTGAGGGTGCAACTGACGCCGAGGTAGAGCGCGCACTTGCCGCTGCGCACTGTGAAGAGTTGGCAGATAAGCTTGCAAATGGATTTGAAACCCTTTCCGGAGAAGCCGGAGGAGCTCTTTCGGGTGGAGAACGCCAGCGCATCTCTATCGCGCGCGCCTATCTAAAAGACGCGCCGATTCTTGTGCTTGATGAGGCAACTGCGTTCATAGACCCCGAGAGTGAGGAGCTCATTCAACAGGCGCTTTCAGAACTTGCACGTGGAAAGACGCTGATTGTAATCGCACACAGAATCTCAACGGTACGTAATTTTGACAAGATAGTAGTCATGGATTCCGGAAACATCGTCGCTGAGGGAACACATACGGACCTCCTCGGCTCAAGTGACCTCTATCACCGCATGTGGGAAGCACATATCTCCAATGGAACTCATGAAGTGAGAAAGGGGTAGCGTAATGTTTAGTGCGCTTATGAAAGTGGTGCGTTGGACGGGCAATAAGAAAACGCGAATTCTCTGTGGCTTTGCATACTCTTTTCTTATCTCACTTGTTTCTGCAGCACCCATTGCTATTGCCGCTTGGGCCATGTGCGGGTTTCTCGGTTTATCAAATGGCGAGAAACCCGATCTTAAAATTGCACTTACGGCTGGACTGGCCATTATTGCTTCGATTGCGCTACGCGCAGCACTTATGTGGTTGAGGGCACGAGCCGAGGAAACCGTAGCTGCAGAACGTTCCAACGAGGTGCGTGTACGTATCGGAGAAGCGTTGAAACGCGTCCCTCTTGGTTACTTTGACAATCACCCATCAGGAGAAATTCTCTCGGCACTCACAACCGAGCTATCATTCGTGGAAATCCACGGTATGCGCATGGTAGATATGCTTGGCAACGGATACATAACCGCAGCCGCAATGGTGGCGTTTCTCGCCTTCATGGATCTGCGGGCCTGCATCCTCGCATTGGCTGCGATTGCGGTAGCAACGGTGGTACTGGAGCTGATGTTCAAAAATTCCGCGCGTTTGTCGCCCGCACAAAATGACGCACGCGAGGATATGTCTCAGGCAACGTTGGAATACATCCACGGTATGCCTGTTGTTAAGAGTTACCGGCAGGTAGATGCTGCTGTGTCTGCAGTACGCTCCGCATACGCACGTTCTAGAAATGTAAATCTCAAAACCGAGCTTGCTTTCCAACCCCTCAACGCCTTGCTTCTATTTGTGACACGCGGTGCTTCGGTTGGCGTCATTGTTATTGTATGTATCTCTTTCCTGAACGGCACGATATCTCTTCTTAACTTCTGTACGCTGGTAATGTTCTCCTTTATGCTGTTCCAATCAATCGAGGCTTGTGGTGATGCTGCTTACGTAATTGGACATATCGGAGAAGTTATCGACCGTCTTGACGCTATCGAATCCGCACCTGCAATCGATGACAATTGCAAAGCTGTGAAACTTGAGCATCACAACCTTGAGATGCATGACGTCTCATTCGCTTACGGAGATGGACCTCTTGTACTCAATGGAATGTCTCTGACTATTCCCGAGGGAACAACTGCAGCTCTTGTTGGAGGAAGTGGTTCAGGTAAGACAACTGTTGCCAAGCTGTTTGCACGTTTCTACGATGCAACAGGCGGCTCCGTACGCATAGGAGGCCACGATGTACGAGAGCTTTCTTGCGACAGTATTCTTGCGGACTTCTCCATGGTTTTCCAAGACGTCTATCTTATGGATGACACGATTGAGCGCAATATTGCCCTAAGCAGGCCTGATGCACAATTTGAAGAGATTGTAGAAGCGGCAAAGGCCGCACGCTGCGATGAGTTCATAAACGCTCTGCCCGAGGGCTATAAGACAAAAGTTGGAGAAGGTGGAGCACGACTTTCAGGAGGCGAGAGACAGCGAATCTCAATTGCTCGCGCAATTTTGAAAGATGCGCCTCTTGTTGTTCTTGATGAGGCAACGGCAAGTGTTGACCCAGAAAACGAAGCAGAAATTCAAGCAGCCCTTGCCCAACTCTGTAAGGGAAAAACTGTGCTTGAAATTGCGCATCGTCTCTCAACAATTGAGGAAGCTGACCAGATTTTCTTCCTTAGAGATGGACGTGTTGCAGAACAGGGCACCCATGAAGAGCTTATCTCGCACAGCGGTCCCTACCATGACTTTGTTGAAGCTCGCTCGCGTATTGAAGGCTGGCAGATCTCTAAGTAATAGGCATGCTATATGCGAAGTTTTGGGAAATAAGCACAGATGAATGAACAATTAGAGTCACCTGCTCTGCGGGTGACTCTATGTTTTTCTCGAGAACGCTCTCAACAGGTTGAAGTCTATTGATCATACTGTCTAATGTGATGGACAGTATTTGAGGATGTATATTTGTAGCCCCTAGCACACAGGATTGCCATACTCACGCAACATAGCGTCACGGTTAACAATCCACTGCTTACCATACTTACGAGCATTCACTCTTGGAACTATTTTGATCAACCGCAACATCTCTGAACAATGATTCATCTTTTAGAAGCTTTTTATAAGCAAAATTGTAGACGGCTGACATCTATCGTGATATTTTGTAAAAAAATATGTTACTGACAAAAAATAAGTAGCGATAATTTGGATTAGGAGTCTAAGTATGAGACATTTTAAGAATATTATTATTGGCTTTGGCAAAGCTGGTAAGACTTTGGCAGGGAGCCTGACAAGTCATGGCGAAGAAGTGCTTTTGATTGAAAAAGATCCAATGATGTACGGCGGAACGTGTATCAACATCGCATGTTTGCCAACTAAGAACTTGGTGATTAACTCTCAAAGAGGAGTTAAGTATGAAGAAGCTTTCGAAACTAAGGAAGCTATGACAGCAAAACTACGCAACAAGAACTACCACAAGATAGCAGACCAAGACTTGGCAACTGTGCTTGATGCAAGTGCTGAATTTATTGATGATAAGACAATCAAGGTAACTGATGAATCAGGTACAGAAGAATTAACATTCGACCGTCTTTTCATTAATACTGGTGCCGAAAGTAATGTACCAAATATTGATGGCCTAAAGATTGACGATAAGATATTTACTTCAACTGAAATGCTTGCTAAAAAAGAACTTGCTAAGAATCTGGTTATTTTAGGTGGTGGACCAATCGGACTTGAATTTGCTTCAATGTACGCTGGCTTTGGCAGTAAAGTAACTGTAATTGAACCAATGCCAAGTATCTTGGGCCGGTTTGAACCAGAAATTGCTCAGGCAGCTAAGGCTGATATGGAAGCAGATGGCGTTACCTTCATGCTTAAGTCTTCTTTGACCAAGGTTGAAGAAACTGAAGCTGGTCTTAACTTAACTGTTGAAACCGAAGATGGTGTTAAGGACTTGCAAGCAGACGTGATGCTTGTGTCAGTTGGCCGCCACCCAGCCACTGCCGCCCTTCACCTAGAAAAAACCAGTCTTGAAGTTGGCCAAAGAGGCGAAATTGTCGTTAACGATAAGCTTGAAACCAGTGTTCCTAATATCTACGCTATGGGTGATGTTGCCGGTAGCTTGCAATTTACCTACATTTCGCTTGATGACTGGCGGATTATGGACAATCAACTCTTTGGTGACAAGACTAGAACTAAGAAGAATCGTCCAGTTTTTGCTAACTCAATCTTCATTAAGCCAGCAATTTCTTCAGCTGGACTAACTGAAAGCGAGTTAAAGGCCCAAGGTAAAGCTTACAAGGTCTTAACAATGCCTGCAGCTGGTGTGCCAAAGGCCCAAGTCATCGGCAACCCAAGAGGCTCATACAAGGCTTTGATTGACCCAGAAACTCACGAAATCTTAGGTGCTACTATTTACGCTGAAGAAGCTTACGAAACTATCAATGTCATTACTTTAGCAATGCAGCACCACTTAAAGGCTGAAGACTTGCGTGACCAAATTTACGCTCACCCAACTATGACTGAAGCTCTTAATGACTTATTCAAATTCTAAAAACTAAAAAACTGACTTATCTCATAACTTGAGTAAGTCAGTTTTTTTGTATGGGCCTAGAATAAAAAGTGTACAAGTTAAATAGAGACTCTGATTTAGCATAATTAAGGAAGTAGTTACTGAGACTGGGGAGTTTGGCCGTGGCTCTGGTAATTTTGCCAGCGATAAGGACAAGGAGATTGCACGACTAAAGCGTCAACTTCGTGACGCTGAAGGAGCGATCGAAGTATTAAAAAAATCAATCGGGATTCTGAGCAAGTAACTCCCGAAAAGGTATACCAAGAAATGGACGTTCAGCACGCTTTGGAATCCCACCCTTCCATCAATGGTATGTGTGATTATGTTGGAATCTCAAGAAGTGGTTACTATCAACGAGAAAATCGTCATAATCACCAATCACCGCGAAAGCTTCGGAAGAAGTTTATTCAAGGTGAAATTAAAGCAATTTGGATCAAAAGCCTTTGTATTTACGGTGCCGGCAAAATCACCCAAGAACTTCGCTCAAAAGGATATAAGATCGCTGAACGAACTGTTGGTAAGTATATGCGTGAACTTGGCATTCACGCCGTTTACCTAACCCCTTGGACGACTACCACTCGCAAAAGACGCAGTGAACCCCCCCTCCCCTGAGGAAGTGGCGCAACGGCTCACGAGGGTCTTTCGTTATCCAGAAGGAGTTCATCGGCTGCATGCGCAATATGATGACGTCTGTTAGTCTGGTTCAGCAATATAACGCTAAAACGAGAAAAGCAGTTAATCTACTTATCACCGTACGGAATTCGGAAATAATCCAGCGTGGCTTTAAATCTATCCTGGGCTGTAAGGCATGTATCAAGAAGATAGCCGTTCTCCTTGTCCCACTTAGAGAGTCCGCGATAGTAGAAAGACTTCATATCATCAGAAATGACAAACGGAACAACGTCATAAGCAAGGCATTCTTTGAGCATGATCAACCTGCCGACACGCCCATTGCCGTCTTGGAATGGATGAATGCGCTCAAAGCGAACATGGTAATCAACAATGTCTTCAAAGGAATGTGAGCTGTTTGAGTTATAAGCCTTTAACAGCAACTTTATCTCTTTAGCAACATTTTCTGGGAGAGTGGTTTCTCGCCCACCAACCTCATTTGGTAGATGTTTGTAACCTCCAACTGCAAACCAGTCCTTTGCAGAATCTGTAGTTCCCGTTTTTAGAATACGGTGCAGTTCTTTGATGATGACCTCTGTAAGAGGGTCTTTTGCGTGGTCAATCACGTAATCGATAGCGCGGAAGTGATTCTGAGTTTCTACAATGTCATCAATGTGAACAGGATTTTCTTCAACACCGATAGTTGCCGTTTCAAAAATCATACGTGTCTGATCAAGGGAGAGTTTGCTTCCCTCAATATGATTAGAGTTGTAGGTAAGCTCAACCTGGAGCTTATGGTAAATGCCGCCCTTTATTTTTGAGGTCTTTTCTTCAATCAAGCGCGAAAGCAGCGGACTTGTTGACGATGCTTTGGCATTTTTTCGAGAAGGTTTTACGGCATCAGCTGGTATGTTCCAAGTTTTTCCCACGAGAAAAGCGCCTGGCACGCGACCTGTTGCACAGTAATTGCGAACGCTTCTCTCAGATATGCCCCAGAGTTCAGCAATCTCTGCTGCAGAAAGAAATCCCATCAAGCTTCACCTTCCTATCGGCAAAAAACTGATGAGATTATTATAGCAAACGAGACTATTTATTGCCGATATCGGCAATAAATATAAGAACATGTTTGAGTTTTGAGTCGTACAGCTGGTTGTTAAAAACCGCCAAAGTAATTATTTATTTCTTGTTATATCCGTGCTTGCGAGCATCATATGCCTTGATAATTTCTTGTTCAAGCTCTGTCATTCCCACTCAATTGTTACATGCCCCGTTTTGATGTAGTCAGCGGGGTGGATGAGCTGGGACTTCATCTACTCTCCTATCGCAAAAACCGTGTAGTCAGCATGTAGTGAGAACTGATTATATGCTCTGTAGTCACTTGGGGAGAGTATTTTCACCCGACCGGAGAGTGATATATCTGACCTGCGGAAACGCAGTTCGATTGCGCGCAACTGACTACATGGACTAAAGAGGAATGGCGCCCCAACCTAAGAGTGACAAATTCCGAGTGAAGAGTGACAGCTTTGAGCTGGGGAAATACGAATCTCTACCTGATAGGTGACTAAATCGGTCCTCACAAACAAAACACCCATCTCTGAGTTGAATCTTGAGAAGGAGACTTTTTCTTCGCGTTAAATACTCTTTCTTCCGGACGAAATAATGGGAGCAGAAAGCTTCTTAAATATGGCCACCTCAATCTTGTTTTTCATCGTACGCATGTTGTCATACTTTGCAGCATGCTCGATGAACCAAGCCCGAATATCGCTTTGCTCGATCGTCGCTCTATCTTCCTCATCAAGTTTTGAGAGAACGAAATCAATATGCTTGTTAATTATCGTAGCTTTCTCGTCTACTCCGAGATCGCAGAAATGCACGCTTGCACCGATGCGCGAGAACATGGCAGGACCCATCGTCCGACGAGCTGATACTTCGGAATTGAAGTTTGAGGTTAGGAGAAAAAGGGCATTTCGCATGTCGACATCTTAATTCGTGTCAACGTATCTTCCTTCATCAAAGAGCTGATAGAACATGTTGTACAGGCGGGGGTCAACTTTATCGAACTCGTCTATTAGAACGACATTAGACTCTCTTGCCAAAAGGCCACGCGCGAAGCTTGCTTTCGAGTGCTCTGCGCCAAACAGATACTCGTAGGCCTCCTGCGTTTGCATCATCGAGAATTGCACTCGGGTAAGCTCTCCGCCAACAGCCTCGCTTAAGCATCTCGCTGTTTCTGTCTTGCCGACGCCAGACGGTCCATAGAACATGATTACAGAGGGGCACTCCTCGTTCATGGCAGTAAGCCGATAAAGAGATGCGATTAGTGACTCTTTCCCCTCGTCTTGCCCGAGGACACCCGATTGCAGTTTGTCACATATGCCATTGAGTTTCTTTTTCTCAATGAGCGGGTACTCATAGTGTACAATATCGAGAGTTCCATGATGTATCAAAATGTTTGCAGCGAATACATCACACTTTTGAACAGCGACTTAGTGTCAGCACGTCACGAAATTATTGAAAAGGGCCTCGCCACTCCAATCAAGGGTGCAAATAAGGGCAAATAGATAGAGAACGAGGCCAATTGCATGTCAAAGCTAAACATTGACCAGAAGAGCATCAGGGAATTACTGACAGAGAAACACGCGGACTTCCTCATTCCCGACTACCAGAGGCCGTACGCCTGGGGAGAGGATGAATGCGCGACGCTTTGGGACGACCTATTCGCATTCGCGTTTCCGGATGACGACTGCGACAAGTTCAAACGCGAATCCGACGAGTACTTCCTGGGTCCTATAGTTACGTTCCGCAACGACGACAGCCAGCTTGAAATCATCGATGGCCAGCAGCGTCTCACGACCATCATGCTATTGTTGCGCGCCTTCTATGACAAGTTCGGGAACATGAAGGACAAGCAATCGAAGCAGGTGCGCGAGAGCATCGCCCGCTGTGTCTGGAAGACGGACGAGTTCGACGAGCCGGACATGAACCGCCTCAAAATCGACTCTGAGGTCGCGTCTGACAACGACAAGGGCGAGTTCCTGGAAATCCTCAAGAGCGGCGTGGTCGAGCAAGGATGGAAGAGCTCGTATGCCTGCAACTACCGCTACTTCCAGCAGAAGATAACCGACATGGCCAGCGAGTGGCCGTCGTACGTCGCCCTGCTTGCCACGCGCATCCTGAATAACGTCATTTTGCTGCCCATCGAGGCGGAATCGCAGGATACGGCGCTGCGCATCTTCTCTACGCTCAATGACCGCGGGCTTCCGCTCGCAGATGCGGACATCTTCAAGAGCCAGTTCTACAAGTATTTTTCCTCTCTAGGCCGTAAAGACGAGTTTATAGAACACTGGAAGGCGCTTGAGGAGACCGCAACGGACATCTTCCACCCGGCGGTGGGTACCCCGATGGACGAGCTCTTTACCCGTTACATGTACTACCGTCGCGCTTGCAAGCATATCCACAGCACCACGACGCAGTCACTGCGCGATTTCTTCGGTCAGGACTCCTACAAGATGCTCAAGAGCGAAGAATCCCTGTCCGATCTAGAGGTCCTGCTGGATTTCTGGAAGAAGGTAGACCGCCAGGAGGGGTTCTCGGAGAGGGTGCTGCGCGAGCTGTTCGTGCTCAACTACGCCCCGAACGGCATGTGGACATACCTGCTGTCTGTCTGGTTCCTCGCCAACCACGACGAGGATGGTTCCTGCGACGAGGCGGCGCTCTACGATTTCCTGCAGCTCATCACAGGGTTCATATACGCCTACTCGATGGAGCGTCCGGGCGTGAACGCCCTGCGCGTGCCCGTCTTCCCGCAGATGGAGAACATCATCGACCAAAAGCCTGTGGAGTTTTCTGCATACCGCTTCGGCCGCGAAGACATCACATCGCGATTCAAGGCGTACGCATTCACGAACCAGAGGCGCTTCACGCGCTCGATGCTCGTATGGTGGGCGTTCCAAAATCCTAAGCAGAAGCTCATGAGTCTCGACACAACGCTCGAAATCGAGCATATTTACGCGAAGAAGCGAACCGAGACGGCACCCCTGAGCGACCCGTCGAACATCGAGGCGTTGGGCAACAAGGCGATGCTCGAGAAGCGCGTGAACATCAGGGCGTCTGACTATCGCTTCAGCGACAAGAAAAAGTACTACGAGGGCTTTGTGAACGACAAGGGTATTGAGAAAGTGGGCACCGACAACGAGGAGCTGCTGGAGCTTGCCCGTACGCGCAAGGACTTCACCGAAGGCGATATCACGAAGCGCACCGACGAGATAATTGACTCGTTTGTTGACTATCTGGGCGAACTTGATTTGCTCAAGTGAGTCAGATGGAAATTGAGAGACAGCCTATGAACAAAAATAATATAGACACCGAGTATTTTCTCATTGATACCGTTGGCCCCAATAGCGCTGCAATAGCTGCTGGTGCAGCTTGGCTCGATGACAACGGCGGTGGTTGCATCCTTACGCAGGATAAAAGAACTATGCGGAATGCTCTGGATGTAAATACGGATACTGAGCTCAAAAAGGTGGAGGACAAGCTTGCTAGTTACGGCATCTCGCTGAATTGGTCGGGCAGAGGCGTTTCCAATGCTGCGGGCAATCTCATGGCTGTATACACAAATCCGACAATTGATGGCGAGATTAGACGCAGCGGCCTCGAACGTGTCTTCATTGTTCCCTGGGCCGAGAAGGACTGCAGCTGGTTCAAGGCTGCATTTAAGCCCACCCTTGTCGTCGTCAACGCAAACGACGAGCTGATGAGGGCTGACATGCAGCCCGTGTATGCGAGCATGAAGGATGAGATACCGGAGGCGCTCGATCATATACTTGGCTTTCTCGCGCAATGTGCTGCTGGTTACAACAACAGACTGCAGTGGCGAGAAGAGGAACGTTTCAAGGCGGATCTCATGAACCATCAAGCCGACTGGAGGCAGGTTGACTCAGAGACGGTGCTCCTCCGGTGCGCGGAGCTAGGGATGTCCGCAGAAGATTCCAAGAGAATCAGCTCGATGATAAGGCAGCTCAAGGCGAGACATAAGTTCCGTCCCAAGCGCGGTTTTGAAGAAGGGTTTGGACGTTAGCAAAGCAGGCGCGCCTTGGCTCGGCACTTTCACAGCTATAGGAAAGCAATCGGGAGACCTCATGAAGAACTTGGACAAGTACAGAGGCTGCCTCATAGGAGGTGCTGCCGGGGATGCGCTCGGCTATCCAGTTGAGTTTCTCGATGAGCGCGAGATATCCAGGCACTACGGACCCTCCGGTATTACCAGCTACGAGCTCGTAGACGGTGTCGCACAGATTTCCGATGACACGCAGATGGCACTCTTCACGGCGACAGGGCTCCTGCTTGGAACGACGCGCGGCATGATGCGAGGCATCATGGGAAGCTACCCCTCCTATGTGGCGCTTTGCTATGGGGACTGGCTGCGAACACAGACCAGGCAATATCCGCTCAACACGGAAGACTCCTATTCCTGGCTGGTAAACATCCCCGAGCTGTTCGACAGGCGGGCTCCCGGCAACACGTGTCTTTTTGCGCTGCGCAGCGGGAAGACAGGGACCATCGATGAGCCGATAAATGACAGCAAAGGTTGCGGCGGCGTCATGAGGGTCGCCCCGGTCGGCCTGTACTTCGCGCTGGAAGGCCGGCAGGTTGAGAACCCGGACCTGGTCGGGGCGGAGGTCGCCGCCATCACTCACGGGCATGAGCTGGGATACATACCGGCAGCTGCGCTTACGCACATGATTAACATCCTTATCCACGAGGATTCAAGCATCGAAGAAGCCGTCATTTCCGCAATAGACACCGTCAAAGGCTTGTTTCCCGATGCAAGGCACCTGAACGCCTTCGTGAACCTCATGGAGAGGGTGGTTGAACTCGCTCATGAGAACATCGACGACCTTGATGCGATTCACTCCCTCGGCGAGGGATGGGTGGCTGAGGAGACGCTCGCGATAGCGACCTACTGCGCCATAAAGCACCCCGACGACTTCGAAGCGGCCCTAGTAGCTGCCGTAAACCACAACGGTGACAGCGACTCTACCGGTGCTGTGACCGGGAACATCATGGGAGCGAGCCTCGGCATCTCGGGAATACCGAACAAATTCATCGAGAATCTGGAACTAAAGGACGTGATTCAAGAGGTCGCTGACGATCTCTACAACGACTGTCAGATGACTGAATTCGGCGACTACGAAGACGAGGTCTGGACGAACAAGTACATCTATCACACGTATCCGGATGTCGCCGAAAGGAGGTAGTTCAGTCAGCGCATGATTCTGCATGGACAGCGCCCCCGGGAGCCGAAGCTCCCAGGGGCGCCCTGCGCTTAGAGCGTGCCGAGTACGTTGAGGTGGTGGCAAAGAAGCGCCCGGCTCTCGCCGACGATGAGCATACTCACGACGTCGAACCTGATCCGGATGTCCTCGGAGTCCAGGTGCTCGGCGAGGTAGGCAGCCGCAAGCCGTTCGAGCGCCACGCGATTCGCGTCCTCCTCGGGAAATCCCTCGCCGCCGTTCTGCGTGATCTGGCAGTGGACGAAGACCAGGTCGTCCTCGTCGCAGGCGATGAAGTCGGCGACGTCCCCGCCGTGCGCCCAGCCCTCCTCCAAGATCTCGAAGCCTCTGCGCTTGAGATAGACCCTGATGCCCTTCTTGGCCCTGGTGTCGATGGCCTCCATAACGTCCTCCTTAGCTCCCGGCCCGCCCCGGTGGCGCGCCTTGTGGCTCGCATGCCGACGGGGTTCGCGCGGGTGCAAGGGGGAAAGCAAAATCCGGAGGGCCCGAGTTTTCGAAAGGGCGCCCCGTGCCCGGCGAAAAGTTTTTGCGGCCCTTGCGGCCGTAGGCGGTTCCCGGCGAGCCTGCAAGAGTTCAAGGAGAGCCCTGGAGGTGGGCAAGGTGCAAGGGCATTGGATGCCCACACGAGGCTTGGAGAAGCGTCAGGGTACGTCGCAGGGGCATCTCGGGCTCTGGAGGATGCGTGCGCTGGCAACGTTGCCCTCATCGCCACGAGGGACTGCGGTTCTGCTATCTGCCAGGCATACAGGGCCATCGACGGCTTATCTCGAGTATGTCATGTCGCTCAGTGTTGACGGTGGCGGCGTCCACCTCCCCGCGCAGGTCGATGAACTCCTTGGTCAGGCGCTCCACCTCGTCGTGAAGCCGCTCGTCGACGGTGCCGTCGGCCTGTATCCGCGACAGCTCCCTAAGCAGCTCCAGCATGTTCTCGCGCAGGGCGCGGTACACCCGGATGTTCGGCGCCACGGCGATTGTCTCGTCGTGCAGCCTCGCCATGATGAAGTCCTCTTGCTCATGCCGCCCTCGGCTGCCACCCGGTCGAGCCAGAGCTTCTGCTCCAGCATCATCCGGAAGGCCACCGTGGCGCTTCGCCTCCTGCGGTCGTTCGGGCACGACATCAGATGCCCGCCCTGGTCGCATCGAGAGCGCGCCATCTCTCCTTGCTTGTCTGGGAAGTGGTGCGCGTAGTGGAAGGTCACGTTCGAGCTTTCGTGGCCCAGACGCTCAGCTATGGCCACGGCGGAAAAGCCCTTCTCTATGAGCAGCGAGGCGTGGCTGTGGCGCAGGTCGTGGATTAGCCCAGAAGCGCAATAGAAACTGCTGAGCCTAAAGAAGAGGAGGTAGTCGGTTGCCGACGCCCGCGGGTCCAGGTCTGCCAGCAGAGCCGCTGGTTGGGTCGACGCCCTGAATACGGCAGAGATCACGCTCCAAGACTACAAGTGCTGGATGCCTCCTTTGCCCTCTCAGGACAATAATTCAATGGTTGGACACATTTATTTCATCAATTTGCGTGTTGTCTCGTGTACTCATTGATGACAACGATCCGAGTAGTCAATTAAAATGCAAACGACAGCAAAGAGAAAGCGAAAGAGGCTATGGGATTGGGTTATTACGAGCATGAAATTGAAGTGAAATTCGCCGAGGGTCTCCTGAACTCATCCAGAGAGTGGCAATGGTTCATTGATTACACAGAGGGCAGCATCGAGCCCGATGCTGATATGGAGTCTATTAGCGACTTCGGAAAATGCTACCATTCGATACAGTCGGTATTTGTGCACCTTGCCAGGTTGGTGGATGCAGTCGGGCCTCTGAAGGTAAACATCACCCAAAACTGGTTGCAACGGGTGTACGAGTGCGTCCTTGTTAGAAGCGAACACATGGATGCCGAAGAAGCAATCAAGGGCAGCTCGTTTTACGATGTGCTTGCGGTCATGTCCTATGCAACCCGCCTTATAAATCGAGTGAGCGAAACTCGTTATCTCTACAATAGCCAATTGCTGTTCATGTCAAATCTCTTTGAGCTTTTCGACTTCGGCCCTCTCGAATCCGAGCGCGATGGATTTGTTAATCTCGCAAAATCGATAGACATTCCTGGATTCGAGAATGCCATCGATACACTGTCCGCAAACTTTACCTTAACGGCAAAACATGTAGATGAGAGCTGGGTTTCTGAACTGCTGAACAGCTTGTTTGATGAAAACTTCCTTTCTTTCAAGAACGCTGAGGGAAGGCAGTTTCAGACATGGCAAGAATCGCTGCTGTGCGATGCCTTCAAGGTGTCTTTCGGCAACGGAACACTCGAGCCAATTGCTCGCTCAAGAAACGGATCCGAGTATCCCGACACGCATTCTTGGTCAATTGAACTGTTGTCGAAGGCAAAAGAATCGTTTTCGGATATCAGAGCGGTCTGCGTATTCGAGACGTTGCTGTTTTGCAAACACAAAGTGGCTCCTTCCGACAGCACTCGCTCGATGCTTGCTGATCTCTGCCTGCATCACGTTAAAAAGCTTCTTGCTGCTGGCCAGGGGCTATGTAATATCTCTTGCACAGCCCTTGCCGTTGTCGATGAACTCATACAATGCAAAATGCTCGGCAAGGAGCAGAGCGCGGCATATTTCAAGGGCATGAAGGAAACCTTGTCAGGTGTTTCAGACTATACGGATATTTGCATCCTAAAACAATATCGCATTCCGTGCACTGCGCAGCAGGAAAGCATCTACGCTGCTGAAACAAAGGCAATTGCAAAGAATGCTCTTGGCTCAATTGATTCGCCTGCAGATCTCCTATCGTTTTTCGGAGACGAACGCAATGCGAAGGGCTGCGATCAGTGCGACATTGCTCATGCCATTGAACTATTATCTACTTTCTCGGAGAAAGTGAATCTGCTCACAGCTAGTCTATTCTATTCGGCAATGATGTTTTGCATCGATGCCCTGAGCAATCCGCAGGTCGACAATAAGTGGCTTCATGAAGTTATGATTGGCCTAAGGAGGGCCTGGCAAAGCAACTATTACGCTCCTGTGTTGGCGAGCATGCAGACCATATCATATGAGAACTCCGTTCCTTCGGGTGCTGTCGATGATCTGAACAAGAGCTTTCTCGAGAGCCCTCAAAGCCTTGCTCACAACCTCATCCTGCAGTCTGACGAGGCCATCATTTCAACACTGGAGTCACTATCAGAAAATGTTTTCACTCTTCTTGCCAACAAAATCACTATCTCCGAGTACTACCCAAATTGCGATCATGTTGCAATAAAGGAAGACCCGAATTCGATTGATTTCATGATTGCAGAAGAAGTGTGCAGGGTGTACAAGGAAAACGCTTTCCGTTTTCTGAATGCAATGAAACGTCAGGATGCGCTCGATGGCTTTTATGGCAGGCTTCGTCAGGGAATCCAGATGATGATTGGCTTTATCGACATTAGGCCAGCATATGAATGGATTGTCCAAAACGCGCCAGAACAGTACTACCTGCTTCCTTTTCCTGAGGACAGGGTGGCTCTCGGCCATTTGACTCAGCTGTTTCCCCTTCTGGAAAACGTCATCAGGCAAATCGGGGAATTATTTGCCATCGTACCATTCAAAGAAAATAAACAGAAGTTCACGCAACTGAAGGACGTATCGAGCGTACTGGCAAGGCTCGTTGGTGAGGTTGAAGAAATAACCGGCACCATCCAAGGATGCAATGAATTTCTCTTCACTTACTTTGTAATGTATTCCTCAAACGGCTTCAATGTCAGAAATGACTGCATTCATGGGCGTCAATATCAAGACCCTGTGTCTTGTGTGGGAGCGTTCAAGTTGACGGTGATTTGTCTGTATATGATGCTCAAGAGGTTAAGGGGACTCGAAGCCGTTTCAATTGAGCAGCGCATAGATGAAAGAGACGACTCATAGCTCTTCTGCCTGTATGGTCACTGACCTGTGAAAACCTATCCAGCTGTCCCTTTTTGCGGTACATCAATTACGAGCTCAATAATTAATATGCACCACATGATGAGACAACGTGAGGGCATATAGCTGCGAGGGCTCCGTTAGTCATTTTCAGGGCACGGGCACCGGACTTTTGCAGGTTGGTAAGGCCCTTCCTACTGCGCTTTCCAATCGGTTTGCAAAGACAACAGATACGGAAAACGCAGCACGCCACGTCTCATTATCGCATGGAAAAAACAATAACCAGCCGACCGTTCTGTGGAGGACGAAAGTTCCCCAGCAGAACACTTTTGTCTCTAACAGGAACTTTTTCTCTTACCATCTCGCCAGCAGACTATCTTTCGCGTCAAGCGGAACGAAGACAAGGCCTTGCTGCGATTCCGGACCCCCCAATCAAAAAAGAGTCCGCAATGGATGAGCTGCAAATACATATCGTCGACGCGCTGAGGAAACAGCGCGACTACTACGGCATTCCGAATATCGAGATCGCCAAGCGAACCGACTTGGCCACCAACGCCATCACTAAGATCATCAACGGCCATACGAACCCTTCCGCCGCGTTCTTTGCTTGCTTTACGATCATGGTTAACGGTCCTTTCTGGTGCCGAAGAAGGCCTCCTCCAGCTTGTCGCTGCACACGCGGCCCTGGATTACCTTACATCCGCAACTACGAGCTCGGGAACAGAGTCCCGGGCGACGAGCAGCTCACTCAGATCACTAATGCACTCGACGTATCGGTGGAGGCGTTGCGAGAGATTCCCTTGGAGAGCGGCAGGCAGGCCCTGGAGTTCCTTTTCCGTCTGAGTGAACAGTTTTCCCTTCGGCCGTTGGAGATGGGCGAAAAGCTCGTTCTGGCGGCTCCTGAGGGCACAGGCATGGATCCGAAGCTAACATCTGCACTCAAGGCATGGCGCAAGCAGCTTGATTCGCTTGAGGCCGGAGAAACCACTCAGGCCGAGTACGAGGAATGGAAGGCTGGCTTCGGCTCCTAGAAAGCAACTCAAGGAATAAATCCGAATAGGAAAAGGCGGCTATGGCCGCTTTTTTCATGCTCGGCAGCGTATCAATCGCTCTGTCGGAGCGGAGTAATACAGTTTTTATCACCCCCTCTGACCTGCTCTTTTGCGAAACATGGACTCGATTGCGCAAATTGATTCGGAATTGATTCGGGGAAGGTTACTTTGCTCCCCTTAGGGCAAAAGCAATAGTTCCAGGTGGCTTCGCTTTGTTGCAAGAGGCTGCAAATCGTTGCAGCGCGAGCCAAAAAGCCAATCTACCAACATAGCTACTCACCCCGCATAATAAATCCGAATCAGAATCGCAGATGAAATAGCATAAAAGAAGCTCCGAAATTCGCCGTTTTCGGAGCTTCTTCTCATCAATTATTCTTCAATTTGTCAGGCGGCTTGGCGCTTCCTGCAACGTTTTGCAACACTTTGCGTCACCATGAATAAAATCTAATGGCTTGTCGTTTGACCTCGGCCTACTCCCACTCGGTGGTTATAGTTTTGCCGTCTCGTCACTCCAGTTGCACCCAGTTTTCGGCGGCATCTCGAAGTGAGTGCCGCTGAATGACGCGACGTCGCGTTTCATCGGCTTCGGGGACAAAAGCTGGGACAACTTCAAAAACCATTTTCAAACTCAGAGTATTGAGTTTTTATTTTTGTCCCAAGGGGCACGGAGAGCCGCCTTTGGAGGCTCGATATCGCCGAAAAACGCCCGTTTTGAAACTCAACCGCCTTTGAGCCTGCAAACCACCAGCTTCAACAGTAAGTGAGTCGACGCGGGTGGCTTACGAGCCGTTCACAAAACCGCAGGCCACAGGTCTTTGTCAACGATAAGCAAAGTGAATAGTCTCAGGTGGCTTGCCCATGAGTTGGCGTAAGCCTGTTTAGCAAAAGGCTAATCGGACACGACAGGCCGCCCGCATGGCGACGGCGTTTCCCGTGCGGGCACAAACAGCCCTGCGTGCCCTGTCGCGCGATATCCCAATGCGACGTTCAGAACCCTACCCGCCAAGCAGCCACCTCGCGAAATTCAGCACGAGCACGCCCTCCCGGGTATGGGGCTCATGCCTCGTGCGAGTGATGAGAATCTTCGGGAATGCATCCCCGATGGATAGAATCGGCGCAATCTCCCTCTCGAGCGTCGAATCGGCGCCGATATCGTCGCTCACATACACTTTCCTTCCCGGTTTCGAAACTTGGAAGGCAGTATGCGCAAGGATGCGTCGAGGTGCGATCCCAGTCGTACCATGCCAGCAGAGATGTCGAGGCACATTCGTTCATGCTGCAATGCGGGCATCGGAGATGAAAAACAGCCCGTCGGGTAGTCATGGGCGTGCGGGAGCCCGCATCAGTAACCTGCCTCCTCGGTTGTCCCTTCTTTGCATGGTCGTCTACATAAAGGAGGAACCAGCCATGCAGATCAGCATGCTTGCCCTTCTTGGGTCACGGACCGGGGAGGCGAGGGCCTCCGTCGGGACCGCCCCGAGCAACCGGCATATCCAAGGAATGACAAGGCTCGATCGCTGTGCTGGTCAGGATGCCGAAGCGGGCCGTCCGCCAATCGGAATGCGGGTCAGGATGCTGCAACGTGATTCCAACTGCAGGATACGGCTCCTTTGCGGTTGCCGCAAAACCTGCTGGCAACATTCTTACTATCCGAATGATGTACGCATCCCTTGGGATCGTTTCGCCTGACCAGGGCCATCTTCAGCGCCTCATCGGCCAGCTCGGCAGGCGCCTCTTCCACGCGTAATAGCCCTGGCGGGTCACCTATGCAACCAAAGATACAAAAGGAATCGAATGGCCAGAGAGGATTGCCCTTTCCGATGGTCGATTCTTGACAGGCAAACTCAAGCCTCGTTAATATTACATGGTTTGCCAGACCGAATTAACAAAGGAGGGGTGTCGTGGTTGGTCTTTTCCGCACGTGGATGAGCGCCTAGAAAGCGGCGCTGTTGTGGCGTCGCGTTGTTTTTCTGCACGCCATTTCACGATTGGACATAACCATGATATTTGAAACCTCTCGGCGCAGGTCTGTTTCGCTGTGCCATTCATGGCAATTTAAGATTTGTTTCGTATGGGGCGGGGAGCTCGTGTCGACATTGACGAGCTTGATTCTCCAAATGGGTCTCATTTGGCATATCGCCCTCACGACAGAATCATCTTCCCTCCTCTCCCTGGCATCGTTAGCAGGCTTTCTGCCGATTGCTTTGTTCGGAGTCCTTGCGGGCGCCGTTGTCGACAGGCTGCCTTTGAAACGTGTTCTCATCGGCGCCGACCTCTTCGTTGCCGCGGTGGGCGCCGCCTTGGCGATTGCCTCGTTGGCCGGCAGCTTACCTGCGTGGTCAATACTCATCGCCCTGTTTCTCCGCGCAGCTGGCACTTCGTTCTACACGCCGGCCTCCCAATCCCTCACGCCCCATCTCGCCCCGCCAGAGCATCTCGTTCGCCTATCGGGAGTGATGCAGGCGATTCAGTCCGCCGGATACATTCTTGGCGCCGCGCTCGCGGCAGTGATTTATCCTGTGGCGGGCATTACCGCCATGATTGCCCTCGACGTGCTGGGGGCGCTTTTCGCTTCTCTAGCTGTCCTCGCCGCTCAGATAGACGCAGGAGGACTCGACGAAGCCGACCGCAGCTCGTCCTTTTCCAATAAAGTTCGAGAACTTTTCTCTGAGATTTCGGACGGCTACAAGCTGATCAGGGGATACAGGGGGCTGTTCGCCCTTCTTTGGTGCGGGTTCGTCTTCGCTTTCGCGTTCTCCCCACTCGCGGCATTGTTCCCAATAATGACCTTGGGACATTTTGGCGGTAGCACGGGGGATGCTGCTTTGGTGGAGGTCCTTTTCTCCGCAGGCATGCTGGCTGGGTCCGGCATTTTGGCGGCCACGGGAGGGTTCCGCAATAGGTCGCTCACCATGGTCGCCGCGATCGCCGGCTTCGGCGTCGTCGCAATCGCATCCGGATTGATCGGCCCGTCGCTGTTCGCCGTTTTCCTACCGGCGAGCTTTCTTATGGGCGCATGCTCCCCGTTGTACGCGGGAACCCAGACTGCCCTTATGCAGGAGCAGATACCTCCTGAGTACCTAGGCCGCGTTTTCGGCCTCTACGGAACCATCATGGCGTGGGCCATGCCCATGGGCCTCGCGGCCCCCTCCGTTTTTGCGGATCTGCTTGGAGCTCCGTTATGGTTCGTCGGCTCTGGAGCGACCATGGTACTGCTTGCGATGGCTATGCTGCTTGCTCCGAGCGTCCGAAACGTGGGGAAAAGAGATACCGGGCGGATTCAATAGCCCAAGTATTCGAAAAAAAGAGGCGGCAGCCATCGGTTCACGCGTCAGCCTTCAAGCCCTTGCGACGACGAGGTATTGCGCCGACATCCCACATCGCGCTCCTTATTCGTCGCCAACTATCATTTTCGGATTTGCCGGCTTGCGCAAGGTCAAAACGCTCGCGCCGGCAATTGGGCAAAGGCGAAAAATCGACGTGAGCAATCTTTTTTGGCATGGCTGCGCTTCCAGTAAAAGGCTAATACACAAAAGGCGGTTCAACCTATGGAACTCATAGTCAAAGCTAAAGACATCTTTTTGGAATATGCCGGCCGCGATATCCTGGATATCGAAGAGTTGGAAATCTACTCCTACGATCGCATCGGCTTGGTGGGAGACAATGGCGCAGGCAAAACCAGCCTGCTTAAAATTCTGAGCGGCAATCTTACCATTGCGGACGCCGACGTCAGGCGCTTCGGCAGCATTGCCCTCATCGGCCAACTCGATGAACTCGACCTTGATGCGGCTCAGGACAGTGGTGAGATGCTCTCCCGTCTCAACGTCGCCGGAGTGGCGCAGGAGACGATGAGCGGCGGGGAGGAAACACGCGCCAAGATTGCCTCTGCACTCTCCCAGCATGCAAGCGCGATCTTCGCCGACGAGCCTACGAGCCACCTCGACCAAGACGGCATCCGCCTTCTCGTCGGACAACTCAAGGCATTTGATGGGGCTCTGCTCATCGTGAGCCATGACCGTCATTTTCTCGACCAGGTGGTAGACAAGATCTGGGAGCTCAAAGACGGCGGTATTTCCGAATTCTGGGGTGACTACTCCGACTATCTGCGACAGAAAGAAGAAGAGCGCAAAGCTCAGGCGACTCGATACGAAGAGGCGATGCGCGAGCGCGATCGCCTCGAAGCCGCCATCGAAAAACAACGGAAAAAAGCACGGCAGGTCGACGCCAAGCGGAAGGCTGCGAAAAAAAGCAACGAGTATGCAGGTCGATTGGGGCATCAGAAAGCAACCGGCACCAAACAGAAGAGGATGTACCAGGCGGCTAAGGACATGGAGAAGCGCCTCGAAGCGCTCGAAGGGATTGAGGCCCCAGATAGCATTCGCGCCGTGCGGTTCCGCCAGAGCAAGGCCCTGGAACTGCATAGTAAATTTCCCATCTCGGCAGACGATTTCAGCTTGAGCTTCGGCAACTGCATGCTCTATGACCACGCGAAATTCGAGATACCGCTCGGTGCCAAAGTGGCCATCACCGGTGGCAACGGTACAGGAAAGACCAGCCTGCTGAAGGCAATCGCTCGACGCGCCGACGGTATCAACATCTCTCCCAAGGCAGAGATCGGTTACTTCGAGCAAACAGGCTACAAGTTCGACGCCCGTCAGTCTGCGATCTCGTTCATGCAGGATGGTTGCGAGTACAGCATGACCGAAATTCGAGGCATCCTCGCCTCTATGGGAATCGGACCGCGCGACCTGACAAAGGACGTTGGCGTTCTCTCGGGAGGCGAAGTCATCAAGCTGCTACTCGCGAAGATGCTGCTGGGCAGATACAACATCTTGCTCATGGACGAGCCTGGAAATTACCTGGACATCAAGAGCGCCGAAGCCCTCGAGCAGATGATGAGCGCCTATGCCGGAACGATAGTGTTCGTCTCCCACGATAAGAGGCTGGTCGAGAACGTCGCAGACATTGTCTACGAAATAAAGGACACCAAGCTAGTCAAAATCTTTCAGCGCGAATAGCCCTAAATGAGCAAGAAATAATCCCCGAACGGAGACAAGGGAGTAAAACGGCAAAGAAAGAGCCTCCGTCCCAACGCAGGGAACGGAGGCTCTTTAATCGCTTTTACTCATCTCCGTCGCTGGTGGCTTTGTCATGACTCTCGTACGAAACGAAACTCAGCGGCATAGTGCGGCACTCAAAATCGCAGGTCAGAACCCTGTCGTCCTACTCCCACTCAATGGTCGCAGGTGGCTTTGGAGTGATGTCATACGCCACGCGGTTAACGCCAGCAACTTCGCTGACAATCCTAGAAGAAATGCGGGTCAGCAGCTCGTAAGGGAGCTTTGCCCAGTCAGCGGTCATAGCGTCGCTCGACTCAACAGCGCGCAGGATAACTGGACGAGCATACGTGCGCTCATCACCCATTACACCAACGGACTTAATGTCGGGTAGAACCGCAAAGTACTGCCAAACGCTGTGCTCGGAGTTACGATCGCCTGTCTCGTCAAAGAGCTGAGCATTATAGGAGTCAATCTCTTCTCGGACAATAGCGTCGGCGTTGCGGAGAATCTCAAGCTTTTCTGGGGTAACGTCGCCAATGATGCGGATAGCAAGGCCAGGACCTGGGAATGGCTGCCTGTAAACAAGGTTCTCTGGCAGGCCAAGAGAGACGCCCAGCGCGCGGACCTCGTCCTTGAAGAAGTGATCCAGAGGCTCAATCAGGTCAAAGTGAACGCCCTCGGGGAATGGAATCAGGTTGTGGTGGCTCTTAATGGTTGCAGCCTTGCCGCCCGTCTTACGAGCGCCGGACTCAATAATGTCAGGGTAGATGGTGCCCTGTGCCAGGAACTGAACGCCGTCCAGCTTCTGGGCCTCGTCAAAGAAGACCTTCCAGAATTCGGTGCCAATCAGGCGACGCTTCATTTCTGGCTCGGTAACGCCAGCTAGAAGCTCTGCATAGCGCTCCTCGGCGTGAACATGAATCAGAGGCACGTTAAACTGCTTACGGAAGACCTGCTCAACCATCTCTGGCTCGCCCTTACGGAGCATGCCGTGGTTAACAAACACGCAGGTAAGCTGATCACCGATAGCGCGGTGGACAAGAGCTGCAACAACAGAAGAGTCAACGCCGCCGGAAAGCGCCAAAATAACGCGGCCGTTGCCAACCTTCTGGCGAATCTCCTCAACCTTCTGCTCAATGATGTTGTCCATGGTCCACGTCTTCTCAAAACCACAGATATTGAACAGGAAGTTAGAAAGCATCTGAGAGCCGCACTCGGTGTGGTTGACCTCTGGGTGGAACTGAGTTGAATACAGGTTCTTAGCAGCGTTTTCCATAGCTGCAATAGGGCAAACATCGGTAGAAGCGGTAACGGTAAAGCCCTCTGGAACCTCAGATACAGCATCGCGGTGACTCATCCAAACGGTCTGCTGCTCAGCGGTGCCGTCAAAAATGCGGCTCTCCCCCGCGCGGGTCAGATGAGCTGGGCCATACTCGCCCTTCTCGGTATGTCCAACGGTGCCGCCCAAAGTAACCGCCATAATCTGCTGTCCATAGCAGAAACCAAAGACAGGAAGGCCAAGCTCCAGGATCTCTGGGTCAATCTTTGGCGCATCCTCCGCGTAGACGGAAGCAGGGCCGCCGGACAAAATAAGCGCAGATGGATTGAGCTCACGAAGCTCATCTGCGGAAATATCACAAGGAACAATCTCGGAGTAGACGTTAAGATCGCGCACGCGACGTGCAATTAACTGGCCGTACTGGGCACCAAAGTCTAGAACTGCAACAAACTGCTTGGGCCTGGACTCGCTCATGCATGACTCCGCTTCTCCGGTTTCCCGGTCACTCTTAGATTCTGCGCCAACGCAATACCGCACGTATGGACACATATCTCTACCACGAATTTATTGCTATCAATAATACCTTCAACCAGCCGATAACACCACGAGAGATTGCGCGCGCCAAAAAGTCTTCTTATTCTGCGCAAACAAAAGACGGCAAAGTTCTATAATCTGACGAGATATGCTACTAATTTCTAACAATTATAAAACACAGAATATGGCGAGAAGAGCAGGTCAAAAGTACGGTAATTTAAAATGTAATTGTTTTGTGACGACAAAAACTGGTAACAGTTTTTAAGTACCTATCTGTAATAATTTTCTCACGCTCGCAAGACGAATTGGAGTTTAGTTTATGAAAAAAGTACTGGTCAGACTAGGTGCATTTCTTGTGCCATTTATGATTGTTGTTACTTTTGTGACAACATTCGCTTCTGCTGCAACTGTTTCACCGGTTCAAATTACCAGCATGTCTGTGGCTGATGATACCTATACACCAGTAAATGAGATTACCACTGATAATCTGTACCATATTACAATTAACTGGGAATCTACCGCATCTACCGTGGCAGAAGGTGACTATTTTGATATTACTCTGCCCGATAAAGTCCAGTTTACTGCCACACAAAACACAACTCCAATTGAAGTTAAAGATCCTAACGGTGCAACCGTAGCGTGGGCTTATCCAACTCCAGCAGCAGGTAGCATCTTCGGTGGAACTCTGCATGTTGTTTATACAGACTATGCAAACACCCACACCCAGATTAGGGGTACTTTCTCTCTGTCCGCTCTCTACGACCGCGACGCCATCAACGCTGGCGATAATACCCACATTGATTTTGGCGTTAACGGCACCGCTGTTCCTCTCAACATGATTGTTCGTCCAAAGAACACCATTGGCGAAGAGTGGCTCAACAAGTGGGGCGGACCTGTTACCGGTACCGAGTCCGAGGTACTTTGGTATGTTCGTCTTAACTACTCCGCTTCTAACATGACTGGCGTTGAGTTCTCTGACTCCATCTCTGATAGAAACGGTGGCGACCTGCCAGCATCGGTAACCTACATTACCAACTCTTTCCACCTCTATCGTGCAGACTTTGATGGAACGGGTAACTACAGCAACCTTCAGGAGGTCACCATTCCAAATGGTGCACTTTCTATTGCAGCTGACGGCCACTCCTACCACCTCAACCTGAGCGGCGTTGACTTCTCCCAGGGTCAGCGTTACCTCCTGCAGTATCGCACCACCTTTATCCCAGGTATGGCTCTGCATAACTATGGTGTGCTTACTAACGCTGGCGGTGCTCCAAGAAGCGAGATTGGCTTTACCTACTACTCTCCAAGCAACTCTGGCGGCGCAATCGGCAATCTTGTCGGCCGTATCCGCATCATCAAGGTTGACGCTGACAACGCAACTACCCAGCTTCCAGGCGCAACTTTTAAGGTAACAAACGTTGCTAACCCAGCTGATTCTTGGACTCTTACTACCGGCACCGACGGAACTGCAACCTCCGAGAGGCTCACTACCGGCTCCTACACCATCGAAGAGATCACCGCTCCAGATGGCTATGTGCGTGACGCTACTGTCTACACCGTAAACGTTGACAATCAGTCCGGCACTATCAAGATTATTGAGAACAAGAAAAACGCTCATGCAGACATTCCGGTACAGAAAGTCTGGAATGGCGCAGAGGGCGGAGCAGTAACTGTTCACTTGCTTGCAAACGGCGTTGACACTGGTAAGACCCTTACCTTGAGCTCTGACAATAACTGGCAGGATTCCTTCACGGGTCTTGAGGCTTATGCTGCTGACGGCTCAGAGATTACCTACACCATCTCTGAGGACGAGGTAGCCGGCTACACCAGCCAGATTACGGGCGACGCAACTCAGGGCTTTGTAGTCACTAACACCCAGGTTCCTCCAACTCCAGAGAAACCTGCTAAGACTCGCAAGAAGTCCAACCTCCCCTACACCGGAGATGCATCTTCTGTTGCAGGCATCCTCTTTGGATCTTTGACAGCACTGGGCAGCGCAGTTGCACTTAAGCGTCGCAAGTAAGTCTGATACGCAATCGTAGCTGCACAGACGTGCAGCTCCACGCAACGTTACAAGAACGTCTTGTCCTCATGGCAAGGCGTTCTTTTTTTGGCGAGAAAACCGTCTCTTTTGCAAGGCCCCACAGAACTTCTCGCCTCCTTAATTGCATATAGAAAAATGACCTATTCGGAATCACGTATAAAAAGTGACTAATGTCCAGCATTTTAATTTATTAGAGATAATATTTATCCATTTTTATTACGTTAAGCTGCACATAGTGTGGAATGTTCGTTGTGAACAATTGTGAAGAACCTGTGAATTTAGCTGTACTTTATTTAAAAGGTATCAGAAAAAGAACCGATAAATTCCTTGTACCTGCATAAATATTTGAACTTTAAAAAAGCTATATAAATATATACAGAATCTCAAATAAATTCTCTTTGTAATAGGTGAAAATAGACGCATCTATTGCAAAGGAGTCCTGATGAACAAACGACTGTTTAAGCTGTTAAGTTTTGTCTTCATGCTGGTCCTGGCGCTTCCGCTTGCTGCAAAATCAGCTTTTGCTGAGACTGCAAGCACTGAAGCTGCTACAGGTACCCCTAAAGCGGTTGTCGCAACCATTACAGACTTTAGAGTTGAAGATCGTTTTGGCAATCCAACTACCGTTGTTAACAAGGCAAATGTGTATGCCATTGCTATGACGTGGGACGCCTCTGCAAACGCTAACGTAGAGCCGGGAGATTACTTTGACGTCACGCTCCCTAACGAGATGAGGTTTACCGCAGCTCATCCTGCGTCTACCTTTAACATCACCGATGCAGCAACCGGCGAGGTTATGGCAGTAGCTCACGTCACCCCTGGTACTGATGGTTTTGGTGGAAACATGCGTGTTGTCTTTACCAACTACGTTAACAACCACACTGACCTGCGCGGTACCGCTCGACTTGGCTTTACCATTGATTCACAGCGTGTTCAGACAGGTACCGGTAAGTCTTTTATCTTTACTGTCTCTGGCAGCCCTGTTCCTGTAACGTTTGACGTCACCGCTCCTGGTACCATTGGTACTGAGTTCCTCTCCAAGTGGGGCAAGATTATTGAGGGCAACGCAAACGAGATTCAGTGGACCGGCCGCATCAACTACTCTGGTGGTAACTTCCACAACGTCCGTCTACACGACCAGCTATCCGACCAGGGAGGCGGCGACCTTCCTTCCGAGATTACCTATGTTCCAGGAACCTTTGAGCTTTGGAGCGCTCGCTTTGATGAGTACGGCTCAACCATTCCAGGAACTGCAACTCGCATCCCTATTACCCCAGGTATGCTCACCATTTCTCCTGATGGACAGTCGTTTGATCTTGACCTTTCTGGCATAGACCTCAGCAACGGTCAGAGCTTTAAGTTCACCTATCGCACCACCTATGTACCTGGTGTTGCCCTGCGTAACCTCATTACCATGTACTCTGACAACCCTGAGTACCGCTCCGATTGGGTATATCGCAACGCAACTTCCGGCGGAGAAGGTACTTCTACCATCATCGCTCGTATCCGCATCATCAAGGTGGATAAGAACGACCACAACACCAAGCTTGCTGGCGCAGTCTTTAAGGTAACCAGCACCACTGATCCATCTAAGACCTGGACTATTACCACTGGTGCAGACGGTACCGCTACCACCGAGAAACTCCCTGCTGGCACCTACAGTGTTCAGGAGATTACCGCTCCTGATGGCTATCAGCTCAATACCGATACGTATAACCTCACCGTTTCCGCAACCACCGGCGTTATTAAGACCGTTGAAGACGAGAAGACCCCAACAGTTGACGTACAAGTTAACAAGACATGGGTGGGAACTGTCGGTGGTCCTGTTACCGTCAGGCTCTACAAAGACGGCGTTGCTAGCACCGAGACAGTTACTCTTGACCAGACCAACGGCTGGGCAGGCACTTTCACCGGTCTTCTCCGCAACGATGCAACAGACGGCCACGTTATTGCTTACACCGTAGTAGAAGAGAATGTTCCTGCTGGATATACCAGTGCAGTCTCGGGCAACCAGACTGATGGCTTCACGGTTACCAACACCGAGATTCCACCAAACACTCCTCCTACTACCCCACCAAATACACCACCAAACACTCCTCCTGCAACTCCTCCATCAGAGACTCCAAAGAAGCCAAAGAAGAAGCAGCCAAAGCTTCCAGAGACTGGCGACTTCTCCGAGATTGCTCTTGTTGCAGTAGCTACCCTGGGCAGCGTTATTACAACGCTTGGCTATGCTCTGAAGGAGCGTCGTAAGTAAGGCAGCGTTGCGCAGTAAGTAACGCCATGAGCAATAGTTGCTCGTACTTCTCGCGCCAAGCTCCACGAACTTCTCGCACACATCCCCGCTTCACACGTTGAAGCGGGGATTTTTTGTGGCAGTTTGTTTCTATGCAGCACAAAGACGCAAAATTGCGTATAGTAGATGTTTGACAAAACGCATTGGGCAAAACGCAGATTAAACACAAAGGAGCCCCAATGGCCAGAAGGTCACATTCATCTCAGAATCACGGTCACAACAGCCGTGATAGGTACGAAAATGCCCCTGAGTACGATACAGAGGACTTCGCACAGGACGATTATGACGCTTATAATCAGGGCGCATATCAGCCTCGCACGCTGGGCAGCGTTCGAAGCGCAGGTGCAAGTTCTGCACGCAACAATCACGAATCCCACGGCTCCAGATTTACGCGCGAGCCTTTGATTGGCCAGACCAACGTCGGCGACGAGTGGCCTGAAGAAGCCCCAGCTCAGCAGCAAAAACACACCCACTTTGCTGCTCATCGTGCTGGCGCTGTCAGCCATGCGCCTTCTCGTGCAGAAGGCGTTGGGGCATACTCTAAGAAGCGCCAAGGGTCTTCTCGCGGTCGTGGTCTTAAGATCTTTGCCGGCATTCTGGGCACGTTGCTGCTGGTAGCAGGCGTAGCGTTTGCGTGGTGGATGCTGGATACCAACTCAAAACTCCGCCAGGGCTTGGATGCAAACCTGCAGGCTACGCTGGTACAGGTTGCTCCCTCTGACCCATTCTACATGCTGCTTCTGGGCGTGGATAAGGACGAGGGGCGTGCAGAGAACTGGGGTGATTCCGACGCAAACTTCCGCGCCGACACTATCATTCTGGCTCGCGTAGATCCTAAGAACAAGAAGATTACCCTGATTTCCATCCCTCGAGACACTATGGTTGACCTGGGAGAACACGGAAAACAGAAGATTAACTCCGCATACAGCTATGGCGGCGCATCCGGAATGGTCGAGGCCGTTTCCAAGCTGGCAAACGTCAACATCTCGCACTACGCCGAAGTAGACTTTGAGTCGTTCACCAAGATTGTGGACTCTATTGGCGGCATTACGGTCAACCTGCCCGTTGCTGTTTCTGACATGCAGTACTCAGGCATCGACCTTCCCGCTGGCGAGCAGCAGCTCAACGGCCAGCAAGCGCTCGGCCTTTCTCGTAGTCGCCACGCATACGACAACTACGGTGCAGGCGACTTCTACCGCGCAGCCAACCAGCGCATGATTTTGACGGCCATTGCCAAGAAAGTCCTGCAGCTGGACCCCGTTTCTATGTCCGGTGCCGTGTCCACCATGGCCGAGAGCGTGACTACTGACTTCAACGTTACCGATATTGTGGGACTGGCCATGTCATTCAGGGGCATGGATACCTCCAAGGATATGTATTCCGCACGTACGCCGACGACGTCCGAGCTCATTGATGACGTGTGGTATGAGATTGTCGATAAGAGCGCGTGGAAGACCATGATGGACCGCGTAAACCAGGCGCTGCCTCCTCTGGAGGATGCAAGTGCTGACGAAACCACAGGCGTTGTGGGTACCGTCGGAGGAGACCCTTCAGCTATCGACAGCATCAAGCCTGACTACACCGGAGAAGTTGCCGTGCTCAACGGCACCGACGTTCAAGGGCTTGCAGCTCAGAAGGCTGGCATCCTGAAGACTAAGGGCTACACCGCTTACGCCGACAGCTCTCTGGAGCATCCAACCGACTCGATTATCATCTACGACGGCACGCGTACGGGCCTGGCAAAGGCCGTTGGCGTTGCAAAAGCGCTGGACATCCCTACCGCCAACATCAAGGCAAACGACGGTTCCTACCCAACTGACGTGGACATTACCGTAGTCTTAGGCACCGATCAGGCCCCAAAGCGCTAGCGACTCGCAGCGGCTCGCAGCACGCGACCCGCAGCGACACGCGACCCGCAGCGACGCGCGACGCGCGGCCCGCTACGGCGTGCGCCACACAGCGTGTGACCCGCAACGGCGTGCGCCACACAGCGCACTACCCCACCCCACACAAAAACGGGCGAGAAGACCGATCTTCTCGCCCGTTTTACGTTTACAGTAAGCGGTTTTGTGGCTTAGACGTTAAAGCGGAAGTGCATGACGTCGCCGTCCTCGACCACGTACTCCTTGCCCTCGATGCGCAGCTTGCCTGCGGTCTTGCAGCCAGCCTCGCCGCCCAGCTCCACGTAATCGTTGTAGCTGGCAACCTCAGCCTTGATGAAGCCGCGCTCAAAGTCGGAGTGGATGACGCCGGCGGCCTCGGGAGCCTTAACGCCAATGCGGACGGTCCACGCCCTGACCTCCATAGGGCCAGCGGTGAAGTAGCTCTGCAGGCCAAGCAGCTTGTATGCTGCCTGAGCAAGCGTCTCCAGGCCGGAGTGCTCAAGTCCCAGGGACTCCAGGTACTCTGCAGCCTCCTCTGGATCAAGGTCAGCAAGCTCAGCCTCGACGCCTGCACAAACAGGGATGGACTGAACGCCGTTGATGACAGGAGCGGGCTCGGTGAGCATGTCCTCATCGACGTTTGCGACGTACAGGATTGGCTTCATGGTAAGCAGGAAAAGATCGCGAGCAGCCAGACGCTCCTCGTCGGTCATCTCCATGTCAGCGGCACGATTGCCCTCGTTCAGCCACTCCTGAAGACGCTTTGCCACGTTGAGCTTGGGTTGGAGGTCCTTATCGCGCTTGACCTCTTTCTCCAGCTTAGGCAGGGCGCGCTCAATGGTGCCCAGGTCAGCGAGGATGAGTTCCGTCTGGATGATGTCCACGTCCTCGTCAGGATTGACGCGACCCTCAACGTGAATGACGTCGGGATCTTTGAAGTAACGAACAACCTCGCAGATAGCGTCGGTGTTGCGAATGTTTGCCAGGAACTGGTTACCCAGGCCCTCACCCTCGTTTGCGCCCTTGACCAGGCCAGCGATGTCCACAAACTCAACGGTTGCAGGCATGATACGACCAGGATTGACAATCTCGGCCAGCTTCTGGAGCCTTGCGTCGGGTACGTCAACGATGCCCACATTAGGGTCGATGGTAGCAAACGGGTAGTTTGCGGCCAGACCACCCTTGCGGGTCAGCGCGGTGAACAGCGTAGATTTACCAACGTTTGGCAGGCCAACGATACCAATTGAAAGCGACATGTGAGTCCTCTTGTTGTCGGTGGACGGTTACGGTTACTTGCGTTTCTGGCGAGAAGAACGAGCAGCTAGAAGCGTTGTGCTGTGTACGCAGCTACTTGCTACTCCCCATTATCCTCTTTTGGAGGTTGTTGTGCAGTGGCTTCCTCATCCGAGTCCTCGGTAATCGAATCCGCCAGGTGTTTGAGCTGCTCTTTGCCGGTGTCAAAAATGAAGCGAGCTTTACGACGAGCCAAGGCCTCAAGACGCTCGGTCTCCTCGGCCTTGCGATCGCGAACAACCAGCTCAGAGGTGTTCATCGGCACCATCGTAAGCGCACCAGGCTCTGGGCAGACAATTTCGCAGGCGCCGCAGTTGACGCAGAACGGCATCTTGATGGTCAGCTTGCCACGCTCATCGATATCGATTGCATGCGTTGTGCAGGTGTTTTTGCAGTCGCCGCAAACCGTGCACTTACTGGAATCCCAGATAGGAGCCTTGAGCTTCACGTAAGGAGCAAGGTCTGGGTCGTGCTGGAGGGCGCCCATGACCAGACGACGATCCTGCGTGAGCATGGACTGCCTCATGTCGGTGGTGCGCAGGCCCATCACGTCATCAAGCTGCGTCTGAAGCTTATCCAGAGAGCGAGCGTGCGAGTTGATACGGTCAGCGATTGCCTTAGCGCCCGCAAGAACAGGCGTCGTCGCAGATACCAGGCGTTCTGCACCATTCATCGCGTTGGAGATGAACTGAGAACGGATGTACGCACGCGTGAAGTTGTGGTTGAGGTTGTTGCCGTCGACCTCAAGGCCAACCGTGGCGCCCGTCCACTCCTCAGCGGTGGCGATGGCCTGGGTATATGCTTCCTCACCGGTAGTGGTACGACAACGGTCGCAAACGCCCAACGGCAGATAAACGCTTACGTTGTCAAAGTCCGTAAGGATCGAGAACCAAATGTCGGCCGAGAGCATACCCACGCAAGGCAGGCAAATCTCATTGCCCTCAGGTTTTCTCGCCAGAGCTCGCGTACAGGTAATGTAACACTGCTCGTACGCGGAGGCCGCGCGAGCTACCTGGTCATATAGCATGCGGGACGTGTGGCGGCGCGTGTTAAACGTCTCGGTTGGGCACGCAGCAACACAGAGGCCGCACTGGAGACAAGCCTCATCGTCGATGCGCACGGACTGGTTGTGGATATCAATGCAATTAGCTGGACAAACGTCAAGACAGCGAGAACATGCCTCGGCTTTTCCCGAGGCGCATCTCAGACAGCGATTAGCGTTTGACCAGGGGATTTCCTTGTAGTCCATTGGCTCAAACGGCTTGTCCGAATTTGGGTCAATAGACAGGCTTCCCATCAGCGCGTCAAGCGGGTTGGAAAGCACCTGCAGGGAATCCTGGATATCAATGAGGTCGTCGAGAAAATCTCGCTCCTCGTTACGATTCTGGTTCTGAGCCATGGTGCCTCCTCTCCTTTGGCGCGTGGCGGATGGTCCAAATTTGCGTGTTGGTCGGGTGGACCGACTACAGGCGCAAATAAACATTTTAACCTGTAGCGACCAATAATTCCTCTCAAATGACGTCACATTCATACGATTTCGATTAATGGACAATGAGCGGGAAAACGTTGCAGTTACGACAAGACGGGATTCTCGCCCACGACAAGACGGGTTTCTCGCCAAGTGGGCGCAGCGGCAAAAAAATCGGGCCCAGCGAGAGGCTGGACCCGATTGAAGTAACCCGATGGTGCGGATTAGTACATGCCGCCCTGGCCGCCCTGAGCAGCTGCGCGAGAAATGGACTCCTCGATGGTGGTGTCCTTTGGCATCTCGGAAACAGTTGCCTCGGTGATGAGAATGAGGGATGCAACGGAAGCTGCATTCTGGAGTGTGGTGCGGGTGACCTTAACTGGGTCAAGAACGCCCATCTCAATCATGTCGCCATACTGGCCGGAAGCGGAGTCAAGACCCTGACCGGTTGGGAGTGCCTTGATCTTCTCGACAACTACGCTGCCCTCGAAGCCAGCGTTGTTAGCGATGGTACGAACTGGAGCCTCAAGTGCCTTGCGGATGATCTCAACGCCGATCTTCTCGTCTGCGTCAGAGGTCTGAACGCTGTCCAGGACAGAAGATGCAGCCAGGAAGGAAACGCCGCCACCTGCGACAATGCCCTCCTCGACAGCTGCGCGAGTTGCCTGAAGTGCGTCCTCAATGCGGTGCTTGATCTCCTTGAGCTCAACCTCGGTAGCTGCGCCAACCTTGATGACTGCAACGCCGCCGGCGAGCTTAGCAAGACGCTCCTGGAGCTTCTCGCGGTCAAAGTCAGAGGTGGTGTTCTCAATCTCAGCCTTGATCTGGGTAATGCGGTCGTCGATTGCGTCCTTGGAACCAGCGCCACCAACGATAGTTGTGGTCTCCTTGGTAACCTTGACGGACTTAGCGCGACCGAGCATGTCTGCGCTGATCTCGTTAAGGTTAACGCCGAGCTCCTTGATGACTGCCTGGCCGCCGGTGAGAATAGCGATGTCCTCGAGCATGCGCTTACGACGGTCGCCGTATGCAGGAGCCTTGATTGCGCAGACGTTCAGAACGCCGCGGAGCTTGTTGAGAATGAGGGTGGTCAGAGCCTCGCCGTCGACGTCCTCAGCCATGATGAGCAGAGGTGCGCCCTGCTTCTGGACAGCCTCAAGGATAGGCAGGATATCCTGAATGGAGGAAATCTTGTTGTCGGTCATGAGGATGTAAGGATTGTCCAGCTCAGCGGTGAGAGTCTCGTTGTTGGTTGCGAAGTAAGGGGAAACGTAGCCCTTGTCAAACTGCATACCCTCAACGGTGTCGATGTCGATGCCGAAGGTCTGGGACTCCTCAACGGTGATGACGCCGTCCTTGCCGACAACGTCCATAGCGTCGGAAATCTTGCCACCGATGACAGGATCACCTGCGGAAATGGTACCAACGGAAGCAATCTGCTGCTTAGTTGAGACCTCCTTAGCGATGCCCCTCATCTGAGCGACGACAGCCTCAACGGCCTTGTCGATACCGCGACGAATTGCGATTGGGTTTGCGCCAGCAGCAACGTTGCGGAGGCCCTCGTTAACGATGACCTGTGCAAGCAGGGTTGCGGTGGTAGTGCCGTCACCGACGGTGTCGTTAGTCTTGGTTGCTACCTCTTTGACCAGCTGAGCACCCATGTTCTCTACTGGGTCCTTGAGCTCAATCTCGCGAGCAACGGAGACGCCATCGTTGGTGATGGTTGGTGCGCCGTAAGAACGCTGCAATGCGACGTAGCGACCCTTAGGTCCAAGAGTGGTAGTTACGGCATCTGCCAGGGTGTTTACGCCCTTAGCAAGCTTGGCACGAGCGTCGGTGCCAAAATCGATATCTTTAGCCATGGTATTCCTCCAAAATAGCTGAACTTACAAGTAAAAAGCGGACGAACAAGCTGCAAGCGACTAAGCTGCGAGTTAACGAACTGCGAGCAAACGAGCTACGAGCGATTAGTCCTCGAGAACTGCAAGGATGTCGTCAGCACGAAGAAGCAGGAGCTCCTCGCCGTCTACCTTGACCTCAGTGCCGCCGAACTTGCCGTAAAATACCTGGTCGCCGACTTTAACATCAAGAGCGATGCGATTGCCATTCTGATCAAGCTTGCCAGTTCCAACTGCGAGGACCTCACCGCGCTGTGGAAGCTCCTGTGCTGCGGATGCAATGTAGAGACCAGAGGATGTCTTCTCCTCTTTTGGAGCAGGCTTTACCAGAACACGATCTCCAAGTGGCTTCAAATTCATAATGAAAACCTCCCTTTCGGGCCAAGCCCGATATTGGCGCCAAGCGCCCTTTTCCAACGCTATTAGTTATTCCACACGGGAAAACAATTTATACGAAATATTGTGAAAATCTTACAAAACCGACTTAGATTTTCTGTAGGCGTGCAGTATAAGCCGTCAACGGTTATGCGCGCGCAATTGGCGTGCGTGGTACGGGCGGGTGACATGCGACTAACCGCAGCTAACGCAAGCTCCAGGCTGTGTCCACCTGCAATTTCTTGCCATTAGCATAAATTTTGGTGCAAATATTCGCTGCATGCATATTCTGGTAGTGATATTCGTGATTTTGCATAAGAAAAATGAACACCTCTTTGGCGGGGTCCAATTTGGGTAAAAAATGCGTTTAGTTGGGGATGAAATGGAGTATTCAGAAAAATTGCACCTACGTTTTACCAGGTAGCGAATTCTATCCAGATTTCTGATTATTTGTCCAAAGCAAAACACCAGGTAGATTTGATGCATAGAATCCCGCATTTTCTGTAAACCCCAACTAAACGCATTTTTTACCACTTGGGAGTCATTTTTGGGCCAAAACCGCCTCTTCCTTACTCGTAGTAAAAATCCACCTGCATAAAAGTACCCGGCTATTCATATACATGAATAGCCGGGTACTGAACGTCATCATTTGCTGCACGGCAGAATTTGCGTCAACGTCATCACGGTACCTCGCACCATCGAGCAACGCCAGCTAGGCCTCCAAACTCTCCAGTTCAGAGAGCCAGAGCGAGCTAGAAGCGTCGGATGGCATGCGCAGGTCGCCGCGCGGAGACAGCGAAACCGAACCAACCTTTGGTCCGTCAGGCATCGCCGAGCGCTTAAACTGCTGCGAGAAGAAGCGGCGATAGAATACCTTCAGCCAACGCACGATAGTCTCGTGGTCGTAAATCTCCTGGTCAGTGCCTGTGCCAAACGCACACTCGGCAAGACGTAGAACCTTGAGTGGGCCACTTCCGTGACGAAGCACGTGGAATAAGAAGAAATCGTGCAACTCGTATGGGCCAACCAGGTCCTCCGTCTTCTGCTCAATGGAACCGTCTGCCGCGGATGGCAGCAGCTCAGGAGAAACCGGCGTGTCCAGAACGTCGCGCAAAACGTGAGCAATTTCGTCCTCGCCCTGCTCCTCATAAGCGTCTGCGCAGTAATCGACAAGGTACCTGACCAGCGTCTTTGGCACCGATGCATTTACGCCGTACATGGACATCTGGTCACCGTTGTACGTTGCCCAACCAAGCGCCAGCTCGGAAAGGTCGCCCGTGCCAATGACCATGCCGCTCACCTGGTTGGCAACGTCCATCAGAATCTGCGTGCGCTCGCGAGCCTGGGCGTTTTCGTACACAACGTCGTGAACGTCCTGGTCGTGGCCGATGTCGGCAAAGTGTTGCAGCACGGAATCCACAATGGAAATCTCGCGCAGGTCGGCGCCAAGCGACTGCACCAGCTCAATAGCGTTGGTGTACGTGCGGTCCGTGGTGCCAAATCCCGGCATCGTCACAGCTACAATGCCAGAGCGGTCATATCCCAGCTGGTCAAACGCTCGCACTGTGACGAGAAGGGCAAGCGTGGAGTCAAGTCCACCCGAAATGCCAATAACCGCGTGGTCAGAGCCGGTGTGTGCCAGCCTCGAAGCCAAACCGTGAGCCTGAATCGACAGAATCTCCTCGCAGCGTGTTGCGCGTGCGTCGTCCATCGCGGGCACAAACGGATGCGGATCAACGTACCTGGTCAGCGGTGTACGGATTGCAAGTTCGACGCCCTCGCCCTCGCTGTCGTGGCCGTGACCTGCGGCGGCGTGCTCGTTGCCACCCTCACCGTCAAACTCCAGCGAGAAATACGTGGTCAGGTGCTTGTAATCCTCCGGCGTCGGAGCAACCTCAAACGTCGACGTGCGCCTGCGATCAGCCGCCAGCGACAGCACGTCAATCTCGGACACGGCAATACCCTCGCCAAACACGCCAGAGTCAGCGAGCACACGGCCATTCTCGACAACAAGATCATGGCCCGAGAAAACCAAATCGGTCGTAGACTCACCCTCACCTGCACTTGCATAAACGTAGCCGCAGATCAGACGCGCGCTCTGTTGCGCAACCAGCTGACGACGGTACGCGGACTTGCCGGCCAGCGCGGGCGACGCGGATAAATTGCAGATCAGCGTGGCACCGGCAACGGCGTGCGCGTTTGACGGCGGCATGGGCACCCAGAGGTCCTCGCAGATTTCCGCGCCCACAACCAGCTCAGGGATGGTGTCGCACGCAAACAGCTGGTTGGTACCAAACGGAACCTCGCCCAGCAGGCCAAAGTCCACACTGGTGACCGTCTTGGGGCCAGAAACAAAGTGTCGGCCCTCGTAAAACTCGTTGTACATGGGCACGTAGCGCTTGGGCACCAGGCCCAAAAGCTCTCCCCTAAAGAGAACGGCGGCGCAGTTGTAGAGCTTGCCGGCCACGCGAACAGGCAGGCCTAGCAGCAGCAACGCGTCGACGTCGGCCGTGCGGGCGGCAATGGAAACCAAGCCACGCTCGGCTGCATCCAGGAGCGCATCCTGCCAGAACAGGTCCTCGCAGGTGTAGCCCGTGATGCAGAGCTCGGGCAGCACGACCACCTTGGCACCGCAATTACCTGCGGCTTCTTCGATGGCCGCTAGACAGCTCTCCACGTTAAACGCCACGTCGGCCACGCGGACGCGCGGCGTGATACTTGCAACTTTGATGAATCCGTCTTGCACAATGGCCTCCTTACATGCCGCTTGGGACAACGGGTGCCGCATCCGACGACCACGATCCCAGTTGCGCGTTGGGGTTTGCGTCCAAGGTCAATGGCGAGAAACCCTGCGTACGGTAGCTGCGAAGTGCGCCGACGGCAATCATTGCGGCGTTGTCGCCGCAAACCGACATCGGAGGCACCGTTACTCGAACGCCCATACGACCAAAGGTTTCCTTATATGCAGCTCTGAGCGCGGGGTTTGCAGCAACGCCGCCGCCCACGCAGAAATCGGAGACGCCTGTCTCCTCAACAGCAGTTTTAGCCTTTGCAACCTGCACGTCAATAACTGCCTGTTCAAACGAAGCGGCCAGATCAGGCAGATTGATAGCTCTACCAGCGCGGTTCTCGCCCTCAATGTAGGTGATAACGGCGGTCTTTAGGCCAGAAAGGCTAAAGGAATAGTCACCGCTATGCATCATCGCGCGCGGGAAGTGGATGGCCTTAGGATTGCCCTGAACTGCAAGTTTGCTGATAACGGGGCCACCTGGATAGCCCAGGCCCAGCGCCTTAGCAACCTTGTCAAATGCCTCGCCCACGGCGTCGTCAATGGTGGAGCCCAGGACCACGTAATCTCCCCAGGCACGCACGTGTACCAGCATAGTATTGCCGCCCGAGACCAGGCTGGCCACAAATGGAGGCTCCAGGTCAGGCGTCTCAAATAGGTTGGCCAGCAGGTGACCTTCCAGGTGATGAACGGGAATAAGCGGCAGGTCAGTAGCCACGCAGAAGCCCTTTGCAAACGCCACGCCTACAACAAGTGCACCGACAAGGCCAGGACCTGCGGTAACACCAACGGCGGCCAGGTCAGACGGCACCAGCGTGTCGCAACCAAAGTGTGCGCCCGCGCGGGCCATGGTCTCCTCGAAAAGACCCACAATAGCCTCGGTATGCTTGCGAGAAGCAATCTCGGGCACGACGCCGCCAAAGCGAGCGTGGAAGTCAATTTGAGTTGCAACAACATTTGCGCAGACCACGCCGTGTGAATCCATAATGCACATGGCGGTCTCGTCGCACGAGGACTCCAGGCTGAGAATCAAATCCCCCGCCTCGCGCAGTGCCGCAAGCGTCTCTTCAGAGCGCTCACCTGCAACAATAGGCCACGGACGCACTGATGCGTGAGGTTCAGGGTTTCTCGCCTCAAAGCCAGCGCCAACCGCCAAAGGCAGCTGCGCCGTCATCAAAAGCGCCGCACAATCCGGACCGTAATATCCCGGACGACGGCCAACCTCAGCAAATCCCAGCTTGCTATAGGCACCCTGAGCTGGAGCGTTATCCTCCTCCACCTCAAGGGTAATCGCAGACGCGCCCAGCATCTGAGCATCGTATGCCACGCGTTCTACCAGCTTGGATGCAATTCCCTGGCGACGACGCTCAGGCGTCACCACCACTTCTTCCACCTCAAACTGAGCTCCTGCCAGGCGACCACCCGCAAAGCCAATGACCGTTCCGCGGTCGTGAGCCAGCCACCAGCTGCGCCCCACACCCGAAAGCTCGTCATAAAACGTCTGCTTTGACCAGGCAGAATGCGCAGCGTCAGCATACGTTGCCGCCTCAAGCTCCGCCACCTGATCCAGATCGTTCATCGTCATCGGACGAAGCTGCAGGTGAATATCGGCCAGCGCATCATCCACGCCGGTCAAAGTCACCGTTGCCGGCTCTTTGAGGCCCAAACGCTTGCGCTCCGACTCCTCCGCATCCGAAAGTCGCGTGTAGATGGGCAGCACTAGCGCCGGATCGCCCGCACCAGCCTGCTGATACTCGGGTATGCACACCGCGCGTACCAGGCCTTCTCCTGTTGGGAACCACGTTGCTTCATCGGTATATGTCGAGAAACCCGCGCGCTCAAAACGCTCACGGTACTTCAATAAGCCATTGCCCGTAAGCGTGAGCTGGTCCTTATCAGTCCTGCCCGACCACTCCTCCACACAGGCATCTGCCTTGAGGACGGTCTCTACCGGGAACGTTCTATGTGCTCCAGCGTCATCCAGCAGGTAGATGCCCGGATAGACCTCGCCGCGCATGGCGTCTGCAACAACACCAACGGTGCCGCGAACGCCCGCCTTCCACGCGCTAAACGCCATGGCATCAAGCGCGCTTGCACCGTAAAGTGGCAGGCCAGAGCCGCATGCAATACCCTTTGCGGTGGCCACGCCAATGCGAACACCCGTGAACGAACCAGGTCCTCTACCTGCAATAACAGCATCAACATCAGCCATAGTAAGGCCAGCCGCGTCAAGCGCCTCCTGTACTGAGCCCACAAGCTCCACGTTTGCCTGGCGACGACACAGGTGGTCCGTTGACGCCAGCACCTCTACGTCGAACCCACCGTCTGCGGCCGCCGCAGCGGTATCACACCTGGTCAGACGCGCGACCGTGCATGCCAGCATGTCCGTCGACGTATCAACCGCAAGCACCACGTTTGTTTCATTTTTTATAGCAAGCATAAACACTCTTCTCGGCGTAAAACGCCCTCTAGAACGCCTCTATTTTTCTCTTGTAACTCTATAACTATACGCCAAGCCACGCCCGCAAACAGCGCGAGTCCTAACCCCGTAAAACTTTTACGCAGCAGCTGTTTAAACAGGAAAAAATATTTGCTTTAAATCACTCGAATTCTGTACTTAATACATACAAAATGGCGAGAAAACCTTCGTTCTCAGACTTCTAACGTTAACCTGCAGAAGCAGCTTAAATAGACCGCAAGCTGCCCGTTTTGCACTATGAATTTTTTGTTAAGCTGAAATCTTAAATTTGTATATAGATAAAACCCTGTATAATTATTTCAACATGACCGGTTCCGCTATAGCTTTTGCATAGTCCAGGGCCGGTCCTACTTTTTATAAAGGTGATTATATGTCTGAAGCTCATCTAATAAAAAGTTTTAAAACCTATGCTGATCAGGTCTGTATTTTAAAAGACCGAGGCATGATTATTGATGACCCACAAAAGGCAGAAACAATATTGTCCACCATTAATTACTATAGACTGAGTGGATATTGGTATCCCTTTATGGACAAAAAACATAGTTACTTTAATCAGAAGATTTCATTTCAGGATATTCTTGATCTATACAACTACGACATGCAGCTCAGGATGTATTTATTCAACCAATTATCAAAAATTGAAATTGCTTTCAGGACTTTAATTGGTCACGAACTGGGTGAATACGATGAACAAATTCATCTAAAACCAAACTCATTGGGAACTTGCGCTCTAAACAAAAAATATTACAACCAATGGATCAAACGTTACAATAAAGCTCTTTCCGACTCCAAAGAACAATTTGTCAAACATCATAAAGAGCATTATGGGGGAATTCTCCCTATCTGGGCCGCCGTAGAAATAATGGATTGGGGTATGCTGTCACATCTTTATCAAATGTCTCCCAATGATGCTCAAATTGCAATGTCTGAAAAATGTGGCCTAACTACAGCGCAACTCGGATCATGGCTTAAAAGTCTAAATGTTGTTAGGAATTTATCAGCGCATCATGCTCGTATGTATAACCGCGTTTACGATATAAAACCAAAGTTGCCTCAAAATAAAAAATGGCAGCCAATTGAAAATAATAAAAAGCATATCTTTGGTTTTATGACAATGATTGAAGTACTTATATCAGATTTCAATTTAGAACATGACGAGACACTGGAATCTATTCTCCAAAATTTTCCTCAAGATGAAGCAATTAGAAATCGTGTCATGGGAGTACCGTCTAATTGGAAATCAATACTGAATGACATTATCTCTAGCTAATACCACAACCAAAAGAGCCTCCTATGAACTGCCTCCCATTTCTTGGACACGAGAAATAGGAGGCAGTTCATATGCAGGTGATTATGATTCTGCAGCATTTTAGCGTCGGCTTTTAGGCCTGGCGTACAAAATAGCGCAGCTTTGGTAGGTTTTGCTAAAGAATCGACATGTTCTTAATCAAGATAGCCAGGCAGCTAGGCGGTCACACTCCTGATATGCATCTTTATGCATAAACTTAACCTAATATGCTAGAAAATGAATAGAGTCATATAAAAGATTTAACTATAGGTAAATTCCGCACCTAAGGAACACACCTAAGTCGGATAATCTGCTCAGATGAGGGCATTTTACACATCTAATGACGATAATCTGCACGTTTGAGGTATTTTCAGCGTAATGTATACGTCTTTTTGACAGATTATCCGACTTAGGTGTGTTTTGAACTGCCTCCCATTTCTCGTGTCTAAGAAATGGGAGGTAGTTCAATAGCGGGTGGTTTTGTGTTTCGCGCGTTACACGCGCTCAACAGGCTAAAGCCTCGAATAGAAAAAAAGGCAGCCCACTCAGAGCTGCCTTCAACGCACACTATGTCTCCGCAGCACCTAGACTACGTGCTCAGTCTCAGCTCCCTTTTCCTCCTTGAGAAACTGCATATCCAGAGCCTTAATAAACGGCAGGTAGATTGCCATATCAATCAAAATCAATACGAGCTGAAGTAAAGCGCCCTGCCATCCGCACAAAAGAAATCCCGAGATCAAAGGAGGGGTACTTCCAGGCAGCATAATACCGTTGCACAGAGGCACCAAGCCGGCGCTCATTGCGGACCACGCAATTAAAACGTTAACAACCGGCGTAAAAATCAGAGGGATGGCCATAATGGGGTTCAGCACTATAGGCAGTCCGTACATGACCGGCTCGTTAATGCCAAAAATACCAGGCACAATGGAGATTTTTGCAATATCTTTAGCACGGCGAGAATTACAGAACAAAAATATCGCAATCAACAGCGCGAGCGTTGATCCTCCGCCGCCAAACAGCGCAAAGAACGCATCAAACTCTCGGTTGATAATGTTGGGAAGCGCAGTTCCAGCAGCAAAAGCGGCCTGATTTTCCAGCGTAAGTGCCGTCAGAATCGGCGTAAAAATAGGGCTCGTAATGTTTGACCCGTTAATGCCAAAGAACCAGAAAATGCCCTGGATAACGTAGGCAATCGCCAGAGCCCAAACGGTTCCACCAAGCATGGTCAGCGGAGTCTGCAACATCGAATAAATGCAGGTAAATGCATCTTTCCAAGGGGTAAGCGCAAACAAAACGCCAACCGCCCATACCGTAAGAAACGTAAGCGACATTGGAATCAGCGCGCTAAACGCCAGAGATACCGACGTAGGAACGCCCTCTGGCATCCTGATGACCCAGTCCTTCTTGATAACAAAGCCAAAAATATGCACCGACAAAAAGCCCACGATAATCGCTACGAACACGCCCTTTGCGCCGGTCCACGCAAGAGGAATGCTCTCCACCAAAAATGGCTGAGTAGCTCCCTGAGGCAAAAATTCGGTCACCTGAGGCATCAAAATAAACCAGCTGATGAGCGAGACCATACCGGCAGAAACTCGGTCCTCAAGGCCAAGCTGATCGGCAAAGTTATAGCCAATCTCAAACGACAAAAATATCGCCATAAGCGAAACGGTGCAGGCAGAAGGAATGGCCAACAGCGAGAAAAGCGACTTGCCCTGAATCGTAGTGGACTTCAAGAAATCAACCCACGCAGGGATTGGCAAGTTACCCACCAGCGTAAACATTGATCCGATAATAAGGATTGGCATGAGCATGGCAAACGAGTCGCGCATAGTAAGAAGATATTTATTCTTACTCACCAACTCTGCCATTGGCATAAGCTTTTTCTCTAGACCTTGCGCTACATTCATATAGTCCCCAAAACAGCACGTAAATCCCTACAAAATTCAGAAGTGAGAATCTTATAACAAATGCAACGATAGCTGTCTATCGCAAGGTCATTCACATAAAATTCACCTGCAAACAACACCAGACCCATTCCAAATCCATTAAATTTGTTATAAAAAACTGGCGAGAAGATTGCTCCTCTCGCCAGGCGACTAATTTTCCATTTCAGCATTGATTGTTAAAACCAAACAACCCTGCTAGTCTCTAACAAATCCAAACGGGAATTCAGGTTTCACATAATCTAACAAGAAAAGCTCGTCTTCTGGAATACGTCCTACAACATTACGGGTTCCGTCGTCCTCAAAATCTCTTAGAGCAACTTCAACTTCTCCCAGGTAATGAGACAGATTGTCATTCACTACTAATACGTCTCCGCGTTTAATGTGACAATCTGTGCGCTCGCGAGCAGGAATTGAAGTGGAATACTCAAACATCCTAGGTACTGAAGAACGCAGATAATACTCAGATGCATCGCCACGCGTTACGTGGTTGAACTGATACAAAACGTTCTTCTCGACCTCAGTTGCACCAGAATCAAATTCAACCTTGAACGTTACCTTAGTAGTATCAACAGCGGCTAATGCGGCAAGTTCCTCTTCAGAAGCAAAGCAATTGCCAATCATAATGTCGTCAATAAGGCCAGTTGCCAACAGGTGCCTCGCTTGTAAATCAATAGAACGAGTACGATCGTCTTCGCAGGTAGGAAGACCGTCATAAACCGGCCATGGACCAAACGTGTTATTCTGCTGACTTGTCACAAATGCCGCCTGAGTGAGACCCATGCCAAAATAATGCTCAGAGAATTCAATAAAGCGTTTCTCGCTCAAGCCAGAGAATCTCTGTGGGTAAAAATTATGGCAAACACACATGTTGCGGCGATATGCGCCGCATTCAATAAGCAAATCAAGCGACAGCATCTGGCTGGCGTTGAACTCAACCGCAATACCATAAGGATTTCTTGTCAGAGCAATGTCCTGACGGTCTCCCAAATGCCCATCAAGACGAATAATATCTACACCCATCTTGGCAAAAACAGAAATATCAGTTGCCGTTGCCCCTAAGTGCTGGAATACGCGCGGGTTGGTATCCACTGCAACAGTAAACCCATACCCATGAGCGTGGTCCATAAACTGTGAAAACTCAGCTACTGTCTCTTCTGGTGACTTATCCACAGAAAGTAAGCACGTAAAAATGCGCGAGAAACCATAGTTACTTGCTAATGCCATGTAGGCATCATCGGCTTCAGGTGTTGAGTGCTCTGGATAAAGAGAAATTCCAAGCCTATGCATCACTTCCTCCAATCAAACATACAGACTGGTACCTGGCACAGCGTCTCAGCGTTGTACCAGGTACAGCTCAATACAAAAGTTACAGCACTACAGAATCAAGGTCGATAGAGTCAAAGTCTTCCAGCTCAGTAGAAGGTTCCTCGGAAGCTGCAGCTTCTTCCTTCAGATATTCCTTATCCAATGTCTTGATGAAAGGCAGGTAAATAA
>JABZHN010000013.1:0-42728 GCA_015258835.1 Atopobium sp.
GTTGTTGAGACCGGCGAGCGCGTTGACGGCCGTGTGGCTAACGAGATTCGTCCAATTATGGTCAAGCCTGATTACCTGCCACTTGTTCACGGTTCTGGTCTTTTCCAGCGTGGTCAGACTCAGGTTCTCTCCATTTGTACGCTTGGCATGCTCAACGAGTGGCAACGTCTTGACACCATTGAGCCAATGGACGGTAAGCGCTACATTCACCACTACAACTTCCCACCATTCTGCACTGGTGAGACTGGCCGTATGGGCAGCCCAAAGCGTCGCGAGATTGGCCACGGAGCTCTTGCAGAGCGTGCACTTCTGCCTGTTATTCCTTCTGAGGAAGAGTTCCCTTACACCATCCGCGTTGTCTCTGAGGTAATGGAGTCCAATGGTTCTTCTTCCATGGCTTCTACCTGCGGCTCTACGCTTTCCCTTATGGATGCAGGCGTTCCTCTGAAGCGTCCTGTTTCTGGAGTTGCAATGGGTCTTATCCAGGAGAACGGCAAGACTGTTGTTCTTACCGATATCCAGGGTCTTGAGGACTTCCTTGGCGATATGGACTTCAAGGTCTGCGGTACCACCAAGGGTATTACTGCAATGCAGATGGACAACAAGGCAACTGGTCTTACTCCAGAGATTCTGCGCAGTGCACTTCTTCAGGCTCAAGAGGGTCGTATGTTCATCTTGAACAAGATGCTCGAGCAGATTCCTGCACCTCGCACTGAGACTAAAGAGACCGCTCCACAGATCATCTCGCTTTCTATTCCAACCGATAAGATTCGCGACGTCATTGGCTCTGGTGGCAAGGTTATCCGCGGTATCCAGGAGGATACGGGCGCAACCGTTGACATCCAGGAGGATGGCACCGTCTTTATCGCTGGCACCAACGGAGCTGCTGAGGCTGCTGCAGAGCGCATCAAGGCCATCGTTAAGGTTCCAGAGGTAGGCGAGGAGTACACTGGTCGCGTAGTTGGTCTTCAGCCATTCGGCGCTTTTGTTGAGCTCCTTCCTGGCAAAGATGGTCTGCTTCACATTTCCCGCGTTGCACAGGGACGTGTCGAGAAGATCGAGGATGTCCTGGCTGTTGGCGATGAGGTCAAGGTTCAGGTTCTTGAGGTAGACGAGAAGGGCAAGATTTCTCTTGACCGTCTTGATAAGCCAGAGGCTCCACAGGGCGCTCCAAAGAAGGAGCGCGAGGAGCGTCGTCCACGTCGTCAGAACGACAACGGCAACTCTGAGCGCAGGCAGCCACGCCGTCACCACGACGCATAAGAGTCGTCTAGACCCAAAGGGTTTCTCGCCATGCGAGACCTTATACACATGAGATAGTAAAGAGAGCTTCGATGTATGTCGGAGCTCTTTTGTTATTCTGTTGAGATTTTGATTCTTTGGGAATATATAGCGTAATACGTGCTGATTTTTTATATAATTAAACAACATGTAGATTTTGCAAAAAAGTCTTGTAGACGGCCCTTTGGGTTGCGTCTGTTATAGAAAGTTGTTTTGAAAGGAAAGTTTTTTAATGCCTAAGAAAGACCCAGCTCTTAAAGTCATTCCTATGGGCGGACTTGATGGCATTGGCAAGAACATGACCGTATTTGAGTACGGTAATGATATGGTGCTTGTTGATGCTGGTTTGATGTTCCCAGATGACGAACAGCCTGGTATTGACCTCGTTTTGCCAGACTACACCTACGTACTAGAAAATGAAGATAAGCTTCGCGGTATTTTGATTACCCACGGTCACGAGGATCACATTGGTGCTCTTCCGTACCTGCTTATGGACCTTACTCGTAAGGTGCCAATCTATTCCAGCAAGCTCTCGCTTGGCTTTATTGAAGGCAAGCTTGCTGAGCACAAGATTGTAGGCACCAAGCTTCGTGAGGTTACTGATGGCTCAAAGGTCCAGCTTGGCGCCTTTGACATCACGTTCTTCTCGATGACTCACTCTATTCCTGCAGCTTTTGGTATTCATATGAAGACTCCTGCAGGAACGCTTATTCACTCCGGTGACTTTAAGCTTGATCAGACTCCAATTGATGGCGTGCGTCCAAACTATGCGGCTATCACCAAGTTTGGCTCCGAGGGCCTTGACCTGCTGTTGTCTGACTCAACCAACGCTAATCGCCCTGGTATGACCCCATCCGAGGCTTCTGTTGGTGCGGCGCTTCGTCACATCATCAAAAATGCAACTGGTCGCGTCTTTGTGGCATCGTTCTCAAGCCATATTCACCGCCTCCAGCAGGTGTGTGACGCTTCTGTAGCGGTAAAGCGCAAGGTTGTTGTTACAGGCCGCTCCATGATTACCAACACAAAGGTTGCTCGTGAGCTTGGCTACCTCAACATCGCTGACAAAGACATCATTGATGCGTACGATGTTGATAAACTCGCAGATGATCGCATTGTTGTTCTGTGCACTGGTTCTCAGGGAGAGCCCCTGAGTGCTTTGGCACGCATGGCAAACGGAGAGCACAAGTCGCTTTCTATTCGTCCTCAGGACACCGTAATCATCTCTGCAACTCCTGTTCCAGGTAACGAGAAGAGCGTTCAGTCCATCATCAACGCACTCTCTAAGATTGGTTGCGAGATTTACGATAAGTCAAAGGCACTTGTCCACGTTTCTGGCCATGGTAGCCAGGAAGAGCTCAAGCTTATGCTTGGTATGGCTCGTCCTAAGAACTTTATGCCAGTCCACGGTGAGGCTGTTCACCTACGCGCTCATGCAGAACTTGCTCAGCAGATGGGTGTTCCTGCAAACCGCATCTTTATTCTGGATAACGGCGACACACTTGAGATGAGAAATGGCAAGGTCACACGTGGTAAGACGGTTGAGTCTGGCGTAGTGTACGTTGACGGCCTCTCTGTAACCGACGCAAACCCTGTTGTTCTTCGTGACCGTCAGCGTCTTTCCCAGGATGGCATTGTCACAGCTGTGGTAACCCTTGTTGGTCGCAATCTCAAGCCAGGCGTTGTTGAGATTTCTGGTCGTGGTGTTTCATTTGCTGATGATGACGAGCTTATGAATGACGCACAGAATCTTGTGAGAAATTCAATTGAGAAGGCCTCTAAGTCCGAAGGCGCAAACATTGAAGCAATGAGAAAGAGCGTTCGTAATGCCCTTTCTAACTTCCTTTGGAGCAAAACTCGTACTCGACCAATGGTTATTCCGGTCATTATGGAGGTATAGGCCCAATGCCCTCTAAACGCACCTCAAACGCAGCAAAAAGAAATTCTAGAAACGCCGCTTCTGCCCAGGCAGTAGGCTTGAGCCCACTGCAGAATGACATCATTGGTGTTGTTCTTGCAGTGGTTGCAATTGCTCTGTTTTTGTCCATTATTGTCCCTTCTAATGCTGTTATTACCAGCGCAATGGGTCATGGGCTTAAGCTCTGTTTTGGTACGGGAGCGCTACTTTTTCCCATTGCAGTATTTGTCTTTGCTATGACCTTCTTTATGCGTGATGATCAGGGAATCTCTACGCGTATTGCTATTGGTCTAACGCTGGACGTTCTTGCTGCCCTTGCTCTTATTTCACTTAACTTCCCAGGTGCCGAGGCTGCTCCAGATATGCTTCTGGGCACAAAAGTCCTAGAGGCTGCTGGTGGTTATGTGGGTGGAGGTATCGCTTGGGTTTTGCTGCGCTTTGTTGGCCGCGTGGTGGGCAATGTCCTTTTGGTTGGCTTTATTATTGCCGGTGTTGTTATCTGCGGCTTCTCCATTTCTGACATGGTTGAGCGCGTAAGCTTCCGCCTGGATGAAGCGCGCGAGAATCATCGCTACCGTAAAGAAGAACGTGCTCTTGCAAAAGAAGAGGCGCTTTACGCTGCAAATGCTCCACAACCTGCAAAGAAGCAGGGTAGACGTGGCGCAAATAACCAGTCTTCTCTCTTTGATGAGACCGGTGAAGGGGAGACCACCTATCTGGGCAATCGCAAGACTTCTGTCATTAAGCGTGACGCCCGTCTTTACGAGGAAGAAGAGGCTCAAGAGGATGCAGGAGATGCTCCAACTACGCTCATTGATAAGGCTAAGAATAAGCTGCGTTCTAAGAATAAAGACCAGTCAGACGATGCAGTTGTCGAGAAAAACGATGTTGCTGTAGCCGATGTTGCTCCTACAACAAAACAGGCTAAACCTAAAAGTAAAGCTAAAACGACACCAGATTTTCTCGCCACACCTGACCAGCTCAAGAGGCCAGGTGACGACGATGAGTCGTATGAGCTGCCACCATTTACCATTCTGAAGACAAACAAGAACTCGGCCACTTCTGCCGTAAGCGATGATGAGCTTGAAGCTACTGCTCAGAGACTCCAGGCTACGCTTGAGGAGTTTGGCCTTTCGAGCCAGGTAGTTGGTTGGACTGCGGGTCCTTCTGTCACTACGTTTAAGATTTCGATGGGCGAGGGCGAGCGCGTCAACAAGATCACCAATCTTGAGGACGATATTGCGCTTTCACTTGCGGCAAAGTCTGTTCGTATTTTTGCACCAATTCCTGGAACTTCTCTAGTTGGTATTGAGATTCCTAATGAGAAAGCCCAGGCAGTCAATTTGGCTGACGTTCTTCCGTTTGCAAAGGGTGGTCCTCTTGAGTGCGCCTTTGGTCGTGATTCTGAGGGCAAGCCAATTGTTGTTGACCTTGCAAGTCTTCCTCACTTGCTGGTAGCAGGTACCACTGGTTCTGGTAAGTCCGTCCTGCTCAACGCCATTGTCATGTCTATGCTCATGCGCGCAACTCCTGAGCAGGTTCGCCTTATTATGGTTGACCCAAAGCGCGTTGAGTTTACGGGTTACGCCGGCCTTCCTCATCTGTATGTTCCAGTTGTTACCGAGCCAAGGCAGGCGGCAAGTGCGCTTCAGTGGGGCGTCACCGAGATGGAGCGTCGCCTTAAGGTATTTGAGCACTACAAAGTACGTGACATTAAGACGTACAACAGGAATGTTGATGGCGATAAGTACGCTGATATGGAGAATCCTCCAAAGCACATGCCGTACTTTGTCATTGTCATCGACGAGCTTGCTGACCTCATGATGGTTGCTGGCAAAGACGTTGAGTCTTCCATTGTCCGTATTGCTCAGCTTGGCCGTGCTGCAGGTATTCACCTGATTGTTGCAACGCAGCGTCCTTCTGCAGACGTCGTAACTGGTTTAATCCGTGCAAACATCGATAACCGTGTTGCGCTCTCAGTTGATAACTCTTTAAACTCCCGCATTATTCTGGACCAAAAGGGCGCTGAACAGCTGCTGGGTAAGGGTGACATGCTGGTTAAACTTCGTGGTAAGAAGCCTAATCGCGCACAGGGTTGCTGGGTCTCTGACGAGGAAATCGAGGAGACCGTTAAGTACATCCGCACTCAGCGCGTGGCCGAATATCACGACAATATCTTGACCGTTGCAACTCCAACACAGGCCGATGGCGCTGGCGGAGTTGGTGGTATGGCACAGGCAGACGACCCACTTATTTGGGAAGCTGCACGCATTATTGTGGAATCTCAGCTAGGTTCTACATCTAGTTTGCAAAGAGCACTCTCTGTTGGGTATGCTCGTGCTGGTAGAATTATGGATATGCTTGAGGCAAAAGGTGTTGTTGGCCCAGCCAACGGATCAAAGCCTCGAGAAGTTCTTATCGATAAAGATGCTCTTGAAGAGCTCAAAGTTCAAGACGCTGCCTATAGGGAGGTAGAGTAAGCATGCCACGCCCTCGTTTTAGTGAGATGCTCGTAGAACGTAGACGTCAGCTCGGGCTTTCTATCACTCAAGCATCAAAGATTCTTCGCCTCAAGGAGCAGGCACTTATTGCTTTTGAGGAAGGCGATTTTACGAATATGCCTCAGAGTGGTTATGCTCAGGGCATGCTTTCTTCGTATGCTCGCTACCTAGGACTTAATCCGCGTGAGATTGTAGATCTCTTCCAGGAAGAGAGTTACGAGTTTGAAAACGGTACCTATTCCCATGAGCTTCGCCGTCGTACGCGCGATACCCAGTCTGGTCGTGGCATTGCGGGCTATGATGTCGTAAACGAGTCCGGTAGTAGGCCAAAGGCATACGTGCAGTACCACGGTCTTCTCCCCACATCGGGAGGACCAGCTGGCGATATGGGCGCCTTTGCAACTACGTCTGGTGTTCGCTCCAGACAAACCGGTGTACCTCTGGGTGCTCAGGCATCTGAGGAGGATGCTGGCGGCTACTCGTATTCTCGCTATGCCACAGGTCATGCGTATAATGCCGGTATTGAAGAGGCTTCTCGTCAGAAGACTATGGCAAGCCGTACGCGCGGTGGCGTTCAGCGCAAGCGTGTGGGTATTGCAGGCGTTAGCATTCCAGCTTACAAAGACGATGTAACCAGAAGAACTGTTGCTCCAAGCGATTACACTGATGACCTTCGTTATGACAATGTAACTGCTCCTTACGAGCGCGCATCAACCATTTCTGGCCGTCGTGGATCAAGAAATATTGCGCAGGTAGATAGGCCTAATGTTCGCCGTCGCCAGCCATCTGGCGCTGCTGCTCAACAACGTCGTGCTCCTCAGAGACCAGGCGTTATGGGAGCACTTCAGAATTACTTCTCTGACACAGGACGCACTATTGCCACTGTGTTTGCTCTTGTTGTTGTGATTATTACTGCCGTTTTGCTGTTCAGCGTTCGTTCCTGCATGACAGCTCGTACTACGCCTACTACAACTAAGACAGTAAGCGTTAATAATTCAACAACTGATTCTTCAAAGAATTCCACTACTACAAATAGCAACACGGACACTTCTAAGAAGGATTCAACTGATGCTTCTAAGACCACCACTACAACTGAGCCTAAGAAGGAAGAGACTCCTAAGCAGACTACCGTAGTGGTTACTGTTGCAGACGGTCAGACCAGTTGGGTTGAGATTACTGTTGATGGTAAGAGTGTTGAGGCTGATGCAATCACTGGTCCATGGTCTCAGACATACACCGTCACTGATTCCATGAACGTTCTTGCAGGTACACCTGGCGCAGTTGCAGTTACCGTTAATGGCACTGCTAAGCCATTTGACGCAAATGCTTCTGGTATTGGTACCTTGACCATTCAGGGTACTAAGCCTGCTGACGGTACTGCAACAAACGCATCAGGAACTCAAACAAACAGCACGTCAACAAGTACTACCGGTGGAACTTCTGGCACCACTAACAACCAGAATTCCAACAGCAATTCAAACAATAACTAAACGCCATGGGGCGAGAAGTTCTTCTCGCCCTGAATATACGGAGGGGAAATGGCTAAAGAATCAAGCTTTGACGTTGTGTCTGAAGTAGACATGATGGAAGTTGATAATGCATTTCAGCAGGCAGCTCGTGAGTTAACTCAGCGCTACGATCTTAAAGATTCTGGTGCAACACTTGAGCTCTCAAAGAAAGAGGGTAAGTTCACTATTGAGGCTCCTGCAGATTTTGTTGCATCTCAGGTTAGGGATGTTCTTGGCTCCAAGCTGGTAAAGCGCGGAATTGATCTTACTGCTATTCGTTGGGGAGACCCCATTCCTGCAGCAGGCTCTACCGTGCGTCAGATTGGCTCTATTGTTTCTGGTATTGACCAGGAAACCGCCAAGAAGATCGCTAAAGATATTCGTGATATGAAAGTTAAGGCTAAGGCAACCGTTGAGGGCGATAAGCTGCGTGTTTCTAGTGCTTCTCGCGATGTTCTTCAGTCTGTGATTGCAAGCCTTAAGGAGAAAGACTATGGCCAGCCCCTCCAGTTCAACAACTATCGATAGGGGCTACAACGTCCTATACATCACGTTAGGATGCGCTAAAAACGAGGTTGATACAGATCGCATGCGTGCACTTCTTTTAGCCTCTGGTTTTGGTGAAGTTGCAGATCCAGAGTCAGCAGATGTTGCAATTATCAACACCTGTTCATTCTTGGCTTCAGCAACAGAGGAGTCTATTGAGACTACGCTTGAGATTGCTGAAGGCGCTTCCGAGGGAGTGCGCAAGCTGCCCATTATTATGTGTGGCTGCGTTCCTTCCAGGTATGGCGCAGAGCTTAACGAGCAGCTTCCTGAAGTTGCTGCATTTGTTCCGGCAGATCAAGAAGATGGCATTGTCAGCGTTGTTGCAGACGTTCTGAATATCCCTGAGCCTACGCAGTCCATTGTTGCCGCCCATGGAATGCTGCGCACCATTGATGGCGCCAGTGCATTTGTAAAGATTTCCGAGGGCTGTGATAGATTCTGCGCTTTCTGCGCCATTCCGTACATTCGTGGTCACTATCACTCAAGGCCCGCTGAAGAGATTCTTCAAGAGGTACATGAGCTGATGGAAGGTGGTGTTCGTGAGGTCATTCTGATTGGCCAGGACACCGGTATCTGGGGCTCTGATATGCCTGATACAGCAGATGGTCAGACGCCAACGCTTGCCAAGCTTATGCAGCAGGTTGCTGAGGTAGTTCGTCCTTATAAGGGATGGATTCGCGTTTTGTATCTGCAGCCAGAAGGTATGACCGATGAGCTCATCAGCACCATTCGCGATACACCTGAGGTTTTGCCTTACATTGATATTCCAATTCAGCACTGCAATGAGCGCATTCTTAAGCGTATGGGTCGTTCTGGCTCTACACAGGAGCTTCGTGAGCTTTTTGATCGCCTCAGAACTGAGATTCCTGGTATGGTTCTGCGTACCACGGGAATGTGCGGCTTCCCAGGTGAGACTGATGATGAATCAGATGAGCTCTACGACTTTATTCAGGAGCAGGAGTTTGATTACACATCCGTCTTTACCTATTCGCCAGAAGAGGGAACTCTGGGCGCAAAGATGTCTGATCAGGTTCCAGATGAGGTAAAGATTGAGCGTACTCAGCGCCTGCTTGACCTTGTTGAACAGCTTGGTTTTGCTGCCACCGCTCGTCACGTTGGCGAGCGCTGCGAGGTCATTATTGACGGAATTGAAGAATCTGACGAGGGCACTGAGCTTATCGGCCACACGTGGTTCCAGGCTCCAGACTGTGATGGTGCTGTTCACATTGCAGAGGGAGAGGCCGCAGTCGGAGATATTGTCCTTTGTGACCTGGTAGATTCTTTCTGCTATGAAATGATTGGCGAGTTTGTAGACACTACAGACACACAGTCTGGCGAGAAAACCGTTTAGTTGGGGATAGGTCATGTCATCAAAGACAATTTGGACACCTGCAAATATTGTTACCTGTGCTCGTGTGGCCTTAGTGCCCTTTTGGCTTCTCTTGGCGCAGCTTTTAGGTGTATCTCTGGCAGATTCTCTGGCAACACCTGGTTTTAAACTTGGAGCTTTTCTTGTTTTTATCGGCTATGTTGTCATTTCTTTGACCGATAAGCTTGATGGTTACCTTGCCCGTAGTAGAAATGAAGTTACTACCTTTGGCAAGTTCTTAGATCCAATTGCCGATAAACTCGCTGTTGTTGTAGCTCTTTTTGTACTTCTAGAGTGGCATATGGTTTCTCCTTGGGTGCTCTTAGTGATTGTTGCACGTGAGTTTTTGGTATCGGGCCTTAGGATGGTTGTTGCTTCAAAGGGAGTTGTTATTGCAGCTTCTGACTTGGGTAAGTGGAAGACCGCAACAACTATGGTTGCTATCTGCGGTTTACTCTTCTTGCCAAGTATTCCTGGTGGAATGATTCAGGATGTTTTGCTCTTTATCTTCAACGCATCTATGTGGGTTGCAGTAGTTCTAACGGCCTGGTCAGGAATAGACTACTTTGTAAAGTCGTGGCAATACATTGCTGAAGTTTAACAAGATGGCGTCTCTCTGAGGCGCCATATTTGTATAAGATTAAGGTATGTGCAGGTCAAACGGTCTTCTGCTGAATGAAAAGTTGTGATTCAAATGTTTTCATCTGAAGTTCTTTCAGAAGCTCAACAGGTTATTTCAGAGGCTCTTGCAGCTGGTCTTACCGTTGCTTCCGCTGAGTCTTGTACGGGAGGACTTGTTGCAGGCGCTCTTACAGCCATCTCTGGATCATCAAGCGTGCTTAAAGGCTCTGTTGTAAGCTATACCATTGAGATTAAGCAAAAGGTATTAGGCGTTTCAAAAGACATTTTTGATGAACCGTCTCTTGGCGCTGTTTCTGAGCCCTGCGCAGCTCAAATGGCTTCAGGCGTTAGAGACGTTATTGGATCAGATATTGCAGTTTCCGTTACAGGAATAGCAGGACCAACAGGAGAAGAGCCTGGTAAACCAGTTGGAACAGTTTGGTTTGGTATTAACAGCAAAAACTTTACCCATACGGTCTGCAAACATTTTTCTGGTAATAGAGAACAGGTGCGAGAAGCTGCTGTTTTGCAGGCTTTACAATTAATTCATGAAGCAATTGTGAAGGCTTAAAACCCGATTTTAATAGGGAAGCTCAAAACTAGTTTGTTTTGAGCTTCTTATTTTCTGCGACTATGCAGGACTTATACAGTCAAATTTGCAATTAAGAAGAAATTAGCTGCTCAAGAGCAGAAAAATAGAGGTAAGAATTCAGACAAATTCCCTCTATAGAGTATATGTTTGACGTTGACATAGAACGTCTGTTCTTATATTATTCTAGTAACAAAAAGAGCAAGGAGTACCAATGGCTAAAAAGTCAGTTTCAAAAGAGATTAAAGCTCGTACTACTGGTGATGAGAGAGATGAGGTTATCTCTTCAACCACTGCAGAGATTGAGAAGAAATTTGGTGCAGGCGCTATTATGCGTTTAGGTGAGGGTGGTCCTGCCTTTGATATTCAAGCTATTCCAACTGGCTCACTTGCTCTTGATGCAGCATTGGGTATTGGCGGCGTTCCTCGCGGCCGTATCGTAGAGATTTATGGCCCAGAGTCCTCTGGTAAGACAACACTTTCACTAGAAATTCTTGCAGAGGCTCAGGCACTAGGTGGTGTTGTTGCCTTTATTGACGCAGAGCATGCACTAGACCCAGGTTATGCGGCTCGTATTGGCGTTGATATTGATGATGTATTAATTTCTCAGCCAGATACTGGTGAGCAGGCTCTAGAAATTTGTGACATGCTTGTTCGCTCAGGCGCCATTGATGTTGTAGTTGTGGACTCTGTTGCCGCTCTTGTTCCTCGTGCAGAGATTGAGGGAGAAATCGGCGATTCTAGCGTTGGTCTTCAGGCTCGTCTCATGAGTCAAGCTCTCCGTAAGTTAGCTGGTTCTCTTTCAAAGTCTAATACGCTTTGTATTTTCATTAACCAACTTAGAGAGAAGATTGGCGTTATGTTTGGAAGCCCAGAGACCACTTCTGGTGGTAGGGCTCTTAAGTTCTTCTCTACTGTCCGTATGGATATTCGCCGCGTTGACAGCATTAAGGTTAACGGAGAAAACGTTGGTAACCGTGTTCGCGTTAAGGTTGTAAAGAACAAGGTTGCTCCTCCTTTTAAGGTTGCTGAGTTTGACATTATGTACGGTCAAGGCATCTCCAAAGAGGGCTCCATTCTTGATATGGCTGTTGATTTTGAGATTGTCAACAAGTCTGGAGCTTGGTTTACCTATGAGGGTGAGCGTCTTGGCCAGGGTAGAGAAGCAGCTAAATCTTTCCTTACTGCCAATCCAGATCTCATGGAAGAGATTGATCACAAGGTACGAGTTGCTTGTGGTCTTTTATTTGATGAAGATTCTGAAGTTGGTACTCCGGTTGCAACGGAAGATTCTGCTGAATAATGTCAGAAATTTCTTGGTCGATTGAGCTTCCAAAAAAGAAACAGGCAGTTCTAGGTCAGGCAAAGCCTAAAGCAAAGATACTTTTAGAAACTGAAGTTGGAGGGACGGAGGAATTCTTTGTCCCTCCAACAGTAGCTCGTGCTCTTCAGAACAAAGAGAAAGATGGTGTTTTTACACCTTCTTCTCGTAATGAGTTTTTATATGAGCTAAAAGAGATTTCAATGCAGTGCATTAAAGCTCGTATTGAGGCTTTGATTGTAAAAAGAGACTACTCTACAGCTGAGCTTCAAAAAAAGCTCATGCTTGATGGCTATCAGAAGAATGTAAGAGACCCTGCAGTGCAGAGGGCTGTTGAAGTTGGTTTGATTAATGACAGTCGTTTTGCAGACGTCTATATACGTTCTAAAATTTCGCAAGGCTGGGGTCCTCTTAAAATTAAAACTGAAATTTCTAAAAAAGGAATTGAAGTTGAGACACTCCCTGGATGGCCTGACGTTTATTTTTCTGATGTGGATGAATTTGAAGTTGCGTATTCTTTGGCCCAGAGAAAACACCTGTCGGGAAAAAATGATTATGAGAAGCTTGTTAGGTTTCTTGCTACAAAGGGATATTCATTTTCTATAGCATCATCTGTTGCTAAAAAGATCTTGGATGAAAACGCCACATCTGAATGATTATATTTGCCTAGCTTATAAGTCTGTTGTATTGGTGTACTTTACTTTTCCTACCTGCAATTTATTGACAAAAGTTACAATGCTCTATACGATAAATATGCCGTGAATAGGCTCATTTCCGCTGGGCAACCAGCGTCACGTATACAGTAGGTATCTCATACATTTGATCTATCTCTGCATGTGGCATGACCAGCCAATGAACCCTGCTCATGGCGGGTTCTTTAGATACTGTTGTGTCTAAAGTCTCCTGAACACTTTTGTAATCGCCATTTGAGGAGTAGGTATGGAATTAGCAGCAATAGGCATTGTTTGCCTTCTTGTGGGAGTAGGCCTTGCATACGGCGTACTCTCTAACATTAGTAATTCAAAGATTAAAACTGCAGAACAGCAGTTAAAAGATGCTCAGACTAGTGCAGATCGTATTGCTTCTGAAGCAGCTCGCCAAGCAGAAACAGTCAAAAAAGAAGCTGTTCTTGAGGCTAAAGAAGAAGTTCTTCAGCTTAAGCAGGCAGCAGAGGCAGAAGAGAAAAAGCGTAAGAGTGAGCTTCGCAGCATGGAGAATCGTATTCTTCAGCGTGAAGAGTCTCTTGATCACCGTACTGATGCACTAGAGAAGCGTGAGCATCAGCTCTCCAGCCTTCAGGGCCAGCTTGATCGTCGTAAGAACGATTTGGATTCTCTTGTTTCTCAGCAGTCTCAAGAGCTTGAGCGCATTGCAGCTCTTACAAAAGATGAGGCTCATGATGAGCTTCTGGCTCGAGTCCGTTCTGAAAGTGTTCGCGATGAGGCCATGATTCTTCGTGAGTCCGAGCAGCGTGTTCGTGCACAAGCAGATAAGACTGCACGTGAGATTATTTCTACCGCTATCCAGCGTGTTGCCGCAGATCAGGCTTCTGAGATTACGGTTACTTCCGTTCATATCCCATCTGATGACCTAAAGGGTAGGATTATTGGACGTGAGGGTCGTAACATTCGTACATTTGAGCAGGTATCTGGCGTTTCTCTTGTTATTGATGACACTCCAGAGACTGTAGTTCTTTCAAGTTTTGATCCAGTTCGTCGTGAGACTGCTCGCGTTGCTCTTGAGAACCTCATTGCAGATGGTCGTATCCATCCAGCACGTATTGAGGAGCTCTATAAGAAGGCAGAAGCCCTTGTAAATGAGCGTGTTCTTGAGGCTGGTGAACAGGCTGCATTTGATTGTGGTATTCACGATCTTCATCCAGAGATTGTTAAAACTCTTGGTAAACTCCGTTACCGCACCTCTTACGGTCAGAATGTTCTTGCTCACTCTGTCCAGGTTGCAGTACTGTGCGGCATTATGGCTGAAGAACTTGGTCTTGAGCCTGCTCCAGCTAAGCGTGCTGGTCTTCTCCATGACCTTGGTAAGGCAATTGACCACGAGGTAGAGGGTCCACACGCTGTAATTGGTGCAGATCTTGCTCGTCGTTATGGTGAGCGTCCAGAGATTGTTCACGCTATTGAGGCTCACCACGCAGACATTGAGCCAAATACTGTTCTTGATATGCTTGTTATGGCTGCAGACGCTATTTCTGCTGCACGTCCTGGTGCACGTCGTGAGTCCGCTGAGAACTACATCAAGCGCCTTGAGAAGCTTGAGGCTATCTCCAATGCACATGAGGGTGTTGAGCGTACTTACGCAATGCAGGCTGGCCGTGAGCTTCATGTAATGGTTGAGCCTCAGATGATTAGCGATTCCGAGGCAACTGTTCTTGCTCACGATATTGCTAAGCAAATTGAGGACGAGATGGAATACCCAGGACAGGTCCGCGTTGTTGTTATTCGCGAGTCTCGTGCTGTAGACGTTGCTAAGTAATTTATGGCAGCCACTTCTACTGATTTAACAGGTTTTGTCGCCTCCATGGGAGGTGAGCGCGCACTCCGTGTCGAGGAATCCCTCGGCGCGGGGTACGTTCGTTTACGCGTAGCAGAAGCAGAGCGTAGACAGGCAAAGCATGACATTCGTTCCGTAGAAGATATTATTATCGAGCTCTTACGAAATTCTCGCGATGCAGGTGCTCGCCATATCTATGTAGCAACGTCTAAAGAGGGTGCGCTTAGAACTATCACCATACTTGATGATGGTCAGGGTATTCCAAAAGACATGCAGGAGAAAATCTTTGAAGCTCGTGTAACTTCAAAGCTTGAGAGTATGCATATGGACCGTTGGGGAATTCATGGACGAGGCATGGCTCTTTATTCCATCAGAGAAAACTGTGAATCAGCCCAGGTTGTGGCTTCTGCTCCAGGACTTGGCTCTGTTATTCAGATTGTGGTAGACACTACTAAAATTTCCGAGCGAGTAGATCAGTCTACTTGGCCAACTTGTGGTTTGAATGAGGACGGACTCAAAACAACCGTTAAAGGTCCTCATAACATTATTCGTACCTGCTGTGACTTTGCGCTTGAGGTTAAAGGCTCGTGCGAGGTAATGCTGGGTTCTGCTGCAGAGATTGCGGCTACTGCTCGTCGCAGAATTGCGCAGACGCTTGATATCGCTGACCTGCTATTTGTTGAAGGCTTTGAAAACGTTCCTGTTCTCGAGCGCTTCAGGGCCGCAGCGGATGCAACAGAGCTATCTGAAGTCTGTAAGACTTTGGGTCTTTCCATGTCAGATAGAACTGCTCACAGAATTATTGCTGAGCAGATTAAGCCTTTGCGTAGTGTGTATGCACAGGTCAGCCACACTGTTGAACCTGAAGGGGTTTCTCGCGAAGTTGACCTGATGAAAGACCACCGAGGCCTCAAGATGAGTAAGGCCGATATCAGCAGCTTTTCTCGAAAAATGGAGCAGAGTTTTGCTGAGTTGTCCGAGAAATACTACGTTTCTTTGACGGCTGAACCTCGTGTTCGTGTAAGTAAAAACAAAATTGTTGTGACTTTTGATATTGAGTCGCAAGAGTAGAACAAACGCACAATAATTGGAGCACTCATGGGTTTGCTTAAAGTTTCAAGTAAGTCTTCACCAGCTTCTGTAGCAGGAGCTATTGCGGGCCTGGTTAAAGATAATGAACCTGTTATGCTCCAGTGCATTGGTGCTGGTGCAGTCAACCAGGGCATCAAAGCTGTTGCTATTGCGCGTGGCTTCTTGATTCCTTGCGGTCTGGATATCACCTGTGCTCCAACGTTTTCTGATATCGAGATTGCAGGGGAGAGTAGAACTGCAATTAAAATTGCCATTTATGTCCATACACTGTCTGCCCCTGATACGCAGACTCCAGCTGTTAGTTCCACTGAGTATAACGAGGTACTTTAAGCATGATTGAGAATTCCGAGCTCGTAGGAAAAACATATCACATCAAAACTTTTGGCTGCCAGATGAATCTGCACGATACAGAGCGAGTCTCTGGTCTGCTTGAGGCTTGTGGCTGCAATGAGGTTTCAGATACCGATGACGCAGATATTGTCATCTTTATGACCTGCAGTGTTCGTGAGAATGCAGACCAGCGTCTCTACGGTCAGGCTTCTGCCATGGTCAGCGCTCCAACGCCTCCATCAGGCAAGCGCGTTGTTGCTATTGGCGGCTGCATTGCGCAGCGTGATGGCGAGAAGCTCCGTGAAAAGGTCCCAGCCGTTGACGTTGTGTTTGGCACTAGCGCACTTGCAAGTCTGCCAGCACTTCTCACCAGTGCTTTTAGGGGCGAGAATGACCGTGTAGCCGTAGATACCTCTGAGGAGGGCAAGGGCTTCTCCACAGACCTGCCAAGCAACCGCGCTCAGCAGTATCACGCTTGGGTACCTATCATGACCGGCTGCAATAATTTCTGCACGTATTGCATTGTTCCTTACGTTCGCGGTCGTGAGCGCAGTCGCACCTTTGAGGCTGTTATTGGTGAGTGCGAGCGTCTTGTCGCAGATGGCGTTCGTGAGATTACCCTTCTTGGACAAAACGTTAACTCATATGGTCGTGACCTTTACGGTAAGCCTCGTTTTGCAGAGCTTTTGCGTGCTGTGGGTCAGACGGGCGTTGAGCGAATCCGTTTCACCTCATCAAATCCAAAAGATCTTACTGATGAGACTATTGCGGCTATGAAGGAAACGCCAGCTGTCATGCCTCATCTTCATCTTGCAGTTCAAAGCGGCTCTACGCGTGTTCTCAAAAAGATGAACCGCAGCTATACACGAAAAGAGTACTTAGACGTGGTTTCTCGCCTTCGCGCAGCTATTCCAGGACTGGCGCTTTCAACTGACATTATCGTTGGCTTCCCCGGAGAGACTGAAGAAGACTTTGAGGATACGCTTTCTTTGGTCAAAGAAGCTGGGTATTCTTCCGCATATACCTTCATTTACTCTAAGCGTCCAGGCACTCCTGCGGCAAAATATGAAGACAACACGCCTCACGAGGTCATCCAGGAGCGCTTTGATAGGCTTGCAGAGCTTGTGGCTCAGCAGGCACATGATGCTAACCAGGTAGATCTCAATACTACACAGGCAGTTCTTGTTGAGGGAACTTCCAAGCGTGACAATACCGTTATGGTGGGACATAGCGAGAAGAACCAAACCGTTCACTTCAATCTGCCAGAAGGTTACACACCAGAAGATCTTATCGGCAAAATTGTTGATGTTCATATTGATGAGGCTCGTACCTGGTATTTGCGCGGAACCATGGAGTCTGATCCTCGATGAGCTCTCGTGGCTCGGTTATCTGTATTGTAGGCCCCACGGCTTCGGGCAAAAGCTCCTTATCTGAGCTGGTAGCTAAGAAGCTTGAGACCTCTGTCATTTCTGTTGATGCAATGCAGGTTTATCGTGGCATGGATATTGGAACCGCTAAAACTCCTGTTGACGAGCGAGAAGTTCCTCTTCTCATGGTAGATTGTGCCAACATTTCAGAAGAATATTCTGTCCAGATGTTTCAAATGGCAGCTCGCGCGGAAGCTCATAAGCTTATTAATGCTGGTAAAACACCCGTATTCTGCGGAGGAACCGGCCTTTATCTTGATTCGATTATCGACCAGATGGAGTTTCCTTCAGGCTCAATCGAGTCTCCTGTAAGAACTCGCTATGAAAAGCTTGCAGAAGAGCTTGGTGCTGAGGGCTTGCATGAACTTCTCGCCACAAAAGATGCAGCAAGTGCAGAGCTTATCCATCCAAATAACGTACGACGCGTTGTAAGGGCTTTAGAGCTCTTGGAAGAGGGCAAGTCGTATGCTACTCATCATGAGGGTCTAAAGGCTCACACACCGTACTTTGACGCCCAGATATGGGGTCTTACGATGGATCGTCAGCGTCTTTATGAGCGAATAAACCTCCGAGTTGACCTTATGTTTGAGCAAGGACTAGTTGAAGAGGTTCAAACGCTTATTGAGTCCGGTCTCTCTGAAAATTGCACGGCTGGGCAGGCAATTGGCTACAAAGAGTTCTTTGCGTACTTTGCTGGAGAGCAATCGCTTGAGCAAACGTGTGAGCTTATTAAGCAGCACACTAGGCAGTATGCTAAGCGACAGATTTCTTGGCTTAAACGAGATGGTCGTGTCAGATGGCTTGATATGGATCAGCTTTCGCCTGAGGAAGCCTTCAAGCTGATTCTTGCGCATCATTTTGACGTACAATGCCAGTAAGACGCATCAAAACTAACGTATTTACCTTGTCTTAGATGGGGAGTTTATGGGTCGTTTTGTTCCATTTGATACCGCTCCTAAAGTTGAACGAGCAATTCTTGTAGGCGTTGATTGTGGTAAAAGCGATTGGTCGCTTGAAGAATCAATGGACGAGCTTGAGCGCCTCGCACAAACCGATGGCGCTGAAGTCTTTATGCGTTTAACACAGAAACTTGACTCACCCATTCCAAAAACGTTTATCGGCAAGGGCAAAACGGAAGAGCTTGTTTCCCTGGTAAGAAACACTAGCACTGACGTGGTCATCTTTGATGATGAGCTCACGCCGTCTCAGCAATCTAATCTAGAAAAATTGCTTGGCGAGCCTGTTAAAGTCATAGACCGAACAGCGCTTATTCTTGATATTTTTGGTATTCATGCACGTACCAAAGAGGGCCGTCTTCAGGTGCAGCTCGCACAGCTTCAGTACGTACTTCCAAGGCTCCGCGGCATGTGGAGTCACCTGGTGGGCGAGCAAACTCGCGGTGGTATTGGTAGTCGCTTTGGCCAGGGTGAGAGTCAGCTTGAGGTTGACCGACGTCTTATTAGAAAGCGCATTTCAACCCTTAAAAATGAGCTCAAGCAGCTAGGCCTAAGGCGAGAAGTTCAGTCTAAGTCCAGATGGAATTCTGGAACGTTTAGCGTCTCTCTGGTTGGCTATACCAACGCCGGTAAATCAACGCTTTTAAACCAGTTAACTGGAGCAGATGTATACGCAAAAGACGAGCTCTTTGCAACTCTTGATCCAACTACCAGAGCACTTTCTCTTGATGAAGGAAGAAAGATTGTTCTTACCGATACCGTTGGATTTATTCAAAAGCTTCCTACAAATCTGATTGAGTCGTTTAAATCTACGCTGGTTGAATCTAAAGAAGCTGATCTTCTTCTGTTGGTTGCAGATGCAACTGACAAGAATCTTTCTAAAGAAATAGCAGTTGTTCGTAGTATTTTGAAAGACATCGAGGCTGATAAAAGTGATCAGATTCTTGTATTAAATAAGATTGACCTACTTGATGACCAAGAGCTTCAAATGCTCAGAGCACTCTATCCAGATGCTGTATTTATTTCTGCTCAGGAAGGTATGGGCATTAACGGCCTTCTGCACAAGATTCAAGAAATAGCTAGCGCCGGCGACAAGGTGGTAAGTGCACTTATTCCGTTCAACAAAGGCGCTCTTGTTAAGTCTGTTCATGAGAGATGCCAGCTTTTGCACGAGCAATATGTTGCTGAAGGTCTTTTACTGTCAGTTAAAGCCGACACGTATATGCAGGCACTTTTAGAGCCGTACGTGGTGTCAGAAGACGATATTCTGGCTGACAAATAATGCAATAAGCAGCAAAATTGGTTGATGTAAAAGGTAAATAAGAAGCGAATGTCTTCCCATCTCTGTTATGAGGGGAAGAGAGAACCTTTTCATCCAATTGGGATATCCAGCTTCTTTAAACTGTCTATTAAAAGCAGCACCACTTAAATACAAGAACAAATAGGGGAGTAACGGGTAGTAATCTCCTGATGAAAAAGATGGAGAAGGAAATCCAGCCCAGGCCAAATATGGTGTTTGGTATAACTCTTTAGGTAACGAGATAACCATGTTGCCTATACCAATATGGCCACTAGAAATTGGAATGCAAACAACAAAAATTAAAAGCAAAAGAACTGCTGCTGCATATCCTTTTGGTGGAACAGCGAAACGTGAAATAAGAGCTTCTACCAAGGTGCATGAGGCCATACAAAAGAAGATTCCAAACGTAATGGGAGTATCAACTTTTGCAAAGGTAGTTGCTGCAAATATTGCTAAGGCTACAAGACCATAAACTCCTGTACGCTTAAAAGAATCTTTAGAGAAGGCGCACATACAACCAGCAATAAAAATAAAAGGATATGAGATTGATGGTATCCAGATTTGCATAAGCAGAGGTGTAAACCACGTAAGCTTAACGTGCGAGATAAAGAACAAATCATAGGTAAAGTGAAACAGAATCATTGAAACTACCGAGATACCTCGTATAGTGTCAAAAAACGTTATTCTCCCTTTGGTTTGTCTTAACTCAGCACCCATAATATGACTAAGAGATTGATCTAATAAGTGCAGTAACCCTACCTAAAATGACAGGATTTTGTACGTAGATTGGCTCCATAAAGTCATTTTCTGGTTGAAGACGAATGCGATCGTTTTCTCTGTAGAACGTTTTAACTGTTGCAGAATCATCAATAAGAGCAACAACAATTTCTCCATCATGGGCATCTTGCTGCTCTTTTACAACAATATAATCGCCGTCAAAAATACCAGCATTGATCATTGATTCTCCGCGAACACGAAGAATGAAAGAACTTGAATCCCCAACAATGCTAGTTGGAAGAGATAGAGATTCTTCTACGTTTTGCTCAGCAAGAATAGGAGTACCAGCAGCAACACGTCCTACAAGAGGAAGACTAATGACATTATTAGCTACGTCTTGAGTAACGGGGGCAAGCTTTGCTGTATCAGAAGTGTTAGAAGCCTGAGGAACAATTTTCATAGTACGAGGCTTCTTTGGGTCTCTATCAATAAGTCCGAACTGCTCAAGAACTTTTAAATGCATGTGGACAGTTGAAGGAGATGCAAGATTAACGGCAGCACCAATCTCTCTTACTGAAGGGGGATATCCATGTTGATCTGTGTAAGAACAGATGTATTCATAAATTGCTGCTTGACGCTTGCTGAGTTTGCCCTTTGGCATATGAGCCTCCTTTTTCTTTTTAATAATAATACACGTGTTCTAAAAAATAATCAAACGAATGTTCTATTTTTTTTCTTGACACGAACAAACGTACTAAATATTATTAGTACAAACGTTCGGACAAGACTTTTTGTCCGGTGTATTAGATATAACTAGTTCCGTAAAAACTATTACGGAAGGAAATGATATGAGGCGTATGTATCAGTCAAAGATGTATCAGGTTAGCGGAACTTCAGCTCTTGCTTCTTATAAGCCTGCATTTAAGTTAATTAACGGCGGAGCAAAGAAAGTATCTGTTGCACCTCAGCGTGAGGAAGTTTCTTACGTCAAGACACTAACAAATAAAGAAGCTCTTGTTGCTGGACTTATTATTACAGCATCGTTTGTTTTGATGTTTGCGGTTTCTTTTCTTCGCACAACTGCTCTCAATTCATTTGCTACATCTGTAATGGATAGCGCTTCACAAACAATTACCGTTCATAGCAATGACACGCTGTGGACAATTGCAGAGAGCAATCCTATTGAGGGTGTCTCTACAGAGCAACAAGTAAGTTGGATTAGAGAAAAAAATAATCTTGATTCTTCTCTTTTAAGAACTGGACAAACTCTAGAGATTCCTTCTGTATCTAAATAGTAAATATTTATGTAAATTTCTCTCGGAATTCTGTGTTGATAACACTTAATACCTGCGTAAAATGGTATCTTCCTTTTATACGAAAAAAGGGGATTCCATGCGTTGTCCAAAATGCGGTCACGAAGAGTCAAAGGTTATTGATTCTCGCTCATCCGAGAATAACGATGCCATTAGAAGGCGTCGCGAGTGCATGTCCTGTAAGTTTCGTTTTACAACCTATGAGCGCTTAGAAGAGATTCCTATCACCGTTGTGAAGAAAGACGGTCATAAGGAGCCTTTTGATAGACAGAAGCTCATGAGAGGCCTTGTTGCTGCAACAGTAAAGAGAGATATCTCTGTTGCTTCTCTTGATCATTTTATTGATGGAATTGAGTCTCAGATTAGAGACAAAGGTCAATACGAGATTAAATCTGAAGACCTTGGAAGCATTGTGCTTAAAAACCTGGTTATGCTTGATAAAGTTGCATACATTAGGTTTGCTTCTGTCTATAGAGACTTTAAAGATGTTGATGAATTTAGTGCAGAATTAAGGAGCCTGAATTAATGAGCAATTTTGACATCCAGCTACCTATTAAACGCCTTGATCCTACGGTCGAACTTCCTTCGTACGCTTATACCGGAGATGCTGGATTAGATCTTAGAAGTGCTGAAGATGTTGATCTTGCTCCTTTTGAGCGTAAACTTATTTCTACTGGTTTAGCTATTGCAATTCCTGATGGCTATGCAGGATTTGTTCAGCCAAGAAGCGGCCTTGCCCTTAAGAAAGGCCTTTCTATGGCAAATACTCCTGGACTAATTGACGCTCATTATCGTGGAGAGCTTAAAGTTTGCGCCATTAATCTTGATAGTAAAGAAACTATTCATATTGAGCGCGGCGAGCGCATTGCACAGCTTGTAATTCAGCAAGTTCCAGTTGTACAGCTTGTTGAAGTTGATGAGCTTGATCAGACCGATCGCGGCGCCGGTGGATTTGGTTCAAGCGGAGTTCAGTAATTTCTTATTTTGGTGATAAGCGCTGCGGCGTTTGCATAAAGGAAAAGTCTCTTTAGGAAGGAAGAGCTTAATGGAGAAGTTCTTTAAGGTAGCTGAGCGTGGCAGTAATCCCGCTCAAGAATTTAGGGCTGGAATTACAACATTCCTCGCAATGGCATACATCATTGCAGTAAACCCAGCTCTTCTCGCTGCTGCAGGAGTTCCAATTTCGGCAGCTATTACTGCTACCTGTCTTGGTGGCGGCATCATGACCATTTTGATGGGTCTGTTCTCTAACCGTCCACTTGCTTGCGCATCTGGTATGGGTGTAAACGCTGTTGTAGCTTTCTCTCTCACTCCAATTACTGGTGGAGATTGGCGCGCATCAATGGCAGTTATCTTCATTGAAGGAATTGCTATTCTTCTTTTAGTTCTCTGCGGCCTTCGTGAAGCAATCATGGATGCAATCCCTGTAAACCTACGCCACGCAATCTCTGTTGGCCTAGGTCTTTTTATTGCTATGATTGGTCTCAAGAACAGCGGTATTATCGTTGCTAATGAGTCCACACTTGTTGCTCTTGGCGATATTTTCTCTCCAACCTTTATTGTTGGTGTAATTTCCATTGTTGCAACCGTTGTTCTTTACTCTGCTCGTGTTAAGGGCTCCCTGCTTATCGGCATTATTCTTGCCGTACTTGCTGGTATTCCACTTGGTGTTACCGCAAGCCCTACAGGTATTGTTTCTGGTCTTGATTTCTCCACCTTTGGTGCACCATTCTTGACTGATAGTGCTGGTGTTATGGGTATTGTTAAGGCTCTGACAACGCCAGTTCTTCTTGTCTTTGCATTCTCTTTGATGATGTCTGACTTCTTTGACACCATGGGCTCTGCTATGGCCATTGCTAAGCAGGGAGACTTCCTCACTGAGGACGGCAACGTCAAGGACATCAAGCAGATCCTCATTGTTGACTCTGCTGCTGCAGCTGCAGGTGGTTTCTTTGGTGCTTCTTCCATTACCACATTCATCGAGTCCGCATCCGGCGCTGCTGACGGCGGTCGTACTGGTCTTTCTTCTATTTTCACTGGTCTGCTCTTTATTGCAGCAGCATTTATTGCACCTCTCATTTCTATCGTCAGCTCTGCAGCAACTTGTGGCGCACTGGTCCTTGTTGGCTTCCTGATGATGTCTGAGGTTACCGAGATTGATTGGAATGATCTTCTTGAGGGCTTCCCAGCATTCATGGTTATCGCGGGTATTCCAATGACTTATTCAATCTCTGACGGCATTGGTTTTGGCTTCATCTTCTACGTTGTTGTTGCACTTGTAACCGGTAACGTTAAGAAGGTTAAGCCTCTGATGTGGGTTGCAACTCTTGCGTTTGTTGCTTACTTCATCATTGCTAACTAGCTTTTAGTATTAGGGGAGCGCGTTCAAGATGGGGGTCTTGACGCGCTTCTTTTTTATTTGTGAATAGATTGTGTGCAATCTATTTTTTAGAGATAACTGATAATGATTGTCACCAGTAGGGTATAACAAAGCCAGTTACGATTTATACGATTGGAGCCAATCATGGCAGATGTTATTACTAAAGACCTTGTGATTGTTGGTGGTGGTCCTGCAGGACTTTCAGCAGCAATTTATGCAAAGCGCGCTCTCCTCGATACTGTTGTTTTAGAGAAACAGGCGGTAGGTGGCCAGGTCATCACCACAACTGAGGTTGAAAATTATCCTGGTATGCCAAACACTGATGGCTTCACTATTACCGATACTCTTCAGAAGCAGGCTACAGACCTCGGCGCAGAGATTGTTATGGCCAATGTCCTTTCTATTGTTAAGGATCCAGAGACTAACCTCTTTGTGTTGGAGTCTTCTGAGGGAACATATCACGCAAAGGCTGTCATTGTTTCTGGCGGCGCTAATCCTCGTCATGCTGGCTTTACCAACGAAGAGAAATTCACTGGCAAGGGTGTTTCTTATTGCGCTACCTGCGATGGAATGTTCTATCGCGGTAAGCAGGTATTTGTTATCGGCGGCGGCAACACCGCTGTAGAGGAGTCTCAGTTCCTGGCTCGTTTTGCTGACAAAGTAACTCTTATTGTCCGCAAGGATCACCTCAGAGCTAACGCAACTGCAATTAAGCAGTTTGAGGAGAATCCTAAGACAGAGATTCGTTATCTGACCAGCATCACTGCAGTTGATGGTAACGATTTGCTTACTTCCATCACCTTCCGCAATAACCAGACGGGAGAAGAGCACACAGAAACCTTTGATGAGGGTAGCTTTGGTGTCTTTGTCTTGGTAGGTCGCGTGCCTTCAACTGAGCTTTTAACAGACCTTGTAGATCTTGATGAGCAGGGATATGTCCTTGCTGACGAGCGTATGGCTACCAAGACACCTGGCCTCTTTACTGCAGGAGACCTCAACAAGAAGCCACTGCGTCAGATTATTACTGCAGCTGCAGACGGTGCTATTGCTGCAACTTCTGTAGCATCCTATCTTGGACAGCCTGTTGAGGGCTAAGAGTTTCTCGATAAGAAGCTTTAACTTTTGATACTAAAAGGGGACCGCAAACAATTACGGTCCCCTTATTATTTCTTTGGCGAGAAGAACTGCTAAAGGTCAATCCAATATCTTTGCGTAAGCACATTGTCCTCATCAAAGACTTCGTTTTCGAGTATTCCGCCGTTATTGATAATAGACTTTGCCGAGCCGATATTATCTTTACGACAGCACATAAGAACACGCTCGATGCCAAGTTTCTTGCATTCTTTGAGCGCAAGCGCAATCATTGCTGTAGCATAGCCTTTTCTTCTCTCACTTGGTCGAATTCCATCACCAATATGTCCACCACTATGTAGAAGTCCATCATCAAGGCAATGGCGAATATTTACAGCTCCAACAAAAATGTCTTTATCGTAGTCATAGCAAAAGAGGGTTGTTGTAGGCACTCGACCAGCTGGAACTGGTTCCTTTTCGTCTAGTTGTTCTAGATAGTTTGTAAAGTCATGGTGATCAAATCTAAAAATGCGTCTTGGAGATGGATTTGTATGATTTGTCTCGATATCATGTTTCCACTCATCAAGCATCTCTATGAGCTTGGATTTATTTTCTTCGCTTGGTTTAATAAGAGCGATCTTCATGTAATTCCTTAACCTTCGAGTTTTAAGAATATTAGTCTAGTTGAAATTCAATCCAGCCTTTATTGCAATGATTTGTGTATTTTGTAACAATCACACCTTGTTTACCTGCAGTTTTATGTATTTATGCTGGTAGATTGCTTGTTTTAATCAAAAAAGGGGAGTAGTAGGTTAAAAATGAATGAGATGGACTAGGTTACGAGAAATACCAATTAGATTCAACCATCTAGGAAAGTCAAAATCAAGGCATCTGGGTATCTAGGTTAGAAATCAATTTGAATGAATAAATGGACGTAAAGCGTTTTCAAATTCAAGCTGAATTCATTAGAGAAATAAAAAATTAGATCTTAGAATTTCTCCGTACAAAGAAGTTGTAGAGTGCGACGAATGTCTGGCATTGATGACTTATCTGTAAGTAGTTAGCACAGAAATCCGAACAAAAAGGCTATGTAATCTAGGCACCTTTGTAAGACCTAAATTACTAGAGGTGTAATTACTCATGACAAAGTAAAAACGTGGCTTAAAACGGCTCTCAGAGGCTCAAATTTTGAAGTAATGAGACGTAGGATATGAAAGCCGATGCAAGATAAAGTACTCTAGATATATAGACGTATAAGACCTCTAAATTCCGTTCTCATATATAAAAGTCTGATAATCGATATTATGTAAACTAATGAGTTGAAGAAAAAGGAGAAGGATTTTGAGCCCCTCTCCTTTACTGTATCGTGTGCGAACAGCGATAAGCGCTATACTGATGAGTCGGTCATGACATTCAATTTAATCATGACGTCGCTTTCATACATCTCATCAAAAATTACAAGAATCTTGTCCAGTGCCATCAATTCAGTTTGGCCGGTTGGAATAATCTCCAAGCCCGCACGATCAATAGTTACAACCCTCACTTTGTCAGGCCATGGGATATCTTGGAGCAATTTGCCCTCAACGGGACTTCCTTGGCCAATAGTGAACTCATGAAGGATTTTCTCGCCAGAATCAAGTGTTGGTTTAGACTCCCCTTGCTGAGAAGCCAAGAATTCTGCAAGTAAGTGCTCGTAGAATGGGTCAACACGTAGGATATTTGCGGTTACGTAGGACACAATTGCAACTGCAGACATAGCCATAAGAGCCTCAAGAGAACCTGTGAGCTCAAAAATAAGCACTACTCCGGTAACAGGCGCCCTTACAGCTCCTGCAAAAATACCTGCGACGCCCATGGCAATAAAGTTTGGTGCATACGCCATGGGAATACCAAAAATATGGGTTGCTACCAGGGCAAACAGTGTTCCAACAAGTGTTCCCATAACAACCATTGGAAAGAGAGTTCCGCCAGGCGTTCCAGCAGCAAAACATGTTGTGGTAAAGAAGTATTTGCCCAGTAAAAGCGCTATAACCATGAGTTCAGTGAGCGTTGCTGGCTCTTTGATTTTCTCGATAATGGCGTCGCCGCCACAAAGAAGATCTGGCCAGATAAAAGCCATAATACCAGCTAGCATGAATGGAATAATGAGCCTCGAGAAAGGCACAAACTTAGTTATCTTTTTGTACAGCCCCTGGGCAAAGAACATTCCCTTATTGTGGAGCGCTCCTAATAAACCACAGATAAAACCGACGATAAGAACAAATGCAAAGTCGACATGAGGTAATGGTGCTACGTAAGGAAGCTGAAGGACAGGCTTCATACCAAGGACGTTAGAAACCAGGAAGTCAGCGCCTACTGATGCGGTCATTGCCGAGATAATCAGTGGAGCATGAAACTCCTTTTGGATCTCTTCGATAGCAAAAAGTGTGCCGGTGAGAGGGGCATGAAAAGCGGCTGACATACCCGCAGCAGCGCCACAGGTTACCAGAAGACGTTCTTCTCCCCTTTTGCGTTTAAGGAATTTTGAGACCGCTTTACCAGAAACAGCGCCTAACTGGACTGATGGACCTTCTCGACCCATAGAGAGGCCACCAAAAGCCACCAGGACGCCTTGAATGAACTTAACAGGAAGAACTCGATACCAAGGCATATCGGCAGATCCCATGACCTCAGCATTGGTCTGAGGGATTCCAGAGCCAGCGGTGTAAGGTTCAAACTTCATGAGTAGGCAAACGGCCGCCATAAGAATAATCAGAACACCAAACCAGAGAGCCATATAAAACCAATTACCTGCGATTGATTGAGTAATGGAGCGCATTTGAGCTTCTGCAAAAGAAAGACAAAGGCGATACAGCGTGACAACGCCGCCACCCATTAGGCCAACAAGCAGGCCTTCTCCAATAAGAGCTACCTGAAACCTACGAGAAAAGTGACGCTCAATAACGTTTGTCTTATGTTTGAGATGAAACGCCACAATCTCCCCTAGCAGTTTTTGGTTAATAAAAAGCACGTAAAGCGTACTTGAATATTGTACGACTTTACGTGCGTGTAGTTAAAAGTTTGTACAGAAAATTGTACGAGCGGAGGACGTGCGCTTGGCTATTGGTTAACCAGAGAATGGTCCTCCACCATAGCAAGCATAAACAGGACCCTCGATAACACCGACGGATTCGTTAGCTGCGTGAATCATGCGGCCGCCGCCAATGTAAATTCCGACGTGCTCATAGCCTGCACGAGTGAAGATGATGTCTCCGTAGTTGAGCTCGTCCATGGAATCATGCCAGTTACCAGCAGCGCGAATAGCACGGCCGATGGTTCCTGCGGTACCTGCACGATAGCCGAGGAAGCAGTAGTAAATCAAGCCACCACAGTCAAAGCCGGAAGCAGGAGAAGCTCCGCCCCAGACGTATGGATAACCAATGCATGCATAGGCAGTAGCAACGCCGCCGCCTGCAGCTGGGTAACCACCGCCACCACCGGAGTAAGATCCGCCGCCAGAGTTAGAGCTACTGTTAGAACTACTGCTAGAGCTGCTCGAACTGCTTGAACTTGAAGAGCTGGAGCTAGAATCATTGGAAGAGCTGTCGTTAGACTCAGAGCTGGTAGATGGAGTCTCACGGGTAACAGTCTCAATTGCATAAGCAACGTTGTTGTTAGCCGATGCAGCCTCCTGAGCAGCAAGCTGTGCTTTTACCTCTGCATCAAGGGAGTCGTAGTAAGCCTTAGCTTCTGCAACCTGGCTCTGAAGACTATCTGCAGTTGTCTTCATCTCAGCGACCTGAGCCTGGAGGTTCTCCTGCTCAGCCTGAAGCTCAAGCTGTTGAGCCTGAAGCTGATCGCCAAGAGCCTTGACGGTATTGATGGAGTCAGCCTCCTGCTTGCTGGTGCGGTCCATATAGTAGACACGGCTGACAAAGTCCTCTGGGCTGGATGCTCCAAGAAGGAAGTCCAAAGTCTCCTGTGGACCCGCCTTATAAGCACTCTTCATTGCTGCAGAAAGGACAAGACGCTGCTTGTTGAGCTGGTCTGTAGTCTCTGCAATCTGCTCCTGAACTTCACCAATCTTGTTGTTGGTGGCGTCAAGTGCATAGGTTTTCTCGTTAAGGTTATCCATGGCCTCTGCAAGAGCTGCACCAAGTGAGTCTAGCTGGGCAGATGCGGCCTCAAGATCGCTTTGTGGGTCTGCGAATAGCCTGGCTGGGGTAAGCAGCGTAGCAGCTACACCAAGACCTGCAAATAAGAGAGCGTCTCGTCTTGTGAAAGATCGGCGCTGTGACATATAAGCTCCTTCCGCAAAGCACGAAATCAATTGGGCAACGTGTTGCTTTGCTTTGCCATCTAGGATAGCTCATTTGATAAAAAATCAAAGTCAACTCGCCGATTTCTTGGCGAGAAACCCGTGTAAACAGGAAGCTACCCTATCGAGTATTTGAATATTTTACCCCGAAAATGTCATCTCATACAAATTTCAAAGAACATTTATGCAGCTATTTGATGCGGAATAGGTAAATATCATTGCATAAATTTATACTTGACCTGCAATTATGGAGAAATTCTATGTATTGCAAACAAGTTTACGGTGATTAACAAAATGCTTATGTAAATAAGACAAATGGCCGACAAGCACGTAGTCTTGTCAGCCAAAATTGTCAGGTTAAAGTAAGTCTGATGTAAGTGATTAAGCTTATTGAACCTTGATAAGGGTGTAGACCTCTTGGTCAAAGCACTTGCCAATAATCTCCCTTGGGTGTAGGTAGCAAAGCTCAAGCGCAAATGCAAAGCCAGCTACTTTTGCACCGGCCTTCTCGGCAAGTTGTGCACAAGCAACGCAGGTGCCGCCAGTAGCAACCAGGTCATCAGCAATAAGAACTACGTCATCTGGGGTAAGTGCATCGGTGTGAATCTGAAGCTCGCTGGTACCGTACTCCAGGTCATAAGCCTGTGCGTAGACCTCACGAGGCAGTTTGCCTGGCTTACGAGCAGGAACAAAGCCTGCACCCAGTTTGTAGGCTACAGGGGTTCCAACAAGAAAACCACGAGCCTCAGCACCAATAACCTTGGTGATTCCTGCATCAGCAAAGTGCTCTGCAATGTCATCAACAACTGCGTGGAAGCACTCAGGATCTTTAAAAAGTGGAGTTACATCTTTAAAGATAACGCCTGGCTCTGGATAATCAGGAATGCTAATGATATGACTCTCATAATCATACGTAGACACAATGTCCTCACATTCAAAATCAAAATCAATGAATAGTTATATATACCTAGATTACTCGTCTAGATGCATATCCTTAAAAGATTCACGAACTAATTTAGTGATAAGTTCATTTCTAACCGCATTGGTGAGGCCTAACATGCGGGTCAGAGCAGCCATAAACTTCTGACGAGTCTCGTCAGTATGGTCAACTTCAACTCCCCCGCCTTTTTTAGCATATACGACAAGTGACTTGGCAAACATGCTAGATTCTCGGTTTGCAGCCATAACGTATTGACGCAGGTTCTTGGGCTCAAAACCAAAGTGACGAAGCTCACTACAAAGGCGAATCAGCGTTAAATCCTTGCCATCTACAAGGTCTCTACCATGAGGAGAGCGCTTTAAAGCAATAACGCCTGCTTCGGAAAGCTGACGAACAAAGCCTACAGAGCATCCCACAATTTCTGGGATGCGATCAATAGCGTGATATTTCTGAACAACCTCAGGGTCATCTACAGGTACCACTATCGCATCAGCATGCGTGGCACCAAGAATTGCCTGAGACACTTGCTTTCCATCAAGCTGTGGTTGAGCCTGGCGAGAAGAACTTTGATCTTCAGGTGTAGCCTGAGCATCAGATACGCTTGCCTCGTCAGCCTGAACCTGGACATGTTGTTCAGCTTCAGGGTTTTTATCTTGTCTATCAAGCTCTTCTTTAATAACTGAGAGCGGCATAAAACGGCTTTTCTGCAGATACAGAATAGTCTCAAGTCGCTTAACATCTTTTTGGGAATACAGACGATAACCACCAGCAGTTCTGGTAGGAGTAAGCAGTCCCTCATCCTGCAGATATCTAACTTTAGAAACACTCAAGTCAGGATAGAGAGTCTGTAATTTTTTGACTACTTTACCAATGGTAAGAAAGCCTGAATCAGCCATAAAGCTATCCTTTAACCTTAAGCTGAAACTCTACTGGTGTGGAAGACCATGCGGAAGGTGCCAATCTGAATGGTTGAACCGTCACGCAGTGTAGCTTTGTTAATGATGGCGCCATCAACCCAAGTACCATTGAGAGAATCAAGGTCCTCAATAGTTGCGTAACCAAGCGCAAGATTTGAAAGGTCAATGGTGGCATGATTTCTAGAAACTGTCATGTCATTTAAGAAAACGCTGCTCTTTGGGTCTCTACCAAGAGAAATCTGTGGGAGATTGAGCTCAAAAGTTTGACCAGTCTGTGGTCCCTTAACAATAGTAAGGACAGGATGAGCTGGCTTTTGTTGAGCCATAAGGTCTGGAACCGTAGCGTCAGCTGATGGCATGCGGAAAATCTCTGTTGAGTCTGGTGACTGCTGTTTGATGTCGTCAGTTGACATGGTTTCTCCTTAATTTGGTTACAAGATAATAATAACGCTTAACGACAAGCAATGCAGTCCATTTCGATGAGCGCACCAAGAGGCAACGCAGAAACCTCAACAACTGCCCTGCCAGGTGCAGGAAGAACAAAGTACTGCCTATAAATCTCGTTTACCTTAGGCAAATCATTGATATCAGCAAGGTAGATAGTTGTCTGAGCTACATCAGAAAGGGTGCATCCTGCCTCTGCCAGAATTGACTGAGCAAGATGAATGACACGAGTAGTCTGCTCTTCAATTCCTCCATCTATTAGCTCCTTTGGGTCTTCTGCAGAGACCGCAATTTGACCAGTTACAAATACCAATCTACCTGCAGTAGTACCCTGAGAGTATGGTCCCATAGGAGCGGGAACACCTACTGCATTAATTGCATATTTCATAGAAGATCACCCCTTGCGCCAATGAAATCATCAGAAACTCTGAGTAAACCCCAACCCTTAAGTTTATCTTTAGCTACTACCACTTTAGTGTTACTTGCAAGTTCTGAAAACCATGGAAGATATGTTTTTAGACCTTCAATGAGCTGCTTATGGCCAAGAGGATGAACTGTCTCAAAAGAAAGCAAGCTTCTAAAAAGAATTACCGTATGTACTGGTGGAACCATAACCAGATAGGCGGGAACTTTCTTGGTTGAAACATTGGCTACAAGTGCTGGGATTGTTTGGTCAAGCATAAGATTGCAAAGCTTTGAGTCTTCTGGAAGCTTCTGTTCTCCCAGGTAGTCCATAAGGACCTTCTTGGCCTTTTTACCAGCAAGAAGAAGCGGTGTAAGCAGTGGAGTTGCATCTTCCAAAGACACTTCTGCATAAGGAGCTACATCGTTTTGCTCGACTGATGCAATGATAGAAAGCCACTCGTCTAGAACAAGAGAGCGCTCAGATGCATCAAGTACCACGTACTCGTTTTGACCAGAGCGCGCGAGAAGACCGATGGAAGACAGAGATCCGTCTCCCGTAAGTGCACACTCAAATGAAGTCTCTCCTACCTCAAGCTGTTTACCTGCAAAGACAGCTTCCACAAAATTTTGAGCTGATGTACCACTCACCAGCGTGTAGCCGATACCACTCAGGTCAATAAGAGAACAATCTTTCAGAGCGTCCTCAAGGGGTTTCTCGCCATAGAAAGATTGGGCTAAGTTGAAGCCTTCAGTTGAGGTTGAGAATTGTGCGCCAAGATACTCAAGCTCGGTATGAAGGATAGAGCGTTTCTGCTCAGACATTAGTTTCTCCCAAAGAGATACGGAGCAACCGAATACAGGTCAAAGAGGTTGTAGGCCGGAATAGTCCACAGCGTCAGATGTGCCTGGGTAATGGTGGTGCCTACCTGTGCGGAATCTTGGGACCAGTCAGTTGAAGAAATCAGCTGGTTGTTAGCTACTGGATAGTTGGGAGAAAGCATGGAGGTCTGGTAGGTGAAGTCTTTAGAGCCAGGCCATGCCATATACGTGGTAGAAGTTGATGGTTTAACCACTGCAGAGAGCAAGAAGTTGTCCTCACTCGTACGAATCTGCACAATCTGGTCGGTTCGCTGGATGCTTACGCGATTGTAATTACGATAAGCCCAGTTCATCAGAATGGCGGTATCGTCAAAACGACCTTGTGTAGTCTCGCAACCAAGCACGCAGGTGTAGAGCGTAATGTTTCCACGCTTTGAAGCGCCCAAGAAGGCAGTACCAGAGTCTTCAGCACCTGTTTTAATGCCGAGAAGACCTCGGTAGGTGTCCATAAGGTCATCGGTTGAGTGGAACGTGCGCTGCTCCCCTCCTACCGTTGTAGTATATGACCTGGTGTGCACTGCGCTTGCGATGAGTGGATAGTGCTCGCGCGCATAGCGTCCCATCAGAGCAAGGTCTCGCGCCGTTGAATAGTGGCCATCAGCATCGAGGCCATGTGGGTTCTGAAATTGCGTGTGAGTCATGCCAATTTCAGCGGCTTTCTTGTTCATTTGATCAACAAAGGCCTGCTGAGAGCCAGATACGTTAATGGCAATGTTATAAGCCGCATCGTTTGCCGAATACACCAGCATCATCATAATGAGCTGTCTAAGTGTTGGAGTATCGTCCGAGGTCAAGCCCGCTACTTGCGATCCCTCTTCAAGATCTGGAACGGAGATCTTGCAGGGCTCATCAAGATTGACGCCCGAATCAAGCGCAACAATTGCGGTCATAACCTTGGTAATGGATGCCATAGGAAGCTCTTGATCTGGATTTTTGCTCCAGAGAACGTTTCCTTGAGCATCAGTAACAATGGCGGTAGTTGCCTCAGTAAGTTTTGGCTCATCTGTTACAGAAGACTTGTGAGAAGAGGTATTTTCAGCCAAAACCGTAGTTGCAGGAGCAAAAGGAGCAGCTAAAACAAAAACAAGCAGCAAGCTAACAAGAAAAGCCAGCGTCTTATAAGAGAGCTGGCGCAAAGAAACATGGTTGTGCTTAAGGAAAGTCATAAACAACCTAACTTATGCTTGAGTGTTTTTACTATCTTTAACTATTTTAGCCGCTTCACCAGTATAAACAATTGCAGTAATTGCCGAGAAAACAATTCCTATATACACAAAGAAGATACCCAGTGCGCTGCTCTCAGAGTTAAGACCTGGAAGCCAACTGACGTTGACCAGGCCAAGGCCGGATACAACTGGAATGCCCAGAAGAAGCAGGCTAAAACCAGTCATCAAAAAGGCAGTTGCAGTTTTACCTACAAAGACAACATCAATAGGACGCCTGCGGAATTTGCGAACAGCAAGAGCGCCAAGAGTAAGGTAAACGTCTCGACCAATAACAAACAGCGGGATCCAGAGAGGAAGCTCACCAATAATCAAGAGGCCAAGAACGCCTGTGATAAGAAGGACTCGGTCCATGATAGGATCCATGATTTTTCCCAGCCAGCTGACGGTTTGCGTTCTACGAGCAATCTGGCCGTCAAGGAAGTCAGTAACAGCTGCAGTTACATAACAGCCAAGTGCTACCCAACGATTTCCACCTGTTGAGAAGAGCACAAGAAAGACAATCGTAAGAATCAATCTGCAAAAAGTAATGACGTTTGCAACAGTAAAAATAGCGTTAGAAGGATTGTTGGAACTACCAACTGGATCAGTAATAGTTCCCTCTGCCTGCGCTTTTGCTGCATCGGCGTCTGCTGCTTCTTTAATTTGGGATGCTACTTGATTAGCTAACTGCTGCCTAGTTTGCAACGTTTCTCTCCCCTTTTTGTAGAACATAACATGCGTCTATTTTAACGTAAGTTGCGCGATAGCAAATTATTGGCACATTTGTTTAACAAAGGACACAAGAACGCGGACGCCCTGAGCATACACGCGTTTCTCGATACGCTCGTCAATGCCATGAACACCGTTTGCCTCGTCTTCTGGTGTTGGCCTAAAAGGACAAATGCGCAGAATAGAATCGCAAATTCCCTCGTATCGGACAGAGTCGGTGCCACCACACACAAAGGACGGAACAAAGGTAACGCCTGGATGGTAGTGCTCCATAATGGCTTTGAGCTCTTGATATCCAGCGCCAGCTGGAGAATCAATTCTTCCCGCGGGAGTGGAATGCAATGCCTCAACCTCAATGGAAGGGTCAACCTGAGCTACCACCTGTTTTATGTGTTCAACGGTTTTTTCAACGCTTACACCAGGAAGCAGTCTTATGTTGATGGTTGCGCTGACATTACCAGGCATAACGTTAGCCGCACTACTTGAACCCTCAAGCATGTTGAAAGCGTACGTGGTGGTAACAAACGGATAAAGTTCCTTGATCTTAGCTGCGGCAAGAGCAATCTTATCTGCATTAGCATCTACGTCATGTACCAGCGAAGCAAAAGGCTCTTCGGTGATTTCAGGCGCAAGAACCTTGAAGGTTTCTTTGACAATGTCATTAAGCTCAGGTTGAGGTTTAGCCTTAGAGAGAGCGGCAAGTGCGCAGCTCAAATGCTCAAGTGAAGTTCCACCAAACGGATTAGAGGAATGTCCGCCGTGACCAGTCGCAGTAAGCTTAACGTTCAAGAAGCCCTTTTGCGAGATGCAGATGTCGGCCACGGTAGCCTCAGGCGCACCGTAAGCGCTGCCATCAAAAAACGTAGTGGTGCCCTCGTCCAGGAGACAAGCTGCACGCATTTCTCGCGAGGCCATTACCTCTGCAAGCCTAGTGGCGCCGTGGCTCAAGACCTCTTCATCCTCGCCAAATGCCAGGTAAATAGAGCGCCTTGGCGAGAAACCCTGTGAAAGCAGATACTCAAGTGCCTCAAGCTCGCCCATAAGCATGTCTTTGATATCAAGCGCACCACGTCCCCAAACGTAGGTGTCGTCGACATCTCCACCAAAGGGGTCGTGCGTCCATGCGTCTTCTGTACCAGGAACAACAGGAACTACATCCTGGTGAGCAATAAGCATCAATGCAGGAAGCTTAGGGTTAGATCCCGGAATCTCAATGAGGAGTGAGTGGCCAACCACTTCAACGTTAGAGGCTGCGGTCATAACATACGGGAAGCTATCAACAATGTGCTGTTGAAGAGCGTCAAACTGAGACCAATCGGTTGTCTCTGCGTTGGTATACACCGTCTTAAAAGACAGCGCCTTTGCAAGTCTCTCAGACATTGCCTCTATGTTGAGCTCTGGATATTCATCCTCGTGAGCAAAGTGGTCGTAAATATTCATGGACCTCTACTAATCTCGTAGTTTTAAGTTAACAACGTAATAATAACGGCAATTTTTATGCGTTTCTCTACTCTTGCTGGTAGAATTAACAAAACACTCACTTAGCACACGTATCTTGGGAGCCCTGATGATTAAGCTTGTTCTTTCCGATATGGACCAAACGTTAAAACCTGCCGACACTCCAGCTATTTCACAAAGAACTCATCAGGCAATTAATAATCTTAAAGCCGCAGGTATTGCGTTTGGACTTTCTACCGGAAGACCTGTATATGATGCACTTTCTTATCTAAAGTCTGACGTTTCCCTGACAGACACTGGTGTGTTTTCAAGTGGAAAGATTCTCTACTTCAACGGGAAGCTTATTTTCACAAAAAAATTTACTTACGAGATGATGGAGAAGATCTATGAGGTCATTTCTCCAATGCAGGATTGCCTACTTACCTATTACGCAGAAGGTCCGCTTGAGCAGCCTCTTGACACGTCATTTACCTCTTGTTGGAAAATAGTTGATACCACTCAAGAGGTAGTAGATCATCTTGCAGCCTCGTTTAACACTTTTGTGCCAGGGCTTGGTCCGCAGTCCGTTCCAAAAGATATCCCTATGTATGCGGGAGGTCTTCTCTTACCCCAAGATGAAAAGCGCGCGCAAGAAATCTATGAGGCTGTTACCAGTGCAGTTCCAGAGGTTGAGTTGGTTTCTCCCTATATTGGTTGGTTTGACATCAATTATCGTGGTTGGAATAAGGCACAGGGATTCGAGAAGCTCATTGAGACTATAGGTCTTAAGCCAGAAGAAGTTATTGTGTGCGGCGATTCCGAAAACGATCTTGATCTTCTTAAGATTGCTCATCACTCATGCTGCATGGAAAACGGAACTGACGAGGCTAAGGCTGTCTCGAAGTATCTGTTGCCTAGCGTGTATGAGGAAGGCGTAGCTCAGCTCTTAGAGGCGCTCACAGAGGCTCAGGGAGACTTTGATTCTGAGGTTGTCCAGTCTGTCCTGAAGAGAACTCTATAGGATTAGAGCTTGATACAGAGCGTGGCAATATAGTCATTTCCATACTGTGATAATCGATTCCTTTTGTCACACGACTCATAAAAATCGATCATAGCAAGGCCATTTTTAAGTTGTCCTCTAATCTGAGCTTCTAAGGTATGGCTAAATTCATACCCATATGCTGGATTAATGGTTATTTTGCCTTGCTCTTCAAGCTCTCTTGAATTAAAAGGTATCGAAAACTTTAAAAGCAACTCCTCATCTGGGTGGTCCCATACAACGTCATCGTCATACATGTACGTCCAAGGATTCATGAAGCCGACCATTAACAGCCCGCCTTTTTTCAATACGCGAGCGGCTTCTTTATACATGTTTTCTAAGTCTTCAATGTATACATTCGAAACTGGATTAAAAATAATATCGAAAGTTTCGTCTTTGAATGGAAAAGGCTTTGTCATATCGGCTTGAACGGTATTGATCATTAAGCCTTCTCTTTTAGCAACCATCTCGTCTTTTTGTAATTGTGATGTAGAAAAATCCATTATGGTTACGTCATAGCCTTTAGCAGCAAAAACGGGACCCTGTTGTCCGCCACCGCAAGCTAAGCCTAATATCTTTTTTCCGTTGGCCTTTTCAAACCATTCTGTTGGAACTTTTTTCCCGACCGTTAATGCAACAGAAATTGGACTGTTTCTAGCTTCTTCTAATTCTTCATGCGTTAGTGGTTCGGTATAGTCATTGTTTACCTTATTCCATCTATCTTGATTTAATTTTAAGTAGTCATTCATCTTATAATCTCCTCAAAATAGTGTTGTATTTTGATTTAAGTCGCATGTAGAACCATTACATTTTTCTTGTCGCTACAAATTATAATTTGTTTTCTCGCTGTTTGTGCCACATACATTTTTAGCTAATTGATACAGGTCTACAGAGCATGCAACCTAGTACAGATAGTCTTATCTCTAAGTGTTATATCTGAATCGTAAAAAAGTGGCTGCATTTGACGTGTCATCTGCAGCCACTTTTGTGTTTCTTGTACGTGTCTAATCGCGTGTAGTCAATCGTTTTGACTCTGCGGTTTTCTCCGCACTTCTACTTGATCAGACCGCTGTTCCTTAGCAGCAGCTCAATATCAGTGCCCTTGACGGCCTTGAGAGCTACCTTTAAGAGCATCTTCTCCTTGAACGAGAGCGGCGCCTTATCAAGCGTCTTCTTGTCCAGAGCATAGTAGGTTGCCCTTAGAAGCTCTCTGATGTCGTACTGAGAACCCCAAACCTCTGGTACGCCCCTATCAACGTCCATCAACGTGTAGACAGACTCCATACCAGTGCGGATTGAGTACTCTGTAGTAAAGATGGTGTCGCGAGGAGTCTCGGCAAACTGTCCAATAAAGGCAAAGTTAACAGATCCCTCAGGAACAACCAGCGGCCTATCCTCAGCCTTTCTTGGCTGGAAGAATGCGTTGATGTAAGGCATGAAGCACGTAGTGGTGTTGCAGCGGTTCTTGGCCCAGTCCTCAATCTTCTTGGTTGGAACACCAATGTGATAGAGCCACTCCTGGCACACTTCCTCACCGGTGCAGTTACGCATAGCCTTCTTTACAAAGTTACCAGGCTTGTTGGTGCTCAGTGCATAGACCCAGATAAGTACAGTGTCCTTGTCCTGTGCCCTGAACTGTGGCTGACGGTTGATGGTCCACGAGAGGTACCAGTTATCGGTACTATCTTTGACGGTTACAATACCGCCAGTTGTGACCTTACCTTCTCTTGGATCTCTCTTGCAGACGCCAATAATCTTCTTGATAATCTCTTCGTCTTTTGTCTGGATAGTGGCGCTCATCCAGTTGGTTGCCTCAAAATCACTACAGAAATTATCGGGATTGCCGTACTCACCATGCTTGGCCTGAGCGGCGATATTCTTCCACAGATCCCAGGACTCTCCTACGCCATTTCTGACGTTACTGATGTCAGGAGCAGTATTTTGATCACCATAGCAAGAGGTATCGGTGCAGCAGCCATTGGTGATAAACACCAAATCGTCTTCGGTTAGATCAATGGTTTGCTGTGAGCCGTTCTTCTCGTAAACAATTTGAGTAGCTATCTTTTTACCATTGGTATCGTTAATGATGACGTTCTTGACGTCCATACCGTAGTCAACGCTTACACCGTGATTCTCAAGATACCTGACCAGCGGCAAAATCATGCTCTCATACTGGTTGTACTTGGTAAAACGCAGCGCAGTAAAGTCAGGCAGACCGTCAATATGGTGACAGAATCTGCAAAGATAGCGCTTCATCTCAAGAGCAGAGGACCATCTTTGGAACGCAAACATGGTCTGCCAATAAAGCCAGAAGTTAGTATTCCAGAAAGAATCAGGAAGTACGTCGCTAATCTTTTTGCCCTCAAGGTCTTTCTCAGGTGTCATAAACAGCTTGGCAAGTGCAAGTGAAGACTCTTTATCAAGCTTGAACTTCTTGTCTGTGTGAGCGTCCTTACCGCACTTCTCGGAAGCCCTGCAGAGCGAGTAGTTAGGATCGTGCTTGTTGAGCCAATAATACTCATCAAGTACCGAGACACCAGGTGTTTCAATGGATGGAACGTCTCTGAACATATCCCACATGCACTCAAAGTGGTTGTCCATCTCGCGACCACCACGCATATAGAAACCCTTGCTTACGTCTTTGCGACCATCGCAGCTTCCGCCTGCAAGTTCAAGCTTCTCGAGCAGGTGAATCCTTGAGCCCTTTACCTGACCATCACGAACAAGATAAAACGCAGCAGCTAGGCCCGCAAGACCTGTTCCAATGATATAAGCAGATTTTCTGTCGGCATCTTTGGGCTTTTCTGGTTTAGCGAACGATTCATACGTTCCAGCAGAGTAATACATAACTTCCTCCTTAGTTTTCCGCTTAAATACCTGCGGAAATTAGTAAGTCGCCCTTACCTTGTGTCCACTATAAACTTATAAACTGCTAAAGAAAATGCACAAAAAGAACGATTGGACATATAGGTTATTTTTTGTCGCAATCTACCTGCTAAATTGTTTCAAAAATAGCAATTAATTTGGCTTTTTTCGCAGGTAATGATGTGCTTAACTTGTATCAGTTAGATAAAGCTAACTTTATTCTTTCATAGTATGAAGGGGGTCTTAGTATGGAAGCTGGTCACGAGTTTTTACTCCGTATGGGCAAGACAAGACTGCGCCCCGGAGGTATTGAAGCAACAAATTGGCTACTTAATTCCGTAGAGATTACGCCAGAAACTCAGATTCTTGAGGTCGCGTGCAATATTGGAACCACTACGGTTGAGCTGGTAAAACGCTTCCACTGCCATGTAACCGCAATTGATCTTAATGCAGATGTGCTCCCTAAAACAAAAGAAAATATCGCGAGAAACAACATTGAGCAGTACGTGACGGTTGAACAAGGAGATGCTACAAACCTCTCCTACCCTGATAACAGCTTTGATGTTGTTATTAACGAGGCTATGCTCACTATGCTCTCTGATCAGCAGAAAGAGGCTGCCGTAAAAGAGTACGCACGCGTGCTTAAACCTGGTGGCGTGCTGCTTACTCATGACGTGCTTTTGCTCAAAGAAGACGATGAGCTGATCCACGAGCTCTCAAGAACCATTAACGTCAACGTAAAACCTCTAACCCTTGCAGGTTGGAAGAATCTCTTTGAGTCAGCAGGTTTCTGCCCAGAAACTAAGAACGGCAAGATGACGCTTATGAATCCGGCGGGACTTATTGCTGACGAGGGCGCTGACGGCGCCCTGAGGGTTATCAGAAACGGCCTCAAACCCGAGAACACCAAGATGTTTACCAGCATGTTTACGTTCTTCAACGATCACGCTGACGACCTCAACTACATTGCCGTAGTGAGCAGAAAGCCAAGATAGCTGGCGTTTCAAACAAGGCGCCGTTTCAAGATAGGCGTCGTTACAAGCAAGGTAACGTCTCAAGATTGGCGCACAGGCGCTCAAAACAGGCATCAATCGAGCTAGACTCGGACTCGATAGCAAAGAAGGAAGCTGGCACCTCCACCAGCTTCCTTCTCTTCTGTGCGTTATGTGCGGAGCTTATTTGGCCTTTGCGCAGGCAGCCATAGCAACGGAGCCAATGTAGTTGACTGGGTTGGTAAAGTTTGGCTGGAACAGAAGGTCAACAGCTGCAAGGTTGTCGATGGTCATACCAGCAGCAATGGCAACGGACACAACGTTTGCTGCCTGAGCAACATCGTCATGTGTCGAGAAGAACTGTGCGCCCTTGATAAGGCGAGTCTCTGGATCCCAAACCAGCGTAGCGGTAACTGGTTCGGTAGTCAGCATAAACTCAGGACGGTAGTTCTCGGTGATGGAAACGGAATCGTACTCGTAGCCACGAACCTTGGCACCCTCAACGGTGAGACCTGCTGCAGCCATGGAGTAGTTGTAGAGCTGAACTGCGCTGGAAGCCTGAGTACCTGCGTAAGCAGCAGTTGGCTCAAGCATGTTAGGACCAACGTGCAGTCCCTGACGGACAGCATTGGTTGCCAGAGGAATGTAGTCCTCTTTACCAGTGACGTTGAAAATGATGGAAGCAGAGTCGCCAGCTGCAAAGACGCTAGGCTCGCTGGTGCGCATGTACTCATCAACCTTGATGGCGCCGTTAGGAAGCATATCAAGCTGACCGTCAAAGAGGTCAGTACGAGGCAGGAAGCCAATGCCCAGAATTGCGTAATCTGCAGTGTAGGAGCCCCTATCGGTAACAACGGTGACGGAATCGCCATTGTCCTCAAAGCTCATGACCTTCTCGCCAAGTGCAAGCGTGACGCCGTGCTCCTTGTAAGCAGCCTCAACCTGATCGGTGATTGCCTTGTCAAAGTTCTTTGCAAGAACGCGAGGAAGCATGTCGATGAGAGTGACGTCCTTCTGACGCTCGGAGAGCTGCTCTGCAAGCTCAGCGCCAATGTAGCCAGCGCCGATGACAATGGCGGACTTGGAAGTTGCCATAGTGTCGTGAATGCGACGGCCATCGGCCCAGTTCTTGCACTGGAGAACGCGAGGTCCGTCAATACCAGGCAGTGGAGGAACAATTGGCTTTGAGCCAGTGGTGACTACGAGGTAATCAAAGTCATCCTCAAAAGTCTCTCCGGTCTTAAGGTCTTCCCACGCAACGTGCTTGGTCTTAACGTCTGCAGAAGTGACGTTGGTGGTCATGTGAACGTGAGCGCCAGCCTCTGCAAGGGCTTCTGGAGAGCTGTAGAACATCTTGTTAGGATCGCTTACGTGGTCACCTACCCAAAGAGCAATACCGCAAGACAGGAAGGAAACCGTGTCATTGCGCTCAAAGACGTGAACTTCCCAATCTGGGTGTGCACCCAGGATTGAAGAAGTGGCAAAAACGCCTGCGTGGGTACAACCGATAACTGCAACTTTAGCCATAGAAACCCCTCTGTTAAATGCTACTAATGACTAACATTAATTGTTACTTTGACAGTGGCATTATGCCACATTCTGTTATCGAGAAGAGCGTCATTCTTGAACGTTCTTTAATAAATCGAATATTCGAGGTTCGTGAAGCAATTTGGTTATAAAAAAGGCGTCTATCAGGATTTGATAGACGCCTTGACCTTACAATTCCTTGTATATTTCTTTTCCGATGCGATTTACCACACCTACAACAAGCGCATTTCCCATACAGAACGCGCGATTATTGTCGCTCATTCCCGTATTAGTCCAGCCT
>JABZHN010000014.1:0-39890 GCA_015258835.1 Atopobium sp.
ATTTTTCCCCGCGGGGATATTTTCAAATCGAACCCTGGGTTCTGAGATGTCCTAGAGAACCGGTTGCTTCTTCCCGGTAGGATTTTTCAGAGTTGGTCCTCCTCTAGGACGTCCCAGAACTCAGGGTAACTCTGTCGAAAGGAACGAAGACTCGTGGCGCGGACTCCAAAAGCCCCGCGCACTCCCGAAGAATCGGAGAATAGGCTGATCAATCTCGCAGTGGCATTAGCCGAGAAGCAGCTGCGGGACGGTACGGCTTCGCCGTCGACGATCAATCACTACCTCAAGCTAGCTGGCGAACGCGACAAGCTCGAAAGAGAGAAGCTTCGCCAGGAGACCGAGCTCGTCAAGGCCAAGGCAGAAAGTATTGCGTCTGCCGCGCGCACCGAAGAGCTTGTTAAGGAAGCCGTCGACGCCATGAGGAGGTACTCTGGTGGATCTGAAGACGTATTCTGAATGCATTGAGCTACCATCCTTCGAGGAACGATACCGATACCTGCGTCTAACCGGCGTAGTTGGAGAACAGACGTTTGCACATCAGAGACATCTGAATCAAACGTTCTACACGTCCCGGGAGTGGCGCGATCTACGCAACCATATCATCACTCGAGATTTCGGAAGAGACCTCGCGTGCGAAGGTTACGAAATCTTTGATGCGTTGTACATACATCACATCAATCCAATTACCCCCGACGACGTCCTGCACCGAAGTAGGTCGCTCCTGGATCCGGAGAATCTCATTACGGTGTCTCTCGACACCCATAATGCGATTCACTACGGAACACTGGAGACTTCCCGGTTCGTCGGTCATGTCCGAACGGAAGGAGATACAATTCTATGGTAAATGTACTCCAAAGCGTAAAGGACTATCTCGGTATCGAGGAAGATGACACGTCATTCGACGGCGCCATCACTGCCCATATCGACGTCTCGATATTCACGCTCGGTCAGATCCTGTCCGAGACTCCGGAATACACCGCCGATACGGATTCGGAATCGATTCCGAAAGAAGTCCTCATGTACATCAAGCTTAGTACCAAGCTACTCTTCGATCCGTCGGCTTCGGCTACGGTACAGGATGCTATTACTAAGGCCAAGAACGAACTCGAATGGAGGATGAGCGTTGACACACCCATACGATAACTCCCTCGCCCATTTCGGTGTTAAGGGTATGCGTTGGGGCGTTCGTCGCGACCCCGGTCGAGGAGTAGTGGTTCGGAACAACCCATACCAGAGCCGAAAGCAGGAAGCTCGGAGTATGTCGAACCAAGAGCTCCAAAATCGAATTGCTCGAGCAAACCTAGAGCGCCAGTATATGGCACTCGCCCCTCAATCGGCATCCAAGCGGATCGCCAGCAAGTTTAAGTCGAGCTTCGAGGATCAGTTGATTAAGAAGGGCGCGTCGATGGCTGTTAACAGTGCATTTCTTGGCGCAGACTTCGCGTTCAACCGCATCAAGGATCCCGAGTCTTCAATGTTCCTTAAGAAGGGAGAATCGATCTACAATGTATGGTCCCAGATTCGACCCAAGTGATTCCCTCGCCCATTTCGGTGTTAAGGGTATGCGCTGGGGTGTCCGAAAGGACCCCGTGCGCGAGGCGGCCCGCAAAGCTGGTTACCAGGCGGCCAAGGAGCGTCACCACGCTGTCGACCCTCAGCGGCTGACTTCCCACAAGAAGCGAATTCGTAAGATCAACGAATCCAACGAGACGCTCAATTACTACAAGAACCACCAGAACCACGAGGACTTCCTGAAGGGTTATCGTGATTATGCTGTGAAGGCAGTTCACGTGTACACGGGCACCGGCATTCGAATGCCGAAGAACGAACCGCGAACTCGTGAATACGCTCAGCAGTTCCTCGACCAGGCGGTCAACGCATACGAGCGCCAGTTCCAGACGGCGGTTGGAAACCTTCAGTAACCATCATGCTGTCCAACACAGAAACTCCGAAATACTATGCGGAGTTCCGTGACGCAGTAATCCGAGGAGACATTCCTGTCTGTCAGGAGGTCTCTAAGGAGATGAACAGGATCGATCAGCTGATCGAGAATCCTCGATACTATTACGATAGTACCGCCATTGACGGGTTCATCGCCTACTGCGAAGCGGAACTAACCCTGACCGATGGTTCCCCGTTTAAGATGCTCCCATCTTTCAAGCTGTGGGCGGAGTCGCTTCTGTCATGGTTCTACTTCGAAGAACTTTCAGTGTACGAGCCTTACGAAGATGGGCATGGCGGACGCTATGTCACGAAACGTATCAAGAAGCGGCTTGTCAATAAGCAGTATCTGATCGTGGCTCGAGGTGCGGCTAAGTCGATGTACGCTGCGTTCCTGCACGCGTACTTTCTCAACATAGACTCGTCCTCGACCCACCAGATTGCAACAGCCCCAACAATGGCCCAGGCTGAAGAGACATTGTCTCCGATCCGAACAGCTGTCGCGAGAACACCGGGGCCTCTGTTCAAATTCCTCACGGTAGGTTCTCTGCAAAACACCACTGGTAACCGGGCAATGCGTCAGCAGCTTGCGTCCACCAAGAAGGGTGTTGAGAACTTTCTGAATGGATCTCTCATCGAGGTCCGTCCTATGAGGATCGACAAGCTTCAGGGCCTAAGAACAAAGATCAACACCGTCGATGAATGGCTTTCTGGCGACGTTCGAGAGGATGTCGTTGGTGCTCTAGAGCAGGGCGCGTCCAAGATCGACGACTGGTTGATCGTTGCTATCTCCTCCGAGGGTACCGTTCGTAACTCGGTTGGTGACAGCATCAAAATGGAACTCGCAAAGATCCTAAAGGGCGAGTACTACGACCCTCACACGTCTATCTGGCATTACCGTTTGGATGATGTGAGTGAAGTAGGCAATCCCGACATGTGGATGAAGGCTCAGCCAAACATCGGAAGGACCGTATCGTACGAGACATATCAGCGCGACGTGAATCGTGCCGAGAATGTCCCCGAAGCTAGGAACGACATCCTCGCTAAGCGATTTGGTATCCCGATGGAAGGCTACACATACTTCTTCACTTATCAGGAGACGCTGCCCCATCGCCAACGAGAGTTCTGGGGAATGCCGTGCGCTATGGGTCTCGACCTTTCACAGGGTGATGACTTCTGTGCGTTCACATTCCTCTTCCCCCTAACGTCTGATAGCTTCGGTGTCAAGACTAGATGCTACATCTCGTCGAGAACTCACCTAAAACTGCCGGGCGCAGCTAGAGAGAAGTATGAACACTTCATTCGCGAAGGATCTCTTCGAGTCCTTGATGGCACAATCCTGGACATGATGGAAGTCTATGACGACGTCGTTTCGTTCATCGAGGAGAATGAGTACGATGTTCGGGCTGTAGGCTTCGACCCATACAACGCTAAAGACTTCATCATGCGATGGAGTACTGAACACGGCGAGTATGGAATTGTTAAGGTCATCCAGGGCGCCAAAACCGAGTCGGTTCCTCTTGGCGAGCTGAAAGCCCTCGCTCAAGACAGGCATCTGCATTTCGATCAAGAACTCATGTCCTACGCCATGGGTAATTCCATCGTCATGTCGGATACAAACGGCAACCGTAAGCTGTACAAGAAGCGCGCCGATCAAAAGATCGATGCGGTCGCGGCTATGATGGACGCTCTTGTGGCGTACAAACAGAATCGCGACGAATTCGAATAGAAAGGAGGTGACATGGGTCGTCTCGCACACGCATGGAATGCTTTCATGAATCCGGAGGTAAAACAGTCCCCGTTTAACGTGGAATTGCGGTCTAGTACCCCGATGGATCGATCGCCGCTTCGATATATTCCTCAGTCGAACATCATCGACACCATTTTCAACCAAATTGCGGTTGATGTGTCCAAGATCAGTATTCGACATGTCCGATGCGCAATCGATAAGACATATATCGAAGACCTTCCGACAGGTCTTAATGACTGTCTTACGGTTGCACCGAACATGGATCAGACTCCTCGGTCATTCATGCAGGACCTATGTCTTACGATCCTCGAAGAAGGCGTCGCTGCGATAGTCCCCACGGATTATTCGAAGGCTCCTGTAGGCACCAACTCATATGACGTATACAATCTGAGAGTTGGTAGGATTACCCAGTTCAAGACGTCCTCGCTCATTGTAGATGTCTATAATGAGAAGACTGGACGACGAGAACCGGTCGAACTTCCTAAGCGTCTCGTGGCGGTCGTTCAGAATCCGCTGGCATCGATCACCTCTAGTCGAGGATCCCTAGCTTCCAGACTCAGTTCCAAGCTCCGGATCCTGGATAGCATTGACAACGCTGCTGCAGGTAAGAAACTAGACCTTATCGTACAGCTCCCATACACCGTTCGAACCGAACGACGTAAGGAAGAAGCTGAAAAGCGGATGAAGGACGTCGAACGTCAGCTGTCCAATGGACAATTCGGCATCGCCTATATGGATGCTGCCGAAAAGTTCACTCAGCTGAACCGTCCGGCGGAGAACAACTTGCTCGAACAGATCAAGTATCTGACGCAGCAGTTGTACAACACTCTCGGAATGCCTGAAGCAGTGTTCAATGGCACTGCCGATGAGCAGACCATGCTTAACTACTACAACCGCACAATCGAACCAATCGTCGCGGAGATTACGTTGAGCATGGCCAAGACGTTCATCACCAAGACGGCGCGAACTCAGGGTCAAACCGTGGATTACTTCCGTGACCCGTTCCAGAACGTGTCGATCGCCAAGGTATCGGAGATCGCACAGGCCATGGTCACCACCCAGATCATGACCCCCAACGAGGTTAGATCCTATCTGGGTCTCCCTCGAAGCGATGAGCCAGTCGGCGACTCGCTAAGTAACCCGAACATCAACCCTATGGGTGATGCTTCTATGGCACCGCCCGAAGAACCAACCGAAGAGGAAGAAAATGACGGATTCGACGTTTGATTTCTCCGGGTGGGCGACCAAGAACGATATTCGGTGCAGTGACGGGCGAACTATTCGCCACAACGCATTCGCAGACAACGACGGCGACGTGGTCCCTCTTGTCTGGCAGCATGGTCACAACGACACCAACAACGTTCTTGGCCACGTCCGACTGGAAAACCGAGCCGAAGGCGTTTACGCTTACGGTTACTTCAACGACACTCCCGCTGCAAACAATGCTCGGGAGCTGCTCAAGCATGGTGATGTCGACTCGATGTCGATCTACGCCAACAACCTCACCCAGAGTGGTGGGGATGTCCAGCACGGCAACATCGTCGAGGTTTCTCTGGTCTTGTCCGGCGCTAATCCCGGCGCCAAGATCGAAAACATCGCTCTCGCCCATGGCGACGGCACCTACGAAGCAACGGATGAGGCGTATATTATGACCGGCGAACACCTCGCACACGCAGACACCCCCGAGAAGCCAGCTGACAAGCCGGCTGACAAGACCGAGGGAACTTCTGAAGGCAAGACGATTAAGGACATCGTCGAGTCCATGAACAACGATCAGAAGGAAGTTCTCTATTTCCTCATCGCCAAGGCCGCTGAGGGAGAAATGAAGCCCGAGAATTCGGAGCCCAACAAGGAAGGAGCCCCCGTGGCACACAGCAACATCTTCGAGAACGATGGTACGCCCAACGAGGGCGATACCCTGTATCACTCCACCATCGACACAGCCTTCAAGGATGCCGTCCGCACTAAGGCCAACTCCATGCGAGATGTCTTCATGACGATCGCTGAGTCCAACGGCCTCTCGCACGCCGACATCGCTCACGCCGAGAAGACCTACGGTATTTCCAACATCGACCTTCTGTTCCCCGACGCAAAGAACCTCGATGTCCCGCCGGCCTTCATCGACCGCGATCAGTCTTGGGTCAAGCCGGTCCTGAACGGCACGCACCACACGCCCTTCACCCGCATCAAGTCGATGCAGGCTGACATCACGGCGGATGAGGCCCGAGCCAAGGGTTACATCACCGGTTCGCGCAAGAAGGAAGAGGTCTTCAAGCTTCTGAAGCGCGTCACCGGCCCGACGACGATCTACAAGATGCAGAAGTTTGACCGTGATGATCTGCTGGACATCACCGACTTCGACGTCATCGCCTGGGTCAAGGCTGAGATGCGCAACAAGCTGGACGAGGAACTCGCCCGCGCCATCCTCATTGGCGATGGTCGCTCCAACTCTGACCCGTACAAGGTCAACGAGGAGAACATCCGACCCATCCTCAAGGAGGATGACCTCTACTGCATCAAGAAGGATCTCGGCGCTGGTAAGTCTGTCGACCAGATCATCGATGAACTCATTCGTGCTCAGGATGACCTGGAGGGCACCGGCACGCCGACTCTGTTCTGTGCAAAGTCCTTCGTGACCGACATGCTCCTGCTCAAGGACAAGATGGGTCACTACCTGTACCCGACGAAGCAGGCGCTCGCGGATCGTCTTGGTGTCACGGCCATTATCGACGTTCCTCAGATGAAGGGTCTGAAGACCGGCGCAGCGAACGACAAGGACGTTCTGGCCATCATCGTCAACCTGTCCGACTACAATGTTGGTACGGACCGCGGAGGGGAAGTAACGATGTTCGATGACTTCGACATTGACTTCAACCAGCAAAAGTATTTGCTGGAGACTCGCGTCTCCGGCGCCCTCACCAAGGTCAAGTCGGCCATGGTCGTTACCGGTAAGCCGGCTCAGGCTGCCTGATGAAGTTCTCCGGGCAAGTCGGCATCGCTACGGAATGGGAGATGTCACCCGGAGTCTTCACAGAGTCCATCGAGCCCCGGAACTGTCGCGGAGATCTCATTCGTCTTACCCGACGTATGAATACATCTCCCGTGGTTCCGGGGCTCTCCATGGGTAACACGTTCTCATTCATCGCGGACCCGTATACACTTGACAACTTCCTCAACATTCGTTACATCCGTTGGCGAAACGTCAATTGGGCCGCCACCTCGGTTGAACTTCAACCTCCTAGGATTCTAGTCACTGTCGGAGGCCCCTACAATGCGCAGTGACTTTCACGGTAGACTCGAAAAACTAGGCTGCCGAGCCTATTTCCAACCTCCGTCGAATGTCTCAATGGGATACCCATGTATCGTATATGAGCTCGACCGGATTGTGAAGAAACGTGCCGATAATGGCGTATATCTGAAGACTCGGCGCTACCAGGTGAAGCTCATCACCAAGAACCCAGACGATCCGATGGTCGATGCACTCGCGTCGATGGTCCACTCTGAGTTCGAACGACATTACACTACAGATACGTTGAACCACTTCGTGTTCAACATCTACGACGTTAAGGAGTGACCATGACGGCACTTATCTGGGACAAGACCGGCGAGCACGTCTACGAGACTGGCGTGAACAACGGCGTCCTGTACAAGTACGACAAGACGACCAAGAACTACAAGAACGGCGTGGCCTGGAACGGCCTTACGACCGTGACGATGTCGCCGGAGGGCGCGGAATCCAACGCCGTGTACGCCGACAACATCAAGTACCTCGACCTCATCAGCGCCGAAGAGATGAAGTTCACCATCGAAGCGGTGACGTACCCGGACGAGTTCGCCGAGTGCGACGGTACCGCGTCTATCGCCGGAGGTGTCTTCATCGGCCAGCAGGAGCGCGCCAAGTTCGCGTTCTCCTATAAGACCAAGGTCGGCAATGACCAGGATTCTGAGGCCGGCTACAAGCTTCACATCGTCTACAACGCGACCGCGGCTCCTTCCGAGCGTGCTTACGCGACGGTGTCCGACTCTCCCGAGGCCATCACGTTCTCTTGGGAGTGCAGCACGACCCCCGTCCCGGTCAAGGGCCACAAGCCCACCGCGGAGCTCATCATCGACTCCACCAAGGTCAACGCCGAGGGGCTCAAGAAGATCGAGGCCAAGCTCTACGGTGATGAGTCCGGGCAGCCCACGCTGCTCACCCCGGATGAGGTCCTCGCGCTGCTCGCGTGAGTAACCTCGTTCTAGTGCTCGACTTTCCCGAGCACGACCTGTTCGACCGAGAGACGGAGGAGTTCACGACTCTCCCGGCTGCCCAGCTAACGCTTATGCACAACCTCCTATCGGTTGTACGCTGGGAATCAAAATGGAAGAGATCCTTCGTTGATCGTCCTCCGTCCTCGGTTGAAGAGGTACTGGACTACGTGAAATGCATGGCCGAGGGTCAACAAGACGTTCCCGCCATGTTGGATCGGCTTACTCGTCCGCAGGTAGAGTCAATTAAGGCGTATATCTCGGACCCGATGACTGCCTCGACCATGCTTTCGCGTCCAGGTCAGGCTAAGTCTTCCGAAAAGATGACTTCCGACCTGATCTATTACTATATGGTGGCATTCCAGATTCCGTTTGAGGCTGAGGAGTGGCACCTGAACCGTTTGTTAATGTTGATCCGAATCTGTAACGCAAAGCAGAGTGCGGGTCAGAAGACAAACGCTAAGAGCGCTGCCTCGCAGCGTGCCGCACTGAATAGAGCCCGACGAGCTCGGGCAGGAAGTAGTGGATAATGGGTACGAATGACCCCCAGATTCCCGCCGACGCGCAGATTGCGCCCGGTCAGGATCCCCACGAGGATGCCGAACGCGAAATCTTCGAAGGGAAGGTGTCCTAATGAGTAAGATCGACGAGGTTCTCAACCACGCCGCCTACCGAATCGGCTACTACGCCCCTGACGACCCGGAACCGGGCTCGGAGGCAGGTCGCTACTGCGCCAACAAGATGGGTCAGCCCTGGCTTGCCGGGCCTTCCACGTCCATCTATTGGTGTATGTGCTTCGTCTCGATGGTCTTCGACATGGCCGGTATGGTCGGTGCTATTGGAGGTTTCTCCTACAACACCGACGTTACCAAGGGCCGTATGCGCAAGGTCTCCATCGAAGACGCTCAGCGCGGCGACGTCGTCCTATACGATTGGGACGTAGATGGCGTTACCGACCACGTCGGTATCGTCGAAGCAAACCTCGGTGGTGGATGGCTGCAGACCATCGAGGGTAACACCTCCTCGTCCAACGCAGGTTCTCAGTCTGCCGGTAACGGTGTCTGGCGTCGTCAGCGATACTACGGCATCGACTGTGTCCTTCGCCCCGACTGGGGTGCCGAGGGCGGTACTGAGGAAGACACCTCCGCCAGCGACGCGAATGCGATGACTGACGGTTTCTGGGGTCGTGCGGTTACGTACGCTCTCCAGGCTTCCCTCGGAACTCCCGCCGACGGAGTCGTGTCCGATCAGGACATCGACAACGAGGACTACTTCCCGGCCGCCGGCACTGGTTGGGAATGGGTGCGCGACCCCGAATCGGGCTCTGCAGTCATCGAAGCTCTCCAGGAGAAGCTGAAGTGCGAGGTCGACGGCATCGCAGGTGTCGAGACGATCACCGCGCTCCAGTGGCATCTCCGTGGCCTTGGCTACGATCTCACGTGCGATGGCTACTTCGGTCTTCGCACCGGCATTGCTCTCCAGGATGCCCTCAAGGCGGGCACTCTCTGGGGCTGATGTCAAAATGGCATCATTTGTGGTCAGGGGCAGCTACTCCAAAACGGAACGGTGGTTGAACAAACTAGCCAAAGGCGATCTAGTGAGTAATCTCAACTCACTAGGCCGTCAAGGAGTAGCTGCCCTGGCCGCAGCCACCCCCGTCGATAGCGGTTTGGCCGCTCAGTCATGGGATTACCGGATCACTAAGGGTTCGGGATACCTTGAAATCGAGTGGTATAACACCGACGTCGAAAACGGATACTCTGTAGCAGTCGGTATTCAGTACGGTCATGGTACTGGCACCGGAGGCTACATTCAGGGTACCGACTACATCAATCCGGCTATGCGGCCGGTCTTCAAAGAGATTGAACAAGCCATTGAAAGGGCGGTGAAGTAATGTCGACCTCAATCGAGGACAAGGTCGTAAGCCTTAAGTTCGACAACGTCCAGTTCTCGAAGGGCGTCGGCGAATCACAGAAGTCCCTGGAACAGCTGAACAAGGCTCTTCAGATGAAGAACGGAACCAAGGGTCTCGACGACATCGAGTCTCGAGCTTCTCGGTTCAACCTTTCCGCTCTTGCAGATGCCCCTCAGGCAGTCGCTGAGAAGTTCAGCTTCCTGGCCACAACCGCCGCAGTCGCTCTTGGAAACATCGCAGCTAAGGCTATCTCTACCGGAGCAACTCTCCTTAACTCGTTCACGATGCAGCCCATCATGGACGGCTTCGGCGAGTACGAGACGAAGATGGGTTCTATCCAGACCATCTTGGCTAACACCGCATCGAAGGGCACTACCCTTTCGCAGGTTACAGACGCTCTGGACACGCTGAATACCTATGCGGACAAGACCATCTACAACTTCGCGGAGATGACCCACAACATCGGTCTCTTCACGAACGCGGGTCTTGGCGTTGAGGAATCGGCGTCGATGATTAAGGGTTTCTCGAACGCTGCGGCGGCTTCGGGCACCACCTCTTCGGCGGCAGCCAATGCTGCATATCAGCTTTCTCAGGCTCTTTCGGCAGGTACCATTAAGCTCATGGACTGGCGATCGCTTACGAACGCTGGCATGGGTAACAAGAACATGCAGGAAGGTCTAATCCAGATCGCAGATGCGATGGGAACCCTCTCTTCTAGTGGAACTTCGGCTGAAAAGGTTCAGGAGAACTTTAACGACAGCCTCTCTAAGGGCTGGTTGACCGCTGATGTCATGTCGAAGTACCTTCAGATCATGGCTGGTGATATTGACGCCGCTGCCATGGCTGAGATGGGCCTTACGGACGCGCAGATCGAGCAATTCCAAGTTCAGCAGAAGAACGCCGAGGAAGCGGCTACGAAGGTGCGAACCTTTACGCAGCTTATCGGCACGATTCAGGAAACGATCGGTTCGGGCTGGTCGAAGACGTTCGAGATTCTTCTCGGCAACTTCGACGAGGCATCGGAGCTCTTCACCAACATCAACAACGTGATCAGTCCGATGATCGACGGAATGTCTGATGCTCGAAACGCTCTTCTTCAGGGATGGGCGGATCTCGGGGGTCGTAAGGACATCATCGATGGTCTCGCTTCCGCGTTTAACAGTGTGTCGAGTATTATCGGCACGATCGGCAAGGCATTCAAGGAGATCTTCCCGCCAATCGCTGCTGAAAACCTCAAGACGATCTCTGAAGGCTTTAAGAACTTCATGAAGGCTCTCGAGCCTAGTGAAGAAAGCTTGAGGCGACTCGGGATCGTTGCTAAGACGGTCTTCGCATTCCTGAAGGTGTTTGTCGACACGGTCTCCGCAGGATTCCGAGTCATGAGCGCCGGGGTTAGTCGAGCCATGCAAACGGTTCGGAAGGCGCTCGACATGCTGCCCATCGGTAGTGTCATCGATAGCCTCGATGGTGTCGGAGAGAAGCTTGCTAGCTGGACCGGCATTGCGGACCTTGCAGCGAAGTCGATCGAACAGATCAACAAGTTCTTCGACTTCCTGGACCAGCAACTGGAGCACCTTAAGCCGACGATCACCGAAGCTGTGAAGGAATTCATGGATTTCTTCAAGACGTGGGCTGCCGGACTTTCCGGTGCTGACGGCGGTGAAGGGTTCGCGTCAAAATGGCAGGAATCCATCACGAAGGTTAAGAACGCGCTTACCTCTGCGAAGACTGCGATCTCGAACTTCTTCAGTACTCACTTCGATGAGGACACTCTCGCCAATATCTGGACTCGAATTAAGGAGACCATTAACAAGTTTGTCGAGTGGCTCAAGGGCATTTCCATCGGCGAGATCCTGACCAAGGGTCTTGCGGCCGGTGGTGTCGGTGGGTTGGTCGTAGGCATCATTAAGAGCTTCGACGGACTCATGAACGTATTCCAGGCGTTCACGAGGGTCGGCAACGGCTTCGCTGGACTTCTAGACTCGGTTCGAGATGCAATCAAGGGGTACGAGACAGAGCTCAAGTCCAAGGCAATCATCAACATCGCCAAGGCTATTGCGATCCTTGCCGGCGCTATTTTCCTTCTGTCGCTGATTCCGTTGAAGGATATTGCGGTGTCCACGACGGCCGTCGGGGTTGCGTTGGCAGCCTTAGTTGGCGGACTGACCGCGATGGATAAGTACACTAAGGACCCCAAGAAGGTCGCTGTGATGTCGACGGCTCTGGTGTCGCTATCGGTGGCTGTGTTCATCCTTTCAGTGGCTGCTAAGAACCTAGCAAAGGTTCCTACAGAGTCCCTGATTGCATCGACGACCGCAGTCACTACACTTCTGATCGCTCTCGTCAGTATGACGCGAGTTCTTTCAGGTGCAAAGAGCCTTGCCAAGAAGATTCTGGTGCTGTTGATTATGGCGGCCGCGGTATACATCCTAGCCAAGGCAGTTGCTAAGATCGCCGATATCCCCGTCGATAAGATGGCTGTCGCCGGTGGCGTCATTGCTGGCCTGACTGTGGCTCTAGGACTCATGAGTCGTCTCATGAAGACTCAAAAGGCCAAAGCAGGTCCTCTATTGGCTATGGTCGGCGTGGCTGCAGCTGTGTATATTCTGGGTAAGTCCGTTGCTCAACTTGGAAAGCTCGGACAGAAGAACCTGGAACAGGGCCTTCTCGCAACACTCATTATCTTGTTCGCACTTGGCATCTTCATGAACTTCTCTAAGCTGAAGTCCGTGAAGGCGAGTAGCATGTTGATGTTCGTTGCAGTGGCTATCGCCATCGCGGCAATCGGATACGTCATTGCAAAGCTCGCCACCCTTAGCGAGGACAAGATTGCGGCCGGTACCGCCACAGTTCTGATGATCATGGCCGGTATGGGCGTGTTGATGAAGGTCTCCCAAAAGGAAGACGGAGTCAAATCTGCGTTTAAGGCAGGTGCATTCTTAGGAATCGCAAAGGCGGTCAACGCTATCGCGAACAGCATCATCGCTCTAGGTTCACTTGACCAGGGAGCACTTATTCAGGGTGGTATCGCGGTTGCAATAGTCATGGCGACCATGGGTATCATGATGTTCGCGATGTCTAAGCTAGAGAACGCCACCGAACTGGTGGAAGTCGCTCTGTCGTTCTTGGGACTTGCTGCCGCCATGTATATTGTGGCCCTCGCAATCGCTAAGATCGCGGAACTTCCCATGGAAGGTGTTGTTACGTCGGTTCTGGCGCTGATGGTCGCGGTTGGCTACATGGCTCTGATTGCTACACTGGCGGAAGGTTCACTTGCTGGCGCCGGTGCTATCCTCCTGCTCTCTATAGCAGTTATTGCTCTGGCATTTGGCTTGCAGATGCTCGTTGCGATGGGACCGGAAGCTCTGGCGATCGGTATTATCGCGATGGCAGCCGCTCTTGCGGTACTCATCATCGCGGGCTATGCCGCGGAAGGCGCAGCATTGGGTCTTTTGATCCTAGTGGCAGTCATTGCTGCTATGGGCTTGGCATGTCTCCTTGCTGGCGTCGGCGTTTTGGCGCTCGGCGTCGGTATGGGTATGCTAGTCGCGGCTCTAATCTCAGCAGGAGCCGTAGCCTGGTCGTCAATCGGCAAAATGACAGTAGCTTTGCTCGCGTTTGCCGTCGCAGGTCTCGCCGCTGCTCCGGCAGCGCTTGCTCTGGGAGCTGGTCTACTCATGATGGGCGCTGGCCTACTTATGGGTGGTATTGGTATGCGGATCATGACGGGCGCTATCAAGCCGTTCATCCAGGCGATCAATCAGGCAGACCAGATCGGCGTGGTTGCTACCACCAAGTTGGCGGCAGCGATCACGGCTATCGGTGGCGCGGCGACTATTGCTGCACCCGGCATGATGATGTTTGGCGTGGGTATTGCCATGGCGGGCATCGGACTGCTGGCGTTTGCCATCGGCGGCCTGGCTGCAGCAGCGGTCGCTCCGCTTCTTGGCAAGGGGTTCTCGTCCGGTATCGATCAGCTGAATGCTGCACTGACAAGGATGCAACCCGTAGTCACAAGCTTTGCTACTTCAGCGGCAACACTTATGACTACTGCGACCACTCTTGGGTCCACGGTGTCGAGTGCGTTCATGGGAATCTCACTAGCGATAGCTTCGTGCATTCCGATGATTCTCATGTCCACAGTGATGTTCCAGTCGCTGGGTTCGGAGACGGTTACCAACATTGTGGCGGGTCTGCAGGCGGCAACGCCTCAGATCACTGTCGCAATGACGACATTTGTCATGACTATGTTCATGACGTTTGTCAGCCGCATGGCCCTCGGTCAGCCGTTGGTCTATGCGGGTATGATGGCTCTTGCCAATCATATTTCGCTAGCCATTACGCGAATCAGCAGTATGGTTCGCATGTCGATCAACATGTTGGTCATGGACATGATGAGCGCCCTCTCCTCAGGCCTCTCAAACCTGAGTAATTCCGTATACTCGTCTGCGATGCAGACCGGTTACTGGATGGCTGAGGGCCTTCGTATCGGATTCACAAACCAGCGAGCGGCTCTTGTTGAGATGGCCAGATCGACCGCAGCAGCAATGCTAGCGGCCGCAAATGCGGAACTCAAAGTCAACTCTCCTTCCAAGAAGTTCAAGGAAACTGGTCACTGGGCTGCCAAGGGCCTGGAGATTGGTTGGACCGACACTGCGGTTAACGCCGTGGACGCGGTCACTCGAACGGCCGAAGAGTTTGACGAAGCGTTCCGTGGCATCATCGAGTCCATTGACATGGATGAGATCTCCGATGACATCAACCCGGTCATCACTCCCGTCCTAGACCTCTCTGAGGCCAAGGCAGGGGCTGACGACCTGCGCTCGATGTTTGGTAACGAGTCCTTCCGTGGCGTTCAGAACGCTGCGTCGGGAATCAGCGCCCAATCTTCGAGTGAAGGTGGTCAAAATGGCAGTCAGAAGACTGTCGTGTTCAACCAGTACAACAACTCGCCGAAGGCTTTGAACGAGGTAGAGATCTACCGTCAGACAAAGTCTTCAATCTCTAGGATTGCAAGAGTATGATCTACACCATCATCGCAACCAATGCGAAGGGTGACTCAGTTGAACTGGACCTGGCCAATCCCTGGGCCGGAGGCATCGCTGTAACGGGTGCTTCCGGCTTGGGGCCGGCCGAAGGTACAATCAACACGGTCAACTTCGCGACGTCGGACGGGGCCCTCTTCAATTCTTCGAGGATTAAGTCTCGAGACATCGAGCTAAATCTCAAGTTCCTGGGCTCCGACATCGAAGCAGTTCGGCACAAGCTGCTTCGTTACTTCCGTGTCAAGCACCCGATTACGCTTGACTTCATTACAGACTATCGGCATACCTACATTACAGGTCATGTCGAGAAGAACGAGATTGACATCTTCTCCAATAGTGAGGGCGCAGACCTTACGATTGTGTGCCCGAACCCGTTCTTCAAGCTCCGAGACCCCGTCAAGGGCAAGAACTCGGTTCGATTCACCACATCTACACCTTCGTTTGAGTTCGAGTTCCAAGATCCAAACTCCGACTCGCCGACTCTTATATTTGGTGAGATGACTGCTACGGGGGAGACTGTGGTCGTCTATGAGGGGGATGCGGACGCTTCCACCATCGTGGATATTCAGTTCCTCGGTCCTGCGTCCGGTGTTAAACTCTACAACACCACCACTCAGACTCGAATCAACATCGACACTAACGAGATCTCTCGCCTTCTTGGGTCTACCATCCGAGCTGGTGACCGTCTGAGCATTTCTTCAGGTGTCGGTGACAAGTACGTTAAGGCGTATCGAGATGGTAACGTGTATAACGCACTAAGCGCCCTCGACAAGGATTCCGATTGGATTTTCCTGACTCCCGGCGACAACCTGATCACGGTTCGAGCCGACACAGGAATTGACAACGTCTCGGCCATCATCTCGTTCGAAAACCTCTACGAAAGTATCTGATATGGAATTCCGCGTTCTAGACGAAAACTTCAATCAGGTACACGTTCTTGATAATTTCAAGAGCGCCATCTGGACCGATCGATTCTACGAGGCCGGAGATTTCACAATCAAGCTTCCTCTTACGGGGAGTAACCACTTCGAGATCCATATTGGTCGATACGTGTGGAACTCCATGTCAAATCGGATCATGATGATCGAGAAGATCGTCATCAGCTCCGACGCAGATGAAGGATCGATCATGACTATCTCGGGACGTAGTCTCGAGTACCTCATGGCTCGTCGAATCATCTGGGGTATGCGTAGATATCGCACAAGCCTACACGAAGCGATCCGTCTCATGATCGTGGAGAACATGATCAACCCATCCGATCCGAATCGAGCTATGGGTTGGCTCGTATGGGAAGACAACAACGTCGGCACGATGGCTAAGACCTGGGTCGACGTTCAGCACACGGGTGACAACCTGTATACAGCTGTTACAGAGCTCATAGCCAAGCATCACGTTGGTATCGCATTCCTATATGACAGTCCTGGACGAATCAGGGTACGTCTGGAAGAGGGTGTTAACCGCTCTTACAACCAGAACACCAACCCGTTCGTAGTCTTCTCGCCGAAGTTCGACAACCTAATCTCAGGACGCTACGCCTCCGACATTACCACTCTGAAGACGGTGGCTCTGGTGGGTGGCCCTGGTGAGGGGGCGGATCGAAAGTACGAAACCGTATCGAGTGGAGCTACCTCAGGCTGGAATCGTCGAGAAGTCTTCATCAACGCGTCGTCTGTACGCGACAAGGATGAAGACAACAACACGATTCCAGAAGCTACGGTCCGCGCAAACCTTCGCGAAGAGGGCACTTCGAAACTGAACAAGTCTGAGAATCAGCACCTCATCGAGTTCGACGGCGAAACGTCCGAGCATACGATGTATGTGTACGGGAAGGATTACAACATCGGCGATCTTGTGCAGATTCAGGACGCGAACGGCTTCAACGTGCCTACACGCCTCATCGAATTCATCCAATCACAGGATGACTCGGAGGTCAAGTTCTATCCAACATTCAAGCAAGACAGTACGAAGTCTTAGGAGTCAAAATGGCAGTAACTTCAGGCTTTTTTAACTCCATCAACGGTGACCGGAAGTACAGCGCCGAGCAGTTCGGTGCAATCTTCGACGGCGTTATCGTGGATGGAGTCTTCGCCTCTGTCGGAGAAAAGTTCAAGGTCGTTCCCGCCGGTGGAAACACTGTCGAGATTGGCTCCGGTAGGGCTTGGTTCCGACATGTGTGGATTTGGAACGACGCGCCGATCCGTTTGGACCTTGCGTCGGCCGACGTCCTCACAAACCGCATCGACACCATTGTCATCGAGGTGGATACCCGCACTCAGAACCGACGGGCGTCCATCAAGGTAGTTGAAGGTGACCGAGCGAGCACCCCTCGTCGAAAGACGATGCTTCGAGACGCTGGTGTTTACCAGTATCCGATCGCAGACATCTTCCGTAACTCCGGTTCCCAGAAGATCGAGACCCGGAACATCACCTACCTTATCGGCACGGGTGATACGCCATGGGTGACTGGTCCGCTTCAGACGATCAATGCCACGGAAATCTTCGCTCGCTGGGATCGTACCATGAACGAGCAGAAGGCTGAGGCTCAGGCTGCGTACAACGAAGCCACTACGGCTATGCGCAACGAGGCCTACGCCCTTCTCAACGATATTCAGGGCATGATTGGTGGCGACGCCGTCAGCGCTATGGCTGCTCAGATTATCGAGCTGAAGCAGCGGCTTGGTGACGACTCGAGTGGTACGATGCGCTTCGACACCATCGAGGACCATACTGGATCGTCGATCCTGGACAGCAATTCCCAGCCGATTCTCGGCAAGATCGTATATAGGAGGGCATAATGTCTCGAGTTCGAGACCTGCCTAAGGCAACTGCCGTATCTGCGGGAGACTACCTTCTGATTGATGGACCTTCCGGTACCCGTGCAATTCAGGCAAACAAGATCGGTGGTACTCCGAATGCGGCTGTCGGTCGACAGTTCGCATGGACGGATCTTATTCGTCCCGGTGGCCTCACCCAGCATAACACAGTGGTCCGAATGGAGAACAAGGGTACGTTCGACACCCGTGCGGTTCAGACTCTCAACAACCACACATATTCTGACCTGTTCCTGGGCGATTATTGGGATCTGCCAGGCGCGGGGAAGATCGTTGTTGGCGGGTTCGGAATTGCTCCGGGGGTTTCTTCGGATCACGTTATCCTCGTGGTCATCCCCTACTCGAATCTCACGGCCACCTCTCAGCAGGTGGCTACAGAATCGGTTCGAGTAGGACAGCGGATCACCAATGACCCCAATCTCAGGAGTCTCCGTACGAAGCAGTCCACCATTCGCCGACCTAATGGGGTGGTGTGTACGAACGCTCCGTTCTTCCCACTGACTCTCGCAGAGATCGGGTATCCGAGTCCTCTAGAGGAGAATGTCACGCATATTCCTCTTCCTGGAGTTGCGTGTCATACCCCGTCGAGCATCACCACCGCTTCGGTCATTGACTCGAAGCTAGTTTCCATCGGGGCTGACCGAGTCCTGAACACCACAACTCTTCAGCCGGTGATTACTGGCATTATCGTAGGATGATAGCATGGCAAAGTTTGACGCATATCCTAAGGCAGACACTGTTCTGCCTGACGACCTTCTGATCACGGATGGCACTCGCGGAACCAAGACCGTTAAGGCCGGAGAGGCTGTCTACAAGTTCTTCGAGTCGGTTCCCCAGATGCATAAGACCATCTGGCGAGGTAAGAACCTCGGTAGTCGCTACACTGCTGAGCAGCAGGCTGCCGTAGCTAACGGTACCCTGACTGATATCTGGCTTGGTGACTACTGGGAGAAGGACGGTATCAAGTGGACGATCGTCGACTTCGAGGCCGCCAACCAGACCATGCAGGACCTTCCGTCCACCTACCTGACCATCATGCCTGACCGTAGTATCGGCCAGGCGGAGATGCTCACGAGCGACTCTAACGTCGCTATGCAGAACACACATATTTACACGCACCTGGACGGGTGGCAGCTGTACAAGTTTGAGGCGGTCTTCGGCGCGTCGCATATTCTCGAACACATCGTCTCGTTTGAGGGCGCTTGGGAGAACGGTAGCTGGGAGGCTATGCGTATCGGCGGTCCTACCGGTTACACGCGTCTCAAGAAGAAGATCGTCCTACCTACGGAGATCGACTGGTTCGGAACTCGCATCGTCAGTACTCTGGCGAACGAGCAGTGGTCTACTCAGACGACGTCTACCAAGCAGTTCGCTGCGTTCCGCTACGGCTGGACACCTCAGCTTCCCGACACTGTGGGTATCTGGCTCCACGCCCGAGCGTCCAAGAACTACTTCGGCTGCGTTCGCAAGAACGAAGGCATGATCATGTCGACCTACAGCGTGCAGCACGGGGTGTGTCCGTACGTCTTCGTGCGGTAATGTAGTTTACGAAAGGAGCTATATTTATGGATCCATGGCTGCAAGTCTTGATCTCCGTTGCCGTAGCTCTCATTTCTTCAAATGGACTCTGGGTCTACTTCAGCAAGAAGTCAGACAAGAACGACGCCACCACTAAGTTGATGCTGGGCCTTGCTCATAACCAGATTATTGAGCAGGGTATGCAGTATCTCGACCGTGGATACGTCACCAAGGACGAGTATGAGGACTTCATCAAGTACCTATATTCGCCCTATGCAGTCTTCGGGGGCAATGGTCTCGCGGAGAAGATTTTCAAGGAGGTCACGAACCTCCCGATTCGTCGAAAGGAAGACGATGACTGACAAGGTATACAACATTCTCAAGTATTGCGCGCTGATTGCAATTCCCGCAATCGGCACGTTCTACACGACCATCGCGTCACTGTGGGGCTGGTCCTACATCACGGAGGTCAGCGGAACGATCCTGGCGTTCGACACCCTTCTGGGCGCGTTCATCGGGATTTCCTCGGCGAGGTACCAACCGTCCCCGGACGGAGTTCTTCACGTCAATCCTAATACCAAGGAGACGTACGCTGCGCTGACTACACCTACTGAAGACGTGTTGAACAACGGGACTATGACTCTGCGAGTGCAGGAAAGTCCTGACATGTGATGCGCAAGAAAATCTAGGGGTATAATGAGATCTACAGAAAGGATATCTCATGACCGATGAAAACCTCACCCTCGACGACATCGAGCAGGACCTCATCAATCAAGTTTACAGCTTGGATGCTGACGATCCTAAGACGACCATCGCCATCGACAACCTCAAGACGATCCACCAGATCAACGAAAAGCCCGACCCGGTTTCTCGTCGACTGGTCCCGTCTGGAGACTCGATTATCGGTGCAGTCTGTTCGATCGCAGGCATCCTGACCGTGCTTAATTATGAGCAACTGCGTCCGCTTGCGTCTAAGGCTGTCGGATTCATCACTAAGATCCGCCTCTAGACCAAAAACTTAAGGACTCCTAAAAAACAGGGGTTCTTAAGTTTTTCGCACATATTACAGGGTCTATAATGAGAAGACTTACCAACTCTGAAAGGACTCATCATGTATTTCATCGTTCCCGCAATCTTTGCCGTGCTGAACGTGCTCCTCATTGGTGTCTGTTTCTACCTGAAGAACATCACTAGCAAAAAGATCGCTCGTGAAATCGAACAGGCCAAAATGGACATCGGATCCGAGCACCGTAAGCTCGCCTACGACATGGCTCGATACGAAGAATCCCTGAAGAACTAGATTCTACTCCTATAACCCCTAACAAGGGTTATAGGTTTTCGCATGAAAAACGAGTCCTATAATGAGAAGACTTACCAACTCTGAAAGGACTCATCATGTTCATTCTCTCCTACGCGCTCTCGTTCGTACTCGGTTGTACGCTCGTTCTGCTGTGGAGGTGGTACCGTATCATCTTGACTAGCATTCGCTCTGACTTAGCTACTCGTTATTGGAAACGGCGCCGCCTCGAAGCAATCCGAGCTATCCGGAATGACGACTCCCTGACGCCCCGCGAGAAGTTCGAAAACTCTTTCCGTTACTAATTCTCACGCCTATAACCCCTAACAAGGGTTATAGGTTTTCGCATGAATTACATGGTGTATAATGAGACATATACATACTCCGAAAGGAATCATCATGCACGCCATCGCCCTCATGCTGACCATGTTCTGCGCTTACCTGATTTTCAAGCTCCTCATGAAGAAGGACGAACTCAAGAAGAAAGATATTGAGATTCGTTACCTTCGCGAAGAGCACAATCGGTACCGCGAAGAGCAGCTCTCCATGTACTCTACCGCGTACAAGAATTTCCTCAGTTCGTATAAGATCTGAAAACTCTATAGCCCCTAACAAGGGCTATATAGTTTTTAATCGCACAAATTACAAGGTCTATAATGAGACATATACCAACTCTGAAAGGAACTCCCATGACCTTCAAGCCCTCCACCGTTGCCCTCATCGCTCTCGGTAGTGTCATCGCCTCTAACCTGCTTACCATCGCCCTCCGCAAGGCTATGGTAGCCACATACGGCGATGTCTACACTGAGATCGAAGGCCTCGTCTGGAACCCGCCCAAGGTTCACTGATCCACCAGACCAACCCAACTCACTCCTATAACCCGTAACAAGGGTTATAGGTTTTTCTAGAAGGAGCACTACTCATGACCGTTTCAATCGTCCTACTCACTGCCATGTGCCTGTACCAGATATATCGGAACTTCAAGGCACAGCAACGATTCGACAAGATCCGAGAAGCCGTCAATAAGGCTTGTGAGAACGCTGATCCGAAGTTGGATCACACTACCCTTGACGAACTTCTCAAGGATATCTGGAACGCTATGTACAACTGATACATGACCATCAAAGAAGGAGCAACAATGGCCATCATCGGCAAACCCGTCCATCGTTACTGTAAGGTATTCTCATTCGAGAATCTCTGCGACGTCCTCGAGACGCTTCGGCCTCTTGGTTGGGCTGTCTACGGAGACGCGTTCACCAACGCGGAGCTTTCCGCTCTCACCGACTATCTTGGCTCGAGGTTTTCCAGCACGGGTGGAAGCCTTGAGATCAAAACCGAAGTTGTCGGAGACCCGCTCGGAGACCCACTACTTCAGGAATACAAGAGACGGTATAGCTTCCGACGTGGATCTCAGATCATTTCGGACACCATTCGTTCGGTAGATCCCGATTTCGAATTCCATGATCGTGAGGGGATCAAGCGAGTTCTTTCTTGGGAGTCGTGGGAAGTACACGGTCCCACCCATGTGGTTCTACCGCAATATCTTCTTTCGAGCACCGCACCCGAGATGTTCGACGTGAACGTCCTGTTCATCAAGGAGCCGAAGAAGCTCGAAATGGTCCGGACCCAGTCACTGAAGGCGCCAATCTTCGTGTGCTACGTGGGAGGTGCTTTCGATGCCGCGTAAGGTAGAAGGTCTCGAGAACTTCAAGAAGATTCTGGAGCTACCGATCGGTAGCAGGTTCGGTCTCTTCGTCGATAGTCACATTGACGCATTCAGGGTGACTTCATATTTAGATAGGAATGCTCGGGCTAGTGAAGACCCTTCTCGGGTGTCAACCGTCATGATCCCGACATATCCATTTGTCTGGCCAGATCACACAGACCCTAGTCGTGATCTCATATTCCAAGACCCTGCTACGGGTCTAATGCGGGTTCTCTATGAGAGTGACCTCAAAGGACCTATTCGAGGTATTCCGTGGAGTATTAACCGCGCTGTAGTACTCCCCGAGTACCTCTACAATGCTGGAGCAGCCCCCTGCTTCCATGCGTGCTTCATATTTATGAACGTTCCGGTCGGATATGAAGTAAGCCCCGTTCGTACCTGGGCTAATGTCGAGACCTTCTTCATCAGTATGAACGAACTTGCCCTACCCAAACTCTGAAAGGAAACCTCATGCTTACTCTCATCTTCCTCTTCCTCGTCATGGTCGGCCTCATCGTGTTCCTCACGATCTTCGACGCCATCACCTCCATCTTCAACGGTAAGGTCATCGCTGGAGGTGTCATTGGATACTTCCTCGCGAAGTGGCTCAACAAGCGCGAGGACAACAAGTGAGTAGCGATACTCTGATGTGGGTTGCGGTGGGGCTATGGGTCATGGTCCCCATCGTAACCATTTTCTACCTACTGAATCGATAACCAACAAGGAGAAGCACATGATCAACATCGATTTCAAGACCTACGGTCGTCTCGCTGGCGCCTTCATCAAGAACAACTCTCAGGTTATTCTCGCAGCGTCTGCGCTCGCGGGCGTCATCAGCACGGCCATTACCTCCGGTAAGGCGCACGTCAAGGCGATGGATATTCTTCGAGAGGAGTTCCCTGAGGGAGGGTGGAAGTTCACGGACGCGCTCCGTCTGACGTGGACCTGCTACCTTCCTGCAGCCATTTCCATTACGGCGACGTCTGCTGCCATTATCGGCGGTACTGTCCTCAGCGAACGCCGATACGCAGCTATGGCTGCCGCCTACACGGTCTCTCAGGACGTCCTCGAGAAGTACGAGGATCGCGTCAAGGAGCTGACGGGCAAGAAGGGAACCGACACCCGCTCGGCAATCGCTCGGGATGTCATCGAGGAGAACCTCGAGCGTCCGGAGAACAAGAGCGTGATCATCACGGGTGAGAACGTCCTGATCTCGGATTCGTATTCGGGGCGGGTCTTCCCCTCCACCATCACCAAGGTCCAGAAGGTCCTCAACCAGATCAACTCCGATCTGATCAACGGTATTTCCTCGGTATCGCTGAACGAGGTTTACCAGTGCCTCGGACTGGAGCAGATTTCCATGGGTGATGAGCTCGGATGGTCTAACGGCACCACAATCGAGGCGGAATTCACGCCTACGATGCTCGCCGACGAGTCTCCGGCTCTTCTGATGGCGTTCAACCCCGCTCCTGTGACTGACTGGTTCCGTCACCAGTACTGATCCGCAAGAAAAACATGTCCTATAATGAGACATATTCACAACTCTGAAAGGAACTCTCATGTCCGCTGAAAAGAACCTCCCCATCGACTCCGACAACCTCATCGAAGACGATTCCCCGATCATCTCGGTCAACACCGCCAAGATCAAGAAGTTCTTCGTGAAGGCTCTGCCCTACGCAATCGCCGGTATTGTTACCGCCTCTGCTGGCGCAGTCGCCGTCGCGTTGACTTCCGACTCTGACGACGATGTTGATCCGCTCGTGATCGACAAGAACGCCATCGAAGGTTCGTTCGCTGAACTCGAAGACGGGACGATCCTCTTCACTCCCGACAACCAGCCCTCTGAGACCACTGAAGACTGACCTCAAAACCCTAGCACCCCTAACCGGGTGTTAGGGTTTTTTATTTTTCAACACCAACAAGAAAGGCATACCAATGCAGAAGCTCACCGTCCAGTACCAGAACTGGGATGGAGATCTTGAGACTGAAGACCTCTACTTCCACCTGAACATCAAGGAACTCCAGGACATGGAGAAGTGGGATGTTCCTCTCACCCAGCGCATCGCCAAGCTCACCAAGACTGAGGACGGCAAGGAGGCTTTCGAGCTCATGCGCGATATCATCGAGGCTGCCTATGGCGAGCGTTCGGATGATGGCAAGCGCTTCGTCAAGAACCCGGAGGTTCTGAAGAACTTCACTGAGGGTCTCGCCTACGACGAGGTCATCCTCACCTTCATCGACGGCTCTACGGATCTCGGCAAGTTCATTGAGGGTCTTCTCCCGAAGAAGGTCTTCGAGCTCGCCAAGAAGAACACTAAGGAGTCCGGCGAGGAGGTCAAGGAGTACCTCGTCAAGTACGACGTTGCCCCCGAGGTCGCCGACGCTGCAGTCTCCAAGCTCACGGAGGATTCTGCGCAGGAATAACATGGGGTATAATGAGACCCCATACTATCCGAAAGGAACTCTCGTGAATAAGCAAGATTTCACCCCCGCGTACCTCACTGGACTCGCTGCATCATTCTGCTCTGGAGTCGTAGTTCGCACGACCCTTCGCGCCGTCCTCGCCGCCTCTGCACCAATCAACCCCATCGTTAGTTTTATTGGTGTCACCGCGCTGTCACTGACGGTCGAAGATCGTGTGGCTAGGACTATCCAGGGCGCGACACAGCAGTTCATTGACACGTTCAAGGAGAAACTGCACGAAAACGAAGAAGACTCGAAGTAGTCTGACCTCAAGCCCTAGGCCCTCTGTAATATTACAGGGGGCTTAGGGTTTCTCTCTGAAGGAGCGACATGAACGTACCCACTAGGCCTGAGGGCTCGTATCCGAGTAACTCGGACAAGTCCAAGGAACGAAAAGAAATCACTCCGGTGACTAAAGCCCGTGTCAAGCGGGAGTCGACTGCTAAGAAGGTTGTCGGCGAGATCATCCGCGAAGACGCTAAGAGCGTTGGCGAGACGGTTCTCTGGGATGTCATCATCCCCACGGTCAAGAACCTTATTTCCGACACGGTCACTCGCGGTATCGAATCCATGCTCTATGGAGGCGATACTCGACCCTCGCGATCGCGGTCTGGATATTCCGATTACTCGGGATACTCCCACCCAAAAGATAGGCGCGATCGTTCTTCTGAAAGGCGCCCCTCTCGCTCTGCACGTCACGCGGAACCTGATCGTAACGAGATTATTTTCGACACGCGCTCTGACGCCAACGACGTCATCGATCGCATGAGCGACCTCATCGATCAGTATGGTCAGGTCTCTCTGGCTGACCTGAACGCCCTCATTGGGGCGTCCTCCAACTTCATTGACGATAACTGGGGATGGACCGACATGGGTTCATTCAACGTTCGTCAGGTTCGAGACGGGTTCATGCTCACGCATGACGAACCCCAGTCTCTCAAACGATAACATTCAACCTCAACTCTGAAAGGACATCATGTCTATTTTCCACAACGTCGCGCGGGTCGTCGTTAAGCACGCCCCCACAATTCTCACCGCCACTGGCACGGTTGGTCTCGTCGGTACTGCCGTCCTGGCAAGTCGAGCCACTCTGACTTACAAGGAACTCATCGCTGACGAGGTCATGTGCATCACGGATGGCCCCAACCTCATGAAGCGCAACGAGCACTACACTGAGGATGAGTTCCGTAAGGACCGTATCGTCTGCTACAGCCGCATCGTCACGAAGACCGTCAAGCACTATGCTCCCACGATCGCTCTGGGTGTGGCTTCGATTGCCGCCTTCTGGTGGAGTCACTCGATCCAGTCCAAGCGTATTGCCGGCCTTGCTGCTGCGTATGCTGCTCTGGACACCTCCTACCGCAAGTACAAGAAGTCGGTCGCTTCTGTCATTGGCGAGGAGTCGATGAAGAAGATTGAGGAGAAGATCCTCGACGACGTCGTGTTCACGGATGAGCCGTTCGAGTACGACAAGATGGCCGAGTCCGTTATTCCGGAGTACTCGCCTTACGCCCGCATCATCGATGAGACTTCCAGCGTCTGGGATCCCAGCGACGACATCACTGAACTGAACATCCACGCTCAGCTCAACTACATGAACGATCTACTGCGTACTCGTGGCTACCTCTTCCTGTCCGACGTCTACGACGCTCTCGGTATTCCTCGCACGCCCGCTTCTCAGGTTGTGGGCTGGCTCTGGAAGAAGGGTGACGGCGATCACTACGTGTCCTTCGGCGATATCGAGGGTCACCGCATCCGCTTCTGGGACGATTCCCGTCGTCGCGAGGTGGCAAACTACCTCCTCGACTTCAACGTGGATGGAGAGATCGTCAATGAAATCTAATCTTGTCATTTCCTTCGCCGCAGGTCTTGTCACGGGTGTGACGGTCGCATATCTTCTGATCACTGACCGACTCCAGCGTCAGATGGACCAAGAGATCGAGGAGCGCGTCGACGAAGTCGAGAAGAGCGCCTTCCAGGAATACCGTGAGAACATCGACAAGCTCACGGCCATGTATGAGAATAAGGCCCTCGTGGCCGATCAGGAGAACCCGGAGAAGAAGATCTCTGATATTGAGATCCTAGATCCCGAAACGTTCCAGCAAGGAGCACTCGGTTATGAGTTCTTCGAAGTCGACTGTTACGTCAACGACAACGTGGTGGCCGACGACAACGGAACCCGAATGAAGGAGACCGCTCGGGATCTTATCGGTGCAGACGCCATGACCAGTGGCGGTGCCTACGGTGCAGATCCTAATGAAGTGTATGTGCGGAACCACAAGTACCGCATGGACCTTCATGTCCATCTTCTGGATGTAGACTGGGTCGAGGATATCGATCTGGGGGATTACTACTACATCCCGGATGAAGAGGACGACGATTCCGAATGATCACAGGAGAGGGATATTTCGAATACCTTCTCCGACTTGTCGGCGCAGATTACCTTCGAGATCAATGCGAGGTCTTTCATGAGATCGTATTCCAGTGGTGGATTCCGCTGGACGGTAATTTGGAGTCCGACGGCAAAGCACTCCGCGATTACTACGAGTATGAGACTGGTTACGTATATGACGGTGACGACCCGATTTACGCAACCATGCTCGAGGTGCTTGTAGTTCTCGCTAGCAAAATGGATGCGACTATTGGTGGTAGGGACGACACTCCTGCCACCGCGTTCAGGGTTCTGATGAGGAACCTCGGCATTGACTACAATACTGACGGCGAAACCATTAGCGCTACGGTTCGCGATATTGTAGAACGGAATTACGACCGATTTGGCCACGGTGGTATATTCCCGAATCGTCGAGGCCTCATCGACCCGGCGCAAACGTCGCTTCTTGACCAGCTATCCATGTGGTGCGTTCAGGAGAAGTATATTATCTAGGAGAAGCAGTGGATTTCGTTACCCCGCGCCAGCGGGCTTCGAAGAATGGGGTTGTGGAGATCTACCCCGACTTTAGGGTCGCAAGGTCTACCGATATCCTCGTTCAGGGAGGCTCGTTCGTAGCTGTGTGGGACGAGGAGAAGGGTCTATGGAACACGGATGAGTTTCGAGTAGTCGAGCTCATCGATCGAGAGCTTCGTGATTTCGCGAAGACTCTTGAGGGTTCCTATCAAGGCGGTACGCGGTTCCAGTTCTTGGGGGATTACGCCTCTAAGAGCTGGACCGCTTATCGCAACTGGATTTCCTCCATGCCGGACACAGTCAGGCCACTGGACCGGAAACTAACATTCGCGAACACTGAGGTGCGGAAGGAGTCCTACGCGACTCGTCGTCTGCCCTATGCGCTTGCGGAAGGATCTCATGACAATTGGGATCGTCTTATTTCCACGCTGTATGACGAAGAAGAGCGTCGTAAGATCGAATGGTCTATCGGTGCTGTTGTCACGGGTGCCTCACGCACTCTGGACAAATTCGTCGTGCTGTACGGCAAGCCTGGATCTGGTAAGTCGACGCTCATCAATATTCTGATGCAGCTCTTTGAGGGCTACTACACAGCGTTTGATGCAGCGTCTCTTGCCAAGTCCAACAACGCATTCGCAGCCGCAGCGTTTAAGACAAACCCGATTGTCGCATTCCAGCATGATGGCGATCTGAGTCGTATCGACGACAACACTCAGCTTAATTCGATCATTTCCCACGAGGAGATGCAGATTAACGAGAAGTTCAAGCCGACGTATACGACTCGGATCGACTCATTTCTGTACATGGCTACGAACAAGCCGGTGCAGATCACAGATGCTCAGTCTGGTATCATCCGACGTCTGATTGATATTTCGCCCACGGGTAACAAGATCTCTCCTGTAGAGTATCGCGAACTCATGGACGGAATCACTCGAGAGCTTGGAGCTATCGCATATCACTGTGCGGAGGTCTTCGAGAGTCTCGGCAAGACGTACTACAAGGACTACCGTCCTCTGCAGATGATGTATAAGACTGACGTGTTCTACAACTTCGTTGAGGACGCATATTTCGAGTTCGAGAGTGCGGAGTTCGTTACTCTCAATTCGGCGTATGAGACCTACAAGCGATATTGTGAGCAAGCATCTGTTCAGTACGTGCTACCGCGTCACCGATTCCGTGAGGAACTGAAGAACTACTTCGTCGAGTTCCATGATCGGACTCGAATCGACGGTAAGCAGTTCAGGAACGTATATTCCGGGTTCAAGAAAGACAAGTTCACACAGGCAAGTCTTATTGAGAATCCGGAACAGCACTACTCCATCGAGCTGAAGGAATGCCCCAGCGTCATCGACGAGCTATATGCTGATTGCCCTGCGCAGTATGCGAAGGACGGCAAGCCGGCTAAGCGATGGGATGACGTCACAACAACTCTGAAAGACATCGACACAACCAAGGAACACTATGTTCAGATACCTGAGAACATGGTTGTTATTGACTTCGATCTTAAAGATCCAAGCGGTAACAAATCTCGTGAGCGAAACTTGGCAGAAGCGTCCAAGTGGCCTCCGACATACACAGAAACGTCCCGTTCTGGCGGAGGAATTCACCTCCACTACCGACTGGGCGATCCAGCTGCCGAGTACGCTAAGGAATTCGCTCCGGGAATCGAGATCAAGCGATTTACCGGAAAGACCGCCCTCAGGCGTAAGTACCTGGTTTCGAATGGAATGCCTGTCGGAACTGCGCCGGATGATCTCCCTAGGAAGGCTCCGAAGGTGATCCGAGAAGACGTAGTCAAGACAGAGCAGGGTCTTCGAAACCTTATTGCTCGGAACCTCCGCAAGGAGATCCATCCCGGGACCAAGCCTTCGGTAGAGTTCATCAAGAAGATTCTTGATGATGCTACAGAGAGTGGTTTGGTGTACGATGTCACGGATGCGAGGAATTCCATCATTGCGTTCGCGATGCGGTCGACACACCACGCTCAGTACTGCCTGAAGCTGGTCCAGCAGATGAAGTTCAAGAACGACTCGGAAGAACCAGTGGCTCCAGTCGCTGACGGAGACATCTATTTCTTCGACATCGAGGTGTTCCCGAATCTCTTCGTGATCTGTTACAAGAAGCGTGGCGATAAGAACAAGCTGCGTCTTATCAACCCCACTGCTGAACAGGTCAAGACTCTGCTGGGTGCCAAGTTGGTTGGCTTCAACAACCGTCGCTATGACAATCATATTATCTACGCGGCAACGTTGGGGTACAACAACAAGGAACTCTACATGGTCTCGAAGAGGATCATTGAGAAGAGCCCTAACTCTTATTTCTCCGAGGCGTACAACGTCTCGTACACAGACATCTACGACTTCTCCTCGAAGAAGCAGAGTCTGAAGAAGTGGGAGATCGAGCTTGGACTGAAACACCAGGAACTCGACCTTGACTGGGATCAGTCGGTCCCGGAAGAGTTGTGGGATACTGTGGCGGACTACTGCGACAACGACGTGGATGCCACGGAGGCAGTATTCGAGCACCTCCAGGACGACTGGACTGCCCGTCAGATGTTGGCCCGTATTTCCGGGCTCACCGAGAACCACTCCACGAACTCTCACACCTGTCGAATCATTTTCGGCACAGAGAAGAACCCTCAGAAGGATTTCGTCTACACGGATCTTTCCAAGATGTTCCCGGGATACCACTTCGACGGTTTCAAGTCCACATATCGTGGAGAGGTGACTGGCGAAGGTGGCTATGTCTACGCAGAGCCTGGCATTCACCATAACGTGGCTCTACTGGATGTCGCGTCGATGCATCCGACATCTCTTGAGCAGCTGAACCTGTTTGGTCCATACACCAAGCGATTCAGCGACATCAAGAAGGCACGTATCCTGGTAAAGCATAATGAGCTCGACAAGCTCGAAGGTCTCTTCGATGGAGCGCTCATGCCGCTTATTCAGGAAGGTGTCGACACGAATGCCTTGGCATTTGCTCTGAAGATCGTTATCAACTCTGTATACGGTCTGACGAGCGCCAAGTTCGACAACCCCTGCAAGGATCCGCGTAACGTCGACAACATTGTCGCGAAGCGTGGAGCCTTGTTCATGATTGACCTCAAGCATTACGTGCAGGAGGAACTTGGTTACACCGTCGCACATATTAAGACGGACTCTATCAAGATCCCAAATGCCACGCCTGAGGTTATTCAGGCTGTTATCGACTTCGGTAAGAAGTACGGCTACGATTTCGAGCATGAGGCGACATACGATCGTATGGCCCTCGTGAACGACGCAGTCTATATTGCCAAGTACGATGAGGAGCACGGCGGCGGTTGGACAGCCACGGGTGCTCAGTTCGCGCATCCGGTGGTGTTCAAGTCCTTGTTCAGCAAGGAGGAGATCACGCCGAATGACTACGCTGAGACTCGAGCAGTTCAGACTGCTATCTACCTCGATTTCAACGAGGCGAACCCCGATGACCACTACCTGCATTTCGTAGGCAAGGTCGGACAGTTCGTCCCCGTCAAGCCTGGCTGTGGAGGAGGTATCGCTTTGCGCAAGAGCGCTAACGGCGATATCAAGGACGCAGTCAACGGTACCAAGGGATATCGTTGGAAGGAGGCGTCAGTCGTTCTGGGTCTCGACCATATCTCAGAGATCGATACTCGGTACTCCGAGGATCTCGTAGAGAGGGCTCGAGAACAGATCGAGCAGTTCGGTTCATATGAGGAGTTCGTAGCATGACCTTATTCATCCTCATGGGAATCACAGCCGCCGTTACGTGGGCTTTGACGAACGCATATTGGGCCGATCGAAATCAAACGGAGATCACCGATCTCTGGACTGCATTTTACAAGGAGATGCAGCAAGTTCGCACGAAGGAGCGTACACGAGTTGAATCACTACGAAAAGCAGAGGGAAGAACTTCAGCTTCTGCACGATCAGGCTCTCGATATGTTAGACGAATTCGCAAATGAGTACCGTATTTCCGATGGTACCGTCTTCGCCATGAAGGGTGACTTCGAACGCGCATTCCGAAAACTGTCCGAGATCCACCGCAACAAGGGCGAAAACAATGGGGACTACGCACATCCAACAGTTGAATGACAGATCTATATGGCTAAACTCGGGTTGGCATATCTACCCGATTGACTTTGACATCCTCGGAGTCAAGCGCCAGGTCATCGCTGAGAAGAAGACCTGCAAGCACGCACGTTACGTCAAGGAGACGTACGAGCTGTCTACGGTCCGATCTCGCAAGGGTAACTCTTACCCCACTCTCATCCATCGACGTAAGTCCTACAACACGCATGGCCGTCGCGATGAGCAAGAATCCATCAACCGCTGTATTTCAGCGCCCCAGACTGAGGATGAAGTCCTCACTCGATTCCTGAGCACGGCATTCCAGGTCACATTCACACGATAATCTACAACTCACGGAAAGAGGCCTAATCATGGCAAACCCCCGACTCGAAAACATCGTTCTCTCTGACACCCGCATTTTCTTCAGGAACTTCAGCGGTCAGCCCGACAAGTACAACCGCACGGGAGCTCGTACCTTCGCTTGCGAGGTTCCGCCGGAGTTCGCAGCACAGATGGAGGCTGACGGCATCAACGTCAAGTACTCCAAGGATGTCGACGGCAACCCGGACCGCGAACGCCCGTATATTGCGGTTAAGGTTCGCTTCGACGTCAAGCCTCCGAAGATCTACATGGTCGAGGATGGCGTCAAGACCCTACTGTCTGAGGAGACCGTCGGTGTCCTGGATTCCGCGGATATTGTCCGTGCAGATCTGGTGATCACCCCCGTCTTCTACGACGTGAACGGTAACACCGGTTTCTCGAACTACTTGAAGACCGCGTACATCACCATCGAGGCTGACGAGTTCGCATCTCGTTACGCCGACATGGAGACCCGATGAAGTATGTCGTCTGGTACGACGTCTGGCTGAAGGGCGAGGAGAAGGACACAAGTCTTCCTTCTCGCCCAACGGTCTGGACTACTTTCGACACTGCGAAGGAAGCCCAGCAACACGTCGCACGACTCGCTAATCGTGCATTTCTTGATGGTCGAACCATCTCAATTACTATTTCCCCACAGGAGTAACCATGGATGATATCCGATGGAATGCCCAAGTCTGTCATGGCAATGACGAAGACGGGTATACTGAAAGCGCGGTCACATTCGACACGCGCGATGAAGCCCTCCAGTTCGTTCAGGATTATCTGGATGAACTGGATGCCGCTTGTGAGACGCAGGCGGCCAATAATGGCGTTATTCGCATCTGGAGTAGCGCCGCAACCCAACTGATCGAACTGTAGGAGGTTCACATGGTAATCATGAATCAGATCAAGGAACTCGAGGACGGTACGGTTACCGTTCCGGTCTTCAGCCCGTCCACGGTCGACAACCTGTTCCGTCCCACGCTCGCCACACCTGATCTGGTCGGCTTTGAGGTCTCGTACCGTCGTGAGGCTGGTCAGGGGTCTGGTGGCGACTACCACCTGACGATCCTGATTGGCGATCGTCGAATCGAGACGACCGAGCCGAACGACGTCGTCTTCGCTACCTGGTACCCGCGTGGCGGCAAGGGCTGGGCTGAGGCACTCGCTAATACCGGCACCAACGACTCCGAGTCGGTTCTCAAGGTGCTCGGCAACCCCGATTACCTGCAGACCGCGAAGAATGACACCCAGGCTTACAACGAGCTCATGAAGGGCTACAAGTCAGACTCCCTGTCCGCTTCGCCTCTGGGACCGATGTGATCTGAATGGCTCTACATCTGCAAACCTGGATCAAGAAGTCTACCGGCGTCGATGTCGTGGAGGTCTCGCTCGAGGACTTCACCGATATCGTGGGGTGGGTTGGTCAGGGTGGCCGACTCACGATCCAGAAGTCGGGCCAGACACTCGTCGAGGTCTACGTCAACGGTGAGACCGCCTCTGTCGGACACCTCATCGTCAAGGATGGTGAGAACTTCTACATCACCACCGAACCCAATCTCAAGGAATTCTACAACAAGAAGTGACCAGAAAGGTCAGAAGAAGCATGTCCGTTCGTTACATTTTCCCGAACCACCCGTACGTCGGATACAGTCTGCGAGATCCTGATTGGATTGCGGAGAACCTCGCCGATGGGTGGGGTATTTCGCAAATCGCTATTTGGCGAGATCGTAAGGCGATCAGTAACATGGTCCTGATCAAGCATCATGGCGAAACCTGGCACACGTTCGATGGCGTGGACGATCAGTGGCTTATTCTCACGGAGGATGGAGTCCCGTTCGACTTCTTCGAGTCACAGCTGGACATGGAGGTGGCAGCTCAGGAGCTTGCCAACTTCAAGGCGGGGCGATTGACGGCGACACACGTTGCTTCGGCCATTCAGAATGCGGGCAAGTACCGCTTTCTGAAGTAGTATTCCTTGGCCCTAGGCTCTCTGGCATTGTTCAGGGAGTCTAGGGCACATGGGTTCTCTTTTTTCGAAGGAGTTATGATGGGTTGGACCACCCACTACAAGTACACAAACCTGCAGGCGCATCCAGATGGTCGGGTTCGTCTGACCGATTCCCTGCGTGAGCTTCCATATCAGGATGTCAAGGGAACGCGTTACGTCAAATTCCGTTACCAGGGTCGTGTGAAGACCAAGACGGTTGCGTCGATCGTCTTCGAGACATTCCGTAAGCGACCTGTGGGTGAGGGAATGCTGGTTTGCCACCAGGATGGAAACTGCAACAACAACGCGATCCAGAATCTCGTACCGGGGGATCGTGCGTATTCTAGGAAGTCATATGCACGGAGGGATGAGCAGATTCTCGTGGACTACGACGACGAATTCGAAGTATTTTTCGACAGATTGGTTGACTAATGGTCAAGTTACATCCACACCAAGAAGAAGCCTTAGAGCGCCTGAAAAGTGGCAAGGTGCTTGTTGGTGGTGTGGGATCGGGAAAGTCGCTTGTAGGCGCTTCCTGGGCCCTTAAACAGCCTAATTCCGGGGGTATTGTAGTGATCACTACAGCCCGGAAGAGGGACAGCCTTGAATGGGTTGGGGAGTTTGCGATGGCAGGCTCTACAATGGAAGGAATCACGGTTGATTCATGGAATAATATTGCTAAGTATTCTGACGTTCGCAATAGTGTGTTCATTTTTGATGAGCAGCGAGTAGTCGGAAGCGGCAAGTGGGTCAAGGCATTTCTCAAGATCACGAAACACAACAAGTGGATCTTGCTGAGTGCCACGCCTGGAGATACATGGTTGGACTATGTGCCTTTATTTCTCGCGAATGGGTTCTACAAGAACAAGACTGAATTCTACGAGGACCACGTTGTGTGGGATCGCTTTGCACGATACCCTCGCGTCAAGCGCTTTGTGGCAGTTCACCGACTCGAGAAGTTGCGAAGGAGAATATTGGTGGACATGCCGGTGGCAAGACATACCGTAAGGAATCGCATTTACGTTCCTGTCAGGTATCGTGTGACTGAGTACAACGAGATCATGAAGAAGCGCTTCGATCCGTATAAGGGAGAGCCTATCGCTAGTGCGGGGGAGCTCTGCTATGTTTTGCGGAAGTGCGTGAATCAGGATCGAGATCGTCTCGAGGCGGTTCGTAGTATTCTGAAGAAGCGCTCGCGGATCATCGTGTTCTACAACTTCGACTATGAGTTGGAAGCTTTGCGTGAGCTGTCTGACACGTGTGTCGTGAAGGAGTGGAACGGACACAAACACGAGCCTGTGCCGGATGGCGAGCGGTGGGTGTACTTGGTGCAGTATGCGAGTGGAGCGGAGGCATGGAACTGTACTGTAACAGACACGGTTGTGTTCTACTCTCTGAACTACTCGTGGAAGGTGATGGAGCAGAGTGAGGGGCGCATCGATCGGATGAACACACCCTTCACAAACCTCTGGTACTACTTCCTCGAGAGCGAATCTGCGATCGATCAGAGCATCAAAACAAGCCTCGCGAGGAAGAAGAAATTCAACGAAAAAGCGTTCGCAGACTCATTTTGGGGGTGATTGGAACGTACTACAGGTGTGACAAAAAAGTGTCACAAAACTGTCACAGAAAGGGTTTCTTTACCATTTCTTTACCTTTTAGGGCAATGTTGTGTATGACTTTTGGCCAAAGTGTGACAAAAAAGTGTCACAGTGTGACAGTTTTGTGACAGTTTTGTCACAGGACTTTTCGTTGGAATTGCAAGGAAAAGTCGCTGTCTGTGACAGTTGTGACAGTTTTTTTCTAATTAAGTATAAGAAAAAAATTGTATTTTATAAAGGCTTGTGGACCCCAACTGTCACACAAAACTGTCACACCCAAGTTGAATGCCACTCCTCTGCAAATCTTCGGGGTCCGGGGAAGACTGTGGAGGTTCTATCCAGTTTGTGATAGATCGTCATATTGTCCGGACCAAACATTTTTCTAGACCGCTTTTAGGTGTAGTACGTTCCAGACGCTCGAAAACTTGGGCTATAATAGGAGAGAAAGGCAAAATACGCCATTTTCACACACTACACCCCAGACACCAGAAGGAGCAAACAGGTGTCATTAGTTTTGGAATCCAAGTACCAAGCTGAGCTCATCAAGAAGCTCAAGCGAATGTTCCCTGGATGTATCGTTCTCAAGAACGACCCGAACTACATCCAAGGCTTCCCGGACCTCACCGTGATGTTCGAACGTCACTGGGCTGTCTTGGAAGTCAAGCGCTCCGCGAGCGCACCCCTACGACCGAATCAGGAACACTACGTGGAGCAAGCCTCCCGCATGTCCTTCGGCGCAGTCATATACCCGGAGAACGAACAGGAGGTACTCCGTGCACTTTCACGAGTATTCTTCTCTTAGCGGAACACACGCCATCTTGTCGGCTAGCAAGTACAGCTGGCTGAACTACGACTCTGAAAAGATGGCAGCCACGTTCCGCACTGCGCAAGCAGCCGCTCTTGGCACACGACTCCACGAGCTCGCTGCAGAGCATATTCGTCTGCGTATTCGAATGCCACGAAACAACGCGACATTCAACCGGTACGTCAACGACGCTATCGGATATTGCATGACCCCTGAGCAAGTTCTCTTCTACTCGATGAATGCGTACGGCACCGCCGATGCAATTCATTTCGATGACAAGAAGAACTTCCTCAGGATCCACGACCTTAAGACAGGCTCTGGACGCGTTAAGATGGATCAGCTCATGATCTACCAAGCGTTCTTCTGTCTCGAATACCATATCTCGCCATTCGACATCGAGAGCGAGCTTCGCATCTACCAAAACGACGATGTGATGATTCTCAATCCCGAAGCAAGCGATATTCGCTCCATCATGGATCGAGTTGTGGAATTCGACCAACTCATCGAATCACTCAAGGAGGACGGCATTGGCTGAGGAACTCGCCCACTATGGTATTCTTCGTCGGTCTGGCCGGTATCCTTGGGGATCCGGTAAGGACAAGTACCAGCGCTCCGTATCCTTCCAGGGTATGGTAGCTGACCTCAAGAAGCAAGGCCTCTCGGAAACGGAGATCGCCAAGGCTTTCGACATGACCACTTCGCAACTCCGAGCGACCAAGTCCATGGCTGCCAATGAGCGCAAAGCGGAAGAGGTGGCTCGTTGTCTCAAGCTGAAGGAGAAGAACCTCTCGAATGTTGCGATCGGTAAGAAGCTCGGACTCCCCGAGTCTACCGTCCGTAACTACCTGAAGCCTAATGCCGATGCTCGACAAGACGCAGCCCGAACAACTGCAGACCTCGTTAAGAACGCGGTCGACAAGCATAAGTATGTTGATTTCGGCTCGGGTGTTGAATCTATTCTTGGAGTCAGCACCACTCAGCTCAACACATCCATCGCTATGCTTGAGTCCGAAGGCTACCGTGTCGAGCACGCCCATATTCGACAGGTCGGCACCAAGGAATCTACAAACATCAAGGTTCTGGTCGCTCCTGAGGTTACTCGTCGAGAGCTCATGGAACACCTCGGGGATATTCACACTCTCGGGGTCGCGGTCAAGCCCGATGGCACGAAGCTTGGTATTCAGAAGCCTGTATCATTGGATTCGTCTCGTCTGAAGGTTCGATACGCTGAAGACGGAGGTACGTCTATGGACGGTACCATCCAAATCCGTCGAGGGTGCAAGGATCTAAACCTTGGCGAAGCTAGCTACGCTCAGGTTCGAATCCCGGTGGATGGAACTCATTACTTGAAGGGTATGGCTCACTACAGTGATAACATGCCTCCCGGTGTCGATGTCATATTCAACACCAACAAGACTCGAGACACCCCGAAGATGGATACCCTCAAGAAGCTGAAGGATGATCCGGACAACCCTTTCGGTGCGGTCATCAAGCGTCAGGCATTTTACAATGATGGCGGAAAGGACAAACTCTCTCCGCTCAACATTGTGAATGAGGAAGGAAACTGGAAGGATTGGAGCAAGACTCTTTCTTCCCAGTTCCTGTCCAAGCAGTCCACGCATATGGCCAAGCAGCAGCTTGATAAGGCATCCCAGAAGCGTCATGACGAGTTCATGGATATCATGAAGCTCGACAATCCGGCGGTTCGGAAGCGACTCCTTACTGATTTCGCGGATGGATGTGATGCTGATTCAGTAAATCTGAAAGCGGCATCACTACCCCGCCAGTCATCCAAGGTTATTCTTCCGGTACCTTCGCTGAAGCCAACCGAGATCTATGCCCCGGACTACCGTGACGGTGAGACCGTGTGTCTCGTTCGATATCCTCATGGAGGTACGTTCGAGATCCCCACGGTGACTGTTAACAACAAGCACCCGGGCGGTCAAGCAGTTCTCGGTAAGCACCCCAAGGATGCCATCGGTATTCACCCCAAGGTTGCGGAACGTCTTTCCGGAGCTGACTTCGATGGTGATACAGTAGTTGTTATCCCCGTCAACAGTCAGGTGAAGGTGAAGACATCCCCGCCGCTTAAGGGACTCCAAGGTTTCGACCCCAAGGCTGCATATCCTGGTTACCCAGGTATGAAGAAGATGGGTGAGAAGGAGAAGGGTCGCCATATGGGCGTGGTGTCGAATCTTATTACGGACATGACTCTCGGCGGTGCGAGCGCCGAGGAACTTGCCCGTGCAGTTCGGCACTCCATGGTTGTTATCGATGCCCCCAAGCATGGATTGGATTGGAAGACTTCTGAAGAGGACAACGATATTCGTGGTCTTAAGAAGAAGTACCAAGGTGGTCGTGGCGCAGCAACTCTTATTTCCAGAGCCCGTGGTCCTGTGTATGTGGATGAGATCCGTCTACGCAAGGCTTCGGAAGGCGGTCCGATTGATCCCGCTACTGGAAAGAAGGTGTACGTCAAGACTGGTCGCCAGTACCTCGACAAGAAGACTGGTCAGATTGTCAAGGCCCAGACCAAGACAGAGAGACTCAAGATTACGGAAGACGCACGAGATCTCATTTCCGATGGCAACCGCCCCATGGAAAGAATCTATGCGGATTATTCGAATGACATGAAGTCCCTAGGTAACCGAGCTCGACGGGAACTTATTTCTACAAAGATCCCCAGAAAGAACCCTGAGGCTGCTAAGAAGTATGCCACTGAGGTTGAGGAACTCAAGTCGGCTATTAAGCTGGCTTCCATGAATGCCCCCCGTGAAAGGCAGGCCCAGATCATTGCTAATGCGGTGATTAAGGCCAAGACCGCTGACCGAGAAGTGTCTTCTGAAGAATATAAAAAGATCTCCAGACAGGCCATCTCAGCAGCCCGCCTCAGAACAGGGGCCTCTAGGAAAGAGTCCCTCATAGAGCTCACAGACCGCCAATGGGAGGCCATCCAGGCAGGTGCCCTATCAGCCTCTGCTATGGAGGCCGTGGTGCGCTATAGCGACATGGAGAAGCTCTCAGAAAGGGCCATCCCCAAGGCTAAGGCCCCTGTGTCTGCTAGTGTAGCTAGTAGGGCTAAGGCCATGGCCCGTAATGGGGGCACTACTAGTGAGATAGCTGACGCCCTAGGCATCAGTACTAGCACAGTACTAGAGCTAGTGAGGTGAGGTGTCATGGCTCTCTACTTGACAACGACTGACAATCCGTTCAGTCCTGTTGACGACTACGAACAGTGGTCAAGGTTCGATCGTGATCATGGTTACAACACTGATGCGTTAGTGGCAAGAATCGCTGGTCCAATCGACTTCGACCTACCTGAATCTGTAGTCAACGATGCGTTCGATGACGCTATTCGATGGATCGTGGAGTGGAATCCGACAGGAAACTACAAAATGATAAGCGATTAGCGACACCGGGGGGAGGGGTCTCGCATATTTCCCTCC
>JABZHN010000015.1:0-38789 GCA_015258835.1 Atopobium sp.
GGGTCATTAAGAACTGACAACCCCCCGGGGGTCAATGGAGGGAGAACCGTGGTATTCCCTCCAATTGAATTGGTTTTTCACTCGATCACGAAAGTTCTCTTTCCAGTGACATCATGATCTAGAATCCATTGAATCGCTTCTTCGACATCGTCAGCAACTAGTGCATCACTTAAGATGTCACTGGTTTTGGTCACACGGTCTAGGAGACCGCAAGAGTTGTACCCTTTCTGAAGGTCGAACGTCAACCACTGATCGAACTCAATCTTTGGACTGAAAGGATTGTCAGTAGTTGTAAGGTACATTGTTGCCATGATTCAATCAGTTTCCTTTCACGGCTTCAAGCACAGAGCTTGTACTAATGCCAAGCATCTCAGCGATCTCGGAGGTGGTCGCACCGTTCTTTGCCATGGCACGAGCACGAGCCACAACACCGACGGAAAGCACAGGCTTTTCCTTTGGCATGGACAGTTCATGCAAGCGATCAGGATCTGCGTAACGAGCGATGGACTCCATCATTGCGTTACTGACGGCACCATTCATGATGGCTTTCCATTCGGCATCTGTGATGTCGAACTGGACATCCTTGCGGGAAGCACCAGTCCTGATTCGCGCAGCCTTGAGCGCCTGGCTTTCAAGGCGGGTACGTTCGTCCTTGGTCAGGCCAGGATTCTCCTCGACCTTTGCCCGGACGACACCCCCGGCAATGAGCTGAGCTTGACGCTCCCTCGGTGCATTTGTGAGGGCCACCCGGACTTTCTCCTTGAGGGAGGTTACCTCATCGGCGTACTCCTTGGCAGATCCCGGGTCTCGTTTCAGGGTGGGGGTATTGACGATCTCCCGACGGGCGGTATTTGCAAGAGACTTCATGTTGTTAGCGTAGCGGGCGTACAGTTCTTCCATGGGGGTACCCGATGAAAGCTTGCGCGCGTCGTCCACCAATTCCATGCGGGTCGCCTTCGATGTACGGAGGCGGGTCTCGATACGAGGATCCTTTGTCTTGAATTCACGGGTGACGGAATATGATTCACCAGTCTCCTCGTAAACCTTCTTGCCCGTGATGAGATCGATAGGTCCACCCTTTGCCATGGACCGGGGCTTCCGCTTTGGAATATCCACCTCGGATGCAGCGCGAGAAATAAGAGTACTCACACCACCCTCGGGCTGGTACTTCTTCTTGAGCTCGGCGATACCGTTGTCGACAGCCGAGGTGCGATAATCAAGCTTGTGCTTGGCTGCGTCGATAACCACCATCGAGTGTCTAACGGCTCGAGCAAGCTCAGATTCAGTAGCGCCCTTGATGGTCATGTCGGTAATAAGATTACTGACCATGCCCATCTGCTTCTGCTTTCCAGTCTCGCTGAGAATCTTCATCCCGGGATATCCAGGATATGCGGCTGAGGGGTCGAACCCTTCGAGTCCCTTGAGAGGTGACGTCGAGCGAATACGACTCCGAGGTGCGACCGGAATAACCATCGCCGTATCGCCATCAAAATCGGCTCCTGAGAGCCGTTGGGCGACATTCGGGTGAATACCAATGGCGTCCCTGGCGAGCTCTCCAATGGTCTTCCTGGCGTCCTTATGACCGTTATTTACAGTAAGGATGGGGATCTCGAACGTACCACCATGAGGATATCGAACGAGAGCGACCTGGCTGCCGTTCTTGAAGTTCGGAGCATATACCTCCGTGGGCTTCAAAGATGTGACAGGGAGCAGAACCTGATATGCCTGGCCCGGAACTGCTGCAGCGCGGAGACGGACGGCGTCCGAGTCGCAACCATCTGCGAAATCCTGAAGGGCCTTCTTCCGAAGCACGGGGTTTGTCAGGGCCATAATATCCCTGAACTTCTTGTTGGCTTCGTCAGTTGAAATATCCAGCTGCTGCTTGGCGAATGAAATATCCTGCTTCGAGAGGAACTGGGCGGACAAGGTCTTAGACCAGTTGCCCCAAGATCCTTCCTCGTTAACAAGATTGACGGGGGACAGCTTCTTCTTGCCGTCTGTGTCAATATATTCCATCTGCCGGCGGATGGTCGCACCGAACGGGTTGTCCGGGTCGGACTTCATTTTCTTGAGGACCGAATCTCCGTCAGATATCATAGGAACTGACTTGGATTTATTCGTGTTGAACCGAATATCCTTGCCCGCGGGAAGGTCGTCCGCGTAAATGGCCATGCCCTTGAGATAGTGCGTTCCGTCAACGGAAATACGCACCTGGGCATAGTTGGATTTGCCGAGGTTGAGATCCTTCAACCCTCGACGAATCTCGATAACGCCGTCCATATTAGTGCCGCCGTCTTCAGAATATCGCACCATGACTCGCTTTGAGTCGAGAGGCGCGGGCGGCTTTAGGGACAGCTTGTGGCCGTCAGGATCCGTGCGGACGCCGATGACGTTGATCTTGTCGAGGTTCTGGACAGTCTCAGATTTGGGGACACCCGGGGCGACAAGAACTCGAGTGGAGGTGTAGTTGTCGGTACCGAGCTGCCGGATCTTAATATCCTGGACCTGGTATCCCTGTGCTTCGAGAGTGGCGGACGCAAGTTTGAGTGTGGTAGCGGTGGTGCCGAGTGAGACCTCAGTGCCGCTGCCGATATCAATATAACGGTGCTTGTCGGTCTCTCGCTTGAGAATATCCGCAACACCCTCGATCTTGGACGCGGTCTTGCCGGCATCGTCCTTGAGGTAGTTGCGGACAGTAGAAGCCGAGACGCCGATGCGGTCTGCAATGGCCTGCTGTGACATGCCCTTCGCGTCGAGCTTCCGGACCATGGCAATCTCCACCGCCTGGCGTTCGCGCTTGGCGATAGACTTGGTGGCTCGGAGCTCGGTAGTGGTCATGCCAAGACCCTTAGCGATCTCAGCTTCGCTCATACCTTTATCCGCGAGTCCCTTGACGAGGCCCTGGAAATCGCGCGAGCGCTGATACGGGTCTTTGCCCGACCCCCACGGATAACGGCCAGACTTACGCAAAATGCCGTAGTGGGTTAGAGTATCTTCAGTCATTGTTGCTCTCCATGAGAATGTCACTGAAATAAACAATCCGAGCCATAATATCCCGGATATCATCAGACTCCGGAATATGGGTTCGAGGTTCGCCGTGTTGGTAGATACGGAGTTGCATCTGTATGGTTGGTTGCGCTTCGTACTCAAGACAGAACAGGGCCGCGTAAATTTCGAGTTGCTCGAACTTAGTTGGACCTGCCCCGGTCTTGAGATCGTGAATACGAAGGAATTCGGAATCCTCGTCGAAGGATATAGCGTCCGCGGTCCCAAAGGCGTACTCGCTGTAATATAGTACCGTCTCTGGGCTCATCTTGTACGAGATTGCGTCGTTAACGAACTTCGCGACTGTTGACATCAACGGGTCGTGTTCGTCGGGCTCTCCGAACGGGAGACCCAACTGAATGTGTTCTGCAGCTAATTCGTGCAAGCGAGTTCCAAGCGCAGCCGCTTGTGCTTTGCGATAGGATTCCAATATCTTCTCTTCGTCATAACGGAGCCAAGATGATTTACTGGCCCCGAGGAACGCGTGCTTGCCGGCGAGATTGTGGTGGTCGTAAAACTGCATACGTCACGCCTGGCTAAAATACTGGTTGAGATCCCTGAGGACTTCTTCCTCGTTCTCGGGATATACGAACCGAGCGAACCCCATGTACTCGAGCTTCTCGACGTAGTACTCTTGGTTGGGGCGATGTGAGGACTTAGCAGAAGCCTTGACCTCAAGCATGGCCCAGCGCTCGTCACAGAGCACCAGGAGGTCCGGAACGCCCTGAATATAATTCGGGTCGTTCTTCAGGACCATGGCCTGTGGGAACAGAGTTGCGATCTTCTTAATCAGCTCGCTCTGATACTTGTTCTCGCGCACACTCACATTGGGCTCCTTTCGAGAGTGCGGTAAACGGGATAAGGAGAGTAGCATATAGGACTTTAGTCCTAGGTGGGAGTAACCCACTTAAGTGGGTTATTGGTAGATACCCTCATTCTCTCCATTATGCTCGGCGTGTTTAACCGGCGGTGTAACCCACTTGATGAAATATAGGACTAAAGTCCTAGACGGAGTATTTGAGTGATGGCAGGTCCGCACCCAAGGCCAAAAACTCATGGAAAAGCATCAATTTTAGGGGGGTGGACATTTATTGCCAAAAAAGGGGCTTTTTTTAGCGTTTATTTATATATATATATTTTATATTTTATATTTATATAAATTAAATAAGTTTTGGCCATTTAACCTATAAAACGTTGAAATTCCAACGAAAAAGTGTGGCCAAAAGGGCTAAAAAAAGTGGCCTCGTGGACAAAAAGTTTTGGCCATTTTGGACATCAGAGGTTCCACATACCCACTTGGCATCTCGTTTTGCCCACTTAAGTGGGTAAATGCTTCGGGGCAAAAATCGATAATCCCAGTCTCTTTTGACGAGCGGGGGACCCCGTTTAAGAGATCCCCCACCCATCAAAATCGGGGTCTAGTAGACCCAGTACGTGTCAATCGTGTACCGATCGCACTCAGACCAAGATGCCCAGTTCTTGAAATATGCTGAAGCATACTCCCACGCAGCACTTTGAGATTCGACCTGAACCACATGCTCCCGCACCTGTCGTGCTCCAACGAAACCCCTCAACACGAGTTTCATCGTCGGGATATCATCACTCATTCTCAGCGCCTCCCTGCTCCAACGCCAACTCGCATGTGTTTACTTCGAGCTCGCTTCACACCCGTACGTTCCTTCCATCCCGCCTGATTTGCGGCACTTCTGAATAGAGTACGGTCCATCGGAAAACTAGACAACGTCTCAGCATCATCAGCCTTCCAAGGGTCCCTATTCTTAGGAGCCCGTCCGCCAAGCACCGTACGAGTGTTTCCCTCGTTGGACACCTCAACCCGGTATCGATCGCACGCAAGGTTCGCTACACGATTATTGAGATACCACCTGACGTATGCAACACCCCGTTTCTCGTCACCACAGAAGAATGTCTTCCTCCACAACTCTCGCCCGAACAAATATCCGATGATCGAGAATCGGTAGACCATTTGCTCAGGATGCCCAATAACATCAGTCGAATAATCGGCGTTCATGTCAGTATTCACCATTCCCCAAGTCGTCGATGAGGTCTTCGTCGGACTCATCGTCCCAGATGCGAATAAGTCCGTTGTCAGCACGGTCGCCTGACCGGACCTCCTCGAGAATCTCATCCAAGGCTTTGTGCGCAAATTCACAGGCCTCTTCGTAGTTCTCAAACGTGACGCTAGATTCAACCGCGCCACGGTTTCCAATCCCGTATTCAAGTTTCACGGTCAACATTTCAGTTCTCTTTTCCAATCTGTTCGTAATCCGGTCCGAGGCACTCGAATGCTCGAATCTTGACGATCTTGACAATCGCGTTCTGTTTTTTCTTACCGCTGACAATCTGCTCGAGACGAGTTTCAGCCTCAGCTCGAGTATTGAAGAATGCTATGTAGTCACTTCGTAATCCCGAAGCACAATCACACGCGATCACTTGCAGCATCCATTCACGATGATGGTCAATTCCTACGACAATGGGATCAGTCATCTTTCCTCCTGTTCTTCGGGCAACCCTTAGTGTTCCGCACCATCTTTAGACCAATCCATGATTCAACCCGCCACGTACTTGACCATGAAGTCAACTCCATCAAGCAGAAGTAAACCCATGAGACCCATTTCATCCTTCGCGTACGAATACTGGAAGATATGTACGTTGACTGGGATGTCAATCTTCTCTCGAAAATTCTTAGCGGCCTCCTTAGCCGCTTCTTCGGTCTTGTAAAATGCGACGGAGTGCTTAGGGGTGTCCCCAATGCTCCCAACACGACAAACAACGCACCAGTTGTTATCGGCGGGGTCGGACAGAACCAGATTGCGTACCATTGTACGGCTCCTTTACAGATTGTGAGCGAATATACGCTCGTTGAATGTGGCCTTCTCTTGAATGGCCTTGGTGATAGCGGAATCAATTCCAGATTCTGATTTGAAGTAGTAATACCACAAGTCAGTGTAAGGGGTGTTGATGCGGTCGATCCGACCTTCCGCTTGCTCCAACACCTTGTACGAGTAGTTGAGGCTGTAGAACACAACAGTATCTGTCTCGATACAGTTCCATCCCTCAGCCCCAGCCGTGTACTGAACCAAATATACCCAAGAGTCTCCCCCGGGGATTGGTTCGTGTGCGTGACCGTTCCACTCAGATACTACGAATTCGTCCTTGAGTTTCAACAACTCGTCTCGTTCGTAGTTGAAGTTGTAGAACACGATCACTCTGTGTCGCTTCGCAACGATCTTACGCAACTGATCTAATCTGTTACCGGAAGAGTTCACACTACGTCTGAGAGCATAACACACTCCCGCAGCGTTTCGAATCGGTTCCTTTGTCCAAGGATCCATCCGCTTCTTCACGATCAGATCGTATTCGTCTCGGTCGAACGGTACATAAATATCCTTGCGATTGCGTCTTGTGTGTCTCTCAGCAGGCATCGGCACGATGATGCGCCGTCTGCGAGATTCGAGAACGCCCGTATTGACGAATCGCTTGACTTTCGGATACTTCGCGAACCTGTCCCAGACGATGTGCTGCTCTGAGAATGCAGTCCTGTTTTTGTAGAACCCATTCGCGATGAACAGGGGCACGTAGTCAAGCCATGTGTCTCCAGGCGTTGCGCTCAATAAGATCCACAGGTTGTGCTTCGATATCTTGAGAAAGCTCTTAACCCAAGCACCAGATCCAACAACACGCTGCTCATCAAATATGAACACATGATCGTGATAATTAGCGAACTTCGAGACATTGTTCCAGCTTTCGATCGATACATCGTCGCAGTTAGCACCAAGCGCAGCAAACTCCCCTTCCCATTCGAAAGAGTCTCGTTTTCGCGCAGTGGTGATTACGACGATCTTCTTTGCGTCTGCCTGAGAAAGAGCCCAAGAGGCCCCTACTCGTGACTTGCCCGAGCCGACACCGCCGACCAGTACCTTGCCACTTTGTAGGAGCCTCAGGGCCTCTTCCTGATGAGAATATAGTCTATTCGTCATCGTCATCGAATAAGAGACACAGCAGCCGCTCGCAAATCTCTTCTGGAATCGCGTGGTAGAACTCGACGTTATCGCGAACCCAGCCGCCATCCGCAATCGAGCAGCGAGCAATCCATTCCCAGGAGAACGGACTCATCGCGCTGATATTCGTGTGGCCAAAAAGCGAAGTACATTCCATCCAGTCGACATACCAGTAGCCGTCTTTCTTATATGAATGCAAACCATCAATAGTCGCATCATAGCCCGTCAACACCAGAGGTGAAAAGTCGGCCGGCGGGTTATCTCGAGGTGGTGTGTCAAACGTCTCCTTGGTCTCACTGAGGTCAGGACCCATCATCGTCTTGAATGCCATTGTGAATATCTCCTATCTTTGTGTCACATGCCGACTTGAGGACGGAAACCGCGAAGTAGCGCCGCCTTGACGAGCTCTCGGTCTTCTTCGCTGAAATCGCGATTGACGAACACAGTCTTCACTTCACTGCCCACCAGCTTAACACGAGCAACCCAAGAGTCGCCATTCAGGATCGAATCATATCCTTCAGCGGCGAGAGCACGGAGCTCGAGGAAGACCTCGGTATTCGCATCGGGCTCTCCAACCGCAGACGTAGTCGCACGCCCATTAAGGAGTTCCACAGAAAGTCGAGGCTGAGCTTTTTTCCCGACGATCCGACCATTCTGGAAGTTGATCCGAATGGTATAAGGCTCATCGTCGTTGATGGCATTCCCAACCGCTCGCTTTGCGAGAGCCAGAACACCAGCGTTGATAACCTTCTCGGAATTAGGATCTCGGTTGAACTGAGATCCGCTGGTCTTGAGATATGCCTTAGTGTTTTCAGGAATCTTTGCCATCAGAGATGCTCCGTTCCAGGGTCTTTACGGAGTGCTCCCTTGATCGAAACCCGGGAAGTACTCGTAATCTTCGGATTGAATTCAGCGTTGTTGGCCCACCACGCGCCATACTTAGAACCCTTTCCGAATCCGGGTTCGGGCTCATCGCCGCGCGTAGTGGCGCGCATGATCCAGTCGTCACCAGCATCGATCACAGTTTCCTTGGTTTTGTCGGTGGCTTGACGACCACTCACAAAGAATGTAATCTTGCGAACATACCAGACGTATTCGGTAACCACGGGGTCGCTACTGCCATTGACAGTCTTGTGTACCTGATCGCCCATGACAACGCCCTCGATCTGAATCGAGAACCCCGAATAGTCGCCGTTGGCCGGAATGAAGCCGTTCTTGACGTTGACGATCGCAGTGAAGTGGTCACCGTCAAGTGCTGGGTCATCCGTGTGTTCGAGCACAGTAGAAAGGTAACGCGCGAGATCAGTCGCACCACCTTTCTTAAGTGTCTTCACAGGTTTGATATTGTCCGCAGACCAAGTACGGTCGTCCGGGACAATTGTTTCGAACCAGTTACTCATAGAACCAGTTCTCCTTCCTCTTGTAGCTGCGCCCAGATGAGATCATCTCGGCGCCTCTGTGTTTTTCGGACATCCGATCGAGTTCCCAGAAATAGGTTATCGATCGAATTGTTCTCGAGGTCTCCGTCTGCGTGACAGACATAATAACCCCTATCTGGCCACCTCTTGTAAAAGGCTGCCCAGATCACTGATGCGACCGAACGTTCTCGAGCCTCACCAGGAGTCGTGTACAGTCGAACATAGTGTGACGTACTGTGACGACGCTTGAACGGCTTCAGGATTACGCCAGTATCCTTACGCTTGATCATTCCCAGACGGTTTGCTTCATAATGAGCGAAGCCAGGGACTGTCGACCAGTTTTCAGAGTCTTCGACAAACACAAGTATCTCCTTTCGTGCAAGACGGGGGCAGACCTTTTACAATCCACCCCCGCCTTAAAATATGATCAGTCGAGATCCGCGTACTTCGCCGCAAAGGAAGCCGACTCATCGTCCATCACGATGTAGAGTTCCTTGACGTATGCCGAGATGCCCTTCTGACCACGGACGTCGTACACCGACGGGTGTACAACCACATCGGCCGTCTTGATCGTGATGTTGTCCAGGGTTCCAACGGTGTCCTCGTTTAGGAGCTGCTTGCGACCGCCTGTAACCAGCCAGATGGCCGGCACGCGGAACTTATACGAGACCTTGACATTGAGGTAAGGACGCTCAGGATCGAGTTCTTTATCCTGATTCTTTCTGAATTTGACATTCCATCCATCACGCTCGAGATCCTCGACGAGATTCAGCGGAATCGCGACCGAGAACTCTCGCTTACCGCCATTCGGGTTGTAGCGAGTTGGAGACCCTGCAAAGTTCGTGAAGAGCAGACGAGCATCTTCGATAACCAGATCGGAGGGGGTGTTGTTAAATGCCACGATGTTTTCCTTTCTCAGCGGCACAGTGTTTCAAGATCGACGTACTGTTCGATCGCTTGTTTTGCCTCATCGGCAAGCATCTCGGAGTAAGACGTATCAACGTCCTGCTCCTGATGCAGGAATCGGACCATCCCTGCTTCCTTCCAGAGATAACCCTTTGTCCCAACGACGGCGTCTTTGATCTCGCCTTCGTTGTTCATTCGAAGGAGCTCAGCTCCACCTCGATCGGACTTGATCGGCACGAACGCACCGACCTTACCAACGAAGTGCTTAGCTCCATCCGGGAACTTCAGGTACATTGCGGTCTTGACCTGTTTGGTCTGGATGTAATCCTCGAATTCAATCGGCTCCTTCGTGAAGAGCTTCTTGAATACGTAAGACTCCTGGAACTGCTTACCAGTAGCAGTCCATTCGCCTTCGTGAGGAAATGCATACTTCGCAATATACACGGCCTTGTTGACCAGACACATCTTGGCGTAGGTGGCTTCGTGTTCGAAGTCGTACCCATACTTCTTTCCGAAGTCCATCACCTTCTGAATATCATCAGGTGTGGCCCCCGGAATCTTGATGGAGTCTGTCTTGATATGGGCGACAGTCAGACCGAGCTCATCCTGCACATAGTGCTTGAGATCGATCATGAACAGCGCACCTCGCTTCGCGACAATGTTATCAACATTCCGAGGATCCCACGCAGGGTTGTCGAACTTAGCGCTCGTAAGCCCGTACATGGAGTTGATCGGAATCTTGAGAGCCGTTCCGAGTTCGTCAAGATCGTAGTTCTTCGCGATCTCGACAAGACGCCCGTCGAAGAGATTGTTCAACGTGTCCATGTCCTTATGCTTGATCGCTACACGAGCTTGCTTGAGCTCACTGTAGCGCTGAGTGTAAGGACCGAACAGATTGAGCTCCTCAATAGACGTCGGATGCATCGACGCGATATCGAGGAGAGCGACATTCTCGTAATATCCGGGTTCCGAATATACGTAGCCACCCTCCCCCGGATCTTCTCCGCGATAGGACGAACCCTTGAACTTGTCAAAGGTGTACCCCGGGAACATCTCGCTGAGGTCGGTATATACGAACTTCGACTTGTCAGGTCGACGCTCCTTACCGAACACCAGAGCACAGGTGTGCTGGTTTGTGGTGTCATTGACACTCAGACCGGAGAGCTCGGCAAGAATCTTACGGGCGCCCCAGTCGCTTGCAAGGTGATCGAAGACCATCTCAGTGGCTTTCACATCGTTTTTGCAATAGTCAATGATATCATCCCAATGGTCCTCCGGAACCATCTCATCCCAGGGGTAATCAGACTCCAGGTGTTTAATCCCGAGCTCGATCTCCCACTTCTTGAGACTCTGCTTCTTTGTCGAGAAGTCGTAAATATCCGTGTATGAGAGGTTGTATGCCTCACGGAATGTCGCGTTCTTCTCGTTGTTAATGATCCGCTTAGACACCTCAAACAGTTCTGCGTTCGAATATCCGAGCGAAGCCGCATATAGGATGTGGTTGTCGTACTTACGATTGTTGAAGCCAATCAACCGAAGATCAAACAATGATTTCACTGCCTTAGCCGAAGGATTCGTCCAGAAATGAACGTAATCCTCTCCGGGAAATTTATAGCAGATGACGAACAAATTCGGGAAGACTTCAACATCGTAAAACGCGATGCGTCCGTTTCCGTCCTCAGCGACCTCCGCCTTGTCTTCAGACATGAAGTGCATCTGCTGGACCATCTTAAGGCAGCGGTCTGACTGGTTTGTCGAAGACATCGCGAAAGAGGTCACCGCATTTCGAGCGTCAGTTACATCGTACGTGATCCCAGACTCGAAAGCCTCGTCAAGAATACTCTTGATGAAGTCTACGCTTGGAGCAGTATTCGCGTGCACTTCCTTACGGAGCGCCTTGGCGATTAGAGCTCTGAGATGGTTCTCATCCTGGACGTGTTTCTTGTTGATCATCTTAGGGGCCTTTGCTGGGAGGTCTCCCGGATAATCCTCGATACCTCGCCCGTTGTGAAGGGACAGTCGTCTCCGAAGAGATGCGTTCCCCCGGAATCGTTTGATTTCAATTCCAGGCGAATATTCAGCAAGGGTATCTTTATCGACAGGATATCGATAGATGAGGTGGATGCCGCCGCCGCTTTTCGACGTTTCCGCATACGTCGGAGGCCAAGCAGAAGCAGCGCGAAGATTAGCATTGAGGTCTTTTTCACCATTGTCTCCTTTCAAATCAAAGTCAACGCAAATATACTCCTCGGGCATGAGGACGTAATGCTCTTCGGTCGGTACTATGTCGACGAGTGTCGTGTCGACATTTACCCAGGCTTTCTTAGGTGTTCCGTTTTCGGACGAGTATTGGGCCTTACACCCCCCGAAGTATTCGTCGAATATGGATGTCTGACCAGGGTACAGATCTAGCCAGTTATCGGTTTTGACTGGATTTGGTTCGTTCGGCTGACTTTCAAATTTGTCACTGCGAAAACCGATGAACAGACTCCGATATCGAACACCGTCAAGCTGAATCCGATCATGGAACTCTCGAAAATATCGACGAAGCTCGGTTCTAAACCGATAACGTGGCATCAAATACTGAATACCAGTCTCGTTGACATATTCTTTGTAATCGGAATACGCCTTCGCAAGTGTCACCGTATCGTTGGGACCCCAGTCTTCGTACGCCTCCATCACGAAGTTGTATACAGGATTCGTTTCAGATATCATCGTGCGAGACCTGTAGTTACGGTAGTAATCCGGACCCAGATTACGGTACACGTTAATACAGTGCTGAGCGATAATTCCGAGTTCGTGGTAAACTCCGTCCATAACCTCACGGTACTCGTTTATGGATAAACGCCGTCCGGATGGTGACACATCAAGCAGACGTCGCGGAATACCCGAGTTCGCATCAGTGATCTTGACAGGGTTATTCGACGCCACAATTAACATTGTGGTGATACGTAGAGACCGAGGCTTCTTGAACTTTTCGTTAACGAGCTGAATCTCATTCGAGATGATCGAGTTCAAACGAGTATTTGTCTCGATACGACTCAAGTCGCCGTCGTGTTCAATAGCAACCAATGGATCGTCCGCAAATGCACTGAGCGCAAACGAGTTACTTCGTTGCGCGAGTGATTCAGAGTCGAATGGTACGCAGAAATCTCCGAAGAGTTTTTGCATAACATTCAAGATCGTTGATTTACCTGATCCGGGGTCTCCATAGAACACCAGAAACTTGTCAATGGTCCGACTGTCTCCAGTCAGAACAGACCCGATGGTCCATTCGATTTTCTCGCGTTCCGACGGATCATAAAGCGTGTCAACGAGTTTCGACCAGTTGACTGGCACACCATCTTCGAGAGAATATGGCAAGCGATACGATACATGGTCTTCTTGACGAGTTACAGTATTCAGAAATACTGGATTCCGGTCGAGTGGATGATCGGTATTGACCATGTTCTTAGTCCACTGTCGGTACCGTTTCCAAACCCCGTCTCTTTCGGATACACAGAATCTGGGAATCATGTTCTGAACGTGCGAGTTCTCGACATATTTTCGAACGTCACTGTCGATTAGGTCAACGACATCGAATTCATTCTTAGACCAAAGACCTGTGTTTTTGTTCCAGATAGCGACGAAGTCACCATCGCGCAACATGATATCGCGAGAATTGACGTTACGGAACCATGGGGCTACTTCCATAAAACCCATCTGGCCTCGGATTGGGTTTGTTTCAATCTCGTAAAAGTCCACCTCCTGTGGCCTCCTTTTTAGTGATACGGATCATACAGGTTGGCCCATTGAATCATCTGGGTAGTAATGGGCATCTCGAGAATATCGACTCCCGGTATGCGGAATAATCCGCCAGTTCCGTTCCTCGAATATGTTCTGTACATCACACGCTCGGCGATGTTCAGCGCCTCCTCATGAATATCTGAAGGTAGGCGCCCGTCGTCAGAATACGAACGAGCGCCCACGTTCAGAAGGATAGACTTCGTGAACGATTCCCGATCCTGATACAGCATAGCTGTCAGGGTATCTGTAATGCTCACAAAGACCTCAAGGAACGAAGCCGGAGCTTGCCTCGGCGAGGACATACCCGTTTCATAGCAGTATTCATCCCTCATGCGAAGAGCCTGAATGGCTTTATCTTCGTCCTCAGGAATATACCACACGAAATCGAGTTCGTCCCACACCGAAGCAAGCTCCGAGTAGTTCTCGAGACACCCTCGCTTGATAAGCCAGGATGTGTAGTGCATGTCAGATCTTGTCCCAGATCATTCCGTCAACGTTGAAGTCGACAATGAAGTTAGAATCAACACGAGAGTAATCATCGCTCGGGACTCGGTAGATGTTTGCATCGTAGTCGCCGAACGAGACGTAGTTGTCGCCATCCTTAGAGTTCTTGATCCAACCAACCACGGCACCCTCACGAGTGCGAGACAGGCCGAGCTGATCGTAGACCTCATTCAGGAACAGGTGACCCTTGCGCTCGAGACGACGGTTTGCCCACAGCTGAACGGCTGCAAGCGTCTCAGAGGTGTAATCCTCGTTCTCATCCCAGCAGTTCGAGGACTCCTCGGTAATGATGCGAGCGTAGGGCGACAGATCACAAATAGACGCCAGGACCGCGTCGGCGACTGCGGCTGCGTCAGACTTGTTGTCGGAAGAGAGGATCTCCTCAGCCGTCTTGTCGTAGTTAGGCAGCTTCGGACGGACGATCTTCTCGACAGTCTCTTTACCGAGTGCGTCGACCATGGTCTTCTTGTAACCATCGAAGGCTGTCTGAAGAGCAGTGTACGCCGCGCCAACGGCGGCAAGACGCTTCTTCGAAATCGAGTTCGAGAAGTAGATCATCGTGATGGTGGCAGCACCGACAATCGCAGCCGGCGCGCAGGTGTAGGCCGTGTCGAGGATGAAGAGAATTCGGTTCTTCATCTCGATCTTGTGGACGTCCTCATCGGCAATCTGGTCCGCGTTTCGGATGCACTCCTTGCGTCGATCCCAGTCGCGGCCTTCGCAGTCCTCGAATCGAGTACCAGCTTGCCATGCGAGATATCCGGTTGCGACGACGCCAACAGAGGCGGTAACGGAGAGAATGGTGGGGGCGTGCTTCGAGATGCGAGCCATGCCCGTGTGGAAAGCGGTCGTGATAGACATTTGAATGTGCTCCTTTCTGAGCAAATATGTTACTTGAGGGGTTCGGGACGGTCAGCAGAGACGAGCCAACCTTCCCTGATCTGTCGGATTTCGAATGCGTCGGTTGTGGTCCAACCCCAGCGTTCATCAGTGTATCGGGGCTGAATGCCGACTGACGACATCAGGTCAGCGACAGACACCTGACCGTATTCTTCGATCTGTTCGGCAATGAATTCGATCACATCAACGGCATCGCCGCGAGTGTCGAACACAAGGTCCTCGACATTTGTGGGCTTCGGCTGACGAGGTTCACGACGTTCGGATCGACGCGAGTCGTAGTATCCAGTTCCGCGATTGGAACGAGATGAGCTAGCATATGACGTGTATCCAGACGAGGGCCGTCGTCGAGGATCGACCTCACCGTAAAGCAGCTGCTGAATACCCTGTGTCACCATGTCGGTGATGGCGTTCTTCGCAGCGGGAATAGCCACATCAATCACAAGATGCTCAGCAATCTCTGGGAGATCCTGAGCGAAGAAGGTCCGAAGAGCTTCCTTGATGGCAGACTTCTTCTGGACCTTAGCCTTGGCGATAACCTTCTTCTCGGGGGAGGCCCCCTCCTTGGCTTTATCAGTGTTGCCAGGGAGGGAGACCTCAGAGGGCCGAGTGGGCTCGATGGGGACGATGTCCGACATCAGTTTGCCTCAGCCATCTTGCGGAGCTCTTCGAGAGAAGCATCGGGGTGCTCTTCGATCAGCTTCTTGGCCTTACCCATGATGTCATCAGGGAAGAGGCCGGCGAGGAACCCGTTCGAGAACTTGGGATCGTTGCTGAGCTTGTCCAGAAGGGCGTCGAATGCGGGAGACGTAAGGAACGCCTTGGTTGCACGTTCGTCCTTGAAGAATCGCGTACCGTCCTCCGAACGCTCACCGTAGGCAGCACCCACGAACTCCTGAAGGAGCTTGTAGGCGTCCATGGGAGAAGCCTCGCCGCCGTTGATCAGGGCGATCTTGGCAGAAAGCGGGGTACGCTGGAGCTCCATGTTCATGAGCTCAGCCTTGGAAAGGTGGAAGTGGAGCTTCTCCTCCGTTTCCTCTCCAAAGAAGTTGATGTACTTAACCTTGATGGACTGCATGTCAGATGTCTTCCTTTCGAGAAGCGAGGTATGCGATCGTGCCGACGGCAGCGATCAGGGGGACCAGAACCGCGAGGACCCCCGCATAGGTTCCGGTCTTAGCGAGCTTGGTCTCGCTGGTCTTGGGTGCTTCGGCCTTCGTTGAGGGTCGGGCCGAAGGGCTGGGCGTTCCCGACTGAGGTGTGTCGGGGGCCTCAATAGAGGGAGACGGCACCGGCGCAGGGGTAGTCGTGGTCGGGTTTGGCGCAGGGGTAGTCACGGAAGGAGTCGGGGTAGTTCCATCTCCAGTCGTCCCACCACGAACCTCGACCTCGATCGTACGCTCCAGCTTAGTGCCATTCACGTAGGCGACGTTCGTCGCGGTCTTAGCGCCTGCTGGTGTGGCCATCGGCTCAGGCGTGTAGGTGACGCAAGTCTTCACACCCTCGGGGGCGGTGAATTCGATGGTGTAGTCGTTGACCGGGATTGCCGTGATGTACACGGACGTGCTGGGATCCCAGGTATCGCCCTTGGCGCACTTGACTGAGGTGCTGAGCTTGGTGTAGCCGTCGTGGACGTTGTACTTAACGCCAGGCTCGGCGATCCAAGTGATCATCCAAGAAGTGGAGCCATCAGGATTGACCCAACCCCACTTCGAATTCTCGGGCTTGGCGTCCTCGTAGTGACCGCCGTTGCAGTCGTTATCGCAGTCGCTATCCCAGTCCTTGTCCCCGAAGGTAAACGGGTACGCGCGACCTCCGATCGAGATCTCGCCCCACTTCTTGCCGACGACAGACTCCTGAAGGCGAGCGGTGGTCCACCAAATACCCGAAATATCGGTCTTCTCAGCGACCGAATCAGGGACGTTGTCCACAGTGCATGTGAGAGTGCCCTTGTCAGTCTTGCAGGAGCCGATCTTGTCGCCGGAATCCAGCGTGAAGGGGAAGTCGTACGCCCAGTTGATGACGTCGGACGTAACCTTGAAGGTCTGACCGACCTCGAGCTTCTTGGTGGACCAAGATCCCTTGACCGTCACGGGCGAGGACACCTGGGCGCTGCCCGAGGAGATGTAGGTGATCTTGGCGTTGAGGGGGTTGTCTGCTGCGAGAGCAGGGGCGGCCGCTCCGCAGACAACAGCTGCGGCAATGCCAACCGAAGCAAGTGTGCGCTTCATGGTTCTTTCCTTCCGAATATTAAGTTTCGGGGTGATCACTTGTTCTTGAGGTTGCGGTATTCCTCGATGTACTTCTCAAGCTTCGGGCCGAATGCCTTAAGAAGGAGGAAGCCGACAAAGCCAGTGGCGGCGATCTTGCCGGTACCCCCACCGAGGATCTTGGTGATCGCGTTGATGATCATCATGAAGGTGATGAAGGTGAGGATGATGATGAGCATGATGATGGAGCCGAAGGTTTCCATGGTAGTGATTTCCTTTCAGTTTGGGCAAAGCCCATAACCCGTGTTAGGGGTTATGGGGTGAGGAGGTCTCAGTTCTGGGACTGGGCTTTCTTGTATGCCTTCTTACGGGCACGGTTGGGATCGAGGGCGCAGCAAACGCCAAAGAAGCCAATCATGATTCCGAAGGTGTACATGGTGGGGGTCCTTTCTTGAGGGTTAGTTCTCATTAGGACTCCCGTTTTTTGTGTTTTGGCCAGTATTCTGGGGGCTCAGAATATTCGATCGGCTCGTCTGTGAAAGTGACCTTATTCTCCTTGGTCACAGCTCTTCAACCGATCTTGAACCAGTTCGGCTGAGGCGCGGGGTTCAGAGCGACCTCAATCGCGGGGGATCCGGAAGGCAGGAGCACCGGACGGAACTCAGGCTTGACGGTCACGCCGCCATCCCAGCCGAGCTCGTCACCAATGCCAGTCTCACCGACGTGAATCTGAGCATAGAAGTCATTCAGAGGGCAGGGGCCGAAGTTCAGCAGGTCCTCAGAGATGTTGTTGCAGTAGCCACGGATCTTCTCAGCCGTGGAACGGAAGGTGCGTCCGGTGATGGCGTCCTTGCAGAGGACCTCTTCGTCACCGAAAATGACCATCGAACCCTCAGGGAGCTTGGTCTTAGCAGCCTTCTTGTCCGCGGACTTGCCGCCCTTCTTGATGACCTCGACCTGCTCGAGCACGTTCTTGCGGAGCTCGGACACGTTCATCTGAGAAATGGAGTACGCAGCGGCGAGAGCCTGGTACTTCTTGTAGGTGACGTTGTGGAGGGAAATGATCGCGAAGATCGTGACGCCGAGGCTGGCGGCAGCGGGGATGTAGGTCATCCAGTTGCGCTTGGCGAAGTCGAGCAGGTTGTCGGACACGCCGTTGTCGTCGGCGATAGCCTTGGCGTGGGCCTTACCGGAGGTGATGGCGGTCGCAACGGAGGCTGCGATACCGAGACCCGTGATCAGGATCTGCGGGTTGTTCTTGATCCAGCCGAGAGCGAGCTTGATGGTGTTCTTGATGGACATAGTTGCACTTCTTTCTTGAAAATATGGTTGATCAGATGTTGGAGATGTACTCGGCGAGATCGAGACCGAGGATCGATGTGGCTGCAATCGGGATGAAGTTCAGATCAGATCCGACCGCGAGGGAGTCAACAATAATGTAGGGCTCGTGAAGCTCAGTGTTGTCGACGATGACGATGTTCTTAGCAAATGCTCGACGACGATCGGTCATGACAAACCGGAACGGGACAATTGCGTACTTCGCGTCAGGATCGTCGGCCGCATCCCTAGAAATGAGAAGACGTTCGCCGGATCCGTCAGTGAAGTAGATGTCTTCGTAGTTGTAGGGCGTCAAGCGCAAAGGCTTCACGACCTTTCCTTCGAGATACTTACCGATGAGAACCCCGAGAGCAGTCGTCTCAAGGTTGTTCGGACGTACCGGAGCGGAGTGGGCTACCGAGATCGAGATGAGCGATCCTTCAGGAATGCTGAGGTCGACTTCGGAGAGGTTGAAGATCTTTCGCATGGTCATGGTTGTGCTTCCTTTCAGAATAAAGCCTATAACCCGTGTTAGGGGTTATAGGTTGAGAGAGTTCTCAGAGGATAGTGTCACTCGTCTTCAGAGGAGTCCGAGGACGCTCGCAGACCGGCAATGGTCATGGCGCCAAAGAAGATAGCGACGGAGCTCAAGGCAGCAACCTTGGCAACCGGGACGCTCTTTTCAGCGACCGTCTTAATGCGGTCCATAAGAGGGGTCTTCGGGGTGGTCTCTTCGAGTTCGTTCGAGTTGGACATGGTGAGATCCTTTCTTGAGTGGTTAGTTCTCATTAGTACTTGAGTGTTTTTTGCGGAGCTCTTCGACGAGCTCGATGACGGGGTTCTTCTGGCGCTCTGCAATCATCGCGAGAGCGTTAATTGCAGACCATATGGAACACGGCGTCGCGATCACGACTAATAGTATCAACAAAGTACGCATGGTGACTCCTATTTCGAGGTCAAAGCCTATAACCCGTGTTAGGGGTTATAGGGGTGAGGTTACTTTTCCTCGTCGTAGGGCGCGAACTTGAGGTTCAAGCTCTCGTGAACAAGGCGAGCGGCGAGCTTCTGCGTGGATCCGTCTTCAGAGGTGCTGGCGGTCTTGAGGAGGTACCGAAGGTACTTCGTCTGGAGCTTAGCACCAATGGAGAAGGAGATGCAGAAGATGGCGAATCCGCCGGCAATAGCCTGGGGGATAGAGATCTTGGTGGACATGGTTGTATCCTTTCTAGAGGGTTAGTTCTCATTATTCGCCGCGTAAAATATGCCGTTAAAGCCTATAACCCGTGTTAGGGGTTATAGGGTTGAGGGTTCAGTTTTCTTCAAGGTCGGGAAGGCTCATGGTGAGCTTGAGATCCTTGTTGATGAGCTCCACGCAGAGCTTGCGGAGCATCTGGTTCTTACCGTAGCAGGCGTAGTTGAACATCTTGCTGTAGAACACAGTGCGTTCAATCCTGCCGAGGTTGTAGAATACAGGTGCTGCAATCGCGAGGGTAGCGGCGGCAACGAAGGAGTAAGCGTGCTTCGACATGAGAGTGGTCCTTTCAAAAAGGGTTGATAGTTCTCATTATTCGCCGCGTAAAATATGCCGTTAAAGCCTATAACCCGTGTTAGGGGTTATAGGGTTGAGGGTTCAGTCATTGAGGTCGTGATCGATGTCACGCATGAAGGTGTCCAGCACCTCAGCCTTGTCTTCGCCGTCAGCGAGGTCGCGGTATGCGCGGACGTACGAGGCGGCCACCTTCTTGATGGTGGTCTCGTAGCGGTCAGCAACATAGGCGAGCCAGATGTTGTAGGCGAAAGAGAGGGTGAGGAGGATGCAGACAGTGATGGTGAGTGCGTTGAACATGATGGTTCCTTTCAAAGAGGGTTGATAGTTCTCATTATTAGTTGTGTAAAGTTTGTGTTAGTTCGTTAAAGTTAAAGCCTATAACCCGTGTTAGGGGTTATAGGGTGAGAGTAAGATCAGTCGTAGAGGGCGTGCCAGATCTTACGCATGAGGTTATCGAGGGTCTCGGTCGCGGTAACGTTCGAATCCATATCATCGAAGACTGCCCAGGTGGACTTCTGGATCTTTTCGATCTGAGTCTTGTATTGAGCAGCCTTCGCAATGGAGACGAGGCTAACGATGGCGAGGACGATGGTCAGCGTAGGGATCATGGTGTTTTCCTTTCAAAGAGGGTTGATAGTTCTCACTATTAGTTGTGTAAAGGTTGTGTTAGTTTGTGTTAGTTTAAGCCCATAACCCGTGTTAGGGGCTATAGGGCGAGAGTCAGTGGTGGAAGACGATGTAGTACATGGCGTTTCCTTTCAAGTATGGTTGATAGTTCTCATTATTTAATAAGTCCTTTTTTGTTCGAAAAAAAGTCTATAATCCTAGGTTTTAGAATTATAGACTTCGAGCAGTTCTACTTACGGAACTTCAGCATCGAAAATGCCTTTGAGGCAAGAACGTGGGTCTGTTCGTAGTTGAGGACCGCCATAAGACCGAGCAAGTACACCACGCCGTTGGCAATGGTTTCGGACGAAGGCATAAGCTTTTCTTTAAGGTCAGAGTCCTTAACGAGCTTGTGCAGTCGTTCGAGGTTACCAACAGCAGTGGTGTACTCACTGGTCGACGGGTCCTCTCCACCGAGCCAGTTAAGCACCTCGTTCTCGAGGTCCTCAGGTTCGTAGAGGCGTTCGACGTTAGACATGGTGAGTCCTTTCGTGTAGAGTGGGTAGTACTCACTATGCCGAACGTTTTTCTTACACCTCCGGCTTGATCACCTTCAGGACGACGGTGCCGCCATCCTTGAGGTTCGCAGGCTCGGCCGCGAAGTCCGCATAGACGTCGTCATGCTTCGTCACAACAAGGTTGCCGTGCGTCTCGGGTTCGTAGTTCTTGGACGAGACCCCAAGAGCCGCCCCGAGGAAGACACCGAACGCGGTGATTGTCGCAGTAGCCTCGTTGGTGTACGGGACGCCCCACACCATACCCACGGCGTTGACAAACGTCGCGAGTGCGGGGATGATGATAAGCGCAATGCGCTTGAGAATATCGTACGTCTGATTGTTCATCAGTTCTTCCTTCCGTCAATGCCGCTAGGCATCATAGGTAGCTCGTCTACCTGTTCAAATATGCGACGAGCAAGGCCGTTTCCGCCGAGAGCAGAATACACCTGGTACTCAGCGTCGTATTCCTCGTACTCGTCCATTGTGATGTACCCGCGTTTGAGGTATTCGCGACCTTGGACCACAAGCTGATTCTTGGCGACTTGAAGAAGTAACTTATCCTCGGAGTCATTACGCTGTGTTCGTGTTTTTGCCCACGCCCAGATTCCTGGGCCACTGAGCACTGCCGTTACCAACGGATTTGTAATTTCGGCTATCTTTGTTAAATCCATTTGTCGGTTACCTCCTCACCGTTTTGATAGAATCGATCAGGCTGGATCTTGATCGAATAGTTTGTCTTGTCGCCACCGCTGATGGTTCGCTCGATTACGTATCCAGATATGAGAACCCCCATGATCGAGCATTTCACCGGATTACCGATTTCAAGCCTATTGAACGTTTCCGATGAAAGTTCGTCAATAGCAACTTCCACAGACTTGAGGGGCTCACATCGAATTTCCTCAGTAGTCTGTCCCCATTCTCGATTGAGATCGCCCATGATACCGGATTCGTATCTATACGGACCCTTCCAGTCAGTGGTTTCCTGCATGTACGCGCGGTTCTCGTACCATGTACGAATGCGCCCTCTTGACGCCATGCGCCAGTATCCGTAGTCCTTCGTCCGCCCGATATACCAGTGTGTTGGTTGCTGGGGGAGGCGACGTGTCACCCTGGAATGGACCGAGTCCAGCGAACCAATATCGATCGGCGCGACCGATGTGCTGTTCAGGGATCTGATTTCCAGCCAGACGGTGATGTTCGATGGGATGTTTTGGGTCGGCTTGACAAATGACTTGAAGAACAGCTGGTTGTACAGTGCTGCCGCATAGACATCGTCATACACACTGGTTGACAAATCAAAATCGATTTTGTAATCTGGATGGTCGCCATATGCGTTGAGATACACCCAGAAAGGGAACCATCGACCTGAATCGTTGTTGATACTATCAATTGTTCCGGTCAAAACCGTGATCGGGTCGATCTGTGTGGGCCATTGGGGGTTATCTCGGTATTTGTAATACCAACCACCTTTATTTTTTCGCTTCAGCGCTTCCCATACGGAAACTCCGCGAACTTCGCTAATACCCTCTGATTCGTAAGTGATCTCTTCGACGATGAACGGGGTGGGGGTGCTTCCCATGCAACACACGAGTACACCCGGAGGCCATGGGAACAAGCCTTTGCACCGGAACGTCATCGACGCAGTATACAGACCCTCTTTGATGAGCATGTCGAATACCGGATGCGATCTGAACGTATTCATAGCACGATCTTCAAGGACCTGAACCATGTTCGGCATATCAAAGACCCTTTCTGGCCATAACCAAATCTATAGCGACATAAGCGTTTCCGACATTTGGAATGGCGAACTTCGCAGGGGTTCTGTTTAAATTCTTCAAGAACGCTGATATGTCCATCGGGGTAATAGCCGGGTAGGCTTCGCTGGCATAACACGTAGAGGATAGAGCCTGGTATCCGCCGGTAATGTTGAAAACACGACCACCAGTTTCGGATTTGGTCATTTCAAATAATCCGTTTTCGGTCGTGGATGATCCATTTACATAGGCATGAAACTGCGTCAAACCCCTGTTGAAAATCTGGTAGCTATTAGATCCGACTGGAGGAAGACCAACACGCAACCGAGTAATGTCAAAATATCCAAGATTGGTATATAGTTTATCCAGAATCGATTGAGCATCGGTAATGGCCTGCGACCAATTCTGGTTACCCAAACCTACAAAAATGCCGATCTCAGGTCCGTACAAAACTGGGTTCTTGGTTGTAACCGTGAAATCAATCGTAGCAGGATTGGAACTGTAATCGTATTTAATCTCGCGAATAACACAGTCTTGCTTCCATATAACTTTACGGTTAAACACCACCCCCGGGGTGGTGTAGGTTGTCGTCTCATTGTATTTGTAATTGATTGAGGGAGCTTTAACGCTGTCGTCGGTAAGCTGGACTGTTAGGTCGGAACCATTGGCTAGAGTATCCAAAAAGTATCGTGGCGACCGTTCGGGAATGGGAACAGTTGGAGTTAAACGAACATTGATATCGATAGGTTTATCCGTAACCGTTGTCACAACGTTCCCGGTGAAGTTGTACTCCTTGTTAATACCGAACGATCCGTTTAGGATCTGAGCGACCCACCCTCTGTCTTCCCGATTTAAATCGGATACGAAGCCTCGGCCACTTAAGGGTAGTATCTTGAGCATGGAGTACGCCATGATGTTTACATCCTCTTCATTCGTTCAAGTTGACGCTCTGTTTGACGATAAAGATCGTTGAGATCGAGCGCCTTTGGCGATTCGTTGTACTGGTTGAAGACCATCGGCTTCTGGTTGTTGCGCAGTTCGTCTCGAAGAGCTCGAATCTCCTGCGCTGTTTGGCTGCCATTTTGAACTGATGTTCCGACAACATTCGCATGCAGGTCGTTCATCGTGAGATCTTGCAGACCATTAACCTCAGAGAGGTCGACAGTCGGCTTGATAACCGGATTCCAATCGGCATCCAGGTTGCTCATGGCGTTAACCATATCGTCGCCAAGACCCGACATCGCATCGACTGCGTCAGACTGGTTCCTGTCGATGCCCTGAACAATGCCCGCCACAATGAACCCAGCCGCAGTCGCGAATACACGCGAAGGCGAGTGAATACCCAGAGTACTCTTAAACGAGCTAAGAGCACTCGAAGCGACATTGCGCAACTTGTTGTAAAGGGCTCCCGCAGCGCTGGACACACCGTTGATGACACCGTTGATGATGTTGCGGCCGATAGAACTCGCGTGAGGCGCGAACGTATTGGCCATGCCGGTCAGGCCGTTCTTGATGAATCGGATAATGGCGTTGATCAGCTTGTTGACCGCGGCTTGGAGCTCGGGTCCCTTCTGATCGATTGCATCAGCGAATCCATTAATGAACGTAATGACCGCGTCCCACGCAGCATTGATGATAATCAAGGAGCTAGCCGCAATACCATTGATCAACGCTGCGATTAGGTTTGCACCCGATGCAGTCAGATCTGGGATCTTAGCAGTGATACCATCAAGCAGTGCCTGGAGCAGCGTTAATATGGCGTCGACGATCAGCGGAACACAGGTCTTGATCGTTGTGATGAACCCAGTCAACAGTTCCACGTAGGCCGTGATGAATTTTGGCTGGTTCGCGACTATAGCCGAGATGAGCTGATATAGCAGATCGATGACCGTGTTAATCACATCAGGCCAGATGTTTCGGATAGTCTGAAGGATACCACCGACAATAGTCGTCCAGGTCTCAACAAGTTCAGGCATCTTCTGCTTGATTGTCTGCGCAAACTGACTGATGAACTGCCGGAGTGCAATTCCGGCCACGATGATCAACTCGTTCACGGCGGGCCCGAACGCTTTAACTAGTGCCTGAAGAGCATTAGCCAAAGCTGGAGCAGAGTTCTCAATCGCCGTGAATACGCCGATTAGTGCGGCCTGGATAGCGGGCGACGCCGCTGCGATAATAGCAGCTGCCGCTCCGATACCCGACGCAATAGCGACGAGCCCCGCAGCAATCGCCGGACCAGCTGACGCCGCAACCGCCATTAAGGCTGTTACAACGACCGCCAGAACCGTGAACGCTGTAAGGACGCCGATGATGACTGCGCCAAGAACGCCGATAGCCAATGCAAGCGCGACCAGACCAACGGACGCTGGGATAGCGAGGTATCCCGCCGCGATCAGAATGCCCAAACCGATGCCTATCGCCCAGAGACCGTTGCTGAGGGCATCCCAACTAAGTCCGGCAGCACTCGACAATGCAGAGACGAACTCTCCCAGAGCGAAAGACATCAGCGCAAGTGCCGCGATGCCGAATATCGCACCCTGAGCTGCAAACGCCACTGCGACAATAGCTGCGACGACAAGTAGCAGTTTGCCCATAGAGCTGAGAATCTCTCCCCAGCTGTGGTTGGCCATTTGTACGATAGCCCCGACTGCGATGTTCATCGCGATTGCTGTCAGGATCAAGGCTCCAGCTCCGACAATTGCCGTGGCAGGCATCAGATTTGCTATAGCTACGAGAAGTAGGACGACAGCGGACAAGCCAACTATTCCTTGGAATAGTTTGTTCATGTCCATGTATCCCATTACTGCGACGGCGGCCACAAGCATCTGAATCGAGAATGCAAACGCGACGATCATGAGCGAAATGGCTGCCATTTTGCCGAGATCGCTAGCGACTCTGTTCATCAGGAGCACGAAGCCGACCAGAACCCCCATCAAGACACCGACAGCGATAACACCCTGAGCAACAACCTTGATCGGAAGTAGACCGAGAGCGATAATCGGGATCGTGAGCATATTGATGGCGATGGCCATCGCGATCATGGACCCGACGCCCTTAATCATGGTCTTGCTATCCTTAGCCAGAAGCTTCGCAGCAGTTGTCATGCCGAGCACCAATACCATTACGGCACCGATACCCTGCGCGACAGTACTCAGCTTCATAGACCCAAGAATTCCGACTGAGATCGACATCAGCAGAATTGCAATAGACAATGCCATAACAGCGCCGATGACGCCCGCAATCTGCATCTTGTTGATCTTCATCTCGCTGATCTGAGTCAGAGCGACGAGAAGAATCTTGGTCAAGACACCAATAGCGACAGCACCTTGAATCAGGCGCTGTGCCGGGATCATCGCAAGGATGAACAGCGAGCCGGCAAGAATACCAACGCTGATCGCAATTTCGCGAAGTGCCTTGGCCTTGATAACTTCCTGCATGGACTTCAGAGCATCGGTCAGCGAGCCGAAGACTTTAGAAATCGAATCGCCGATCTTGCCGAACTTGTCGAACATCCCGGCGAACGAATCTGTTGTCTTCGTGAACTGACCAAGCATGGTCTGAAGGGTCTTGAAGCCCATACCCAGACCCCCACCAAGCAGGATTCCGCTCAAGAGATCCGAAATCGACAGGTCCTTGAGGCTGGAACCGAGACCAGACCAGAAAGTCTGGATCATCGATCCGGCGTTGTCGAATGCCTTGCCGACGTTCTTCTTGAATGAATCGAACGCCTGAGATTCAGAAGCGAACTTCTTGATATGGTCGATACCCTTGGTAAGCCAGTCGATCAGATTCGCGATAGCCTCGACAACCGACGAGCAAAACTCGACGATACCCATGGCAGCGGTGTAGAGGGTCCCGCCGACAGCACCGAGAGTGTCGAATGCATCGGAGGCTGCCTTTCCGAAGGTAGACAACCCACCAGCTGCACCATCCGCCTCGTCGCTGAACCCGCCAAATATAGACTTGGTCAGATCCCCAAGCTTTCCAAACAGATCGATGATGCCGTTGATGAGCGATCCAAAAGGACCGAAGGCCTTCATCATGTTCTTAAAGCTATCACCGATGGATGACAAGAACGTGTTGTTGTCGAGATGGTCACCGATGTGGGCGAAGATGTCTCCGAGGGCCTTGCCGAAGTCCTTGACAGCCTGTACCTGAGGGGCAAATGTCTTGGAGATGGTATCGCCGGCTCGACCGAAGGCCTTACCGACCCCGGAGATCGAATCTTTCATCCGCTTAGTCGATTCAGACCAAGCTTCAGCCATCCTAGGAGACGCGTCATCCCAGAACTTCTTGACCCCCTTGCCGGCGCTCTCGACAGCTCCGCCAAGGTGCTTGCCGATGGTCTCGCTGATTGGGAGAATCGAATCCGAGAAAGCCTTGACCTTCTCAGACCACTTTGGTCCGATAGCGTCAGCGAGTTTGGTCATGTTCTCAAGGAACCCAGACCCGAACCCGCCGAAAGCAGACTTGATCTTCTCCATCGGACCGCCGGTTCCAGAGGCGAAACCGAAGATCGCTCCGAAGACGTTCGATACCGCATCGCCGAAGGGCTTGAAGACATTGTAAGTAGCCTTCTTGATTGTCTCGATGAATTCTCCGAGCGGCTTGAGTACGGCCTCGATGACAACCTTAAGACCATCAAATATCGGCGTGATCGTGACGTCTGCGATAGCGTACATCCAATCAGCAAGCTTCTGGAACTTGTCGACAATCCAGTCGAGAACCTTAGAGAGGCCTCCGAGGATGTCGGTTCCGCCAAGCATCTGCCCAAACCAGTCACTGAAGACGGAGACAATATCCCCGACCTTCGCTGCGATAAGGATCATCGGCTTGATGAAGATACCGGCCAGGATCATGCCGATCTTGAACGCGGCCACGCCAATCTGGACAATCGCTGAGGCAAACCCGATGAGGACCTCAAGAACTGGCGAGATCAATTCGCCTGCCATTTTGAAGACCTTGCCGAGGTTGTTGGCGAAGTCGTCAGACATCATAAGCCACTGAGAGATCGAGTGACGGAAGTAGTACGAGAAATCGTACAGAGCCTTGCCAGCATCCCCCTGGAACGCGCTGAAGAAGCCTTCTCCGATCGCCTTGAGTGGCTTAGCGATAGCGGTCCAGAGTTCACCGAGACCGTACCACCATTCCTCCCAACCACCGAGTTCATCCCAGCGATCGAGGATACCCTGAAGAGCATCGAAGAAGGTTCCAATGCCTCCGTTCACCACGTCGGACACAGCAGTCCACATGGTACGGGCTCGCTCGAAGTCGCCGAAGATCGTTCTGAAGATGGAAGCCCATCCTGAACCCAGTGCTTCGGCGGTCGTGTCGATTAGCTGCGAGAAAGTTTTGACCTTCGTCGCGGCATCGTTGGCCGTCTCGGCCAATTTCATGATTTCGTCAGCCTGCTGCTCCGTGTATCCGGCGCTCAGCAGCTGTTCGCGAGACAAATCGCCCGTGTACTGGGTCAGTGTCTCGATCATGATCTCGGACGTAAGCCATCCGTCCTTAAGCGAGTTACGGAACGACCCGGCCTTGTCGATCATCTTGTCGACTTCGACGCCGTAGGTACGCGCGGTACGCTTAAGTGCTTCCTGGAACTGCTCGCCGCCCATACCGGCGTTAACGATCGAGTTCCAGTCTTGAAGCTTTACAGAGCCTGTCGAAAGCGCCTGAGACAGCTGGTACATTGCCGTTGCGGCTTGCTCAGAAGTTGAGCCAGACATTGCTGCGACGTTCGACAGACCCTTAATCGCGGCAACCGAATCCTTCAACCCGACACCCGCAGATGTGAACATACCAATATTGCGTGTCATCTCGGTGAACGAGTAGATGGTTCGGTCCGCGTAAGCGTTCAATTCGTCGAGAGCTGCGTTGATCGTCGCAGTGGTCTCGCCCTTGCTGAACGTGTTAGCCTGAATAGTCTGAACCGCGTTAAGCTGGTTCTCGTATTCTCGGAAACCGTCCATGATAGGGCCGAATGTGAACGAGGAAAGCACCGATCCGCCGGCCATAAGGGCCTTGGATGCGATGTTACCCATGGCCACGGAAGCAGCGCCCGCGAGCATGGAAAAATTAGTCGACGAAATCTTTGCTGCCGCACCGACATTAGCTGTGGCAGCGGCTGCAGTCGTTGAGTTGTTAACGATGGATGTGTTGACGTTCTTAACGCCCTCAGCAATTCCCCCCATCTGCTTAGAAGCATCCTGAGCGGCCTTACCGACATTATCCAGTCCGTCGGTCGACTGCTTGAAGTTCATTCCAGACTTCAGACGATCAACATTACGGAGAACGCCGTCAACGCGGCTTGTAAACTTCGAATCGTCGAGCTCCAGGGAGACGACCTTATTCTCAATACTCTTACCCATTGATGGCCCTCCCAACCATTCGGTCGATTTCGTCGAATATAGGCTTCATCGCAGGGTTGATGTAGTCTTTACCCTGGACATAACCGCCTTGGCGTGTCCCGTGTCCGTATTGCAAGATGATCGCAATAGGAACCTTGGACACGATGTTTGTGTTATACCAAACGATCTTAACGCCTCGATTGGTCTGCTTGACTTTATACTGCCAGCTAGCGGCAGTCTTCCCGGTACCGACCGGGGTGTTGGCCCGGAGGGCCGCCACACCTCGAGTACCAGCGGTTGCCAGCACGTTGCGAAGCTTCTTGTTCTTGACTTGTGTCAACCATTTTGACATGTCAAACTCAGCGTCGAACTTCATCTCGATCATGGCGGCCCTCCTTTCTTAGTCAGCCCCAGAGCGTGCCGTTGACAAGCTCGTACTGGAGACACTCGACCGTGCGATAGCCGCAATAGCCATCGACATCGAGCTCGTGTCCGCGGTTTCGCAGGTGCTGCTGGAGTGCAGAAACCGTGTCGGGTCCAGCGATACCATCAGCCTCAATGTCGAGACGACGCTGAAGCTCTGCGATGGTGTCAGAACCGTCGTGCGGATCTTCAACCCAATCCCAGCCAGTACCAGTCCGCTCGAAATACTCTTCGTTGTCCTCGTCCTGGTCTTCAATCCAGCCGTTAGCCGGAAGTCCCATGGACGCCTGGAGAGCGTAGGTGGTAGCGCTGCCCCACCACTTGTCGGTCAGGCTGTCTGCGCCGTCCGAATCATCGGAGTCATTTGCGTCGGACCACTTAGGTCGAAGGACGCAGTCAATTCCGAAAGAACGCTGGCGGCGGTAAACACCATTGCCGGCAGACTGGGAACCTGCGTTCGAAGGAGACGTGTTGCCCTCGATGGTCTGGAGCCAGCCGTCGCCGAGGTTCGCCTCGACAATGCCGACGTGGTCGGTAAGACCATCCTGATCCCAGTCGAAGAGTACAACGTCTCCGCGCTGCGCGTCCTCGATGGAGACCTTCTCCATACGGTTCTTCGTGACGTCGGTGTTGTAACTATAGCCACCGATTGCGTTGATCTCGCCAGCCATGTCGAAACACATACTGACGAAGGCCATGCACCACCAAACGTCTTCAGACGGGCCGGCAAGCCAAGGCTGGTTCATACTCTTAGCGAGCCATCGACCAGCCTCAGAACCCGGCTCAGGATCGTCAGGAGCATAGTAGCCGAGGCGATACGTAGCGTGCGACAGAACGTCGTCGATCTTACTCATACCTTACTTCCCTTCGTAAATCGCGCGATCTCGGTCCTCATGGGGATCAGGACCTGTCGGGACCTGTGCATCAGCAGGAATGTCAATCATCCTCTACTCCCTGTTCTAGCCCTACGGGCTTGGTTCATAGCCGCACGCTGAGCTGCAGAAGCCCGAGCGTCTGGCTTTTGGTTGTTCTGCTTGGCTGCGGCGAGGCGAATCAGCGTTAATAGCCGATTCAAGTTCCATTTATCGGCCTCGAATGGAATACCCAACTGAGTCATGTACCAGTAGATTAGTTCACTGGTCATGGTATCTCGAGGGCCTCCATTTGAAGGTGGATTCCATAGAACTGTCGCAGTAGCATTGTCAGACAAATAGTCTGCTATTTTGACCTGAACGGATTGGTCGAGCCGCTTGACGAAATCTCGAGGGAGAGGGCGGTCCGACATACACTGGATGTAGTACACTAACTCTTCGCCAGTCCGTGGTGGGGTTTCCAGGAATGACCGCTTGTAGACGGATTCCCACTCAGCCACCGCCGACAGGGTATGCGTAAGAGTAACTGTAAACGGCTCCAGCGTAACAAACGTATTACTACGCTCGTCAAACCGCTCCTCTCCCCCAAACTCAAGCGTGAGAGAGATCACGCCAGGAGCGCACGCAGCTCGTTAGGCATGACGAGGGTCGGGGTACCGGGAGTACCGGCGCCCGCGCCAACGCCATACAGCTTGTCCGTGAGCTTCTTGTACTTCGCCGCATCGAGCTTGGACGAGTCGACGGTGACGACGGAGACCGGCTGGAAGCCGTCGACCTGGACAGGGACGGTCGAGCACTCCCATGAGAACGAGATCGCCTCCGGGGAGTCAGAGACCGTGTTGTACGCACGCTCAGACGGAGCAGCAGTAGCACCGTAGATGATGTGCAGCAGTTCGCCGTAAGCATCGCCCTTGGTGTCGTTACCCAGCTTCGTGCAGTAAGAGAACGCGAAGCGCGTACGCGGCTGCTGACCGAGGTTGACACCCTTAACCAGCTGAGCAGTACCATCGCAGCTGGCGAACTCATCGGGGTAGGTGTAGGCCTCGATCGTGAACTTGAACGAAGGAGCCGACATCAGGGTCAGGTACTTCAGGTTGTCGGCGTAGATGTCCGAGGACTCATCGCCTTCAGGAGTCTCGGTGACGGTCTTCAGACCGTTCCAGGCGACGCCGGTTCCGTATCGGTTCTGAGCGTTATCGAAGGGGAACAGAACACCCTTGTTAGCGCCAGTGTGATAGAAATGGGAGCCCTCTTCGTCCCACTTGATCTGTGCCATAGGATACCCTCCTTAAAGGTAAACCGTGAAGACGAAATGGTTCATTCCGTCCGAGATATATGTCGTATCCAAAGACGAATACGGGATCTTGAGGAGTTCGTCGATCACGTCTGGCTCTGGATCCTTGGTGATGAGAGTGACCGAGTATTCCTTAGCACCCTTGTAGGGTACGTCAGAAGCACGGTCGATTTCTATCTTCGACAAGTGGAATACAACGGCCGGGTATCCAATCTTCAGGTTCTCTGGAGGCTGGAAATATACCCGGTTGTGCTGGACCGCTTGCTGAAGTAGGTGTAGGAGATCTCTATACGTGCGCATACAGACCTCCTAGATTGATGGTCAGCCGTGGATAGTTCACGCCGATGGACTGTACCTCCCATTTTGAACCCTTCCATACTACGTACTTCAGAGTCTCAAGATAACTCTTGATCTTGGTGTCCATCAAGATACTGATCTCGTTGGTGAGACGGAGGTTGGTGTTAGCAGAAGCAGAGTTGTCGTTCCGGACATAGAGACTACGAATAGTACCCTTAACCGGGAGTTCGACAAAGTCTTCGAGCCATACACCTTCCTCCGTCTCACGCGTCATCACGAAGCCTAGCTTGCCGCTAAACCTCGACATGAGATCACGCCTTCTTGCGAGAGATAGTCAGGGCCGAGTACGGTGCCGTCAGAGAGCCCGAAAGACGGGTCTCCATCAGGTACTTGTACTGGTTGAAGTCGATATCGAAGGACTCGGCCATACCGAGTTCCGCACCGGCGTTCGAACCAATAGTGTAATCCCGCAAGTCGACCACGATAGCAAGAAGTTCGTGGTTGACACCCTTGATCTCGTGCTCCAGACCCTCGAACTGCGGGACCGTCACAATCTTGGAGACACCAAGGGCGCCCGCGAGGGACGTCTCGGTCTCGTACAGGCGACGACCGTTCTTGTCCTTCAGGAGAAGCATCTTGACCAGGCGCTTCTTCGCAATGAAGAGCGTCGGGGACCCGGAACCCTCAAGGTCAGCCGATGCCATGATGATGTCGTCCACAAGGGTCTCGTCGGTCGTGTTGGATTCGAGCGACTTGTGGAAAGCATAGAGATCGTTTTCCTTCAAGATCGGACGAATCGCTTCGTCGTCGACACGATCGGGGTCGGTGATCGTACGGCCATCGCCGATAAGGATAGCGCGAGCGATTTCCTCGTTGAGCTTACCCTTCATCTCGTTCTTGAGCCACGAAACGACATTGAAGTCAGTAATGTCGACGATGTCGTCGCGGTCAAGCTTCTGCTTCTTGTAAATTGTCGTCGGCGAAGTGGTGCGGGTCAGAAGCTTGATGACCTCTTCGGTCTTCTTCTGAGCCTTCTTGGCATAGCCCTTTGCCCTGGCCTTATCGTCGCGGATATCCGCGAATACAGACTTGATACGGGCGAAGGGGGAGTGCTTGGTTCCGTTCATGACGACGGAAACCCAGGACTGATCGCGGTCGAGGAAAGTAGGCTCATCTGTAACCGACTTGGCGTCGGGGAACAGATATCCAATATTATCGATACCGTAATCAGCGTGCTTCAGTTCGTCGAGCAGACTGGCGTTGTTTCGCTTGGCTGCCTCGACCAGTTCAGCGAAATCTGTGTGGGACAGCGCGTTCTCGGGAGACTTGTCGCCCTCAAAGACATTGTGCTTCATATCTTCCTCAGTTTCTTCGTTGGTCTCTTCGGAGTCTTCAGACTCCCCATCGATGGCTGCAGCAATGAGGTAATTGACGGCCTCAAGCTGTTCTTCGGTGAGTGTAGAAAGGATCTCACCGATGGTCTTGTCCTCACCAGAGGACTCATCTTCGGAGTCCGATTCCTCGGAGCCCTCGAAGTCTTCGTGCATCACGTCACCTTCACCCATTTTGATGATCGCAGAGTAACCCTCACCGTCAGAGTGAGCCATTGTGACGTTCTCGATCGTCGCCCTCGGGTTGGCGCCCTTTAGGACGAGCGACACCTCGACGATGTTGCCATGCTCGACAACATTGCCAGACTGCTTGAGGTTGTTCGCGAAGATTGACATAGCGGTAACATCGCCATGCTCAATCAGTTCGCGAGCGTGTTCAGCCTGCTGAGATCCATTGAAGAATCCATAAGCATAAACACCCTCAGGCTTCTTCTCGAGCTGGGCATGCCCGAGAACATTAACCACATTGCTGTGACCATGCTGCCAAACGAGAGGCACGACAGCCCCATCGTTCTGTTCAAATGCGTGATGAGAGATAACTCGCCCATCAGAGCACTTGATGCCTGCGACGGTTGCCCACCCGTCGAAGTCGGCGACGTCATTAGGCGCTGCCATTTTGAACCTCCTGGTCGTTGTTTGACCGTTCATCCACATTTGCGGATGACGTATACGGATTGGCCAACTGATCCGCCTTGGGATCAGTGGATTGCGGCAAGCCGATGATCGACCTGATCTCATTCGGCGTCATAACCTGGTTGGTAATGAACGTCTGAGCCATCGATGCGATACTATCGAGCGAAGTTGCCGCGAACGGATCCCTAACATAGATGATTCGCTGACCCTGAGATCGAGCGGTCTTGGTCAAAAAGACCATGGTTGCCGACTTTGTGATGGTGTCGAGAATTGGCTTGACTGTCCGGTTATAGTAGGACAGGTTGGTCTCAGCGTCTGCTGTACCATTGAACACACTTTCAGTGAAACCAAGTGCGTTGTAAAGCTGCTCGGAAAGGTATTTGACCTGATCAAGCAGATTGTTCTCGACTGGACGGTTGAGCTGTGTGATCTTCTCAGCTCCGTCGACGTATGCCACACCAATCTCCGAATTTCGGAGCTGCTGTTCAATCGCCTCGCGTCTTGTCTCAGCTTGCTGCTGTCGCAGTTCGCCTCGGACCGAATACGGAAGCTGAATGATCAAATCCAACTTCTTACCGAGAGCGGAACTATCGATAGCGTCGAGTGCATCAAGCTTTCGAGCGAGTCGATTAGCTAACGAACTGTTGCTAGCCGTGACGTCGTATAACGGACTGTATACAATTGCGGCCGAATTCTTCGATATACGAATGGTTTCTCGATTACCGCTACGATCGTTATACAGATTCACATCGACTGAGTCGGTATACCAGCTCTCGATTCGTCCAACTCGGAGAGAAAGGACATCGAACGACCCTTCCTCATTCAGAGCGGTGTCTGTGTCGACCGGAACCAGAACTGCGCTACCAGTTTCGAGCATCGTATAGACGAGCTCGTAGATTAGAGCGTTCGAGGTCTGATCGATGTTTGCCATAAGCGACAAGCATTCATTCAGTGAAGAGTCCTTCTCACGGTCATACCTACCATTTTGATCTACCTTCACATGGCGAATCGGAGTGTTCGCGACATCCAACGCAATCTTGTTGTATAGCGTTTGAACCAGGTTTGTAGATCCGATAGAACGGTAGCTCGGGCGGTATTCGCTGTAGTTGCTATGCTTGTAACGATCTGGGCGATCGTGCGCAAACACATTCCATGCCCGAGCCAACCGTGACATAATACCCATATTACCTCCTCTCGTTAGTTGAAGTCGTCGAGTTGCTGTTTGTATGCGACCCACGCATCCATTAGTGCTGCGACCGAGTCAATCTTGAGATCCATTCGTTTCTTCAAGATCTTTCGGTTGCCGTTGGTGTCCTCAAGGGTGATAGTGTTACCCATTGCCCAGGAGAATAACTCTTGATCGAAGATGATCCTTCGGTCTTCCGCCAAACTCTTGAGCTCACCTAGCGGAACTGACTCAGTTCGAGCACCCTGAATGACTTTGTGGATACCGTAGGGTCCGTTGTCTGTTGTCCATCTCTCAACGAACTCTCTGGCGTTGTATGGATCATACCCAAATGCTCGAACATCGTACTCGGATCTCAAGATGTATTCGTCGAGATCGTTGTAGACTTCGATCATGTCCAGGATCGTTCCATCCATGACCTGGAGAGAGCCTTCTCGGATGAATGACTCATACTTTGCTCGTCCAGCAGCTGGAAGCTTGTCGAACGTGCGAGTAGTGATGTACGCTCGTGTCTTGACTCCGAAGTCACCAGTGGACAACGGGAACAAGAACGTAAACGCACAGAAGTCATCACCCTGAGAAAGGTCCGCCCCCATGGCGCATGGCATTTGCCAGAACTCTCGTGGGTTGTGAGGTATCGTCTCTTCGTACTTGAAGAAGTACGTATACCCCTCGCACGGGATACCGAATCGTTTTGCTAGGATGTCGTTCCTCGCGGAGGGGACGTTTTCGGCACGGTTCACATCTCGTTGGTATGTGTCATAAGACACGGTCTTGCCAATGTTGGGCTGGGCCTTAATCCACATATTTGGATCCCCAACCTCAGACACATCATCCAGCCGGTAGTACCAGATCGACGTGTGCGGATCATAGTACTCGCCTTTAAGGATTGAAAGTAATTCCATTTTGATGGAATCGCCAACGCCGTTTCGGACAGTACCTTCAGATGAGACTGCAACAATGACCCAGTCGTTGAGTTTCGACGCGCCCTGCTCGAGAGCCGAGATGACGTTCTGACGAACATCGCCGGATAGCCATTCGTCGATGGTGTTCACCTTTGACCTCAGACCCTGAAGCTTGTCGACGTTCATAGGTCGAACCTCGAGAAGGGAATTCGTCGAGAAGTTCTCGATACCCTTCTTTGTCGGACAGAGCAGAGATCGATTCGCCTTGGCACCGACTGTTGCGTGTACAGTTCCCGCCGACAGGAATTTGAACAGAGGTCCCCGACTACGTGTGATAGCGGTCTTAAATGGGGATAATGTTTCCTCAGCCTGAGGCATAGTGGGTGCTGTGGCAATTTGGTGAGTTGTGGTAGGGTCGATGGTCAGGAAGTAGGCATGGATGAAGGCCATATACATGGACTTTGCCGCACCTCGCGCGACGATAAGGTATTGCTTGTTAACCAAGCGTCTCTTAACGTCGACCTGAACATATCGACCGTTGTGGCCGGTTTCGTCAGGAACGAACTTCGTCACTTTCTCGAAGTAAAACCACGAAAGGAGTGACTCGGCCCATAGTTTGAACGAATCGAGTAGGGTTAGATCGCTGCCGTCGACAAGGGTCATCTCATTTTCGCAAAAAGCGATGAATCCATCGATAGCACCATCGTCATAGAAGTACCTCGGGTTGGCGATCAAGTCATCAATCCGATTCATTTCCATCTCAATGGTGTGCGATACAGGAATCTCTCCAGCTAGGACCTTTTCGCGGAACTGGGCGTAGTATTTAGGCGTGGCAGTGTTTGATAGCGCCATACCTACTTCTTACCGGTCGCGTTCTTAAGGATTGCATCGAGGTTGAAAGAGTTACTGGCCATCTTCGCGATGCCTTCGTACTCCGTACCCTTGAGCTTGGAATCGAGAGCAGCTGTGAGCATGTCGGTTGCCGTCCGGGCCGCGTACTTCGTCAGGTTCTTTCGAGCCTCGTCGACAAAGAGATCCGCGGTCTTGGCAAGAGTGCTCCTATTTTGATTCTCGTACTCCCGGAGCTTCTCCTTGAGTTCGTAGTTCTGCTTCTCAAGATTGAGTCGCTTGTTTTGCTCAATGAGATCCGTGGACGAGAGACGGCGAGGAGCTTCCTTGCGCAGGTCGGCTGGAATGCCTCCCTTGGGAACCTTCTGCTTATCGAGTTCCTTCTGCTTCTTCTCGGCTTCCTTAGCGGCCTTCTTCTCGTCAGCGATTCGCTTCTTCTCAGCGCGCTCGGCTTCCTTTTGCTTCTTCTTGCGATCAGCTTCAGCCTTGCGAACTTCCTTCAGCTTCTGATTCTCGAGTTTCTTGCGGGCGCGCTCAGCAGCAGCCTTAGCCCGAGCAGCCTTGTTTTCGGCATGCTTTTGGGAAGCGGCCTTTGCGCCCTTCTTGAGCGCAGATGCTGCCTTCTTAGCGCCACGGGCTGCTGCCTTGGCCGCCTTCTTGAGTTCGGACTCGTGCTTCTTGCGTTCCTTCTCGGCAGCCTTCTCAGCCTTGGCTCGTTCCTTTCGGAATGCCTCAGCATTGACGGCTTCGCCGATCTTCTTCTTTTCTTCGACGGAGCGCAACCCGCTTCCGCCAGAGGATTCAGTCTTCTTACGGACGCCCCACTTCATGCCGAGGACACCGTAATGAGACAGATAATCTTCGCTCATGGTTTTCTCCAATCACTGGATTGTCAGTCGCCACTCCGCTTCTTTCTGCAAAGCATCAACCGCCTTGATGGCGAATGAGGTTTGCGGCGGATCAAACATCAATCGAACTGAGAAGTTCACATACTGACGTAGAATCCGTCCAAGGGTCGTAGCGGGGTAATCTGCCTCGGACGATAGGTCGCCAACTTCACGGTTTAGCTGAGTAGCAGTTGCCAAAGCATTTTCAATGGCGTCCTTAACTTCGCTATCGAATGAAGTGTCATCCTCCATCAACCCGAGGTAGGTCTTTGTGTCGTGTAGAATTGACATTTAGCCTCCTACCATAGTTTTGTATCGCCGGGCGATCTTGGATCGAAATCGTCAAGAGCCAATGCCTTGGTTCCGTAATGGATTGCATTATGAGTATCTCGACTCACACATATGAGGTTATTGGTATCCCACATACACGGGTCGAAATTCTCGCACTGGCTAGGGGTTAGGGGGTTGATATGATGCACGACAATACCGTCGTGAATCTCATAACCCTCGAGGCCGAGATCGCATCCAAGATCTCTCGCGATAACTTGGGTGCGAGCCTCTCGCCAAATATCGCTTTGGTAGAAACTCTGATTCAGCCACCTTGATCCACCGAAAGTCTCGCCGAAAAATGCTCCATTGAGTGAGAGATACTCGAGACGTTCTTCGAATGTGTGTAGGTGGACGAGTTCATCATAGCTCCGCATCTGAATCTCCAGAATATACTTTGAAAGCTGCCAGTGCTTCCTGAACCAGTTCCTCGGTACGAGCAGCTGACTCAAGTGCTGAAACCTTGGCTCGGGCAAGAGTCGTGTCGGCTTCAAGCCGAGCTTGCTCCAACCTTTCACGGCTGGAGCCCAGCTTGAGGAAATGAATGATCATCGAATTGCTCGCTGTTCCGTCGAGAATCTGCTGTGTAGCAAGTTCCATGGCAGCACTAATCGCCAATCGTTCAGCTTCCTCGGGAGTTCGAGGAGTTTTGGTCTTCTTTTTGACCATCGCGCGTCCTTTCTTATACTTCGATCTGAGTTTTCGCCTGCCCCAGCCCATGCCCGGAAAGGAGCAAGAAACAGGCATGGAGAACTAAGTGGCCGGGGCAAGCCAAAACCCAAATCGAAATATACCTCCGCAATAAAT
>JABZHN010000016.1:0-37489 GCA_015258835.1 Atopobium sp.
GGTAGGAGCACACGTGGTCGAGTTTCCACCCGTCTATCGTCCAAAACCCTATAACAAGCCAACAGCACACCTGAAGAGCCATCTTCAGGTGTTGCTTGATGACGGTGCGGAGATTGCAACGTTTGTCTACGCTCCCAACACCTCTGCTGGCGAGAAACTCTGTGAAGACCTCGCTTCAACTGCGGCTTATTTAGCATCTGTTCCCAACGATACCTTTGCTACACCCATTGTGTTTCTCCACGGAAACGGTGAAGAACACGGCATCTTTGGAACTGTCATTGATGAAGTATGCAGCCGCGGCTACATCGCAATTGGTATTGATTCAAGAGATCAGGGTTTAAGCACCCGAGGAACTGCCGCCTTTACCTACGAGCAGATGGCAGAAGATGCGTATGCTGTCCTGAGGCAGCTTGGTGTTTCATCTGCTCATATTGTGGGCTTTTCTGACGGAGCTATTCTTGGTCTTCTTCTGGCACGTGACTATCCAGACATAGTTACCTCTCTCGTATCTATCGGAGCAAATCTTGAGCCTGATACTCTGGGTGATATGACCTGGCTATATGAAAGTATTGCAGGCAATAAACGTTGGGCAGCTCAGGGCTGGGAAGGCGCTGTTCTAGAAGATGGCTATCCCGTTCCCTCGCCTGCTGAGGCGGCTCGTATTGCAGAGCATTTGGAGCTCATGGTAGATAACCCTCATATTGACCCCGTATCCCTTGAACACATCTCCGTTCCTGTTGTTGTCATGGCAGGTGAGTACGATGAGATTTATCCAGAGGAAACTCGTCGAATTGCTGAGGCAATCCCTACCGCACGACTTCTCTTTATTCCAGGATGCCCTCACAACGTTCCTAAGGTGTCTCCTGGTGCGGTAGTGCGAAGAATTTTTGCAAATTTTGCCTATCTTTAAGAACGACGCTGAAACTCTAACCTAATTTACCTGCTTTTATTTCAAGAAAATAAAACTTCGGTACTTAATTGTTAAGTACCTTGCTATCTCAGAATTTTTGAGTAAAATACCTAGCAAGAATTATTTCTGTTACGGGAGGTGCTCATGCATCAAGCATCAACCTCACCTACTCAAGAAATGCGTATTATTCGCAATCTTGGCCATCTAGGTCATTATCTTTACATCACGCGCGGATGTCGTGGCGGTCAACAATTTATTTTGACTGCGCTCTATCGTGATGGAAATATGACACAAAAAGATCTTCTCGCCAAGACAAAGAATACATCTGCATCTCTTTCAGAAATGGTGAGCAAACTTGAAGCAAAAGGTCTTGTTGAACGTACGCGCGTAGACAAAGATCGCAGACAAACACTTCTTTCTTTGACAAAAGAAGGTCAAAAACAAGCAAAAGAAGCTCAAGAATCTATTGAGTCATTTGAAGCGCAGGCTTTGTCGGTTCTTTCTGATGAAGAAAAAGTTACATTCTGCGCATATCTAGATCGTTTAGTTGAACATTGGGACACAATTAACAGAGATGAGAAAGGAGAAACAGCATGCCAGAAGAAGTAACTTCAACTGAAGAACTTGAAAACATGGTTGAATCAACTGAAGCAGAAACTGCTACGGTTCCCTCTACCCTGACAGGTATTGTAGATGTCAGTAATCTTTCCATTAAAGAGATTGCTTTAGTGCTTTCAAAGAGTATCGGCGAGTTCAAAAGAGACACTATCCTCACTCCTCTCTTTGTGTTAATTGAGACCATCTTAGAAATTCTCATTCCTTTTAGAACAGCTAATCTTGTTGATACGCTTCGCACGGGGGCAGAACTAAACGCTGTCATTCAGTCTGGAGCTGTTCTTGCTGCTATGGCAATGCTGTCGCTGCTGTTTGGAACACTATCCGGTATTTCTGTTGCCAAAGCATCCACAGGCTTTGCACGCAATCTTCGGCGTGATATGTTCCGTAATATCCAAAATTTCTCGTTTACCACTATTGATGCATTCTCTTCGTCATCGTTAGTAACACGCCTTACTACGGATATTTCTAACGTACAAATGGCATTTATGATGCTCATCCGCATGGCCGTTCGTGCTCCATTTATGTTTATTGCAGCGTTTATTGCCGGCTTTATCATGGGCGGCTGGCTTGCCATTATTTTTGTTGCCGTCATGCCTCTTCTAGGAATTGGCCTCTACTTCATTATTTCTAGAGTCATTCCTATTTTTAAAAAGGTATTTAAGAGATACGACGCACTCAATGAATCCGCTGAAGAAAACTTGGCTGGTATCCGCGTTGTTAAGTCATTTGTAAATGAAAACTTTGAGCGTCAGAAATTTGATAAAGCTTCAGAAGAGCTGCGCGAAGATTTTACAGCAGCCGAGAGGCTCATGGCTCTGAACTCTCCATTTATGAACTTCACTATTTACGTGCTGTTTGTCTTCATTCTGTACTTTGGCTCGTACCTGATTGTCTCTTCTCAAGGAACTGCATTTGGCGTTGGACAGCTTTCTTCGCTTATTACGTATGGCTTTATGATGCTTATGTCACTCATGATGCTTTCCTTTGTCTTTGCCATGATCATCATTGCAGAAGAAGGTGCTCGCCGCATCTGTGAGGTACTTCTTGCAACTTCCACTATTAACAACCCAGAAAATCCTCTGACCGAGGTTACAGACGGATCCATTGATTTTGAGAACGTTGGATTCTCCTATTCCGGTCCAGAGGGTCGAGAAGCCCTATCTGGTGTAGATCTTCACATCAACTCTGGTGAGGTCATCGGTATCATCGGTGGTACCGGTTCTGCAAAGTCCACGCTGGTGCAGCTCATTCCTCGACTATACGATGTAACCGCTGGTAGCGTTTCTGTTGGTGGACACAATGTCAAAGACTATGACATTGACACTCTTCGTGGTGCTGTTGCCATGGTTCTTCAGAAAAACGTTCTCTTTAGCGGCACCATCAAAGAGAATCTCCTGTGGGGTAACCCTGACGCTACCGATGAAGAGATTCTTGAGGCAGCTCGTCTTGCTCAGGCTGATAGCTTTGTTCAAACCTTCCCTGATAAATATGAGACTCATATTGAGCAGGGTGGCAACAACGTTTCTGGCGGTCAAAAGCAAAGACTCTGTATTGCGCGCGCACTGCTTAGGCGCCCAAAAGTACTTATTCTTGATGACTCTACCAGTGCTGTTGATACAAAGACTGATTCTTTAATTCGCTCTGGTCTTAAAGATTTCTTGCCTGATACCACCAAGATTATCATTGCTCAGCGTACTTCCAGTATCGAAGAATCTGACAAGATTATTGTTCTGGATAACGGCCGCGTTAACGCAATTGGTACGCACGAAGAACTCCTGAAAGATAATCCAATCTACCGCGAAGTGTACTTCTCACAGAACAAGCAAAGTGTTGATGAAAATCAGTCTCAGGAAGGTGAGGTGACTTCTCATGAGTAGGACAACAGAAACAAACAACACAAGACCAAAGCTTCCCGTGGGAAAAATTCTTACTCGAACCATTAAAATGCTCTGGGAGTTCTATCCTGTCCTTCTCCCTATAGCACTCCTTGGTGCTGTTATCCAAGCAATTATGCAGTCACTCCCAAGTGTCTTCTTGGAGCGAATCCTCTCTATCATCTCTAACTTTATTGATAGTGGTGACTGGAGTTCTGCTGAAGGCTTAGTCTTCCAGAACGTGGCTCTTCTCGCCACCTTCTACGTCATTGGACTTCTTGCAAATATCATCTCTACCCAGGGTATGGCTATTGTCACCCAGGGAGCTCTGCAAAAATGGCGTTCAAAGATGTTCTCGCACATGCAAGACTTGCCTATTAGGTACTTTGATACGCACCTCAATGGCGACATTATGAGCTATTACACCAATGATATTGACGCAATGCGCCAAATGATTGGCACCAGTCTTCCAAACCTCCTCTTTACCTCTGTGGTTATCATCGCAGTAGTATTCATCATGTTTTACTACAGCACACTTATGGCCATGGTTGTTCTGTTTGGATTCTCTTTGATGGGCCTTGCTACTAAAAACCTTGGTGGTAAGTCCGCAAAGAACTTTGTTAAGACTCAGAAAACCACCGCAGATGTTGAGGGACACATTCAGGAAATGATGAATGGCGAGAAGGTCGTTAAGGTCTTTAGTCATGAGGCAGAAACTATTGAATCATTTGACAAAATCAACGATGAGCTGATGGTTGTTGCAAGAAATGCAAACCTTTATGCCAACACGCTTATGCCTATCCTCAACAATCTGGGCAACATTATGTACGTTGTAGTTGCTGTAGTTTCTGGTGTGTTTATTACTCTGAACATTCAAAACGTTTCTTTGTCTGGACTACCTTTCACCATTGCTGTAGCTGTCCCCTTCCTCAACATGACACGTCAGTTCTCCGCTCAGATCAACCAGATTTCTAGTCAGATTAACTCTGTTGTTATGGGTATCGCTGGTGCTAACCGAGTTTTTGAGCTACTTGATGAACCAGCAGAGACTGAAGAAGGCTACGTTACGTTAGTCAACGCAGAAACCATTGACGGTAAAGTTCAGGAAGCTGAGTACCGCACCGGTTACTGGGCTTGGAAGTATCCACACAGTGACGGCACGGTTACTTACACCCCTGTTAAGGGAGACGTTCGCCTCTTTGATGTTGACTTTGGCTACGAGCCTGGCCACACCGTGTTGCATGATATTTCTCTGTACGCAAAGCCTGGTCAGAAGGTTGCTTTTGTTGGCGCAACAGGCGCTGGTAAAACAACCATTACTAACCTGCTCAACCGCTTCTATGACATTGAAGACGGCAAGATTCGCTACGACGGCATCAACATTAACAAGATTAGGAAGAGCGCTCTTCGTCGTGCTCTCGGTATTGTTCTGCAAGACGTCAACCTCTTTACGGGCACCGTTTTGGACAACATCCGCTACGGGCGTCTTGATGCTACTGATGAGGACTGCGTGAAGGCCGCAAAACTTGCTGGTGCCGATGACTTTATCAGACGTCTTCCTGACGGCTACCACACCATGCTCAAGGACAACGGCAGCGCCCTCTCCCAAGGACAGCGCCAGCTCATCTCTATTGCTCGCGCAGCAGTCGCAGATCCACCAGTCATGATTCTGGACGAGGCTACCTCCAGCATTGACACACGTACCGAAGCAATTGTCCAGCGTGGTATGGACGCTCTGATGTACGACCGCACCACCTTTGTTATTGCTCACCGTCTTTCTACGGTTAGAAACGCAGATGTTATTGTCGTACTTGACCACGGTCGCATTATTGAGCGCGGTACACACGACGAACTTCTCGCCAAGCGAGGAACGTACTACCAGCTCTACACAGGAGCTTTTGAGCTTGAGTAATGTCTGACACGTAAAACGCAAAACGCCTTGTCATCTTTGTGGCAAGGCGTTTTTTGTGTATGCAAAGGCTTCTTAGGCGAGAAGAACGTGGTGTAGGTCTTCTACCGTATCTACAATTGCAACCGCTCCCGCATCAATAAGCTCCTGTTTATTGGTAGTTTTTCCATACAAAACGCCAATGCACGGAATCTTATTTGGGAATGCTGCTTCCATATCAAAACGACGGTCGCCAATCATAACGCTTTCAGAAGCATCAAAGCCAAGCTGGCGCATAACGTGAGCAATAGCAGTGATTTTATCAGTTGCTGCTTCATCTATTCTTCCAGCATAGGTATCAAGAACACCAATAAGATTGTTGTCCCTAAGGCCCATCTCTAGCATAGGTTGATTCTTTGAGCTTGCTACCGCAACCTTTTTACCGGCGGCATGAAGGTCGTCAATGAGGTCTCTCATACCCTCAAAGAGAGGCCATTTTCCTGTAGTTACATAGAGCTCTCGGTAACGCTTAGTAACCGCAACAGCGTCCTGGTTGCTTAAGCCAAAGACCAGCTCAAACGCATAAGGAAACGGTGGTCCTACAAGCTTTTTAAGGTCTGATTCTATAAAGTCTGTGTGGCCGCAGTCTGTCATTGCCATCTTCGCGGTAGAAACAATGGTGGGCAACGAGTCTGCCATAGTCCCATCAAAGTCAAAAATAATAAGCGAACGATTCTGCAGATCTGAAACTACCTCAGAAGTTACCAGCGCTCTATTTGAATCAGTTACGTTTTGCAATATTGCCATGTCAATCCAATCATCTACGTATGTGAGTATACCGTTGATGACGCAAAACTAACCAGTCAATGGCATTTTCTTCTCGCCTGCCGAATTAACTATTGACAGCTGAAATGTCGCACACCAGCTAAGGTATATAGTTAACTATAGATGAATCACTATGCCTAACCTGGGAGGTGTATGATGACTCGTCAGGAAAATAATCCAGAAGCTAAGCAACCTGGAAGAAACAGGCTTGGAAAACTCTATCCGTCTCTCGTCAACAAAGACGTTCTGCCTGATGAGTCTCTAGACGCTGCTCAAATTAATCAGCAAGTTGGTTCTATTGATCAGACTGGTTGGCATACAAAGCTCAACATTGAAGCACTCTCTCTTGCACTTACAGAGTCCACTACTCCCCTTGAAGTGCTTAAACACTTTGTAAATACGGCGTTTTTGCGTGAAAAAGATTCTCACCGAAAAGGTGGTTCTGTTGCCATCCCGCCTAGTGACTTTGAGCTACATCTGGCTCAAAGATTAAAAGATGCCGGCGTTCTTAACGCACAAGATAGTGCTATCCCCTGCCGTGTGGTACGTCTGCGCACCAATGGCCTCTTTTATCTTCGCGCTAATCAAAAAGCACTTTCCTATGACCAGAAGATTCAGCTCCTTACTATTGAAAGTGCACTGAACACTGCCCTCTTTGCAGAGCGATACTTTCTTGATGCAAATATGGCATCTGAGCATGACTTACTTGCTTTTGAGCAAAAGATTGTTTCTACCATGATGAAGCAGTCGCGACCCCGCTGTGCTACAACTCAAAGCACCCAGGAAGATGGCGAGTGGGTTGTCCGCAAAGCCATTTCCCTACACATTGAAAGCCTGCGCCTTTCTCAGCGTCTTGTCACTGAGTTTAGAACCAACGTACACAAAGGTATTGCCGCCTTTAGAGTGCATCTGGCCCTTCCTGAGCAATTCCCAAGAAGCTTTCTTAGCTCAGATGGAAGCATCAAAGAGGCAACCTTTGATGACCTCAGTCGTGCAGCCACCGCTTATAACTTACATCTTGGCATGCTCATTTCCGCAAGCGCCTTTAGAAGCTCGCAGAAGATTAACGAGGTATGGCTCTCTGGCATATGCAATACAAACAAGCTGCATGCCTGTCTTTTCTCGTTCCACATTACTCGCAAGCAATTTGAAGATACAAACATTACAGAAGAGACTAATCCGCTTTCTGTCTATCAGCTCTGGAACGCGCAAATTGACGAGGTAGATGGCATTCTTCATGCGGTTCATCCACTCTTTACCTTAGATGATGAGATTTTCTGTCCACCAAGCAGGTACGATTTTGTTGAGTCTTCTCAAAAACGCCTTGATAGCGTCGCAGCTCACGCGCTAGGCACCGATGAAGTGTCGGGGCTTTCTATTGATGAAGGTCAGGCGCGAGAAGAAATTATCACCAAAATTTTGCGCAACCTCTCTTCTTCTACAGAAGAAAACGTCCGCACTATCTTGTCGTATACCGCAAACTCTACCGATCCTACGGTGCGAGCAGCGGGAGAACGCGTGGTTTCTCGCTTTATTAAGGGCACGCTTGCAGAAGATGACTTTGAGGCTATTTCAGAAGAGTTTGTTGACGGAGGCGTTCTTTCCTTGGCGGTTACCAAGGCCCAGCGTCTTATTAGCGAGAAAAACTATCAAGACGCAGAACTGCTCCTACGTGAAGCGCTGGACTCCGTTGATGGCAATAACACCTACACGGACTCAAGCACTACTCAGTGGCGTGTATTTATGAACTACGTCGATCGCGTACTTTACAACAGAATTCTCTCTAATCCCGAGAAAAATACTCGTCTAGCTCCTATGTCTTACTTTGAGGCTCACCTTTTGGTATCTATTGCTCAGACGCTCCAAGGACAAACTCAAAATGCTCTCCAGCACGCGAGAAGGGCTGTTGAGATTGCTCCTCTTAGCATGAGTGCAAGGCTACACCTCTCTCACTGTCTTGAAGAGTCGCTTGATATTACAGCTGCGGCAGATGAACTCAAGAAGCTCCTGCTGCTTGCCCATGACCCAGAGAGTATCGGATTTGGTTATTACCGCATGGCGTTCTTCCAATGGAGACTCAGGCATCTGAAAGCCGCCCAAGCTTGTTATCAGTTTGCCTTGAAGTTCTTACCAGGAGCTACATTTATTATTGGCACTGAGACGGCTATTCTTGCGCAAACAGAGCCTGAGTTTAGCTGCGATGAAATGAGCGATGATGAGATTTACGCCACGCTCATAGAAAATCAAATTCCTGTTGCTCCAACAGATGAGGTCTCTACTATTTTCTTAGATGGTACCCGCGCCTCACTTGATGCAGAGCTCTTTAGTGTTGCCAAGAACTTCATGATGAACCTAGGAATTATGACGAAAGACGACGTCTATTTTGACATGCTCAACTCCATTGAAGGAGAGCCTGATAGATAAATAACTCAACTCAACTCAAACTCACAAAGAATTGGCATAAAAAAAGGAGTTCCGATTTCTCGGAACTCCTTTTGCACAATGTGCTGTGGCTTTTACAGCTCATTCATTACGCGAACAAGCTTTACCGCATAGTTCTTATCCATTGCCCACGTTCCAGCAAGCTTGCGGATAATGTTAGCTTTCTTAGCAAGAATCCATGCTCCGTAGCGCTGGTCAACCTCTCGAGCTTTGCTTGGATCAACGGTCAGTGGCTCATAGCCTGCGTATGCACGAAGGTGCAAAGCCTGCGCGCGGAGTCCCTTAAGAACGGTATCAAATGAGAGACCACGCTCTCCGTCTCCAGTTGCACCCATACCACCAAAGTTGCACTGCTCAGGAAGAACATCGCCACCAAAGCGAAGGTTACCTGTCTCAATCATGACCTGCGCATAGAGAAGCTCTGGACGAACTCCCTCGTCAATTGCAGCCTGCCATAGCTGGTTTACAAAATCAGTTCCTGTTGCAGCGCCCTTCTCGGCATAGACAGCTGGATAAGCAGAACCTACGCGCTTGTTGAAATCTCGCTGGAGGTCCTCTTTCGTGACAAGAGGTGCTCCAAGAACGCTGGTGCGATCAGAGAAATTACCGCGAGTTGGCTCAATTGGAGAATCGTTATCAGTAGGGGTGTTGTTAGCGTCTCTATTATCTCCACCGTTATCGCTGTCAACGTTTCCACCTCTACCGTTATTGGTATCAGTAGGCTTAATGTTGAGAACACCATATGTATCTGCGTGTACAACACGACCATCTGAAAGCGTGATGTCTTGGTTACGGAGCAGGCCATTATTCTCGTCAAAGTAATAATATGAACCATTGATTGATTGCAGACCAAAGAGGGCGCCGTGCTCAGTAGTAGTTGGATCAAAATACCAGGTCTTTCCATTTGGAGTATTAAACCAACCAGATGCCAAAGCACCGCTTGATTGAGCCCAAGCCCAAATATTGTTAGGCAACGCAATCCAACCATTAGAGGTCATGCCATTGTTTACGTCGACATAATACGAGCCACTAGAAGTCGAAAAAACGCCGGTCTTCATAAGTGGGTAAGTTGCATTCTCATCAAAGTAGAACCACTTACCGTTAGGCATATACTTCCAGCCAGCATAAAGAGAGCCATCTGAATTTGCCCATGCCCAATTACCATCAGCAAGGCTAATCCAGCCGCCATAAAGAAGACCATGAGTAACATCAATGTAGTACTTCTGATAGCCATCGGACATCAAACCAAAGGTAGCGCGATAGTTGTTATTACTATCAAAGTAGAACCATTTGCCGTTAGGCATACGTTTCCAACCGGCTTGCAATGAACCATCTTCTGTTGCCCATGACCAAGAATCGTCAGGCCAGTGAATCCAATTATTCTTTACAAGGCCATTCACTTCATCAAAGTAATAAGACTTACCTGAAATGGTCCTCTGACCAAGAGCGGCAGCGTTATGAGATGCAGCTGCGTCAAAGTACCAAACTTTACCATTTGGCGTAGTAAACCAGCCAGAAACAGCAATTCCCCTAGCATCAAAATAATGCCAGCCGTCATCGTCTTTAAGCCATCTGCTTACGTAAGCAGTACCGTTGTCGTCGGAATACATCCATCCTTCAGCAGCTCTGCGCCAGCCATAGGATTCTTTAATCTTAGCGTCATAGTTTGTCTGTCGGGTTACTTCTTGACCGTCAGAAGATCTTGCTGTGATATACAGGGTGTAACGGCCGCTAGCAGGAAGCGTAAAGGTAGACGAAGTTGCCGTTGTATTAGATGCAACCGTTACCTTTGTTCCGTCTGGACCAACATAGCTATAAGTAAATGTTGCGTCAGTAACTACGCCAGTAAGAACTGGTTTTAAAGTGACATCGTTATCCTTTTGAGCTACTGAAACACTACTCATGCTCCACCAGGTATCAGAGCTGTACATTTCCCAAATTGCCCATGCATCTGCCCAGCCAATGTAGTCAACCTTGGAATTATCGCCAAGGTCTTTAAACTCAGCAGCATGTGCTGGATTAGAGATGAATTGATGCTCAATAATTACGCCAAGAATTCCCTTTTGACGAGCATAGCGGACAATACCGTAATAATCGGACTCATCGCCATTCTCGTAATAGTCTGTTCCGTATTGGTCGTTGTAGCCACGTTCTGTTGCGCCGTCACCGCGGGTAACAATACCAACTTTATTTCTGAGGTAATAGTTAACCTTGCCGGCAAAAATTTGACCGGAGAGATAAAGATCATAGTTGTAGCTTACCTTATGAGGAACAAGTACCTCTGAGCCCGTTGCAGATGCAGGGCCGGCATTGTAGTGAAGCGAGATGATGGCACAAGCGTTTGCGTCAACAGCACGCTGTACGCGCGTCTTGATCGATGGATCCTCGTGTTCTCCACGAACAACAACAACCTGTACACCCCATTTTTCCAGATACTTCTTGGCGTACATGGCAGTTGCCCAAGCCAGATCTCCCTCTTTGAGTCCAAAGTAGGTAGCACCTGGATCTCTGCCTTCAAGGCCATCACTGTGACCTGGGTCAAGCGCAATAGGTCTGCCAGTTGCACGAGCAAGTGCTACGGCATCTTTTAGTGATTCACTCTGGATAATGTTTCCTTGGGCATCCATTGTGGTGTAGGTAGTTGCATATGCGCTTTGAACTGTTGTTGCAAACAGTGCCATGACAACAAAGAACAAAACAGCAAGCAATTTACCGCGAGTATTAAATAAGCTGCGTTTCATGCGGTCCTCCGAAAAGTATTGGTTTACTCCTCTTCATACTTGTTAAAAGTTTACACTAGACTGGCACGTCAACAATAAAAAACACAAGCTCACCGCAACTTGATTGGAACTCTGTGATTTTCTCGACACTTGAAGATATTCTTGCAACAGATTTTGAAGCAGCAATCTTTGATTTTGATGGCACTATTGCTCATACACACCATATTTGGAAGCTTGTTGACCAGGAGTTTTTTGAGTCGCGAGGAATCCCTTACACTCCAGAAATTGGCAAGATTCTCTCCCCTCTTGGATTTGAAAGGGGAGCCGAATGGGCAATTGCCACCTATGGGCTAAAGGAAGATCCAGAAGAAATTGTTGCCGAGTGGAAAGAACTCAGCAAAAGTTTCTTTGTAAACTCCGTGCAGCTTAGACCTGGTGTTGTTGATTTTATTGGCAAGTTACAAGAAAAAGGCATCCCTACTGCATTAGCAACTGTCAACGAGCCAGAGCTTCTTGCTCTTCTTGAGCCTCGTTTACATCTATCCACTCTGTTTGATACTCAGGTGTTTGCAGCAGATGTTGGATCTGCAAAAGATGAGCCGTATCTATACTTGGAGACTCTTGCGCGCCTTAGAGCTCAAGCCGAGAAAACAATTCTGTTTGAAGACATCCCACTAGCTCTTCAGACAGGAAATTCTATTGGCCTTATTACCTGCGCTGTTAATTGTGAAGATGAGCATCAAGATATCGAGAAACTCTCTGAGCTTGCTGACTTTACCATCAAGCACTGGTATTAATGTTCTTGGCTAACGTAGCTGTAAAAATGGCGATGTAACAAAAAAGGAGACCCGAAGGTCTCCTTTTGATGGTAGTGTTCGCAAGTACTAGATCTTGTGGACGCTAGAAGCCTGGAGCTTACCGTTCTGGCCGGTGGTAATCTCAAACTCGACAGGCTGACCCTCATCGAGAGTCTTGAAACCGTCCATCTGAATCTCGGAGAAGTGTACGAACAGATCGTCGCCATCCTCACGAGAGATGAAGCCGTAACCCTTGTCTGGATTAAACCACTTTACAGTACCCTGAGCCATTTCGTGCCTTTCTTTCTTAGCCCCGCAGGGCAAAACTGCGCCTGTGGAGCGCGATACCGTGACGTTTCGCCACGTGAAATATAATAACCTTAATCAACAACTTATGTGGCGAGAAACCACTCATGGAGATTTTCACACCATCTACCGGAAGAGCCACAGGTAATCAAGCTGTTTTCCAGCATTTATTTATGGATATATCTGCTATTAAACGTTTTTTATCTCATTAGTTGAGCATTTTTTCATAGAAGATAGAGAATTTGTATAGGATTAATTTACGGGAACAATAACAGACACATCAAACTATTATTTATATAGAAAGTTATCCCTTCAAAAAAGGATATGCAAATGAAAAAGAAGACATGTTCGTCCAGCAGGCCTTCAATGCAAAAGCTTATTGCGGTTGCTTCGTTGAGTGCAGCTCTACTTTGTGGACTCCATGCTACTCCTGCTCTTGCAGAAACTACTGATACATCCACAGTAAGTGCCCCTGAATCAACTTCTAAATCCAATTATCCAAAATTGAAAGAAGTTGATGGAAAGGTATATTTTTATACTGAAGACGGAACTATTCTAAAAAGTCAGTGGATTACTTATGGCGATGATAAATATTATGTAGATGAAACTGGAGCTGCAGCATCTGGTTTCTATACTACGCCTGATGGTAAAACCTGGTATTTTAATTCAGATTTTTTTCCATACGCTCGATACGGATTAATTTATTTTGACCAAAAAACGCCTGATAATCAATATGTTTACTACTACGTAGATAAAGATAACGGCTTGATAAAAAACAATTGGGTTAAAACAGATAAAGGTTGGAGCTGGGCCGGAGCTGATGGGCGTTTTATTGAAGGATGGTTTACTGATCCTGATGGTAAAACCTGGTATTTAACTAGAGATTTTAGGTCGGGTCCTCCGGTTATTGCTAAATCAGTTCCGGTCGATGGAAAGCTGTACTTCTTTGATACTTCGACAGGACTGTTACGAAATTCTTGGGTAAATATGGGCCACGGTGTAGAAGCTTGGTACTGGGCTGGTCCAGATGGCGCTGCTGTTTCTGGCTGGTTTAAAACTCCAGATGGCAAAACTTGGTATGCCGACCCAAAACATCACAATGAAGTAGTAATGGGCGGAATAGATATTGATGATAAATATTATTTCTTTGATCACAGTAATGGCCTCGTTACCCATGGTTGGATCGGTGGTGGTGATGATGGTGAATGGGCTTGGATTGAAACAGTAGGCTCTGTTTATTCTGGCTGGAAACACATGCCAAATGGTAAGTGGTTCTATTTTGATGAAAAAGAATTCCCTACGATTAAGAATGGTGCCTACACTACTTACAGCTTCCCTGTGCTTAAGAAAGGTGTCTTCACTATTTCCAGCGGTACTTATTACGTTGACGTAAATAATGGAATGACTTCTAACGATTGGGTGCAGCTCCCTAATGGTAGTTGGGCTTGGGCACAGTCGAGCGGTGCATTTGCCTCTGGTTGGTACACCACGCCAAATGGCAAAACTTGGTATTTTGATCCATCAGATCCGCAGCATCCTGCACTTATTGGAGACGCTGAAATTAACGGTCAATCATATTATTTTGATTCAGGTTATGGTCTTCTGAAAAATGGATGGATTCACAGAGCTGATGGTTCTTGGTCCTGGGCTGGAGAAAGTGGAGCGCTTCAATCGGGTTGGAAACGTATGCCTAATGGCAAATGGTTCTACTTTGATACCAAAGATTCCAAGCACCGTATGCTTGTTGGTGTCATCCAAACTTCTAGTGGAACTTATTACGTTGACGAATCTGCTGGCATGACCGCTAACAATTGGGTACAGCTCCCAGAAGGCGGTTGGGCATGGGCACAGTCAAGTGGCGCATTTGCTTCTGGTTGGTTCACCACACCAAATGGAAAAACTTGGTACTTTGATCCAGCAAAGCCAAGCCATCCTGCTTATACTGGAGAACACACTATTGATGGTAAAGACTATTACTTTGATGCTGGATATGGTCTTGCTCGCAATCAGTGGATTACTCGTTCCGATGGCGTAAGACGCTGGGCTGGATTAGACGGTGTACTTACTGAATACAAGCGCTAAATGAGTTTGAACTGCTTTTGATTACCTGGATTTATTGGAGTTAAAACAATGGAGAAGAAGATGCGTTTTCCCTACAGACCTTCTACACAAAAGCTTATTGCAGTTGCTTCGCTAAGCGCAGCTCTACTTTGCGGACTCCACGCTGCTCCTGCTTTTGCAGAGACTGCTGATACATCTGCAGTAAATGCTCCTGCTGTAACAACTGAAACTACTGCAACATCTGAAAATACTTCTCCTACAGCACCTGAAAACTCTCAGCCTACTTCACCTGCAGCGCCAACAACAACTCCAACAACAGACCAGACACCTGCTGTTCCAACAGAGAATACTTCGCCAACCCCTCAGTCTTCTGGATGGAGACAAGAAAACGGCCAATTCCACTATTACAAGGAAGATGGAACACTTGTCACAAGTCAGTGGATTAAAGATGATTCTGGCTGGCACTATGTAGATGGCACTGGAGCCGCTGTAGCGGGTTGGTTTACTGCCCCTAATGGGAAAACCTGGTATTTTAATCCAAATGACCCATTACATGCAGCAGTCCTTGGCGAAACTGAAATTGATGGTAAGTTTTACTACTTCGATTCAATAACAGGTCTTATTAAAAATAACTGGGTGTATCGTTCAGCAAGTTCTTGGTCTTGGGCTACTGAAGATGGTTCTTACTATTCGGGTTGGAAGCACATGCCTAACGGCAAGTGGTTCTATTTTGATCCAGAAGAACCTCGTCATCATATGTTAATTGGAACTATTCAGGTTTCTGGTACCTCATATTACATTGATGAATATGCAGGGCTGATTTCTAACAGATGGATTCAACTGCCAACTCGTAAGTGGGCTTGGGCTCAAAAAAATGGAGCTCTTGCTTCTGGTTGGTTTAACACACCAAATGGTAAAACTTGGTACTTTGATCCATCTGTTCCAGAGCATCCAGCGCTTATTGGCAACGTCGAAATTAACGGCACATATTATTATTTCGATGAAAACGATGGAATCCTTAGAAATAGTTGGATTCACAATGATGATGGTTCATGGTCTTGGGTAGATACTTATGGCTCATTCTATTCAGGTTGGAAACATTTCCCAAATGGTAAATGGTTTTACTTTGATCCAGAAGACTCAATCCATCGCATGAAAACTGGACTTTTCCAACTTCCTAGCGGTTCATATTACGTTGATGAAAATGCTGGCATGACTTCAAGTAATTGGGTATCCCTACCAGACGGAAATTTGTCCTGGGCTCAATCTAACGGCTCTCTTGTCTCTGGATGGTTTACTACTCCTGGCAATAAGACATGGTATTTTAATCCATCTTCAATTGACCATGCCGCATACGTTGGTGAGCATTCAATTGATGGAAAGAATTACTACTTTGATAAAAGCTATGGTCTAGCAAAAAATGAATGGGTTACTCTTTCAAATGGTGTAAAACGTTGGGCAGGTCCAGACGGAGTACTGACTGGATTCATTTCTCCCGAAGGGGTCTTCTCTACAGATGACGGTTCACAGCCAACAGGAACGGTACATCTTCCAGGATTGACTGTAAACGTTGGCTCTGACCATAAAATTAAGACGGGATGGATAAAAGAAAATAGTAAAGATTTTTACTATCTTTCTAATGGTGCACCCGCAGATGAATGGCTTAATATTCATGGAACTTGGTACTATTTTAGTTCCAATGGAGAAAAACAAACTGGTTGGATTAATTCAAAGGGCAGTTGGTACTTCCTTGATGCTGACGGCAAGATGAAAACCGGATGGATTAAAGATAACGGCAAGGACTACTATCTCAGTAATAATGGTTCCATGCAAACTGGTTATGTAACCTGGGGTGGAAAACTGTATTGGTCAGCTGCTGATGGAGCCATGAAGGAACAGCCTTGTTACTACCCCGACATGTATCGTTATGCGCAGAACTATTACAGTGCCACTAACTGGCTCATTCAGATTGATACTACCGGCAATCGCTTTGCTGTATACAGGGGTTCACACGGCAACTGGGTTGTTTGGTACGAATGGCAGTGCACCACAGGAGCACCAGGTATGTGGACCCCTCATGGTCAATTTACCGTAGGTAACAAGGGTCTCTACTTTGGCTCTGGTTTTAGATGCTGGTACTACACAACTATCTCTGGCGAATACCTCATCCACTCTATCCTCTACAACTCCGACGGCTATACTGTCCGAGATGGTAGACTAGGATATAACGGCTCTCATGGTTGCGTGCGTCTTGCAACAGAGAATGCTAAGTGGGTATATGACAACATTCCTTATGGAACTAAGATTGTGATTTGGTAATCCAAATAACTATGAAGCTCTATAGCAATAAACCCCAACTCATATTGAGCTGGGGTTTATTTGTTAGCTTATAAAATGTGGTTACGCAAAATACTTTACTTCAAAATCCTTAAATTGCTCTGGAGTAGCGTTTTGATCTACCGAGAAGGACTGTGCAACCGCTACTGCCTGCTGTCTTCTGAGACCAGCCTTATCCTCATCTCCTAGTTGCTCATAAACGTGAGAGAGCCTGTCGAGGGCATACACCACATACTCTGCAACTGAATCAGCTACGCCGGAAAGCAGCATCATGGTTACAAGAGAATCTGGCGAAAGCGCAAGAGCAGTCTCTGGGCTCAAATCAATAAGCTCTGCAACAGCTGCCTCTACCCCATCAAGTGACTCTTCAGTTTGAGTCTCTAAAGCATTTCCCAAACCTGCTGTGACCGTTGAAGTAAAGTCATCGATTACTTCCAAAATGTAATCTCGTTGAAGCATTTTGTTCCAATCTACTAGTTAGTAGGAACAGGAATACGTAAGTGATCGAATGCAGCATGCGTTGCCTGTCTACCTTGAGGAGTTCTAATGATAAGCCCTTGCTGCAAAAGATACGGCTCATAAACATCTTCAAGTGTAGACGGATCCTCTGAGACTGCACTTGCAATGGTTGTGAGACCAACGGGGCGTCCTCTGAACGTCTCACAAAGCGCACGTAAAACACGCACGTCCATTACATCTAGACCAAGCTCGTCAATCTCAAAGAATGAAAGCGCTTCTGAGGCTACCTGCCAGGTAATAGTACCTTCGGCTTTAACTTGTGCGTAATCTCGTACGCGCTTTAGCAGACGGTTTGCCAAACGCGGTGTGCCTCTTGATCGAGAAGCAATTTCTGCAGCACCCTGCTCATCAACTTCTACATCAAGGATGTTTGCCGAGCGCATGACAATAGTCTGAAGCTCAGGAACAGTGTAGTAGTCAAGGCGATAAGAAATACCAAAACGATCGCGCAAAGGACCAGTCAAAAGTCCGGTTCTTGTTGTTGCAGCTACAAGAGTAAAGCGTGGAATATCAAGCCTGATTGACCTTGCCGCAGGACCTTTGCCAATAACAATATCTAAGAAGAAATCTTCCATTGCTGGATACAGAATTTCTTCAACCTGGTGATTAAGTCTGTGAATCTCATCAACAAAGAGGATATCTCCCTCTTCAAGATTGGTAAGAATTGCTGCTAAATCCCCTGCTCGCTCAATTGCGGGACCAGAGGTTGTATGAAGCTTTGAGCCCATTTCTCCTGCTAAAACACCTGCAAGCGTTGTTTTGCCAAGGCCTGGAGGGCCAGAAAAAATAACGTGATCAAGCGGCTCATTGCGACTTTTTGCTGCCTCAATAAGAACACGGAGATTTGATTTAACGCGCTCTTGACCAAGATACTCATCAAGAGTTTTTGGTCGCAAGTTTCTATCTTGCTCCAGGTCTTCTGCCTGAAGTCCACTAGAAACTACACGTTGAGTAGTGTGTCCTGGAAATGGAGCTGGAGTAGACGATGACTCAAATAAGTTATCTGCATCTGCTTCCCACATTAATTACCACTTCCCAAACGCCTTAGTGCATATCCAATAGCAGCTTCAATTGTAATAGCACCAGCCTCTTCATACCCCTCAAGAGCAAGCGTTGCTTCCTGAGAAGTAAAGCCCATTCCAAGAAGAGCCTCAATAGCTTCTGATTCTACAGAGGTTACAGCGGGTTTAGGAATAGCAGCAAAGTCTGCAGGAGACGTAAGACCAACAAGCTGCTTAAGCTCTGCATCTTTTGCGAACACATCAGAAAGTTCAATTACTAAACGCTCTGCCTTCTTCTTACCAAGGCCAGAGACACTCTTAAGACGATTTCCCTCATTGGTAGCCACAATTACCGCAAGTTGCTGTGGCGTAAACGTAGAAAGCACAGAAAGAGCCAGTTTAGGACCTACTCCAGAAATTGCACGCAAGCGATCAAAGAGCGCCCGCTCTTCTCGCGAAGCAAAACCAAAGAGTTCCATTGAATCTTCTCTGACTACCATACGAGTTAAAACGCTAACGCCTGCTTCACCCGCTTGTGGAAGCGCAGCAGCCGTTGAAGCTGATATACCCAGCTCATACCCAACGCCATTAACATCGAGAACAGCAACTGAAGGAGTAACGGATACAAGTGTGCCCGTAAGCTGGACAATCATAGTTGTATTCTTCCCTTTCCAAGCGAGGTGGTTCTTACAAGATTAGCGTGACAAACTGCAGCAGCTAAAGCATCTGCTGCGTGATCTGGATGAGGCTGATGGTCCAAGCACAATATGTTTTGAACCATATACATAACCTGCTGTTTATCAGCAGCTCCCGTACCAACAACAGCCTGCTTTATCTGCATTGGAGTATATTCTCCAACCGTAAGACCTGCTTTAGAACAAGCGACAATAGCGGCACCGCGAGCATGTGCAGTAGGAATAGCAGATTTAACGTTTTGTCCAAAGTAAATACTCTCAATAGAAAGAGCTTCTGGTGAAAACTTATCTATAACCTCAACAATCTGGTTATAAATTCTTCCCAAGCGCATATCTATTGGTTCATCTGCGGTTGTAGTTATGCATCCATAGGCGCGTGCACGGCATTCAGAACCCCTTGTCTCTACAATTCCCCATCCAGTGTGAGCAAGACCAGGGTCTATTCCAAGAATTACCATTGCACCTCCTAATATAGAACGTTCGTTCTATATTATCACAGAGAATGCGCAAATGATGCAACTAATTTTCTGAGAAAGGACCTCTCCACATTTTGGGGTCAACCATGCCAATTTGTGCATCAGATTCTTGAGCCAGCTCTTTTAAAAGCTCCAGCATATCCTTGAAGCCCTCCTGAGCCTCCGCTGGATCAACTGACAACTCAGGCAGATGCATAGAAGCTCCTTGAATTTCTCGCAAAGAATTTCGCAAGGACTCTACCAGGTCAAATTCGGAAACCTTTGTATCTCTAATTTTGTCTTGCCAGACTGATGCGTGTGGAATTTGAGCGTTTGTGAGACTCTTTGAAGACATTTCCAGAACCTCAGTGGTATTTCTGCGGTCTTTTTGGCGAGCGTGGAGCATAGAAATAATAGCTTTGACCTCGTCAACCTTTCCCATCTCTTCCACAATGGCAGAAATGCTTTTATTCCACTCAAGGTAGCTGGTAAGCACGTAATCAACAAACTCGATGCGTTCTTGAGGCGTTGGCGCAGCATTTTCTAGCCCATCAGTTACAACCTCAGAGATATTCTCGAGAACTGCATGGTCAATAGCTGGCGAGAAGGTATTTCTTACCCTTGCAAGGTCAACAATATCTGCATGATACATATCACCAAGAGGCCACAGAGAATGCGCACTAGAAATCTCTGTTCCTTTGAGCGCAAGAATGGTTTTATCGGCAGTCTCAAGCGTCAAGTAATTGTGCTGGTCAGCATATGCGTAGCCGTATGCACTTATCAACTTTGCATCGGTCAATGTCGAGAAAACCGTGTTGTCCACGGCAACCTTATGAACACGAAGTCTTGCGGTAAGAAGCTCTGCGGCACTTGTTGCTCGAGAATCTTTATTTGGAAGCAACAGTACGTGGACGCGCATAGGACCTAAAGCGTCTGAAGCGAGTGCCAAAGTAACAAGTGAGTTAAGCGAACCATCAACCGCAATAAAAGCACCGTTAAACCCAGACTTTACCGTGTAGTCTCGCACTCCTGTAGCCAATACGCCCCATGTAGTAAGCGCGCTGTTATAGACACCCGCAGTATCTTCTCTATCAAAGTTTTCGATAGTATCTTGGTCAACCTCGCAGACAACCATATCTTCTGAGAATGACGCTGCTTGTTTGACTAAATCTCCTGAAGGAGACAAGAAGAAGCTTGAACCACAAAACACCTGGTTACCATAGGCGCCAACAGCGTTTGCAGCGATAAGCCAGCTATCAAACTCCTCAACATCTCCCAGATAGCGGCTTTCTGCCACCGCCATGCCCATGGCGGACGATGAATCATCAACAGCAAAGCCAAAATACGGCAGGTAAATGACAGCATCTAACGAGTCGTCGACATCTTGCCACGCGTCAAGATCGTCGTAGGTAAAAGCAACGCCAAACGTAAGGCCGCCTGCTTCAAATTTTGCGAGCTCAAAGGTATTCTCGCCAGATGTTTGTGCAGAGCTAGCAGAACGAGCAAGAGCGCTCATGTGCGCTATCTGGGCAGTCAATTTCAGCGGGGTTACGGCTCCGTTTCTAACGAGAAGAGCCTCGCTCGCTGCACTTCCATCAAACTCTGTTACAACAGGAATAAGGGCCGCAATTGGAAGCTTTTCTGAAAGCGAATTGATAATCTCCGAGAGGTCTGCAAAAAGCCCTTCTGTGTCAGCCTCTGGCACGCTTAGCAGCCCTGTAAGAGTTGGCGCAGGATAAATGACTAGCTCAGCACCTTGCTGTTGAGCTCTCTGAGCATATTCCAGCATGGTCTGAGCGGTAAACTCGAAGTCTCCGGCCTGAGTATTCATTTGTGCAACTGCTATGCGCATACCATTCCTATCATAAAGTGCTTAATTTGTTTTTACCCAAAAACAAACAGGTGTAGTAAGAAAAAACGGAGCTGCAGGTAGCAGCTCCGTTCAGATTCACAGATAAGCTTAGCTTGTTAAATACGCAACCAGTCTTAGAGGGAAGCCTTCCAAAGACCGTGAAGGTTGCAGTACTCATAAGCCTCAGCCTCAACGCCCTCCTCAAGGGTGAAGGTAGCAACTGGCTCCTGGCCAGGCTTAAGCTGTGCAAACTGAGCGCCGTTCTCAGAAACAAGAGCGATGAACTCAATGTAGTGCTCTTCGAGCATTGGGTGAGCAACCTCGCCAACACGAACGGTAACGGTGTTGCCCTCACGAGTAACAAATGGAACGTGCTTCTCAGCTGCGGCGTCAGTAACGCCAGCCTGGAGAAGCTCAAGGTCTGCTGCCTCTACGTTGCCTGCGACACCGTAAACAACAGCGCCTGTCTCCTTGTTACGATAAAACTTTGCGTCGATCATTTTTTCTCCTCTCACGACATCCGAAGATGTCAGAATTTCTTAGCAAGTACTACTTAAATAGTAACAGTTATTATTTAAGAGTGCCGAACAAATTTAGATTCGACACAATCTAAACAATCTGTGCGAATCCGCTTTGCCCGATAAAATCTTTGAGCTCCGTCAAAAGAACCATGCTGCGTCCATCAATTCTAGTAGGAATTTCCATGCGCATGACATCGCCCATATCTGTTTCTACCCTAATCTCAATGCAGTCCATGCCAGGATAGCGCGAGAAAATCTGTCCAAGTGTCTCGATAGTCTGTCTTTGAAGCTGAGAAGCAGGCATATGAATAACGAGTGTCTTTGGTGTGTTATTGGCACTGTTAAGCTCAATAGGATTAACTTCTTGAGCAATAACTTGGTCTCCTCTATCAGAACGCTCAAGCTTTCCAAGAACGGAAATGAAGATGTCACTCTGGCTCTCACCGGTCTCTGGGTCAACATCACCAGCAAGAAGTCTTGCAGCCTTCTTGTAGAGCTTGGGGAACATGACAATGGTGACGCTACCCTCCATGTCTTCTAGCGTAACAATTGCCATTGGATCGCCGTTTTTAGTGGTGCGCTTCATAACATTGGTAACCATGCCAGCAAAGCGAATAGGTTTACCTTCTGGCACCTTAAACTGCTGAGACATAGCACCATTAGGAAGCTGAACCTCTACGTTCTCTTCAATCTCTGCAAGAGCATAATCTCTACTCTTAGCAAGGGCGTACTCATACGGACGAAGCGGATGGTCGGAGACATAAATACCTAAGACTTCGTACTCTTTGGTAAGTTTGAATCGCCTATCCCACTCAACGCCATCTGGCTCCGGAACAATATCACTAAAGCCAGAGCCCTCCACCTCTGCAAACATATCAAACATTGAGAACTGACCAACGGCCTTATCTTTTTGGCGCTTAGTAGCGGCATCGATAATGTTTTGTGGATTGTTCTTATCCACAAAACTCATCATCTGCATACGGGTATAGCCTGTTGAGTCAAAAGCTCCTGCCTTGATAAGAGCTTCAACAACATTGCGCTTTGCCTGGCTTGCATCAACACGATCAACAAAATCATGAATGTTGGCAAAAGGACCGCCTTTTTGGCGCTCAAGCATAATTGCTTCACCAACACCAGCGCCTACACCACGGATACCTGCAAAGCCAAAACGAATACCCTCTTTAGTAGCAGTAAAGTCTTTACCAGACTCGTTAATATCTGGCGGAAGAATCTTGATGCCCTCATGACGGCAAGCGCTTACGTAGTGAACAATCTTATCTGTCTTGCCCATATATGAGGTAAGAACTGCTGCCATAAACTCGTGTGGATAATGTGCCTTAATCCACGCGGTCTGCATAACAAGAATTGCATAACCAGCAGAGTGGGACTTGTTAAATGCGTAAGAAGCAAATTCAAGAACATCATCCCAGATGCTTTCTGCAACCGAGCGATCAAATCCGTTACGAACTGCACCGTTTTTCCAGTGGGCTTCCATGGTCTCATCAGTTCCGTCGTCCCAGTGCTGGACAACCTCCTGCATGAGCTTAATCTTCTTTTTTGCTACTGCTTTTCTTACCTTGTCAGACTCGCCCGCGGTAAAGCCAGACATCTTCATAGAAATCTGCATAACCTGCTCTTGGTAAACCATGGTTCCGTAGGTCTCTTCCAAGATGTCATGAAGACGTGGGTCGTAATCTTTGACTTCTTCTCTACCGTTCATACGGTTGATATAACTGGTAACCATACCTGCGTTAAGAGGACCAGGACGATACAGAGCGATAAGTGCCACGATGTGCTTATACTCTGTTGGTCTCATGCCCTTAATGGTTGCAGTCATGCCTGCAGACTCAACCTGGAAAACGCCAGCAGTTCGTCCTTCTCTCAGAAGTCTATAAATCTCTGGATCAGTAAACGGAATGTTATCTACATCGATATCAATACCGTAGTTATCCTTCACGTTTTTAATTGCACGAGAAATAACTGTTAGGGTTCTCAGTCCCAGGAAGTCCATCTTAAGAAGGCCCATGTCTGCGACAGAGTGTCCCTCGTACTGCGTAATCTCTACGCCACCTTTGGTATCAACCTTGGTGGGAACGTGGTCATTAACAGGCGTTGGAGCAATCAAAACCGCGCAAGCATGTACACCCTCACCACGATGCAATCCTTCAATAGATAGAGCAGCATCAATAATTCTTCTTGCATCAGGGTCATTCTCATATGCATCTTCAAAGTCAGCAGAATACTGATCGGCACCCTTTTGGCCTTCTTGAGCCTTATGAAGAACAAACTTAAGGTGAGCGTTAGGATCTCCTGGAATCATCTTAGAGAGGCGCTGACCCATATAAACGGGGTAACCCAGAACGCGGCACGCGTCATTTATTGCCTGTTTAGCCTTGATGGTTGAATACGTAATAACGTGAGAAACACGCTCAGATCCATAAATCTGACGAACATGCTCAACAACCTCAAGACGACGCTCATCGTCGAAGTCCATATCAATATCTGGCATCTCTGAACGCTGTGGAGACAAGAACCTCTCAAACATGAGGCCATTCTCAAGAGGGTCAAACGAGGTAATATCCATAGCGTATGCAACAATAGCGCCTGCTGCAGAACCACGACCAGGGCCTACGCCAATACCATTCTCTTTTGCCCAGCGAACATACTCCTGAACAATCAGGAAGTAATCTGCAAAGCCCTTTTTGCAGATGATGTCATATTCATACTCAAAACGGTCTTTAACGTTAATCTCATTGATAACAACGTTTTGCCAATCATCTCCATAACGTCTTGCAAGACCAAGCTCGCACTCTTTTCTAAAGCGTTCCTCTGAGGTCTCCCCCTCTGCCAAGTCTGGGAACTTTGGCAGGTACATATGGGTCCAATCCAGCTCATAGTTGCACTTATTTGCAACCTCAATGGTGTTCTCGATAGCTTCTGGACACCACGAGAAGATCTGGCGCATTTCTTGCTCACTCTTAAGGTAGAACTCGCTGCCTGTCATGCGCTTGCGGTTCTCATCATCAACACGAGCGCCTGAACCAATGCAGGAAGCAATATCTTGAACGCTTGCATCCTCTTTAGTGAGATAGTGGTTATCGTTGGTAGCAACTACCTTAATACCAAGGTCATGGCCCATCTTTACAATGCGCTCAGCAAGGGTTCTATCGGTATAGCCACCCCAACTTGGATCAGACAAACCGTGATCTTGAATCTCTAGGTAAAAATCATCTCCAAAGATATCTTGATAGATTTTTGCCCAACGCTCTGCTTCTTCTGGACGACCTTCAAACAACATACGAGGAATGATGCCAGAAACACAAGCTGAAGTGCAGATAATGCCCTCATGGTAGCGCTTAAGCATCTCAAGCGTAGTGCGTGGCTTGTAATAAAACATATCTTTTGAGCCCGCCTCTGACATCATCTTCATCAGATTGACATAGCCGGTCTCATTTTTAGCAAGCAGGATAAGGTGATACCGTACCTGCTTAGTGCCCTTCTCAATGCAATCATCAAGAATGAAATAAGCTTCACAGCCAAAAATTGGCTTAATAAGTGGAGAAGGTTTATTGGCTTTTACGGCCTCAATGTCATGTGTTTGATTCCAAATTTGAACGTCAGAAGCCCACTGAGCATGAACCTTATCATGCTCACCAGCATTGGGATCATCTGCAGAAGGCTCTTCTAGATCCCAACCCTTTTCAAAACATTCCACATCATGACACCACTGGCCAAAGTCTTTAAGCGCCTCATTGTACTTACGGCAAGCAAGGTCAAAATCTGGAATTCCAAAGAGATATCCATGGTCAGTAAGAGCAAGTGCTGGCATACCAAACTCTACAGCTTTACTAACCATGTCTGGGACACGGCTAGCTCCATCAAGAATGGAAAAATCCGAGTGGTTGTGGAGGTGAACAAATGCCATCTTTTTCTACGCTCTTCTCTTTGTGCTTCAAAATTTGTTCTTTTACCAAGGGCTCTTAATTTCTTTGTATAGTGTAGCCGATTCGCCGGACAATAACTACTAATACAAACATATGTTCTATGTGCTAATACTTCTATTGCCGCTGGTAAATTGGATGAAAATATTTTCTCGCCAATTTCATAACGTCACAAAATCTCTCTTAGTTGACGTGAACCATCTGTTCAAAAATTTCTCAAAATAAAAGTTTCAAACTGGTAACTCTTAGACTAGGGACACCTTAATTGGGAATATAGTTTTTGTATTACCTATTCCAGTTAAGGAGATCACATGGATCAGATGAAAAGCATTTCCTTTGACGACATTGCAGCGGCTCAGAAGAACTTTGAGTCCGACCGCGCTCACACAGTAGCTAAGAATGCTGCTACCAGCGCTGGTGTTAGAAAAGCAGCTCGTGTACCAGAAGGTGTTGCCCTTAATCCTCTTACCTTCGATGTTGAGGTAAAGCAGGGTGACCGCACTAATCAGAAGCGCTCTGGTCGTTGCTGGATGTTTGCTTCCCTCAATACGTTTAGATATCGCATCATCAAGAAATACAACCTCTCTACCTTTGAGCTTTCCCAGGCATATCCACTGTTCTGGGACAAGATGGAGAAGTCCAACTGGTTCCTTGAGAACATTCTGGATACCCTTGATGAGCCTCTGAATGGCCGACTTGTATCCTTCCTGCTCACCGATCCAATTGGCGACGGTGGCCAGTGGGATATGTTTAAGAGCCTTGTAAAGAAGTACGGTGTGGTTCCAAAGAGCGCTATGCCAGAGACTGCTAACTCTTGCAACACCCACGAGATGGACGCGTATCTCACACGCTATCTTCGTAGTGCTGCAAAGCGTCTTCGTGAGACCGCAACAGCTGGTGAATCCCTTGAGTCTCTGCGTGAGATGAAGAAAGAGATGATGGAGGACGTCTACACGCTGCTGGTAACTTGCCTGGGTCAGCCTCCTGTATCTTTTGAGGCACGCCTGCGCGATAAGGACGATAACCTCGCTCTTTCTGGCACCTTTACCCCTCAGGAGTTCTTCGCAGAGACTGTTGACATGAATCTTGATGATTACATCTCAATCATCTCTGCACCAACCGCAGATAAGCCTTTCAACCACACCTACACCGTTTCCCGCTTGGGCAACGTTGTTGAGGGTGGCGGCGTTCGTTACCTCAACCTTGAGATTCCTGAGCTCAAGCGCCTCGCTGTGGCTCAGCTTAAGGACAACCTGCCAGTCTGGTTTGGTTGCGACGTTGCTCAGTCCTACCTTCGTGAAGAGGGCATCATGGATACCCGAGCACTTGACGTTGACGGCCTCTTTGGCTTCCCTGTTGAGGGTGCACTTGACCGCGCAGAGCGTCTTGACTACGGCGAGTCTCTCATGACTCACGCAATGGTTCTTGAGGGAGTTAACTTTGACGCAGAAGGCAACACTACCCTCTGGAAGGTTGAGAACAGCTGGGGTAAAGACCACGGCCGCGATGGCTTTGACACCATCTCTGACCCTTGGTTTGACGAGTACGTCTACCAGATTGTTGTTGACAAGAAGTACCTCACTCCTGAGCAGCTCAAGACCTTTGAGACCGAGGAAGCAACTGTCCTAGAGCCATGGGACCCAATGGGCTCTCTTGCAACGCTTCGCTAAGGTACAAACCATCTGGCGAGAAGATCGGTCTTCTCGCCAGGTTTTTTCTAAACGCTACAAACAAAAGGAGCCGCAATGGCTGATCAGACCGTAAATCCACAGTGGGCAAACGAGGAAACCGCTGCTTTTAGCGCAGACCGCGCTAACCGCGTTGCTCGCAACTCCGTAACTTCTATGGGCGTTTCCGCAGCTGCTCGCGACATCACCACCATGCGTACCTACGCTGACACCTACGGTGTTGCTGTTGCAAAGACCGGCGACGTCACCAACCAGCGTCAGAGCGGCCGCTGCTGGATGTTCTCTTCTTTCAATGTGCTTCGCCAGGAGGCAATCAAGAAGCTTGACGTTGATACCTTTGAGTTCAGCCAGGCATATGGCATGTTCTACGACAAGCTTGAGAAGGCAAACTCTGCACTTGAGTACATCATTCAGACCGCTGACCAGCCAACCGATTCTCGTGTTGTCAACACGCTTCTGACCGAGGGTATTGGCGACGGCGGCTACTACTCATTTGCTATGAGCTTGGTCGAGAAGTACGGCCTGGTTCCTAAGGATGCTATGCCAGAGACTGCTTGCTCCAAGAACTCCACTCAGATGGATGAGCGCATTGACCGCCTGTTCAGGAAGAGCGCTGGCGAGCTCCGTGCAGCATACGCAGCTGGTAAGTCTCAAGACGAGCTTCGTGCGCTTAAGCAGGAGCAGCTCAAGGGCTTCCACCAGATTCTGTCCGTCTGCCTTGGCGAGCCACCTCTGACCTTTGACTTTGAGTGCAAGGTTGGCAAAAACGCACAGGTAGATAAGGCAAAGCTTTCTCCTGTTGAGCCAAGCAAGGCTTCTGACAACAAGGACAAGAAGGACGGCGAGAAGGACGAGGAAGGTACCCAGATTCTTCGCGACTTTGGCATCACTCCTCTTGAGTTTGCTGAGCGCTATTGTGGCGTTGATCCTCGTGGCTTTGTCCAGCTCATTTCTGTTCCAAGCAAGAAGTATCCTTACGGCAAGGTGTATCACCCAACCTTCATCGATACCGTTTTAGGCGGCATTAAGACTCGCTTCTTAAACGTTGAGCCAGAGGTTCTTGAGGCAGCTACCATTGCTTCTTTGAAGGACGGCAACCCTGTCTGCATGGCCTGCGACGTTATGCAGGAGTTCCCTCGCCACAATGAGGACTTCAACTACGTTCTCTCAACCGACACCATGGATTACAACGGCCTCTTTGGCGTTGATTTTGACATGGATCGTGCCTCAATGATTGAGAACTATGAGACTTCCCTTACCCACGCAATGACCTTCCAGGGCGTTGAGCTTGATAAGGACGGCAAGGCTAAGCAGTGGCGCATTGAGAACAGCTGGGGTAAGGACTCCGGTAAGGACGGCTACCTCATCATGAGCGCAGACTGGTTCCGCCTCTACGGCGGCGAGGCTGATGTTCGTCGTCAGTACGTTCCAGAGGACCTGCTCAAGATTTGGGACGAGGGCGAAGATGTCCAGATTGATTTCTGGGAGAACCTTGGCTACTCCCTTGGTGGCCGTAACCGCAGGTAAGGTACGCGCAACCACAGCCTACTAAGCACGCACATAAAAGCACCTATGGCCGGTACAGAATTTTCTGTGCCGGCCATATTGGTCTATACTGAAAAGCATAAGCTTATTTAGGAGACCCTCATGAAATACATTTCAAAAGAGCGTGTCATTTTACGAGCTACTATCCTAGTGTTCTTTTTATTAATCTGGTATTGCGATTCAAGAGGTATGCTGCCAGAAAATGGTCGCACTATCCTTACTATTCTTTTATTCGGTATTTTTTGGTTTATCGAGGCTAGATTTATTAAACCCACTAAAACAGATCAAAACGCGCCACGGAGACCTCGGCTGTAATCTTTCCAGCGCTGAGCTCTGTCAATGCATCCGTGAACGCCGCTTCTTCTCCGCACCTAAAGTCTATGGCGAGAAAAACGTCCGCTCCAAACTCTGTCGTTATAACCTTGCCGCCGGTATCTGAGACCAGGCGTTGAATCTGCTCATACAGGTTATACGGGGCCGACAACTCCACCCTCACAACCTGCAGCATTTCCTGAACAGCAGATGCTTCCTCAGCAGCAGCCAAAGCTTCTTGGGTTGCTGCCGTATACGCACGAACAAGTCCACCAGGCCCCAATAGCGTTCCACCAAAGTAGCGCGTGACAACGCAGCAGACGTTCTTGAGCCCCGCTCCGCGCAATACCTCCAACACCGGCATTCCCGCCGTTCTGGAAGGCTCTCCGTCGTCGGAGGCACGCTCTGTGCCGTCCTCCAAGATCCATGCAGGCACGTTATGGCGGGCGTTGTAGTGCTTCGCTCTGACTCTGGCGAGAAACTCTTGCGCTTCTGACTCTGTTTCTACATGACAAAGCTGGGCTATGAAGCGGCTTTTTCTGTCTTCAAAGAGACCTTCCGCAACAAAGCCCAGTTTGATTGTCCTGTAGGATGTGTCAGACATAGAACAGCTATAAAGTCGCAGTTATGCGAGTACACAGACCTTCTCGCCAGCAGAAACCAGCTGGTCTGCAGAGACAAGAATCTCAACATTGCTGTACTCGCTAGAGTTAGTAATAGCAAGAATGACTACTTCAGGATGACCCGCATCCTTAACCTTATCCAGGTCAAACGTCATGAGTGGCTGACCAACCTCAACGCGCTGATCCTGCTCGACAAGAGCAGTGAAGCCGTCGCCCTTCATCTCAACGGTATCAACGCCCACGTGAATCAAGACCTCTTCTCCAGAATCGGCCGTGATGCCAAATGCGTGAACAGTTGGAGTAGTTGCAGTAATAGTGCCCGAGACTGGCGCGTACACAACACCCTCAGAAGGCCAGATACCCAGACCCTGACCAAGCATGCCACCTGCAAAAACAGGATCAGGAACGTTCTCTAACACAACAACCTTTCCGCTCGCTGGTGCATAAATTGTTTTAGCAGCGTAATCAGAAACAACAAGAACCTCTGGCGCAGCTGTCTTGGAAGATTTCTTGAAAAGATCAAAGAGTCCCATGCTAGTCCTTTCGTGTTTAAGCCTCTTTATCATAGCAACATTCAAAGTGGCCACCGTTGCTTTTCATGAACACAGCGTGCCAAATTGCGCACTTCTCGCCACTCAGCGTGTGGCGAGAAACCCACAGCTTCGAAACATCTCATTTACTTGGAGATTGTTTGACTTCGGAGCTTCTGAGCTTATGAACGTGATACAATCGCCCATGCAAAGTGGACCAGACAACCGCGGAGTGCCCGTCCAGCTAATTGGAAGAGTGCTATGAGGAAAGTCCGGGCTCCACAGGGCAGGATGCTGGCTAACGGCCAGGCGGGGTGACCCGACGGAAAGTGCCGCAGAAAAGAAGACTCTCACCTGCGCATTCGCGTAAAGAGAAAAGCTGAAACGGTAGTGTAAGAGACTACCAGCATGCTGGCAACAGCGTGGCTTGGTAAACCCCATCCGGAGCAAACGCAAATAGGAGCGCTATGGTGTGGCCCGCACTGCGCTCGGGTTGCGCGCTAGAGACCAGTAGCAATACTGGTAGTAGATAAATGGTTGTCCGCGACAGAACCCGGCTTATACGTCCACTTTGCCTACTGAATGCAAATCCCCCGTGCACTTTCTGCACGGGGATTATGATTCTGCAGCGTGCTAGCGTCGGCTTTTAGGCCTGGCCCACAAAATAGCGCAGCTTTGGTAGGTTCTGCCGAAGAATCGACATGTTCCTAATCAAGATAGCTAGGCAGCTAGGCGGTCGCACTACCTGATATGCATCTCTATGCATAAACTTCATCTAATATGCTTGAACATGAATAGACTTATATAAGAAATTTAACTATCGAAAAATTCTGTATCTACGGAACACACCTAAGTCAGATATTCTGCTCAATTGCGGGCATTTTACACACCTAATGACGATAATCTGCATGATTGGGGTATTTTCAGCGTCATGTATACGTCTTTTTAACAGATTATCCGACTTAGGTGTGTTATGAACTGCCTCTTATTTCTCGTGTCCAAGAAATGGGAGGCAGTTCAATTTCTGTGCGGGGGATTTTCTTGTACGAGGGCATTTTTAGCAAGATATTGTCGCGACGCCTACAGACGTTGCAAAATCACATAGCGATTAAGGTTGTTGTCTTTACCATCCGCACTAAACTGCGCACATACCTGCACGTCAGGGCCAAGGCTTGCAAGAAGCTCATCAAGCTCCTCTTGAGAGAAATGATGACAATAGCGCCAGGTATTGGCCTTATCTTGCCAGCCAATCAGATAGTCATTCTGCTCAAGATCTGATGCATCTATACCCAGCGCACGCAGCCCTTGAGCAGTGGTTTCTTGAGCTTTAGCAGCAAGTTTTTGGCTGTTCATAAACTGCCAGAAAGAAACGCACACAAATCCGCCAGGTTTTGTTTTCTCTAACAGAGCGCACAGAAGCTCGGTTCTCTTCTTTGCGCCAGGTACATGATGCAAAAAACCAAACGCAACCACTAAATCACAGGCCGGAACAGTAAGACGCGAAGAAAGCGTGTTATCAAGCAGACTCTTTATCACATCTAATTCAATAAATATCAGCTCAGAGATATGAGTGCCTACCTCACCACTCTCTACCAGTGGCTTGCAATTATCTACAGCAAAATACTTTGCAGGAACAATTCCCGCCTCATCGTACAGGAAACGAGCAAAGCGTAGGTTTCCGCAACCAATATCAAGTACAGCGGGTTTCTCGCCAGATAAAAGCTGAGGCATGGCGTCTAGGCACCGTTGCCATCCCTGCCAAGGCATCTGACGCGTTGTCGAGAAACTCTGAGCCTGCTGAGCATAAAACTCAGAGGTAATACAGGTTAGCTGCTCAGCGGTAAATGCGCTGATAGATTGAGTGTGCGTTATGTGAGAAGAAGTATCCATACAGAGATTTTACGTCACCGTCTTACTCCTAAAGGCCAGAAGCTTGCCTTATTGCCTATACTGTTTGTATGGATGAACTCATTTTGGACATATTGCAGCAGCTCAGAGATGGCTCACAAGGAGCTCTTGATACGCATCAACTTGAGATGCTCATTAACTCGCATAACAGCGGAATTGACTCTAGCGCCCACAGTACAGAGCGCGAGAAACTCATTCCTAAACGAGCAATTCTCCCCTATTTTTTGCAGGTCAAACAGAAAAACAATGAGCTCTGGCAATCGTGGAACGTGACTCCTGAGCTGGAAGAAAGATTTATTCGCTCCGTGCGGATGAAGCCTCGTCGCACCGCTTCTGGCGTAGCAACCATTACGGTTATCACGAGGCCTCATACCTGTTCAAGCAATTGCATCTATTGTCCATGTGATTTGCGTATGCCTAAGAGCTACCTTGCTAACGAGCCTGCCTGTCAGCGCGCTGAGCTTACGTTTTTTGATCCATACGTACAAGTTGCTGCTCGCCTTCAGGCACTCCACCAGATGGGTCATTCAACTGACAAAGTGGAGCTTATTGTGCTTGGTGGTACCTGGAGCGATTATCCAGAGGGCTATCAGTACTGGTTTATCAAAGAACTCTTCCGTGCACTCAATGAGTGGCCCAACTCTCCTAGCCGCATCCAGGAGCGCCTTGATTGGTACTCCTCGTTTGGACTGCAGAACACAGAAGAGGCTCTCTCTTCCTTTGTTGCTGAACAACAGGCGGCAGTCTTTAATGATACTGCCACATATAACCAGGCTTTTCATAAGCTCTACGACACTAGTCAGCCTCACCAAAACGCGTGGTCTCAGATGCAGAGCACGTATGACCAGCTGGTAGAACAGCAACACAGTAATGAAACTGCCGCTGCCCGTGTGGTTGGTCTTGTAATAGAAACCAGACCCGACACTATTACGCCGGATAACCTACGCATGTTTAGGCAGCTTGGGTGCACCAAAATTCAAATTGGCATTCAGAGCACACGCCAAGAAATCCTTGACGCAAACCAGCGGCAGATGAGCGTTGCTCAGATTAAACGAGCATTCTCGCTGATTCGCTTGTACGGATTTAAAATCCATTCTCATCTTATGGTTAACCTGTTAGACGCAACTCCTGAGGCGGACAAACAGGACTTTAAAATGTTTGTCACGGATCCAGGATTTCTCCCTGATGAGATTAAGCTCTACCCCTGTGCACTGGTATCTGGAACGCAATTGGTCCAGAAATATCGTGAGGGTACATGGCAGCCATACGCCAAAGATGAGCTGGTAGACGTACTTGTTCAAGACGTGCTTGCAACGCCTCCATACGTGCGTATTTCTCGCATGATCAGAGACATTAGTGCCACTGATATTTTGGTGGGAAACAAACACACCAACCTGCGCCAGATGGTGGAGCAAGAGCTTGCTGCTGAAGACGTTGCGAGCCGCGTCCAGGAGATTCGCTTTAGAGAGATTAATCAGCAGCAGGTAAGCGCCGCGGAGCTTACGCTGCAAGACTTTACTTACACCACCGCAGTCAGCGACGAACACTTCCTGCAATGGGTAACTGCTGACAATAAAATTGCAGGCTTCTGTAGGCTTTCGCTTCCCCACTGGGACAAGCTGACCTCTGGCGCATGTGATGTTTCTGCCAATGAACTGCTGGTACAGCCAGGTCAAGCCATGATTAGAGAGCTCCACGTGTACGGACAGGCACTCTCGCTGGGCTCAGAAGGAATGTCTGCTCAGCACCAAGGCTTGGGCCAAAAGCTTCTTGCCAAAGCCTCCTCTATCGCAGCTGAGGCGGGTTATACCAGCCTTAATGTCATCAGCTCAATCGGAACGCGCGCCTACTATCGCGCACAGGGTTTTAGCGATGCAGGACTCTACCAGCAAAAATCTCTGTAAAGGTGACGTGGCCTTGGAGCTCTCAACAAGCTTCATGCGCTTACTTCATACGTCTCAAAAAATGCCGAGAAGACCGTTGATCTTCTCGGCATATTCATTAGCGCCACCCTCTCCTGGACGCAAATGGATCTTAAGGAATCAGCGACAAAATCTGAGAGAGGTTCTTCTTGCCGAAGTCGACCTTCTGACCGTCGTTGATAACCAAGCAAGGAACGCTCATGACATCGTAGGTATCTTTGAGTTCTTTGAAGTGGTTAATGTCATAGACATCACAGGTGACCTGAGGGTTGTCTGCAGCAATACGCTGAGCAGCTACAACAACATCTGGGCACATGGTACAAGAAAGTCCTACCAAGACCTGCAGATGTGTTTTTGACTCGATGGCGGCAATGGATGCCTTATCCTCATCACTAATTGGCTGGCCAGGACCTGCGGCGTTGTAGAGTCCAAGTACAAACGAAGTGAACTCATGGCCGCCAGGAACACCGTGGAACGAAAGACCTGTTGGCGTGCCATCTTCTGCGCACACACAAACAACGGGAAGGTTCTTCTCGCCCGTGTCTGAAACCGTCTGAACGCTCAGCTTATCAGTCATGGAAGAAAGCTCCTCCATATACGCGACAAGCTCCTCAGAAACAGGTCTCTGATCAAGCTCAAGCTGAAGCACAAGCGGACGTGCCATACGCTCAAAGACAGCGTTAAGCTGCGCCTTCATATCGTCAGTGAAGAGCTCTCCGGAGTCAGTGGTAGTCTTGGCTGCTGGAGCCTCAGGAGCTTCCTTCTTGGACGAGATACGTGTAACGTTCATCTGAGGAACCAGGCCGGTCTTTTCTTGAGCGCGCTTAATGTAGCGCTCCATCTCGGTAGCAGTAGTTGCTGCCTGACCGATAGCTGTTGCAACCTGACGCAGCGGCTTCTGACACACATCGCCTGCACCAAAGAGACCTTCGCAGGTTGTTTCTTGGTGCTCGTTGGTAATCAGATAACCGTAATCATCAGTCTGTGCCAGCTCTTTTACCAGGTCAGTCTCTGGTGCATAGCCCGCAAAGACAAACACGCCAATGGAATCGCCATCTTCTGGCGCAAACGTGGTCTTCTCGCCCGTCTTGAGATTCTTGTACGTAATAGATCTAAGTGCGGAATCTCCGGCAACGGATTCAACCTGCGTGTTGTAGAGAACCGTAATGTTTGGATTAGTGCGAGCAGCCTCAGACGATGCAGGAGCGCAGGTAAACGCCTCCTCACGCACAAGAACGGTGACGTGCTTTGCGTACTTAGTCAAAAACACGCTTTCCTCAGCGGCTGCAAAGCCTCCACCAATGACAAAGACTTCCTTGCCGGTGAAGAACTCGCCGTCGCAGGTAGCGCAGTACGCAACGCCGTGGCCCTGGTAGTCCTCTTCTCCCACAAAGCCAATATGGCGTGGATGAGCGCCAGTGGCGAGAAGAACGGAGAGGCAGGGACGTTCACCCTTGGTGGTGTGAACTACCTTAACGTCTCCAGACATGTCCAGATCAGTGACTTCTGCCAGCAAAAACTCTGCGCCAAAGGCCTCAGCCTGTTTGCGCATGGTTTCTGAAAGCTCAGAGCCGCTGGTAGAGAAAACTCCCGGATAATTAACGACCTCATTAGTGATAGTGATCTGTCCACCAAAATGGTCCTTCTCGACAACCAGAACACGGTAGCGAGCACGAGCCAGATAGAGGGCGGCGGTGAGCCCTGCAGGCCCACCGCCGATAATCACCGCGTCGTAGAGGTCTTTGACGTCGGTCATTGTAAGCTCCCTAGATCTTAGAGCTGACCAACAAGGTCAAGGCTTGGCTTCAGGGTCTCAGCGCCTGGCTGCCACTTAGCTGGGCAGACCTGGTCACCGTGCTCTGCAACAAACTGTGCAGCCTGGAGAAGGCGGAGAAGCTCCTCAGCGTTACGACCAATACCACCAGCGGTGACAAGCTCAACCTGGATGACACCCTCAGGGTCAACAATGAAGGCACCGCGCTCAGCAAGGCCAGCATCCTCGATAAGAACCTCAAAGTTCCTTGCAAGAACGTGAGCTGGGTCTGCGAGCATTGGGTAGGTTACCTTAGAAATACGCTCGGACTCCTCATGCCATGCCTTGTGGACAAACTCGGTGTCGCAGGAAACAGAGTAAACCTCTGCACCAGCAGCCTGGAACTTGTCGTAGTTGTTTGCAAGATCCTCAAGCTCAGTTGGGCAGACAAAGGTGAAGTCAGCTGGATAGAAGAAGAACAGGCTCCACTTGCCCAGTGTGGACTCCTTGCTTACCTCAGTGATGTCACCGTTGTGGAATGCGTTTACCTTAAAATCACCAATTTCCTTACCAATAAGAGACATAGTCAGTTCCTTTCTGTAAGTAAAACAACTTATAAAACGTGCTATTTAGAAGTTTACTCTCTTTAACTCTTTTGTCAATAACAATAATGATTACTATTTATATCCACAAAAAGAAACAGGCCAGATTACTCTGACCTGTGAACAGTTGGTGGGCGTTATAAGATTTGAACTTATGACCTCTTCCGTGTCAGGGAAGCGCTCGTCCCCCTGAGCTAAACGCCCGAATATGTTTGCTGCTGGGGATGCAGCAAGGGATATATTACGAGAAACCCGCCCCTCTTGCAACCGTCAAACTCAACTTTTTTTGAAATCTGCAAAAGAGCGTCTCATCAATGCATTGATGGCTATTTAAATACCGCGGGCTATCAAATGAATGACCGCCTTTTAAACCTGTATGTCTTCTGTACCTCAATTATTAAAAAATAGGCAACTGAATTGTAAAAGCATACAGTCAGAAGTATTATAGCAAGTCGTTCGATTGAGGGAGAAACTTATGAACTTTCTGGAGTATAACAAAGACGAGAAGCTTCACTTTAATTATAAGAAATCATGCGGTCTCTGGTTAATTGTTGTAGCTCTCATCATTTTTGCAGCTACCGTAATAGGTGGAAAGCAGATTATCAATATGTCCGTATTTAGCTTTGGATATGTTGCAGCCTTCTTATCTATAAATACAAATAAGAAAGTTCTCAATAAGTTTTCCGATGGTCCTTCAAGTAAGTTCCAGAACAAAATGTCTCTATACGCGGTGATTTTCTTATTCATTTTGATGTTTTTATTAGGTGGTCCATTTTTTGCAACTGAAAACTGGAGACTTATTTGGTTGGGTGCGTTAATGGCCACCGCACTGCACTTTTTCCTC
>JABZHN010000017.1:0-34822 GCA_015258835.1 Atopobium sp.
CTTCCTGAACGCTACGACCAGATCCCATAGAAATGCGACGACGGCGCTGACCATTAATAATCTTTGGACGTGCACGCTCTTCTTTAGTCATGGAATGAATGATAGCTTCAATCTTTCCCATAGAGCTATCGTCCACACCACCCTGCTGGGCCATCATGCGGTCACCACCAGGTAGAGCACCAATAAGCTTTGCAAGACCGCCCATCTTGCGAATTTGGTTCATCTGATTGAGCAGGTCATCCATAGTAAAGCCTTCGCGCAACATGCGCTCAGCATCTTCAACCTGCTTCTCATCTGCTGCCTGTTGGGCCTTCTCGACAATAGAGATAACATCGCCCATGCCAAGGATGCGCTTGGCCATACGATCTGGATGGAAAACCTCAAGTGAATCGGGTTTCTCGCCCATGGAAACAAACTTGATAGGCTTGCCGGTAACCTCACGTACGGAAAGTGCGCCACCACCACGAGCATCGCCATCAAGCTTGGACATGATAACGCCGTCAAAGTCTACGCGCTCGGCGAAGGTGCTAACAACATTGACAATATCCTGGCCGGTCATGGCGTCGACAACCATAAGAATCTGGTCTGGCTTAACGGCACGTTTGATAGCAACGGCCTCTTCCATCATTTCTTCGTCAATTTGAAGACGACCGGCGGTATCGACAATTACCAGGTCATTGAGGTGGTCAACAGCCTCCTGAATTGCCTGAGACGCAATAGCAACAGCGTCTTTACCATCACCACGATAGACTGCTACGCCAATCTCTGAACCAAGTGTTTCAAGCTGATCTGCTGCTGCAGGACGGTGAACGTCGCAGGCGGCAAGCAGAGGATTCTTACCCTGAGACTTAAGCAGATAGGCTAGCTTTGCAGCCGCAGTTGTCTTACCAGAGCCCTGGAGACCAACAAGCATGATGACGTTTGGAATACGATTCTGTGCCAGCGTAAGCTTGGACTCGGTTGAGCCAAGCAGAGCTGTGAGCTCATCCAGAACAATGCGGACAACGTTCTGAGCTGGAGACAGAGATTCCAGCACATCAGCGGTCATACACTGCTCTTTGCAGCGGCCGACAAACTCTTTAACTACCTTGTAGTTAACGTCAGCCTCGAGAAGAGCCATGCGAATTTCTCGCATTGCTGAATTGATATCGTCCTCAGTGAGACGGCCCTTTCCGCGCAGAGCGGAAAATGTATTTTGCAGTCTATCTTGCAGGCTGTTAAACATTACTGAACTCCCTCACCAACAAGTGCTTCACAGAATGAACGAGCATCAAATGTCTGAAGATCATCAATTGACTCGCCCACACCAATACGATAAATAGGCAGGTTAAGCTGGTTAGAAATTGCCAGAGCAATTCCTCCCTTTGCGGTGCCATCAAGCTTAGTGACAATAAGACCGTCCAAAGACAGCGCGTCATTGAACTCTTTTGCCTGGTTAAGGCCATTTTGACCGGTAGTTGCATCAATAACCAAGACAACGCTCACAGGAATATCTCCTGCTCGCTTTCTGGTAACCGAAACAACCTTAGCAAGCTCACGCATCAGATCGGATGAGGTGTGCAGACGTCCAGCAGTATCAATAAGCACCAGTTCAGTGCCTTGTTTTTCTGCCGTTTCAACAACCTCAAAACAAACGCTTGCAGGATCAGCGCCACGCTCTTTGGTTACTACCTCAATACCAGAGCGCTCTCCCCATACCTGTAGCTGCTCAATTGCAGCTGCACGGAAGGTATCTGCACCACCAATCAAAGTCTTTACACCATTAGCATGTGCGCGGCCAGCAATCTTACCAACAGTGGTAGTTTTACCAGCACCATTAATGCCCACAAACAAGACAATAGAGGGCGTATCCGTAAAAGGATCTCTTTCTGCAACAGGAAACTCTGCCGTAAGGCGCTCTACAAGGGCGCGGCGAAGCTGATCGGAGCGCATAAGATTTTCTCGCGCTGCACGCTCGCGCAGGTCGTCGGTGACACGCATAGCCACCTCAGCGCCCATGTCTCCCATAACCAACGTATCTTCAAGGTCATCCCAAAAGTCTTCGGTGACCTCTCCACCCATATAAAAGATTTCGCTTAAAGTCTCACGAGAACGCTCAAGACCGCGGCGAAGATTGTCCATAAAGCCCATTAGATATCAACTACCTTTCCGGTTGTCTTATCAAGCCTCTGAGAGACAACATGGCTGACACCATCTGCCTGCATAGATACACCGTACAGAACATCAGCCTGCTCCATGGTGCGCCTTTGGTGAGAAATGACAATCAGCTGAGTGGTCTCTTTGAGCTGCTCAATGGCATCAAGCAACTTGGAGAGGTTGGCGTCGTCGAGCGCAGCCTCAACCTCATCAAAGACGTAGAACGGAACAGTACGTGTTCTGTACACAGCAAAGAGCAATGCCAGGGCGGTGAGGCTCTTCTCGCCACCTGACATGAGCATCATCTTGGTAATGCGCTTACCGCGCGGCTGAGCCACAATCTCAATGCCTGTCTCGGAGAGATGGTCTGGGTCAGTAAGCTCAATGTGAGCATGACCGCCAGGGAACAGCATGGAGAAGATCTCGGAGAAGTTCTGGTTTACGCGGTCAAAGACAACAAGGAAGCGGCTACGCATCTTGCGATCAATGGCCGAGATGATCTTCTTCAGCGAGGTCCGAGCAGCCTCTAAGTCAGCTACCTGCTCATTAATGTAGTCGGCACGCTCTTTGAGACGCTCGTACTCATCCATGGCAACGGCGTTGACGGGACCCAACGCCTCAAGTTGGCTCTTGAGCGACGCGGCAAGGCGCTCTGCCTGCTCTCTGTCTTCTGGCTCAGGAAGCGTCAAAGCCTCGTCCAGCGAAGCACCCGTGGCAAGAATGGCTTCGATAGCGTTTTGAACCTGAACCTCAAGCTTACCAATCTCAACGCTAATCTGGTTAGCGGCGTCTTTCTCTTTTTCTACTGCAAGCGCAGCTTCAGAAGCAGCATCTTTAGCCTCAGAGATGGTTTCTCGAAGCGTCTCGGAGTCAGCCTCCGCTAGCGACGCGCGATCCTTGAGCCTGGAAGCCCACTCAAGCGCTTTCTGGTGCAGAGCATCGTAACGCTTGTACAGCGGGTCAACACGCAGCCTAATCACCTCAAGCGCGTGCGTTGCCTGCTTAGCAGCAGCAAGCTGCTCATCCAGCTGAGATAGGCGCCTCTCAAGCTCTGCCTGGCGAGAAGCCATACTAGTTGCGCGCTCTTTTGCAACAGTCAGGTCCGTCTTTGCATCCGAAAGCTCTCGGTTGGCCCTACCTTGAGCACGAATGGCATCCTCATGCTGGTCCTGCAGCTCTTTGAGCTCAGACGCAAGCGACTCCATGCGAGCCTTTGCCTCTTCTGCAGCACGCTTGTGCTCATCAATGTGCGCACGAGCCTCTTGAGCGCGCTCTTTTGCCTGCTCTCGAGAAGTGCTAACCTGCTTTAGCTCAGCCTGAGAAGACGCAACCTGTCCCTCAAGACGGCCTCGCTCCGCAGCAATAGAGGTAAGCTCACCGTTGAGGCGAGCAACCTCACCCTTGGACTGCGCGCTTTTCTCGCGAACTGAAGCTAGCTCATTCTCGCAGTTGGTAACTGCAGAGCGCGCGGCCTCAAGATAGCGTTTGAGGGAAGGAAGCGCACCCTCAAGCTCACGGATGCGACGCTTACGCTCAAGAGAGCCGTCCTCAGCCTGAGATGCGTGTCCCAGGACCAGACGACCGTCTGGATAGAGCAACGTGCCGTCAGGGAGCGCATAAAGCCCGCGAGGCTCAACTTTGCGAGCAGCGTAGACGTCATCAAGACTCTGAGCAACAAAAACGTGGCCGAAGAGCGCCTGCACAAGAGTTTCGGCACCCTTCTGCGCAGATACGTGCTCAAGCAAAGACGTTGTATGTGCAGGTGCAGCAAGAGCTGGAGTTGCATCAGAAAGAGCAACCAACGTAGCCTTGCCGTCCTCAGAAAGCGTCTGAACACGCTCAAAGAGCGTCTGAATGTTTTGCTGCTTGTCTACAACAAGCGCGGAAAGATCTTCTCCCAAAAGCTGCTCAACAAGAGCCTCAAACTCTGGCTGAACCTCAAGGTAATCAGCAAGTCTGCCAGAAACAAGAGAAGCGGTTGCTGCATCCGCAACAAGCTTTTCTGCCAGAGGACTTCCCTTTTGGACTTCCACATCAAGCGCACGAAGTGCCTCAAGCGTAGCTTCACTACTAGAAAGCTCCTGGCGAGCAGTACGCTCTGCCTCGCGAGCTGCCTCAAGTGCAGAAGCGCGCTCAGAAATCTCAGCGACAAACGCCTCGGACTCCTGACGAGCCGTCTCAAGAGCTGCAGTAAGCTCTGCTTCTTTAGCACCACTATCTTCCAGGGCAGCTTGAGCAATCTCAAGCGCCTCGGTAATCTGAGACAACCTTGACTCAAACATCTTGTCTTCTACCTGCGCATGAGCAATCTGCTCTTCAAGCTTTACATACGCAAGCGTCTCTTTATCAGCGGTATTGCGCGCACTACGCTCAGACGCAGTACAATCAGAAATCTTTACATCCAAAGCACGACGCTCGGCAATTGCCTGGTTAGCCGCCTCTTGCAGAGCATTCACACTCTCAGTCAGATCCGCAACCTTTGCACGAATTGTTGCTAGCTGACCAGAAAGCTCTTCATTCTCTTTTGCCGCGTCTGCTTTCTGCTTATCCATCACAGAAAGCTGCATACGCGTATCAGAAAGGCGAGATACCATGTTCTTGCCCTTCTCCTCCAAAAGACGCATGTCAGAGCCCATACGGCCAAGAATCTCTTGCATGCGACGACGCTGCTCGCCCAAGTCTCCAACAAAGAGACCCTTTTGCTCAAGAAGCGACTGAAGCTTTTCAAGCTCACGGTTTTTCTCGCCCGCGCGATACTGCGCAAGCTCAATGGCAGCCTCTGCCTCTTTAGCGCGAGCCTCCAACTTGCCGTGCGTAAACTGCAGCTGACGAAGGTCATCCACTGCAAGCTGAACCGTTAAATCTTTGAGCTGAGCAGACAGATCTTTAGCGCGAGAAGCCTTGTCTACCTGCCTCTCAAGCGGTTTAAGCTGGCGGGTAATCTCGCGAGAAACCACTTTGGCTCGCGTGAGATTCTCATCCATGGAAGAAATCTTGCGCTCCGCACGCTCTTTGCGGCGGCGATGCTTAGAGATATCTGCCGCCTCTTCAATGAGCTCACGGCGCTGTTCAGGACGGCTAGACAAAATGGAATCGAGTTTGCCCTGAGAAATAATGGAGTGGGTATCTTTGCCCAGACCAGAGTCATGCAAAATGTCCTGGATATCCATGAGTCTTGAAGGAGCGCCGTTAATCAGGTACTCAGACTCTCCAGAGCGATACATGCGCCTGGTGATGCCAATTTCAGAGAAATCAATAGGAATGGTGTGGTCGGAGTTATCCAGAACCAGTGTTACCTCAGCAACACCTACCGCTCCCCTTGCTGACGAGCCAGAGAAGATAACGTCTTCCATAGCCTGGCCACGGAGCATCTTTGCGCTCTGCTCGCCCAATACCCAAAGAATTGCGTCAGAGACATTGGACTTACCCGAGCCGTTAGGACCAACGACAACGGTAAGACCGGGGTCAAAAACCATCTGAGTTTTATCAGCGAATGACTTAAAACCCTTGAGTGTCAGCGATTTTAGATACACGGGTACAGGGTACCTTTCTACCTTAGGTGCATTTCTGCATCAGCATCAAGCGGAGCATCATCCACACCAAGACGTACCAACGCGTCTTGAGCGGCTTCTGACTCTGCGGCTTTCTTTGATGGTCCCTGTCCACGACCCACCTTAAGGCCGTCGACAAATACCACAGCGGTAAACGTTGGCGTATGAGCAGGGCCACTCTCGCCAATAAGCTTGTACTCTGGGGTAGCTTTACCTTTAGCTTGTACCGCTTCTTGCAAACGAGATTTAGGACTTACCGAACGAACTGCCAGTGCCGGAGAAATGTGAGGTCCAAGCGTACGAATAACAAACTCGTGCGTTGGATCAAAGCCCGCGTCAAGGTAGAGCGCGCCAACAATGGACTCGTAAACATTCTCCAAAGCAGACTTCATGCCACGCTTTCCCGTGCCCTTCTCGGAAATTCCCATAACAATTAAGGGAGAAATTCCTAGAGCATCAGAGACAATGGAAAGCGTGTGGCCGGATACTAGAGAGATTTTCAACCTAGTAAGCTGGCCTTCATCCATATCTGGATAACGCTCAAACAGCTCCGTTGCAATAATGGCACCAAGAATTGAGTCACCCAGAAACTCCAGGCGCTCATACGAAGCAGAAACAGGCTTGCCCTCCACCGCCGAAGGGTGTGTGAGGGCAGCCTCGATAAGTTCTTTATTGGTAAATGTGTGACCGCAAATAGCTTCTGCAGCAGCTACTCGTTCGTGCAATTTCACGTATAAAACCTACTTAAGCAGCAAGAATAGCATCTACTGCGTCACCAACGGTAGCAATCTCATCGATGTTTTCTGCATCAAAGGTCATATCAAACTCTTGCTCAAGGTCTGTGACAAGCTGCAAAAGATCAAATGAGTCTGCACCAAGATCTTTAAATGAGGTACCCTCTGTGAGCTCAACGGAATCGTCAAGGTCCAGTGTCTCTCTAACAACGTCAATTACCTTTTCAAGTGTTTCTGTGCGATCCATACATCCTCCTTGCACACAACAATGACGCTATTAATTTTACCCCGTGAGGGACGTCTGTATGATGACATTACTAAAGCTGAAACAAACAATCTTAAAAAAGTAAAGCCCACAGAATTGTCCATGGGCTCCATCATAGTTATAAAAATTTTTATGTACAGACGCTTTTACTACAGCTGAATTGAAGAAGAGATTTTCTCAATAAGGTTTGCACGTACCGCATTTGCTGCAGAGAGTGTTCCTGCGCACACAGCAGAAGAGCTGGTAGCACCATGTCCTTTAAGTACAGGTGCAGAAACACCTAGCAAGAAGGCGCCGCCAACAGAATCTCCTGAAAGCTCCGCTGCTGTAGCTTTCAGAGCATCCTTCAAAAGAAGAGCACCAAACGCAGCCTTCTTGGAGGAATTAATTGCGTCTTTGAGGCTAGACATAATGAACTTGCCCGTGCTCTCAATGGATTTTAAGGCCACATTTCCTGTAAAGCCGTCTGTCACAATAACATCAAAACGGCTTCCTAAAATATCAGTTCCCTCAGCATTTCCACCAAAGTTGATAGCCGCTTCTGCAAGAGCCGCATGATATGAAAGAGCAAGCTCAGAACCCTTGGTCTCTTCAGAACCATTGCAGAGAAGTCCTATGGTTGGGTTTTCAATTCCAAGCGATGCATTGGCAAAAGCCTTACCCATTTGTGCAAATTGCACCAAAACTTCTGGACGCACATCAGCGTTAGCACCAGTATCCAAAAAGACTGTTTTATGACCACCAAGTCCAGGAAGAATCAGGGTAAGTGCAGGGCGTTTTACACCCTTGATGCGACCAATACCAAAGGTAGCTGCAGTAAGCACTGCTCCTGTAGAGCCTGCCGAAAAAAGACCGTCAGCCTCTCCTGCCTTGACTGCCTGGGCAGCCCTTACAATACTGGCGTCTTTCTTCTGTCTAACCGCATTAGCGGGATGCTCGCTCATGGCAATAACTTCAGTAGTTACCAAAGCCTTTGCGCGCTCATGCTTGCTTGCAAAAGGAGTAACAAACTCATCAGCTCCGGCGAGAAGAACCTCTAGCTCTTTGTCCTTCTCAAGAGCCATACGAACTCCCTCAAGAACAACCTCAGGACTTTGGTCAGATCCCATAACGTCTACACAAATAACGGGCATGTTAACTCCTTAGTGCTATAAAAAAGAAGGCCGGCCCCTAAAGAACCAGCCTTCTTGGCCATACGATGTATGAGTGTTACTCAGTAACAACAACCTCACGGTCCTTGTAGAAGCCACAATTAGGGCATACGTGGTGAGGAAGCTTTGGAGCGCCGCACTGTGGGCATACAGAGCGAGCTGCTGCGTTAAGCTTGCTGTTTGCCGAACGACGGGTGTGGGTTGCGCCGCGGCCCTTCTTTTGTTTAGGTACTGCCATCTTAAACCTCTTTTGCTCTTGCTAGCGCCCCTAAAACATATGAGGGCGCGACCCATTCACATAATGCGTTGGATACTATACCACGTACTGACACATTTTGTACGTAGATACAGCATTTCTTCACCATTTAGGAGAAGAAATTTTATTTTACTCTTCCGAATCCGGCTCAATCACAAGATTTTTGAGAGCCGCAAACGGGTTTGAAGCAAGCTTTTCTTCTTCTCGCTTCTGCTCAATCTGAGCTGCATGACCGCAATCCTCTTCATTCAGATTGCAACCGCATACTGGGCAAAGTCCCTTGCAGTCGGACTTGCACAGTACAACATAAGGCGTCTCCATAACAAGCGAAGGCAAAAGAGCCTCTGCAAGATCGATGGTTTTATCGGCATTTACTAAAACGTAATCTGCCTCATCTTCATCATCTGCAGAAATTACAGGCTCTTCAAAGAGATAATACTCATCTACCTCTGCGTTTAAAGAGAGATGTGCGTCCTCAAGACAACGGTCACACGTACCAACTGCGTCAGCACGAAGCATTCCGGTAACCAAAATGCCCTCACCCGCGTTGGTAAGCACTAGATCAAAATCAATTCCCATAGGAAGAGAAAATTCATGCTCCCCTAGCTCATACGAATCTTCATTGAGATGACCCGCATAAGAAACGGTATCGCCTGCATTTGCAAGACGATCATCTAGTGCATAAAGAACTGGTTGCATTGGAATTACCAGGCAACGTTATTGCTGGTGTTACGAGGACCAGAGTTCTCATCAAGTGTCTGACGAACACGAGAGACTGAGTTTGTCAGGCTCTTGAGGTTCTCCTCAAGGTGAGCAAGAACGGTATCTGCATACTCCTCAGCGTTGTAGCGAGTATCACGCTCATACTGCTCTGCCTGGTCACGAATGCCATCTGCCTGCTGCTGAGCAAGGCGGACAACCTCCTGGTCACCAGCAAGAATCATAGCCTGCTGCTGTGCGTCAGCAATGATGGATTCTGCCTGAGCACGTGCGCGCTCAAGGGTCTCATCCTCTTCCTTGATGATGCGACGAGCGGTTGCAAACTCTTCTGGAAAGACACGACGAATCTCGTCAAGCAGCTCGTAGAAGTCCTGGGCATCAATAATCTTCTTGTTACCGCCATCCATAAAAGGTGACTTAGCCTCAGTTACCATCTGCTCAATCTCAGATACAAGGCTCTCAATTTCCTCGCCTGGCTGCATCCAGGGCTCCTTTCAATCCAATACACAAGCCGTGTTATATGCAGTTTTAGCCCTTATGAGCACGACGCATAAAACACCTTTTTAAGAATGTTAGCAGAATATAATGAAAATGCAGGGCAAATATACTTAATTACCGCAATTATGCAGAGCTTCAAGCTTTTTAATGACGTTCTTTGGTACCAAAAATGATACATCTGCGCCCATAGCTGAAATTTCTCTCACAATTGAGGAAGAAATATAGCCGTACTCTGGACTGGACATAACAAAGACGCTCTCCAGCTCAGGAGCCATATGAGCGTTAAGATCTGCCTGCTGCAGCTCATACTCAAAGTCTGTCATAGCCCTCAGGCCTTTAACAACGCCACCTGCGCCGCGAGCATTGCAGAAATCAACCAGAAGACCTTCCATGGGCTCTACAGAAACGTCCACAAGTCCTTCATCTACCAGAGCGTCTTTGAGCATCTGTACACGCTCTTCAAGAGAAAAGGTAGTTCCTGTGCCGTGCTTGCGCTTTGACGCCGCAACAGCTACCGTAACATTTTCAAAAAGGCGAGAAGCTCGTTTAATTACATCAAGGTGTCCGTTTGTGACGGGATCAAAAGTACCTGGTACAACTACGTGAGTGATGCTATTCAACGTATCTCCTATCCCTCACAACGAACAAGTACATCAACTTGAGCAATACCATAACGCTTACTCTTAGAAAGCTCAAAGTTATCAAGAGAAACTGAATCAGATTTATGGCTATGCTCATAGACTACTACAGCATCTTTTGTCAAACTTCCCGACTGAGTCAAGTCTTTGAGTAGCTTGGATACTACCTCTGCCTCAACGGCATAAGGAGGGTCCAAAAATACCACGTCAAAAGGACCTCCAAACAGCTGGGATGACTCAGCTAAGCGAGCTGTATCACCACAGATAACACTCATCTCAGAGGTGCTTACACCAAGAGATTTAGCCGTACGCTTAATGCGATCACACGTCTTTCTATCTTTATCAATAAAGGCAGCGTATAGCGCTCCTCTAGAAAGAAGCTCAAAACCCATAGCACCTGAACCTGCAAAAGCGTCGAGCACTCTGGACTCACTAAGGTCAAGACCGCGAGAAGCTAAGATGGAGCTTGCAATAGCCTCACGCGTACGATCAGTGGTTGGTCGCGTAGTCCCCTTGCCATCAGGGGCCTCAATTGCACGACCTTTCCATTTTCCGCCAACAATCCTCATGGGTTTCTCGCCACCAAACCTATCTTGTACTGTAGTTTACCTGCAGGTTATTACTTATAGCCAAGCTCTTCAAAGTAGATACCAAAGCGATCTTTTGCCTCAATTCCCAGCGTAGCATAGGTTTCGCTGGTAAGATTTGGGTCTTGAGCAGTAATTGCCAGGGCGTCCATGTGAGCCGCCTCAATCAGGTCCGCATCCGCGTAAAGATCAGAAATCTTGAGCGTGGTGCCGCCCGACTGACGGTATCCCAGGGTTTCTCCCTCGTGCCTGAGCTCGAGGTCAAGCTCTGCCAGGCGCGCACCGTCGGAGGTTTGCTCAAGGGCGGCTAAGCGCTTTCTTGCGGTAGAGCCTCGCTTGGCGTTGCTTGCCAGATACACAGTTCCTGGGAAGTCTCCTCGGCCAACACGGCCTCTGAGCTGGTGAAGTGTAGCTAGACCAAAACGATCCGCATTAAAGACAATCATGACCGTAGCGTTAGGAACGTCAACGCCAACCTCAATGACGGTAGTAGAGACCAGAATCTGTGTCTTATTTGCGTGGAACTTTTCCATTACCTGATCTTTTTGTGTCTCAGGCAGTCTGCCGGTCAAAAGATCACAGGTAAAGTCATTGAAAACGGTCTTTGAAAGCTCCTCATATACGCGAGTTGCACTGTAGAGCTTACCGTTTGCGCGAGCGGCCTCAGGAACATCTTCAAGCTCTTCTTCAGAATCGCTTGGGTCAATTAAAGGGCAGACCAAATACGCCTGATGACCCGCTTGAACAGCTTCGGCGACAGCGGCATATGCTTGATCAAGGTTTTCTGGAACGCACAGTTTGGTGGTAACGCCAGCGCCTGCCTTTGGTCTTTTGGTAATGCGAGACGTATCAACGTCTCCGTACAAAGAAAGCGCCAGCGTACGCGGAATAGGCGTTGCACTCATGGCGAGAAGATCTACGCCCTGCCCTTTTTTACGCAGTGCTGTTCTTTGATCAACGCCAAAACGATGCTGCTCGTCTACAACGGCAAGGGTGAGCTGCTTAAATACTACGCGATCAGAGAGAAGCGCAGTGGTGCCAAAGACAATGGACAAAGAACCGTCGGCTAGGCAAAGTTCAATCTGTTGCCTCTCTTCTTCTGAGGTAGAGCCCGTAATAAGAGCCCACGTAATTCCCGCAAGTGAAAGCAAAGGACCGATTTTTTGAGCGTACTGCTGAGCAAGAACTGAGGTAGGAGCCATCACAGCTGCCTGAGTTGAAGAATCTGCTGCTACAGCCAAGGCAACGGCAGCAACGGCTGTTTTACCAGTACCAACATCACCCAAAAGCAAGCGATTCATAATACGTGGTGAAGCCATGTCAGAAAGAATCTCTTGAGCTGCGTGATTCTGCTCGTCAGTTAGGGCAAAAGGCAAAGCCTCAATCAGAGCCTTAACTTTAGGTCCATCTATAACGTGCTCAAAAGGCTTATGGCCTGCAAGCTCAAGGTTTCTCCTGGCCAGAAGGGCAAGCTGTAAGCTAAGAAGCTCATCAAAAGCAAGACGGCGACGGGCCTGTTCAGCTGCGTCCAAACTGGATGGAAAATGAACCTCACGAAGCGCCGATGAGAGCGACATGAGGTGGTGTTTGGTGACAAGCTCTGAAGGCAGCCAATCACACACGCTTCCCGTGTCCGCCAAAGCCGCTGACATAATACGACGCATCCAAGCAGGACTCACGCCCTCGGTAGCTGGGTGAACAGGAAGAATTGCAGCTTTTGAAGGGGTCTCTTTGGAGCGTGCTTCATCGTTTGAGTCAGACTTTGCCGTACTAAGCACCTCGTAAAACGGTGATTTCATCTGGCGGTAACCGTAGGCAAAGAGAACCTTACCGCTTAGCGCCACTTCATCGTCAACGTGGATTTGCTCAGCTATCCAAGGCTGCCTAAAAAACGAAGCTGTGAGCACGCCCGTATCATCCACAACCTCAATCTCAATAATGACCATTTTAGGACGTGGACGCTTAGTCTTAACCGAAGCAACGCGGCCCGTAATGGTAGCGTCCTCACCTATCTGCGCAAAAGCAATCTGCACGCGGTGAGAAAAATCGAGGTAGCGGTGAGGAACATTGAGCAAAAGGTCTCGTACACGCAGAATGCCGAGACGCTCAAGCGCCTCGGCACGATTTGCATTGACATACCTTAACCTGGTCACACTATCAACAAGTGAGCAGGTATGTGCTACTCGCTCTGATGCGGGAGCGATGCTTACCTTGGACTCAGACATGTCCTACTCAATAGAGAAGATAACTGGATAGAGTGGCTGCTCGCCGCGCTGAGCGTCAACCTCAAGGTCTGGATAGGTGTCCTCAATCTTGCTGGCGAGAAGATCGAGCTGCTCGTCAGAGAAGTCCTCACCTGCAAGAATGGTGAGGTTGTCGCCCTCTTCCTCCTCTTGCATCTTAGCGATAAGGTCAAGCGTGACCTTCATGACATCAGAGCCGACAACATCAATGGAGCCGCCCTGAATACCCATGACATCGCCATCGTGGATAGGAGTGCCGTCAGCTGCGGAAGAATCGCGGACTGCGGTAGTAACCTCACCATAACGAACGCCAGAGATGGCGTCAGTCATCTCTTCTACCAGCTCTTCAAATGGAACGCCATCTGCAACAACAAACATTGCAGCAAATGCCTGAAGAACTGACTTAGTTGGAATAACAGCAACCTTAACATCCTCACATGCGCTTGCAGCAGCCTCTGCTGCCATACGAATGTTGGAGTTATTTGGCATAACAATAACCTGGTCTGCATTGGCCTCTTCAATTGCAGCAAGAATATCTGCGGTTGAAGGGTTCATGGTTTGGCCACCAGAAACAACAACGTCAACACCAAGAGACTTCAAGATTGATTCAGCGCCAGAACCAGCAGTTACTGCAACAAAGCCAAGCTCTTTTCTAGGTGCGGCTGCAGCCTTCTTATCTTCAGCGATCTTCTCGGTACGCTCCTTAGCCTCAAGGTCCATGTTGTGAATGAAGACCTCAAAAATCTGGCCGTACTGAAGCATGTACTCAAGAACCTTGTTAGGAGTATTTGAGTGAACGTGAATCTTGTAGTCTGGGTTTGCGCCAACAAGAAGCTCGCAATCACCCATAGTTGCCAGGAAGTTCAGAGCTGCTTCCTCGTCAAAGTCTGGACTATCTGCCTTGAAGAGGAACTCGTTGCAGTAACGGTACTCAGAACCCTCCCAGTCATCGTTGAGCTCAATCTCAACCTTTGCGCTGGTAGCAGCCTTAGCATCAGAAACAGAAACAGTGGTCTGGAAGTCAGTTGTTTCAGTCTTACCGGTAACAGCGTTTACAAAACCCTCAAGGAAAGTTGCAAAACCAAATGCACCGGAGTCAACAACACCATTCTCTTTGAGAACAGGAAGAAGCTCAGGAGTGCGGGCAACAGACTCATATGCCTCAACAACCAAAGCGTCCAAAACCTCAACTGGGGTGAGCTGAGACTTCTCAAGGGAGTCTGCCTTAGCAGAGACGTCCTTCAAAACGGTAAGAATAGTGCCCTCAACTGGCTTTCTAACAGCCTTAAAAGCAACCTCTTTACCGCGACGGAATGCGTGGGCAATATCCTTTGGGGTTACTGCCTCAGGGTTCTTAACGTCACACAGACCCTCAGCAATACCGCGAAGAATCTGAGACGTAATAACACCAGAGTTACCACGAGCGCCCATCAGAGAACCGTGAGTAATTGCCTTTGCAATATCCTGCATGCTTGCATCTTGAGGAAGATCTTGAACCTCACGAACAACGGTGCCCAAGGTAAGGGACATGTTAGTACCGGTGTCTCCATCAGGTACAGGGAAAACGTTGAGCTTGTTGATCTCTTCTGCTTTGTCTGCAACGGCAAGGGCTGCTACAGGGAAGCATGTACGAATGACATTTGAAATCACGTTAGACCTCAGTTCCTACTCATTTGAAGCAAAAAGCTTAGCGAGAATTACGCATGGCCTCGATATGTACAGTTACATCAACACATGAAAGCTCTGCAATTTGCTTAAGCAAAAACTTTACTGAGCTCTCAAGATTGTCGACAACAGACGCCATGTTAACGCCCTGCTCAACAACAATGTGAAGGTCAACCTGAACTCCCTTAGGAGTTGGGGTCACATCAATACCCTTACGAAGTCGGTACGTTGGAAGAAGACGAGCAACACCTGCTGCCTCATCGATCTCTGCCATGCCAACAACGCCATAACATTCCATAGCTGCATAGCCCGCCAGGTCAGCAAGGCAATCATTAGAAACTCTTAGTGTTCCGGGAACAGCGGTAGTCATTACATAACTCCTCTCGCAAGAACCAGGGTTAGTCATTGTTATTTAGTATACCGCAGAGCACATTTATTATTAAAGCGGCTTATATATACAAGTTGATAACCTTGCAATTGACAAATCTTTTTCTTGTTATTTAATCTTGGTGTAATAAATGAAAAACATTCAAAAGCTGTCTAAAAGCTATCTAATTGTGAATGTTATATTCATACTTTGACAACACAATATATTGTGCTATATTTATTCGGCTATTTGGAAATTTTAGGCGCAGAGGGCGCCTATCCTATGGAGGTCTTACTCATGTCGAAGGTCTGTGATTTCTGCGGTAAGCACGCCGTTGCCGGTCGCTCCATCTCCCACTCTCACCGTACTGTGGCCCGCACCTTTAAGCCAAACATCCAGCGTGTTACTGTCGTTGTCGATGGCCAGCGCAAGAAGATGAATGTTTGCTCCCGTTGCCTCAAGTCCGGCAAGATTGCTCGCAACTAAGCAACTTAGCTTGTCTTACCTCAAACTTAAAAAGGTCGCTTCGGCGACCTTTTTTCTTAGCTCGATTATCTATCGGTAACCCCAACCATAGCCCGCTAGGGCTTATCGTCACATGTTGGGGCTTTATTTCTCAACCGCAACCCCAACGCGACTCGATGAACGTTTTAGTTCCAAAGCTGCACCAAAAGACAGCCCTTCTCGCACCTTATCCAGGCATTGTCTGATTCAATGATATTTGAAATACCGTCGTCTCCCAGCAAGGTAAACTTCTGATGATCAAGATTCCACTTCATGCCTGACTCAGAAACCTCGCACTCCTCTGACAAAGCTACAAGAGAAATCTTTTTACCTACATTGATAGTGTTCAGCTGCCAAGAATCCACCTGGCCAGCAACTAAAAAGCGCATCTCAAAGTCATTCTCAATAACTCGAACGCTTGCCTTGCCCGTCTTTGCCCACGTGGCGAGAAGACCAAGCACTACAAGCTGGTGATCAAGGTGGCCACCAGATGTGGAGACAACCGTCAGAGAGAGCTTGCTATCTCTACGAATTGCCTCATATTCAGCTGATTTCAATGCTAGCGCCAGGTCGGTATCGTACTTGTCCGCATTAAATTTCATGCAAGGTACCTGCTGCTCTTTAAGCCAAGACAAAGTTTCTGCAGAAGCGGAGTCAAAGTCTCCAAGCGCAAGTTGTGGAATCACGCCGGCAGCATGACAGACATCTGCGCCATGGTCAACCGCTATCAGGTAGTCAGCGCTTTGGGCGCAGGTAGACAGCGTCGTGTGCGAAACCGCCTCTGGGGATCCGCCCACAACAAGGACCTCAAGGGGTTTCTCGCCAGAAAGAGCAGCAGCTAGAGGGCGCTCGTAATCACGAAGACGCAGAAGCGACATCTCGCCATAGGTATGGGCAAAGATATTTGAGTGCTCACGCATAAAGACGGGATCGCGGCCATCGTGGTCGTTGTAGAGTGCAACCACAGGAAAGCCTGCATTTTGAGCTGTCCGTGCGCCAAACGGAGCATCCTCGAAGACCCAGGTAGTTGCCTTATCGGTGCCAAGACGGCGAAGGGCCTCAAGGTAAACATCGGGCTCAACCTTGTCCACTCCCCCTACATCTTCCGTAGAAACTACCGTTTTAAAGAGGTGCTCAATACCTTGAGCTGCAAGGGCCGCGCGCACTTCTCGCACGGGAGTTGATGATGCAACAGCCATGGGAATACCCGCATCGTAAAGCTCCTGCAAGAACTCTTTTGCACCAGGAATAATGGAGACATGATGCTGATATTGCTCTGTTACATACGCACAGAATTCTTCATACAAAGCTTCTGCAGTGATAGGCAGCTCCAGATGATCAACGCAAATTTTGCAACCATCCATAAGCGAAACAGCCTCAACGCGCTCAAAAAATTCTGAGTCAACAGTCTTGCCGTATTTAGGAAGAACAGCGCCAAACACATTGCGCCAAACGCGCATTGAATCAACAAGGGTTCCATCGCAATCAAAAATTGCACCGGTTACCTGCATAATGCCTCCGTAAACAAACTTATTAGTTGCAATCGTGAAATATCTACTCTAAGTAGGGTAAAGTATCTCACGTTTATAAATTGTTTTCATGGAGGATGCATGGCACGTTATAGCTATCATTGCACACACTGCGACAATACCTTTGAGATTGAGCGCCCAATGAGCCTGAAGATTGAAGCTCCTCAGTGCCCAAAATGCGGACATGAGACCGAGCGCGTGTACAACACCTCAACCATCGTCTTTAAGGGCACCGGTTTTTACAACACCGATAGCAAAGGCAAGTAATCCTACGCTTTGAGCCTGAAGGCGCTCTTTAAACATCACGTATGAAGCTCTTGTTGGACAACACAACAAGAGCTTTTTATTTGCGTTTGAGCACCGCCATAAAATGGGCATCGCAATCGGCGGAGGCAAAAGCCGTCTGCAAAAATCCCTCTGGCGTAATGCACGTGTCGAGAAACTCTTGCGCTTCTGGTGTTAAACATGCACGCGCGGGACACTCAAAAAGGCTTTGCACCTCAAACTGAGAGCCTTCTGGACTTGCAAGAAAATCATCTACAACCTGCTGATTCTCTGAATTTGAGAGTGAACACGTTGCGTAGACTAAAAAGCCACCCACCTCTACACGACTACTACAGCTTTGCAAGAGTTTGGTCTGTAAGACGGTAAGCTCTCCTCCATCGTACAGACTTTCTGGTGACAAGTTCCATGCAATCTCTGGGTGACGACGAAGCGTACCCAAACCAGAGCATGGAGCATCAATAAACACCACGTCAAAGCTTTGATTAAGCTCCTCTGGAACCTCTGGTGATACAAACTGTGTGGCATCAAACGTGAGTGATGTAACCTGATCTGAAAGTCCAGCGGTCTTCAATCTTCTTTTTGAAACGTGGGACTTTCCTTTTACAAGCTCAACAGCGGTGATGTGGGGATTCTCTTTATCTAGCACCTCAAATGCATGAGAGAGTAACAGAGATTTGGTCCCTCTACCCTGTCCAACCTCAAGCATATCTTGGTCTACATAAGATGCCGCGAGAAGTGCCACAAGTTGAGAAGCTAAATCTGCAGGAACAAGCTGAACTTTCTTTACATATGCATCAACGTTAAGTTGAGCAGGATTTTTTACCTCATATACATCTGGCAGAACTGTTTGCTGTAACTCTAAAGAGCTGCTCTGCAATTGTTGTTCTGATATGTTTCTTTGTAGAACATACACAGGAGCTGGGTTTTTAAGATTAAGAATGAGCTTTTGAGCAGCAGATTCTCCAAGAGACTCAATAATCTCCAAGCAAATCCACTCAGGAATGCCTGACGCCCACGAAAGCTCTGAAGGTGTTTTTGGATTCCTTGCACGCGTCAGCTGAGCTTCATCTTCAGAAATTTTTCTAAGCACCGCGTTTGCAAGGCCGGAAGATCGTTTTGAGATAGACTTTACCAGCTCAACACCTTGGCTGATGGCGGCGTCGCGTCTTGTCTCTAAATATAAAACCTCAAATACAGCAATACGCAGGGCATCCTGTACCTTTGGCTCTAGGTGAATACCCGACTTAAGATGATTTTTTAAAGCCTCATCAAGCTTGCCTTTGGTAAGCGTCGCTCCCAGTGCAAGACGAGTAGCAAAAGCTTTATCTTGAACAGAAAGCTCCGAGAAGTCTTTTGACTCCCTTAAGTAATCACGAATGCGTAGATTGTTACGTCTGCACTCAAAAAATGCCTGATAAGCCACTCTTCGAGCGGGAGTAAGCGTAGCCATTATTGCAGCTTCTGCCAGGTCATCTGAGACTTCTGAAGTCCTGCCGCAAATGATTTAGCATCCATAGAGCGTTTACCATCTGGGCGCACCTCAAGAAGCTCAAGGACACCTTCAGCACAGCCAAGGAACAGCCTATGATCTTGAACTGCAACCTGACCTTGAGCGACAGAAACTTCACTTGGTGCCAGTTGAGCGGACAAAGCACGAAGAGACCTGCCTCCAACAGAAACACGAGCTGGAGCGGTATCAGAAGAAGCCTGAACCCTCAGGGCGTTTACCTGGGCGGAATCTTCTGGAGCAAGCTTCATTTCTTGCTTGGTAACTTTAGGAGCAAACGTTACTTCTCGCTCATCTTGTACCTGCCACTCAAGAGAACCTTCCTTGAGCTCAGAAAGAGCCTGTGACAGAGCATCAGCACCTAGCTGTGCTAAAGCGTCAGTGAGCTGCTCAGTATTTTTGGAGCCAACCTCACACGATGCTTGCTTGCACCAATCTCCTGCGTCAAGTTCATGAGCAATCTTCATGATAGAAACGCCAGCAACAGCATCACCTGCGAGGATTGCGCGCTGAATTGGAGCAGCTCCTCGCCAGCGAGGCAGCAGTGATGCGTGAACGTTCAGAGCACCGTAAGGCGCAAGTGAGATAACCTCATCTGGCAAAATGCAGCCAAAAGCAACTACGCAGAGCGCTTCTGGTTGTGCTTCACGCATGGCAGAAATTACTTCTGGAGTCATGCGATTTGCCTCAAGAACGGGCAGGCCAAGCTCTTGTGCGCATTCTTTTACGGGAGACGGCTCAAGCGTTTTACCACGACCACGGACGGCATCTGGTCTTGTAATAACCAAAGCTACCTGGTGATCATAGGCAAGTTTTTTGAGCGACGGAACAGCAAAGTCTGGAGTTCCCATAAAGACTACGCGCATGCCAACTCCTAATAGTCTGTCTGACCAGGACGAGCGCCAGAAGCCAGTGCCTCTTTGTACTCCTGCAATGTCTCCATACGAGCACCTGGTCCCAGGTGGTCCGGCATGGTTACGCCATTAATGTGGTCAATCTCATGCTGTAGACAGACGGCGAGAAGGTCTCCTTCTGCTTCATAGCGCATCAGATCACCATCGAGGTTATATGCGTGAACGACAACGTGGCTTGGGCGCGTAACAGGAACGGTAATGCCTGGGAACGAAAGGCAACCCTCTTCATATACACGAGGCTCACCATCTGCAACTTTAATCTCTGGATTAATGAGCACAAAAGGGTTCTCTTGGCCGTTAGGGTAATCAACATCGATAACTACCATGCGCTTCATGTAACCAACCTGAGGGCCAGCAAGACCTACGCCGTCGGTGGCATACATAACTTTGAGCATATGCTCGGCCATCTTACGGACGTCGTCGTTAATATCGTCAATTTCTTCACACTTTTGGCTCAAACGAGGGTCTGGCCAAAGCACCATATCATCAACTTCAGAACTCATAACTTTCCTTACATCATGTCGTAAGCATCAACATCTAATGTCATGTTGATACCCACTCTTTTATCAAGTGAAGCAGCACACTCAGAAAGAATTTCTCCCACCTGAGCATCTACGGGAGATTTTACTAAAATGTGTCTGCGGTACTTATCTTTTACTTTTGCTTTTACACAATCAGCAGGGCCCAAAATCTCCCATCCAGATTGCGCATCTAACTTTGCGTGAAGCGCCTCCGCCATCTGATCCGCTACGCGACGAACTTCTTTTTCTGAAGCACCCCAGAAAAGCACGTTAGACAAGCGCGAGAAGGGCGGATAAGCTCCCTCCCTTCTTTCTTTAAGCTCTGCGTCAAGAAACGGACGCCTGTCATGGGTCACAACAGAAGCAATAGCAGGATGTGTTGACCAGTACGACTGGATGATGACTTTACCTGGCTTTTCTCCTCTGCCCGCACGACCAGCAACCTGCTCAAGCAAATCAAAAGTTCTCTCAGCTGCTCTAAAATCTGGCAGCTTAAGCATGGTATCAGCGTTAATAACACCAACTAAGGTTACGTCTGGAAAATCCAGTCCCTTTGCAATCATCTGCGTGCCGATGAGCACCGCTCCTGGAGTTGCGTCAAAGAGCTCAAGGAGTCGCTGGTGTTCGCCCTTTTTAGCCGTGGTATCAGCATCCATACGAATAATTGGTGCATCGGCGCCAAGCAGCAGCTTGAGCTCGTCTTCTACGCGCTGCGTTCCCACGCCATATGCCCCCATGTAACGACTCCCGCAGTTTGGGCATTTGCTGGAAGGATTGGGGTACGCGTGCTGGGACCATTGCCTGCCGCAACTGTGACAGACCAGAGAATGCGTGCGCTCATGGTACGTGAGAGACGTCGAGCAATGCGGACACTCGGGCACACAACCACACTCGCGACACATCAAAAAGTTTGCAAATCCGCGACGATTAAGGAGTAGAACGCTTTTCTCGCCACGCTCTGTTGTTTCTTGCAGTGCAAGAGCAAGAGCTGCCGAGAAGACCGATCTGCCTCCGTTTTTGAACTGAGAAGCCATATCAACTACCTGGACCTGCGGGAGCACCGCCACGCCAGGCCTCTGGGTCATGGCAACGCACGTCCAGTTAGTACCGCGCCAGCTTCCTTGAGCTGTTCGGTAGAGGCTCTCGAGCGATGGTGTTGCAGAGCCAAGTACTAGCGCGGCTCCGCGCAGGCGAGCCATCTGAGCAGCAACTTCTCTTGCGTGATAGCGTGGAAGCGAATCCTGTTTGTACGAGGCCTCATGCTCCTCGTCAATGATGTACAGTCCGGGGTTTTGGATGGGTGCAAACAAGGCAGAACGTGCGCCTACTACCACGCGAGCCCTACCCTGCCTAATCAAATCCCATTGGTCAAAACGCTCACCGAGGGAAAGCTTTGAGTGGAGAACGGCCACCTGCTCACCAAAACGCGAGCGGAACCGGCCGACTGTTTGCGCGGTAAGAGAAATTTCTGGCACAAGTACTACAGCACCCTTGCCAGCCGATAAGGTCTTTTCAATAGCGGAGAGATACACCTCGGTTTTGCCTGAGCCCGTTACACCATCAATAAGCACAACATCGCCCTGAGCAGCAGTTTGTGCAGTCTCGATTGCTGCAAGAGCAGACTCTTGCCCCTCAGTAAGTTGTTGAGGACGAGGTGCTACACCACTTGAAAGCGTGGTTCCCAGACCCTCCTGACTTCCACGAATTTGTCGCTGAGTGCGAACCTCAACAATGCCTTTTTTCTGCAGTGCAGTAACCGCACTACGAGCTCCTGGAATGGTAGCCGAGAGCTCGGGTAACTTCATAGCACCTTGTGCGAGAGCCTCAAGCACCGAACGTTGCTTGCTTGCATTTGCTGCAGGCGTAAAATCTGCCGCCTTTTCTGTCAGCTCAACCCAGCGCTCATCAACAGGGCCGGACTTCTCGCAAACAAGCTGCCAAGGAGAATCTGCGTCTTTTCTGGTGACTTTAACCTTTTGACCAGGCGCTAAAAAAGGATGCAAAGCATCTGCGTAACTACAGGCATATTCTTTGCTCATCCATTCTGCTACCTGTGCAGACTGCTCATCAAACGCTGAATCTGCCAGGACTTGTGTTATTGGAAGGACGCGAGAAACATCTAAACCTAAAGACACACGGTCTGAGACACCCACAATGTAGCCAACAACCTGCCTGTGAGAAAACGGCACCAAGACTGTTGTTCCTACAACCGCAGTCTCTTCCAAAGATTCTGGAATGGCGTAGTCAAACGTGCCAGAAAGAGCACGAGTTGGTATGTCTAAAACAACATGTGCAAAAGGCACGTTCTTGCCTCCTTAAAGCCGTGGTTGATGGTTTACATCAAACGTGTAACGAGCAACGTGTGGCTGACCAGCTTCTTCAACCTCAACACAAACAAATGCACACTCAACCTTAGTGAATCCGCGTTGCATCAAGACGTAGGCATAGAAGTTTGCTTGCATCTGATGATGCTCATAAATCTGAGTTGCACTAAGGCCTTTATCGCCTGTTTTATAGTCAACTACCAGCACATCTTTGCTTCCCTTATTATAAGCGAGAAGATCGATGGCTCCTTCTACATAGTTCCCATATTCAGAATCAACCTGCAGCGTAAAGGGAGACTCCGCAATAACCACATCATGAGCTAATGCTTCTTGTCTAATTGCAGAGTTGCTCCACAGTTCAAGTGCTTGTTTGACTCGTGCTACCGCGCGCTGAGGAACGCTATTCTTAAGGCATTGTCTTTCGATAGTTTGTTCATCAACCTTAGACTGAGTCTCAACCATAATCTGAGCAAGCTCGTGGAAGGCTGAGCCTAGGTTGGTTGGGTCTACTCCATCATCAGCTAACGTACCAGGCAAAACAACGGAAGTCTCAGCTACTGGTTGAAGGTCATTCTCTCCCTTAAAGTTCTCTGCCATTTGTTGGTGAGCTGATGAGTAACTAAAGAAACCTTTTCGCTGGTCATAAGTAGTTTCTGAGGTAACACTTAGTCTTATCTTCTCATAGAGGTCAAACGTTTCAACAGCTTGAGAGTTTCCCTTTTCACTTGGCTTGCGATCAAAAGGTTCAACCAACTCTAAACCTTCAACCTGAATTGGCTCATCCTTCTTGCCGGAACCCTGAACAACACGCATACAACCAGCAAGATCTCCACCATATTCAAACTGATGCTCACCAGCAGAAAGTGGCGGCTCTTTAAACAAGGCGTTTGTAATCTTGCGTGTATAACGAGGACTAATTCCCTCTTTAGTAAGATCGATGGTTGAAGTAAGAATGACCGCTTCTCGAGCGCGTGTTAAAGCAACATACAGACGGCGGTTCTGCTCCTGCTCTTCAAACTCATTCTCTTGAGTTTCCAGGAACATTCTCCACTCAAGAAGACCCTTGCACTCATCAATACTTGTAGAAACCTCATGACAGCCGTCATACAATTCATGAAGCTTTTTAGAACTGCTTGAGAATGCAATCTGATACGAATCGTCTTTTCTAACATGCAAAAATGGTTCACTACCAGCGCCTGCCTTAGGACCAGAAACAGCTCCTACAACAGCAACAACAGGAAATTCCAGTCCCTTAGAAGCATGAATAGTCATAAAGGTGACCGCATTTTGAGTACTGCAGTGAAGCACCTTTGGCGACTCTTTAGCCGTGTTACACCATTGAGTAAACGCTTTTGCGACTGAAGCTACACCAATGCTTAGTTCCTTTTGCAAGCTATCAATTTGTTCAAGAGCGGCAAAGATATTTGCAATCTTTGACTGTCCCTCATTTCCCATCTTTTCAAGGCGAGAAATCCATCCGGCATCAAGAGCTACCTTTTTGATAACGTCTGAAACTCTCTTGTTTGAAAGAGAGCTACGAGCATTACTCAACACCTCTAAAGCATTTTTGAGCTTTGGACTTATCTCAAAAGGTGGATTACATACGCCATTTACCACTGACTCTGCAATATCTCTATTGGTAATCCTCTGACCATTTTCTCCAAAATTAGTGCCCAAGAGAAGCAGGTCAGACGCATCAAGACTAAAAATCTCACTTGAGAGTACAGGAAACAGTCCCTCGTATGAATCGTACATATTTGCAAGCGTCTGTAAAAGACTGCCAATCAACTGAACCTCAGGCTGTTCACCAAACGTTGAAGCTCCAGAAACCACGCTTTCAATTCCAAAGGTACGAAGTGCCTCAATATAGGGCTGTGCCTTTTTAACTGATTTCATCAAAATTGCAACATCTTTTGCTTGGATATTCTCATCCTGCATAAGCGTGTTGATTCTGTCTGCAAGTTGATACGCAACAAGCTGGCTTCTTGTGGCGTCATCGCCTGGCTTAGAATTTCCTGACTTTTCAAATTTTGTGACTTCAAAATATACGCGAGGCGAATGAGCAATGAACGGAGTTGCAGGTTCTTCTCGCCCAGCAGACAAATCCATAAAGTTAGGTATCATGCCGTCAGCGCTGCAAACCTTTGCAACAAATCGCAAAATTTCGTTGTGGCTGCGGAAATTATCTACAAGACGGGGTTGCAAATCTTCTGAAACCTCTGCTTGACGTCTAAAGAACACATCAACATCAGCACCGCGGAATCGATAGATTGACTGCTGCGCATCACCAACTGTGGTGAGATATTGAGCATCTTTACCTGAGAGACTCTTAATCATCTGCACCTGTTGCTGGTCCGTATCTTGGAACTCATCAACCATTACAAGCTTGAATTTATCCGTGTAAACAGCTGCAATCTCTGGATGCTCTTCGAATACCTTTGCCGTTAGATGTAAAAGGTCATCGTTATCAAGGCCGCCAGCAGCAAGTTTCTTCTGTCTAAAAAGCTTGTAGACCTGCTCAGTAACATCTTTCAGACACTGACCCTCAGACGTGTCCTGAATAAGTCCAAATAAAGAGCTACAAACTTTAAGCTGGTACGCAGCTTCATCTTTTACAATTTTTATTTCTTTTGTGGAACGGACGGCCTTAACGGCTTTTCCCAGAGTCTCCCAAAACGCCTGGTCAAAATCAGTGAGCGAGAGAACCAAGTGTTGCTGCAATTTGTTGGAGAGCTCAGATTGAACACTCTGTAGCTGATCTGCTTCATCTGGTTTCTTTTCGGCAATTGCAGCCTTTAGCTCCTCAAGCGCACCGTAGAGACTCTCAAGTTCTGCTTTCAGAACTTCCAGGTCAGAACTATCCCCTACAAACGAAATAGCATCCATTCCTACAGGAGATGACTGAGCATATGAAATCAGCGTTTCAATACGAGACTTCAGTGCATCCCTGTTCCCTGCATAGGTTGAGAGAAACTCAGCATAGCTTTCATCTTGAGAAAGCTCTCTGAGTACTTCTTCAATAGATATATTGACCAGCTGATTTCTGGTCATGTCGTCAATGATTTCAAACTCAGGATCAAGACCCAAATCTAGTGCATGAATCTTTAAGATTCTGCTGCACATACCGTGGATAGTACTAATCCACGCATCATCAACCTGCAACGCAGCGCTATGCAGACCTTCTTTTTCTAGAGCTTCCCTAACGCGCTCCTTAATTTCTGTAGCTGCAGCATTGGTAAACGTAATAATCAATGCCTGGTCAAGACTACTCAGGTACGGCTTTCCGTCGGCTCCCGAGCCTTCTTTTAAAGCCCACACAATTCTCTGTGTAAGCGTAAAAGTTTTTCCTGAACCAGCACCTGCTGCAACAAAAAGAGGCTTATCAAGCGTCTTGATGGTCTTCTCTTGACCGGGCGTATAACGTGTATCAGCCATAGTAGCTTACCTCCTCTTGTCGCACAGTTTTACTGGACAATACTTACATGCATCCTTATCGCAAGGATTGGCTCGGACATCTCCAGAAAGCATGGCTTGAACCTTCTGAGCAATTAAACTCTCCCAAGCGTCCAAGTAGTCTGCAAACTCCGCTAAGTTTTGAGACACAACCATAACTGCCTGGTCCCTGAGCTTTTTATCTTCCGGATGTATGTTCCAAATATGTTCTGTTGCCGCTTCCGTTGCCATGCCTGCAAGAGCAAATGAAGGCTTATCCTTTTGCTCTTTGGTGCCCAGATAAATTGCAGCAACTGGCTCAAGCTTATACTTGGTGAGCTGCTTCCTCATAATCTGAGCATATATTGCAGACTGTACATGCCTTGGCAGAATCTCTTTTGAGAGCTCACTGTCCAGACTTAACTTTGCTGAATAAGCTTTCAGATCATTTGTGCCCTTATGTTTATAGTCAATAATAAGTGCCTGACCATGAGCGTTTACATCTACGCGGTCAATCGAGCCTGTAAATTGAGCTCCTGCATACTCAACAACGTTTTCTTCTCTACCAAAACGAAGCTCAAAGAACCTAGGCTGATAGCCAATAAAGTGCGAAGCTTCAAACTCGAGAAGATCCTTGAGATTTTCTCGTATATTCTCAACCTGTTTTCTTTCTTGAATGCTATGCGGAATAAGCTCATTTGAAGATGCTCGGTTAATGTTGTTGAATTGCTCATCCCAGACCTGGGCAAAACAGCTGTCTAACACCTGCTTTGCATGGTCTAAGTTGTCAGATGTAATTCTAGAGCCAGCAATGTCTTGCAAAAGTGCAGATTCAACCATTGAATCAACTTCAGCCACATCACAACCAAGTGCTTCAGCTAAAAGTGTTGCGTGTGTTAGCTCCAAAACACGATGGATAAAGGTACCTATCTGCATTGGAGCAAACTCAGTGTCTACCTGAGAAATTTTGATTCGACGTTGCGTGAACCATTTGTAGGGACATTCAAGATACGTCTCAATCTGAGAAGCGGAAAGAAGTGGTAGCCCTTCTCGCGAGACCTCTATAAGACCCTGTAATTCCTGCTCAAGGGTCTCCCTGGTCAAATGACGTGGAAGTACCACAATGTTTTTGAGTTTAGGGTCAATCTCACCAGACTCGATTGTTGGGAGTTCTGCAACACGTTCTGGGTCAGTAGCTTGAGGCAACAGGTTTACCAGCACCTCTTCTTCTCCGCATACAACCCCTGTCTTCTTTGCATAGTCTTTGGGATAGCATGCTTTAACCTCACTGAGAGCTACTGCATTAAAGACATCTTTTTGCTCAACCTTCTCAAATGCAACGCTGGTAGAAGCAGTTGTAAGCGCCGTATAAAAATCTCTTTGATATCGTGCGAACTCTGATACCTTAGGCATTTTACTCGCATGGCGAACAAACTCTTGAAGCGCACCGTCTGATGCTTTGACGCCAAAATTCAACGTATCCATGCCCTGGAAAATAGCGGCATCAAAAGAATGTGGCTCAAAAGAATGAGCTTGGTTCACAGGAGCGATTAGCACCTGAATATCAGACTCAATACCATTAGAAACAGGCATCATGACCGTCTGGTCTTTGCAAAGCTCAATAAAAGATTTGAGTGTCTGAGGAGTGAGCTTTAATCCTGCCTCATGCAGCTCCTGTGCAGAAGAAACAATCTTGTTCATCACCTTAAGCGACTCTTGGTTTTGAAGAGACTGAAGCGTCAAATCTTTAGACTGAGCAGCCTCAGACTGCTCATCAGATATTTCTGCAGAAAGGTATTCAAATATGCGCTGAGCAGCAGATCCAATTCTGCCAAGCTCAAGGCTCTTGATGGTCTCTGCGCACAAACGCGAGCTCATAGCCGCCTTAGAAAGCGTCTCAAGCACTCTGGTAGCATACAGCGTTCTGTTACCACGCCAACTTTTATCCAGCATCCACGCGCGCTCAACGCTTATGCCTGAAATCGGAGAAATCAAATAGTCCGTAAGAGTACGCGGCGGCCACCACGACATATCCCCCATCTGGTGGTCAGATGCCTGATAGTCAATGTTTTTCTCGTGTTCTACGCGTTCACTGAGCGAGACATACGCATCAATCAGACTAGCAAACGCACGTCCTGCAAGCGAGTCTTGAATACGCATCGAACGCCTATAGTGAGCAGCAATCCCCTTAGCTGCAAGCTTTTGCGAGAGTGCATCCCAAACCTTTTGCGGATTTGAGGTGTATACCGCAAAGCTCTTGCATCCGGACTCTACGCACTGAGAGATATACCTGCTAATAGACTCGGCCTCGGCAAGCTGACCCAGCGGCGACAAAAACGTTACTGCACCGCTTGGCGTAACCTCATTGCCCTCCGTGGCCCTAAACACTTTGGCGAGAAGATCGTTAAGCTCCTGACTTTTTGCGGCTGGCGCCGGCTCCGCATCCACACGACAATCGCATCCCGGGCCGCCAACCAACTCCAGCTGCTGCTCTGCCGCGTAACCTGCAGGTCCTTCGGGCACGTAAAGGGAAAACACCACATCACGCTTCTGCGACAGCTTGCGTACAAACTGAAGACGCGCCTCCGAAAGATCTTCAACTCGCGAGAAAACCAGTGCGGCTCCTTGCGCTGGAATGGACTGCAGCAGGTAATCCAGACACTGACACACCTCAACGTAAGACTTTTCTTCGAGCAGCATCTTGTAGCGCTCTAACACCTTACAAGCACTCATCTGACCAGCAGAAAGTTGACCAGAGACCACAATCTGATTAAGCTCTGTAAGATACTCTGGAGCAAGCTTAGAAAGAAGCTCCACAGTACCCTTGCTCGTAGTTAAAGTGCCCAGCTCATCAGCAGACATTCCATCCAGAATCTGCTGGAAAAATACCTTGCGAAGCGTATTTGAAAGCAGACGATCAGAGCTTCCATACAGCTTCCATTGATCGCGCATCCACTCATCAAAAGTTGAAACATTCACGCCAACAGAAAGCTCTTGGATGGCTCCAAGCTTCCTCTTAACCAACAGCACAGCATCGGAAGAAGGCACTATAAGCTGAGCAGAACCCCACCTCTCAAGCGAAGCCTCTAGCTGCTCTTTAACAGAGTTTGATAAGAAAGCGCCTGTTTGTTGTTTGTACAGAAGCAAGCCCATACGTCACCTCTCCGATTTTTCTTACTTCTTAAGTTACCACGCACACCGGACATAAATTAGAATCAAACTAAACAACAACTAAAAATCCCGCATCAAAAGGATTTTCATGATTATTTTGCTTCCGCCATCGTCAGGAAAAACCGCTCCCACCTCTGGACCTTCTCTTGATCTCTCATCGCTTTTGTTTGGCTCCGAGCTCACCAGCTGTCGAGAAGAACTCATCAAGGACTTACAACAGGTATGCTCTCATGCAGACGCAGCTCAGGTGCTTAAAATTGGTCCGAACACCGTCGGAGACATAGCCGACAACCTGGACGTCTATGAAGCTCCAACCACAACCGCGCTCAGCCTTTATACCGGTGTGCTTTTTGAGGCTGCAAAATTCAACCAGACACTTGAAAACGTCACGTTAGAAAACACACAGAAAACAGTCACATTACCAGCAGATATTCTCAACTCAGAAATCATAATTTTCTCTGGTCTCTGGGGTGTTGTGCGACCACACGATCTTCTCCCCAACTATAGACTTTCTGCATCAATCAAGCTGCCCAACATAGGCACCGTTGCAACTTACTGGAAAAAGCAGCTCAATCCCCTGCTGAACGTCGCTCTAAAAGATCAGATAGTTGTGGATTGTCGCTCGGGAGAATACAGAAAGATGTGGACGCCTTCAGCAAAGCACCCTTGTGAGCTGCTGCAAGTTGTTGTACAGCGAGAAGATCCTTGTACGGGAAAGCGCAGCGTTGTGTCGCATAATGCAAAACATATGCGTGGCGTACTGGCAGGCGCCCTCTTTGAGCAGCGAGCAAGCGGGAAACTTTCTGAAGAAGTCAGCGTATCTCAAATCGTAGAAATTGCAAGCAATCTACCAGGCGTAATTGATGTTGATGTGAGTACAGCAAATGCTTCTGGAGAAGCAACGCTTACGTTAGTCACTGGTCGCTAGTCAAAACTAAGCCAAAGCCTTCAAAATAGACCTGCATATTTGAACTGCCTCCTATTTCTCGTGTCCAAGAAATAGGAGGCAGTTCAAAACACACCTATGACAGATAATCTGTCAAAAAGACGTATACATGACGCTGAAAATAGCTAAAACGTGCAGATTATCGTCATTAGGTGTGTAAAATGCCCGCAATTGAGCAGAATATCTGACTTTGGTGTGTTCCTTAGAAGCGGAATTTACCTATAGTTAGATTTTTTATATTTCTCTATTCATGTTTAAGAATATTAGATAAAGTTTATGCATAGAGATGCATATCAGGTAGTACGACCGCCTAGCTGCCTAGCTATCTTGATTAGGAACATGTCGATTCTTCGGCAGAACCTACCAAAGCTGCGCTATTTTGTGGGCCAGGCCTAAAAGCCGACGCTAACGCGCTGCAGAATCATAATCACCCGCATATGAACTGCCTCCCATTTCTTATGTCCAAGAAATGGGAGGCAGTTCAAATTTTTATGCAGGTCTATTTATTAACGAATCACAATCCGACTAAGACAGACAAATACAAAAAGACCTATACCTGTATTGACGACTTTTCCACCTAAACCCAAATCTATGTACGATAAACAGTAAATAAATAGAGCTGAGAACAACCAAATAACAAAGCATAAGCATAGGCTTTTAATTATCTTTTGAACTGTCCCATCATTAAGAATGCGATAAGCCTTATCAAAAACACATGCAACAAAAATGCACATCACAAACGACACTAATGGCACATTACAATAAACATCGTCCCTCATAATTAAGATCATGGGAAAAGGCAGTCCACAGATTAAACTAAGCAAACAAAAGCCCAGTATTCTAGTGGAATTGAACGCATGATACTGTGGCGCTTTTATTGTATTTTCTGGTGTGCTAACAGAAAAATCTTTATGTTTAAATAACGTAAAAGAGCTCATCTCTGTACTCCTTCAGTTTATATAAACTATATTTTATATGATATTAAAATTATTTCTAATATCAACTCAATTTCTCTGATGAAATAGAACGTCTATTTAGCAGAAAATTTCTGTTTGGCCTGCCTCATCAGCCACTGAAATGCCATAACTACAACAATTGTGACTACAAAGACAAAGATGCCTCGTACAAAAGCATTTCCAAGCAAGCTGTACGGGAATCGGCCAAGTCTTAGTCCCAAGAAATTAATAACAGGAATCTGGAACAGATAGACTCCTAAAACACCAGCAGATACCGTGCTGATGCATTTCTTAGTACCATCGGAAAGCTCCTGCAACTTTGGCTCAAGGTTCAGCACAAACAGGAACAAAGATGCTGCTTGCACTAAACAGAGGAAGTTTCTGATGGAAATGGGATAGCTCTGATACGTCATTTCTGGCGTCAGTGGGGTTCCAAAGTTGTTAGCAATAAGTCCCCAGCCAAACATAGCCGCAGAAGAAAGTAAGAAAATCACGGCAAGCACAAAATTGTTTTTAGTAAATTTTGGAAGCTCGTTGTAATACGTCTTAACGTAATAACCAAGCAAATAATAGAAAAGACCATCGCTGTTAAAAGCAGCCCATCTAAACAGCTGATCAAAGTAGACACCACGCACGCCAATAAACTCAAGAAGTGGCAGGCCAAAGCTTACAAAGAGCGTAAGCGCCATAACATAGAGCAAAGTTTCTTTCTTTTGAACCACCAGAGAAAGCACAGGTGTTAAAAGGTATAGATACAAAATGGTATAGATAAACCAAAGTGTGCTGTTAACGTTATTGGTTAGAAAGCGCTTCACAAAATCAGCAATGCCAGCGCTCGCAGCAAATTCCTCTGCACCCCAAAACTTTGTAGGAAAAAGCACGTACATCAAATACACTGTTACGCTGCCAAAAATAAGCGCCATCAGCGTCTTTCTTGCACGCTTCATAAAAAATGTCTTTGTGGAGTATTTGCTTCTATATCCAAGCAAATTCATACCACTCAGCATAAAAAAGATGGGTACCGCGTAAATAAACGCAGCTTGCAGAGCTAAAGAGAAGGCCCATGTTTTAGTGTGCGCAAGCGAAAAAACATTAAGCGAGGTATGTAGCATAACAACAGCAATACCTGCCAAAATGGTAAGAACATCTGCAAAAACAAAGCGCTTCTTAGTAGCAATTGCTTTTGAAGAAACTGTAGCTTTTTCCACGGGCTTCTCCCCAAATCAATCAAACTTCCTCTATGCTTAGTATACGAAAAGTACCAGCAGGAAAGAGGCATCATGGCAAATGTCGTTGACTATCTACACTGGCGCGGCGATCTGACGTTTGAGAATGACCCTTTTAACAACGTTGATAACCTGATTCTTTCAATTCTTTCCTATCTGGGATTTGGTGGGGTCGTTCCTTCTGAGCGTAGCGAGAAACGCGTTCAACTTGGTGACGCCTGCGCAAAGATGCTGGAAAAGCTTAAAGATGATCCGTCTCTTATCACGGGATTTTCTCGCGTTGATGGAACTTGTCTTGAGGCACTGGTTAACGCTCCCCGCTTTGCCAACATTGAGCTTGGTCGCTATGTTGACCGCATTAATGTCGAGAAAAACCTGCAGTTTGCAGCGTTTACTGCCTATCTTCCTACGGGGCAGATGTTTGTTTCTTTTAGAGGAACTGACGGCACCCTGGTTGGCTGGCGAGAAAACCTCAACCTCAGCTTCCAGGTTACTTCCGCTGATAAGTCGGCGGCACTATACCTTGAGAAACGTATTCGCGAACACCTTGCAGCAGGCAATAGCACTACCTGCGCAAATGTTATGGTTGGTGGCCACTCTAAGGGCGGCAACCTTGCGGCATACGCAGCAATAGTCTGTCCTGAAGAGCTGCTTGGCGCAATTGATCGCGTCTGGAGTAACGACGGTCCTAACATGTGTCCAGAAATTCTTCCCACCACAGCCCACAAGGTGCTTGGAGATAAATACATCAGAATTTTGCCTGAATTTAGTGTAGTGGGCATGATTTTTGATGATCCTGCTGTACCAAAGCTCATTGTAAAAAGCTCCGAGTCTGGCATGCTGGCGCACGACGGCGTTTCATGGCAGGTCATGCGCGATACCTTTGAATTTGCTGACGACTTCCAGCTGGAATGTAAAAAGATTAACGAGGCATTTAGCAACTGGTATAAAGAACTCCCTCTCTCTGATCGTGAGCACTTTACCAATGAGCTATTTGACGCCCTCTCTGCAGGCGGAGCAGTCTATTTCAGCGACATTATTAGCTCGCCCGCAAACTTACAGCCTGTTGTTGCAGCGCTCACTAAAACAGAAAAGCAAACCAAAGAAGTCTTCTTTGACCTCCTTAGTTCGCTTGTCAATGCGTCCGCAACATCTTTAATTGAAAACATTACCGAGTCATCGCAGATTTCTCAGATTACCTCTGCTATCTCGGATAGTTTTGCCAAGCTTGATAAAGCCCAAAAGGAACTTAGGAAAGGTTCTCCTTCTTCAGACCAGTAAGGCTAATCACAATTGAAGAGACAATTGAGATAACTATTGATCCCAGGATAGCGGTGCCTAAAGAATCAATAGCAACGCCCGCATGCAGCAAATTCCTAGAAATAAAACTTGAAAGCTCAAGCATAAAAGCATTGATAAAGAGCGAGAAAATACCTAGGGTCAGCACATTAATAGGCAATGAGAGTAGCTTAACAACAGGCTTAATGCCCGTATTGACTGCTGCGAGTACTAATGAGAACAGAATAGGACCTGCCCACGAGCCTCCCACAATAGTTAGACCTGGAATTAAGGTGCAGGCCACCAACGTAGCAACAGTAGTTACAAGCCATGTTGCAACAAATGTCATACTAACCTCTCTTTGAAAAAAGCCCGGCAAAAGCCGGGCTTAACATGCACAGTATGTAAGCCGTTAGCTTACTCGCCGAAGCCGCTGTCAACAAGAGCAACGAGAGCGTCAAGGGCTGCCTGCTCGTCAGCGCCATCGCATGCAATCTCAATCTTGGTGCCAGTACCAAGGCCAGCAGCAAGAATCATCATGATGGACTTAGCGTTAACTGGTGCGGAGTCCTTGTCAACATTCTTGATGGTGACGTTGCTCTCAAACTTCTTTGCCTCAGAAACAAAGACGGATGCTGGACGAGCGTGAAGACCAGTTGCATTGATGATAGTAGTCTGCTTTGAAACCATAAGTGGACTCCCCTTCCGGAAATCAAAAATCTACTCGAGAGTTATTCTCGATTAATCGTTACTATCGTAACAAAACATAACGTATTATATCCAATCTTATTTCCAGAAAGAACCAAATTAGACTATGATTTGCTCAAAAACAGGGTAAAAATAAAAAGTCGGAACTCTTGTAGGAGGCTCACCATGGCTGAAAACGATATCCAAAGCTCTAAAACCGAGGATTTGGACACAATAGATACTCAAACAACAACTTCTGATGAACAGAATGAGTCTGAAAACACACCTGAAGTCAGCAAGTCCCAGGACATTCAAAAGATTGCCAAAGACACTACTCAGGTTGTAGCAAAAGGCGTTAGCAGTGCGTTTGAGAGCGCTACAACCGCTGTTGCAGAAGGTTTTCAGGCTACCAAAGAAGTCCACAACGCCGCTAAAGAGACAAACTCTGCAAAGCAAGAGCTCAAACAGATGCAGGAGCATCTTGCTAAAGACAAGCAAGACTTAGAGCACAGAGACTACGTGCAGAGCTCATTTGACCAGATTATTGCTGAGCAAGAGAAAATTTTTGCAGAGACCGCTCAGGTCATGAGCGATCAATCTACGCAAGTGGATCTTCTCACGGTTAAGAAAAACCAGCTCATTCAGAAGCTTGAACAGCAAAAAGTTGACGACGAAGCAAAGATTAAGCCTTACAAAGAAGTTGCTGCCACAGCAAAAGGCAGGCTGGATGA
>JABZHN010000018.1:0-21593 GCA_015258835.1 Atopobium sp.
GGGCTCAAAATAAGCGCTGGGATGTTACCTCTGAGCAATATCTTTTTATGGCGCTTTCCAAAACCGCCTATTACTCTGCTGCATATCCCCTGGCACTAGGCGCGCTCATCGGTGGTGCTGACCAGAAAACGCTTGATGCACTCAAAGAGTTTGGCCTCAAGGTAGGACTTGCCTTCCAACTGCAAGACGATCTTCTCAACCTGGTAGGAAACGCCCAGGTACAGGGTAAGGATTTTAGGTCAGACATCACTGAGGGTAAGCGCACGCTTGCGGTGGTCTACGCACTCGAGCATCTTGGCCCAGCAGAAAGGACAGAGCTTGTCTCCATACTTTCTGCGCATACGAGCGATACTTTGAAGCTTCAGCGCGCTGTGGAGCTTATGGAAAGCGCTAATGCGATAAAATTTGTCCGCGCGCACGCTCTTGTCTTAGTTGATGAGGCAAAGCACGTGCTTGAAAACGTGATACTTACTGAAGACGCTCGCGACACACTTTTGTCTATGGCAGACTTCTTTGTGAACCGAGAAAGGTAATTATGGATCCTATTACTCCTGGTAGCACCGGTGCTGCCGTTGAAGACATTCAGGAACGCCTCGTTAAGCTTGGCTACACCATCGAAGACGATGAGCGCCAGAGCCACACGTTTGGCAAGTCAACTGCTCGCGCAGTTGCGCGCTTTAGGCTTGACCATGACCTTTCTCTTGGAGAAGAAGTAGATGCCTCTACCTGGGCAATCATGGTCGATGAGGGCTATGAGCTAGGAGACAGAACCCTCTACCTTCGTCTTCCTAACTTCCACGGCAATGACGTGCGTCAGCTGCAAGAGCGCCTCAACATCTTGGGTTTCTCGTGCGGAAAAGTTGATGGCCATTACGGTGTTCACACCGAGGCTGCCGTTAAGCTCTTCCAGGAAAGCGTCGGCGAGCTTGCTGACGGTATGGCATTCCAGGATACCCTCGACGCTATTGAGCGTCTGCGTCACGTTTGGTCTGGTAAGCAGGCAAAAGGCCCTCACCCACAGGGTCCTATGGGCTTTGCACGTGCAGCAAACGTTCTTGAGACCACCTGCATTGCAATTACGGGAGAAGATCCTATCTCTAGAAACGTCGCTGCCCGCGTCTATAACCTTTCTAAGGCAACTACCGAGGCAAGCGGTATGACCATGATTGATCGCGCTGATTCCCCTACTGATGCAGCTACCATTTTGGTTCTGACCACGGCTTATGCCCCAAGTATGCCCGCTCGCGGACAGGTGGGTATTGGCTCTGTTTCCATGGAGGAGAACGAGACGCTGCCAGCAAGACTTCGCACTGCTATTGAGTCTGCTGATGCAACGGGCTCCCCTATCAAGATTGTGCTGCCAGAAGGAACAAACGTAGATGGCTCATTTACTACCGCAGACGCGCAGACTTTAGCAGTTCTTGTTCTTGATGCAATTTGTGGAGCATTTGCCTCGCTAAGCTGATACACTTAATAGAGTTGCGGACAAAACCAACGTAGTGATTACATTGGGGTATCGTCCAACGGTTAGGACACGGGTTTTTGGTGCCTGGAATGTGGGTTCGAATCCTACTACCCCAGCCATTTTTTACGCAACTTTTGTGTAGGGACGCACTCGTATCGAGTAATACGAAGTACTTTGGAGGCTTACGTATGCCACTTACTGCGATTGTCCTCGCTGCAGGTGAGGGAACGCGCATGAAGTCCCGCCACCCTAAGATTGTGCACAAATTACTTGATAAACCCCTTGTTTGGTGGAGCGTTAACGCTGCAATTACTGCTGGCGCTGAGCGCGTCATTGTGGTTGTTGGTAACCATGCCGACGAGGTTAAATCTGCACTTTCTTGCTTCCCTAACCTTGAGTATGTTGCCCAGACTGAGCGTCTTGGCACCGGCCACGCCGTCAAGGTTGTAAAGGATGCTCTTGGTGGCTTCAAGGGACCCGTTGTTGTTATCAACGGTGACGCATCTCTGTTGCGCGCACAGTCTATTCTCGACCTTGTCGCAGAAACTAAAGCTCACCACAACGCATGTACGGTACTCACAATGACGCCCCCAGATCCAACCGGATATGGTCGCGTCATTTCTTCTAACGGCCAGGTAACTGCCATTGTTGAGCACAAGGATGCTACGCCAGAGCAGCGCGAGCAAGAGCGTGAATGCAACGTTGGCGTGTACTGCTTCTGTGGCGGAAGACTGACTGCAAACATCGATCTTCTCGGCAATGACAACGTGCAGGGCGAGTACTACCTCACCGACATGGTGGGCCTTTACGTCAGCCAAGGTGAGCCTGTTGCTGCCGTCCACGTTGACGACTACAAAGAGGCGCTGGGCGTCAACTCCCGCTCCGAGCTTGCCGTTGCCACCCGCATCATGCAGGAGCGCATCAACGAGCACTGGATGAGCCAGGGCGTCACCATGCTGGACCCAACCTCCGTCTGGATTGGCCCCGAGGTCACGCTTGGAATGGATACCGAGGTTCTCCCACAGACCATGCTCTACGGCAAGACCTCAATTGGCGAGAATTGCGTGGTAGGTCCTAACACTCGTCTGACCGATACGCTTGTTGGCAACGACGCTGTTGTTGATGAGACTGTAGCTCTTAACGCACAGGTAGATGACTTTGCTACCTGCGGTCCTCGCGCTTACCTGCGCCCAGGCACACACCTTATGCCTCACGCCAAGGCAGGCACGCACGTTGAGATCAAAAATTCAACTATCGGTAAAGGCTCTAAGGTACCTCACCTCTCCTACATTGGTGACACTACCATGGGCTCCGGAGTCAACATTGGCGCAGGTTCAATTACGTGCAATTACGACGGCTACCACAAGTTCAAGACACACATTGGCAACAACGTCTTTGTTGGATCCGATACCATGATGGTGGCACCTGTCTCAATTGGTGATGGCGCACTTGTGGGGGCAAGTTCGTGCATCACAAAGGATGTACCAGCAGATGCGCTTGCACTCGAGCGCTCTGAGCAGAAAATTGTTGAGGGATACGCCGCCCAGAGGCGTCACAAGCTTGAGAAAGAGGACTAGATGTTCGAGAACCTGAGTGATCCGCTATTAGTTGCTAGAAACATCAAGCTCTACACCGGTACTGGCAACCCTGAACTGGCTCGTAAGGTTGCAAATATTCTTCACCTCGAGCTACAAGGTCTTCTCCTTGAGAAGTTTGCTAACGGAGAAATCTACGCTCGCTTTGATGAGTCTGTCCGCGGCGACGAGGTCTTCTTCATTCAGTCTATGGCAGGCGTCAACGTCAACGACCTGGTTATGGAGACGTTGATTGTTGCTGACGCTGCAAAGCGCGCATCCGCTAACAGCTTTACCGTGGTTATCCCTCACTACGCATACGCTCGTCAGGACCGCAAAGCTGCTGCTCGCGAGCCTATTACCGCTCGTCTGATGGCAAACCTGCTTGAGAATGCTGGCGTTGACCGCGTCATCACACTTGACTTGCACCAAGGCCAAATCCAGGGCTTCTTTGACATTCCTGTTTCTCACCTGACTGCTCTCTATCTTCTGGGCGATTACTTTAAGAACAAGCCATTTGACTGGGAGAATACCGTTGTTGTCTCCCCTGATATGGGTCGCGCAAAGGCAGCTAAGAAGCTTTCCGACTACCTTGACTGTGGCCTTGCTATTGCACACAAGAGCCGTCCTCGCCACAACGAGAGCGCAGTTATGGGCATCATCGGCGACATCAAGGGTAAGACCTGCATTGTTAACGACGACATGATTGATACCGCAGGAACCCTCTGTGCATCCGTTGTTAAGCTGAAGGAAATGGGTGCAGGCGATATCTACGTCTGCGCAACCCACGGCATCTTCTCTGGTCCTGCAATTGAGCGCCTCAATAGCGCCCCAATTGAGGAATGCGTGGTTACCGACGCAATTCCTTGCGCTGCAGCAAACCAGGAAGGCTCCAAGATCAAGACGATTACCATTGCAAACGAGCTTGCCGAGGCAATTTACGCTGTCTACACCGACCGTCCTGTCTCCGACATCTTCGGCGGTGACTTCAACCTGTAACGCCGCAGGTCCACGGCGCGCCTCGCAGCGACGGCAAACCCGCAGGTCAGCACCGCGTTCGGGTCGCAAAGCGATTTCAACCCGGTATCTACTTCGTGTGGATACCGGGTTTCTTGTGCGGAAACGCTGGGAGTGGACCGGGTTTCTCGCCAGGTGAGCGGTACGAGCCGGGACGAGCCCGGAGTGAGCCTGATTTTCTCGCCAAATCTGAACGATTTGCCTGAAAAGCGCGCCAAGTCTGAGCTATTTGCCGGTTTTTCTCACCATGTCTGAGTAAATTTACTCAGACATGGTGCAGTTTTCAGGCTCAAAAATTCTGAGCAAACGGTCTATCTTGCACGCGCCTGATTTCTTCAAAGAATCTGTAACTTCTGCCTAAGAATGTAAAAGAATCTGTGGATTTGCCTGATTTTGTTAAAGAATCGGTGCCGCAATTACAGATTCTTTACACTTTTTAGGCGCACCCAGCAAAAGGCGGGCGCATTTGGCGAGAAACCCGTGTGCTTGAAACCCATCCTCAGCGGTGCACGTTCTAGCAGGTCGTTCCGCTTTCAGAATCCGCCAGGTCAACGTCATTTGCAAGCGCTGTTTCCAGCGCAACCTGCAAACCGCGAGTCATCATCTCAAGCGGCATGCTTGGCACCGGACGGAACTTCTCGTCAGCAGTACCCTTCTCGCCCGCAGAGCCCTTCTCACCTGCGGCGTTTTTCTCACCCTCCGCGCTCTTCTCGGCGGCCGCAGCGTTTTTCTCGGTGACCTGCTCCGTTGCAAACGGTACGTGCAAAAACGTTCCGCGAGTCTCCGGGAATCGCGTGGCCAGGGCGTGAAGGACCTGGTACATGACGTCGTTGCACACGTACGTGCCTGCGGTATACGAGACCGCCGCAGGAATTTCAGCCTGTTTCATGGCGGCGACCATGGCGTTTACCGGCAGCGTTGCAAAATACGCGTCGGGAGCACCGTCGATAATGCGCTGCGAGAACGGCTGCTTACCCGCGTTGTCGGGAATACGCGCATGCGCCCAGTTGATACCCACAAATTCTGGCGTAATCTTGCTTCTTCCACCCGCTTGGCCCACGCAAAGCACAATCTCGGGACGCTCCGCTTCAAGCACGTCGATAACCTTCTGAGCACCAACGCCAAACTCAACAGGTACGTGCAGTTTTATCACCTGTGCGTCGCCAATAGTCTCGGGTAGCGCCTTCACAGCCTCCCAAGCTGGGTTGATTTTCTCGCCACCAAAAGGCTCAAATCCGGTAACCAGAATCTTTTTCATCTTGCCTCCGCACCTCATTTGGCCGTTGCGCGCCGCGGTCCGCCGCGGTGCGTCGCGGTCTGCTGGTCGCCGCACTCTGCCGCGGTCCGTCGCGGTCCGCTGCGCGCTTAGTTCACGCTGGTCGAACCTGTCGTTTTCCCTTACCATCATAAACGTACACATCTCAAACAGAAGGAGATTCGATGCACGGTAACAAAATTGTGCTTGTGGCGGGCCTGGGAAATCCTGGCGAGAAATACGCGCGTACCAGGCACAATGCCGGTTTTTCCGTGGTCGATGCCCTTGCTGAACGCCACAATGTCTCGTACTGGAAAAGTGAGGCGGGCTGCCAGGTCGCAGAGATCACTCTTCCCGCAGCTCCTGGCGCCGCGTCTGGCGAGAAACGCCGTGTACTCCTGGCCAAACCTCAGGACTTCATGAACACCAGCGGCGGTCCTCTCTCCAAACTAGCTCGTGCGCACCACCTTCAACCTGCGCAAATCCTGGTCATTCACGACGAGGTTGACCTTGCAGAGGGACAGCTCAACTTTAAAGAAGGCGGCGGACTCAACTCTCATAATGGCCTGCGTTCCATCGCCGACAAGCTCCAGACCAGGGATTTTATGCGCCTGCAGTTTGGCATCGGCCGCCCTCCCGGAAAGATGCCGGTGGCAGACTACGTTCTGCGCGAGCTCAAGGGAAACAACCTGGAAGACTTTCTGGTCACCGCCCAAACGGCCGCCGATCAGGTGGAGCAACTCCTACGCAGCTAGCGGCCACCGCGCTCCGCCGCACTCCGCCCCGTGCCGTCACCGCGTGTCGTCACGTCGCGAGCCCACCGATCTTCTTGCCCACCCTCCGCAGCTAGCAGGCAAAACATTCTACGAAATATTTATGCTCATTCATGAATTACTCATGCCTTGAATCATGCGCAAATAGTACAATAGGTATGTTGTTTGCGAATACGGGGTTACCCAGACCTCGTATGCGTGAGATATATGCGTCACCTGCCATTGTCTTCTCGCCAGAAGGCACGCTGTAGTGCGGCGCGTCAACTCACTCGCAGTTTTGTTGTGTTAGGAGAGGAGTACCGCTGAATGTATAAGATCCTCGAAAAGACTCAGTTCTCCGAGAAGGTCTTCAAGTTCCGCATCGAGGCACCACAGATGGCCAAGCATGCACATGCTGGTCAGTTCCTGATGGTCCGCGCAAATGAGTGTGGCGAGCGCGTTCCATTTACCTTTGCGGATTGGAATCCTGAGGAGGGTTGGGTCGAGTTTATCTTCATGGTAATCGGCAAGACCACCAGGATGCTTTCTACCTACGAGGTTGGTGATTTCCTGCAGGACGTCACTGGTCCTCTGGGTGAACCTACCGAGATGGGCGAGGGCAAATGGGCAGTTATCGGCGGCGGCGTTGGCCTGGCTATCGCCTTCCCTGTTGCTCGTCAGCTCGTAGCAGCTGGCCGCGAGGTCCACGCAATCATGGGCGCTCGTACCAAAGAGCTGCTGCTGCTTGAGGATCAGTTCCGTTCCATTCTGGACGACGATCACATCCACATCACCACAGACGACGGTTCTCTTGGCGAGAAGGGCGTTGTAACTGCACCTCTCGAGCGTCTTCTGCAGGACAAGCAGGTCGACCGCGTATTCTGCGTTGGCCCAGTTCCAATGATGAAGTTCTCCACTCTCACTGCCGAGAAGTACGACACACCTATCATCGCTTCCCTGAACCCAATCATGGTCGACGGCACTGGTATGTGCGGTTGCTGCCGTGTTGAGGTTGGCGGCGAGACCAAGTTTGCTTGTGTTGACGGTCCTGACTTTGATGCAACCAAGGTTGACTGGAACGACCTTCGCGCACGTCAGGCAGCCTACCTCACCGAGGAAGGCCAGTCCATCAAGGCTTACGAGGAAACGAGGTGCGCATGCCACAAGTAAACGGTCGCTACATTCCAAACGTCAAAGCACCTCGTACAGCTGACAACGAAGAGCCAGCTGCAGAGCGCGCACAAGACTTCCGCCCTGTCGACAAGGGTTTCACTAAAGAGATGGCAATTGCAGAGGCAAACCGCTGCCTGGATTGTAAGAATCCACTGTGCGTTCAGGGCTGCCCTGTAAACATCAACATTCCTCGCTTCATCGAGGCTATCCGTGCAGAGGAGTTTGGTCGCGGTCTTGACATCATCCGTGAGTCCTCCATGCTTCCTGCTGTTTGTGGCCGTGTTTGCCCACAGGAGAACCAGTGCGAGGGCGTCTGCATCATGGGTAAGCGCAGCGAACCAGTTGCTATTGGTCAGCTCGAGCGCTTCCTTGGCGATCAGCCTGAGCTTGCTTCCAAGCCAGCAATCGCTCCAAAGAACGGCAAGAAGGTTGCAGTTGTAGGCTCCGGTCCTTCCGGTATTGCTTGCGCTGGCGAGCTTGCTCGTAACGGCTTTGACGTTACCGTCTTTGAGGCATTCTTCACCGGCGGCGGCGTTCTGGTCTACGGTATTCCTGAGTTCCGTCTTCCAAAGGCTGTTGTTAAGCGTGAGATTGACGGCCTCCAGGAGCTGGGCGTTAAGTTTGAGTTCAACTCTGTTGTCGGTCGTATCACCGATGCAGACGAGCTCTTTGAGCAGGGCTTTGATGCAATCTACATTGCAACTGGCGCAGGCCTTCCAAAGCTTCTCAACATCCCTGGCGAGAACCTGCCTAACGTCTTCTTTGCAAACGAGTACCTCACCCGCGTTAACCTTATGAAGGCTAACAACTTCCCTGAGTACGACACTCCAACCAAGCACGGCAAGAACGTCGTTGTCTTTGGTGGCGGCAACGTTGCTATGGATGCTGTTCGTACTGCTAAGCGCCTTGGCGCCGAGCGTGCAATCATCGCTTACCGTCGTACCGAGGACGAGATGCCTGCTCGTCGTGCAGAGCTGCACCACGCAAAGGCAGAGGGCGTTGAGGTTCTTCCTCTCGTCTCCCCTCTCGAGTTTGTCGCTGGCGAGGACGGCGCAGTTTGCGCAGTTCGCGTCCAGAAGATGGAGCTCGGCGAGCCTGACGCAGATGGACGTCGTCGTCCAGTACCTATCGAGGGTGCTATCGAGGACATTCCTTGCGACGTTGCAATTTCTGCAATCGGCACTAACGCTAACCCATTCGCAAAGATGATCGGCGACATCAAGCTCAACAAGTGGGGCTACATTGAGGCCGACGAAGAGGGCCGTACTTCCGATCCTCGCATCTGGGCTGGTGGCGACATCGTAACTGGTGCTGCAACCGTCATCCTGGCAATGGGCGCTGGTAAGGTAGCAGCTGCTTCAATCACTAAGCACCTCGGCTAGTCCGCCGGTTTAGGCTGGCGTAGCTGGTTTGACTGACGAAGCTGCAGCTCAAGCAGCGAACTAGCACGACCTCAGCTCGCAGAACGAGCTAACATGCAACAAACAAAGACCTGGTGCCACACGGTGCCAGGTCTTTTTCATGCCGAAAAGTGCCGCGAATCCACACCCAAGCGCACGAGTTTCTCGCCATCGCGCGCCTCTCGCCATCGCGCACCTGAAAAGTGCAAAGAATCTGTATTTGAGGTACAGATTCTTTAACAAAATCAGGCAAATCCACCGATTCTTTTACATTTTTAGGCAAAATTTACAGATTCTTTGAAGAAATCAGGCGCGTAAAAGATAGACTACGTGGCCCTGAATTTTTGAGCCAGAAAGCTACATCAAGTCTGAGTAAATTTACTCAGACATGACGAGAAAAACCGGCAAATAGCTCAGATATGGTGTACTTTTCCGGCAAATCGTTCAGACATGGCGAGAAAATCAGGCGCACTTCTGTCCGCATCAGGCTCACTCCGGGCTCGCATCGCCCGTCTGGCGAGAAACCCGTCCACTAGCAGCGTTTCCGCACAAGAAACCCGGCATCCACACGAAATAGATACCGGGTAGAAATCACTTGCAACCTGCGCCCGCACGCGGCGCTGACCTGCGACGTTGCCGTCGTTGCGCCCGCACGCGCCGCCGACCTGCGGATTTGCCGTCGTTGTACGCAGCGTGGACCTGCGGCGCTACGAAAGCAAGAACTCCCTGACGCGAGCGGCAATACCTTCAGCGTCCAGGCTAAAGTGCGAGAGCAGCACGTCGCCAGGAGCGGACGTACCAAAGGTGCGCATACCAGCAAAGCGCATTGGCGTGGGCAGCTGCTCGGCCAGAAGCTCGGCAACTGCAGCTCCGAGGCCTGTTGCCACGTTGTGCTCCTCAACGGTTACCACATGACGGGTCTTCTCGGCAGATGCCAAAATGACTTCCTCGTCCAAAGGCTTGATGGAAAACACGTCAATAACCTCGGCAGAAATCTTCTCCTCTGCCAGCAAATCTGCGGCTGCAAGTGCCTGAGCAACCTCAACACCGCAGGCAGCAATGGTAACGTCAGTACCCTCACGCAAGACGTTTGCAAAAGGCAGGCCGCCCTTGAAGGACTCATCGTAGATGTCGGCAACCTTGTGACGACCCATACGCACGTAGAAGGGACCATCTGCCTCGGCAGCAAGCTTAAGCGCTGCCTTGGTAGCGTTGTAATCTGCAGGAACAAGCACGCGCATCTGAGGCAGGGCGCGCATCATGCCAATGTCCTCAAGGGACTGGTGAGTGGCGCCATCCTCTCCCACCGTAATACCTGCGTGCGTAGGGCAAATCTTCACGTTAAGGCCGGAATCGCAGACGGTGTTTCTGATCTGGTCGTAAGCGCGGCCGGTAGCAAACACAGCAAACGAGCCGGTAAACACGGTGCGTCCCGTAAGTGCCAGTCCAGATGCAACGCCTACCATGTTCTGCTCGGCAATACCCACGTCAACCATGCGCTGTGGGAAGGCCTTCTGAAGGTCGGCAAGTTTAGTGGAGCCGGCAAGGTCTGCGTCAACGGCCACAATATCGTGACCCTCGTTTACCAGCTCAACAAGAGTCTGACCATATGCCTCACGAGTTGCTCTAGACATTGGCAACCTCCTTACCTTCACCCTGAAGATCAATCAAAAGAAGCTCTCTTGCAGCATCAAGTTCTTCTCGCGCAAGATCGGCCTGTTCAGCCGAAGGAGCGTTTCCATGCCAGGAAGCCTGATCCTCCATAAACGAGACGCCCTTGCCCTTGACAGTCTGGCAAATGATCACGGTAGGTGCGGTGTTTCCTGCCTCGCGACCATCTCGTGCGGCGAGAAGAGCCTGGCGCACCTCGGTGACCTCGTGACCGTTAACGCGCAGTACGTTCCAGCCAAAAGAACGGAACTTCTCGTCAATATCGCCAAGAGAGCACACGTCGGTGACGTGGCCGTCAATCTGCAGGTTATTGAGGTCCACAATGGCAATAAGGTTATCCAGTTTTTGGTGAGCAGCAAACATGCATGCCTCCCAGTTAGAGCCCTCCTGCAGCTCGCCGTCGCCCAGAAGGACAAATACCTTCTTGGCGCGCTCGCCGCTTGCCAGAGCGTCCATAGAAAGGCCTAGAGCGCATCCTGCAGCTACCGAGAGACCCTGACCAAGAGAGCCGGAGCAAACTTCAATGCCAGGACATGCGTGGCAATCTGGGTGACCCTGCAGGCGACTGCCAAGCTGACGGAGGGTAACCATATCCTCGTCGTGGAGCCAGTCAAGCAGATGGTACGCAGCATACAGCACAGGAGCCACGTGACCCTTGGACAGGAAAAACCTATCCTCGGTGTGGTCCTCTGGGTTGTTGTGGTTGTACTTCATCACTCCCGAGAAGAACAGTGTGGCCACAATATCTGCCGCACTCAGTGAGCCGCCGGGATGACCTGACTTGCTCTTCTCGAGCATGTCAATGACATCGCGCCTCAGCGTATTAGCTGCAAGCTTGAGCTCATCATCAGTGAGGTTGCGCTCGGGTAATGCAGTTGTTCCCATTCTCATCCTCTCAAAAACAGGTGCTTAAACGATGCCTAAACGGTGCTTAAACGCCGCCTAAACGGCGCACAGACAGGCACGTAAAACAAGTACGCCCAACCTAAGCTGGGCGTACCACAATCACTATTTATTGCTGAGCCTTAACCTTTTCCCAGTCTGCCTCAAAAGACTTAAGACCGGCGTCGGTCAGAGGGTGCTTCAGACATTTCTTCAAAGCTCCAAATGGAACGGTTGCAATGTCAGCACCAAGCAGAGCTGCCTGAGTCACGTGGTTAGGCGTACGGACAGAAGCCGTAATAATCTCTACGGTGTGATCAACATTTTTATCCCATGCATAGTTCTCAATGCACGAAACAACGGTTCCCAGCTGCTCAATGCCGTCCTCACCGATGTCATCAAAACGACCAACAAATGGAGAAATATAACGGGCGCCAGCATTTGCCGCAAGAAGAGCCTGAGGTGCCGAGAAAATCAGCGTCATGTTGACGCGAATTCCCTCAGAAGCAAGCTGATGGGTAGCAGCAAGACTCTCTGCGCAGATAGGAAGCTTAACAACAATATTTGGAGCAAGAGAAGCCAGGTGACGGCCTTCCTCAATCATGCCCTCAGTTGTTGTTGCGGTTGACTCAGCAGAAACAGGAAGTCCCTCGCAAAGCTGAGCAATCTTGACCATATGAGACTCAAAATCGGCAAGCTTGCCGCCAATCTTTGCATAGAGCGATGGGTTGGTAGTAACACCTGCCAAGCAGCCCCAGCTAAGGGCCTCAGAAATCTCATCGATATCTGCCGTGTCAATAAAAAACTTCATGTGTAATCCTTCCCTGTACAAACTTAAACGAGTTTGGAAACGTACGTCGTACTAAGAAAGAGCTAAACCACATTGTACAGATTCTTATGTACCGTCTGTGGCGAGAAACCCAAAACAAGTGCAATAAGGCCGTTTACCCCTCAAACGCCTTATCAATTTTGCTGCGAACGTAAGTGGAAGCAAAGACAAGATCTTCCTTCCAGTTCTCGTTGCCGGTGTACCACATTTCTGCAACAAAGCGCCTGACACCCTGAGGAACAAGCTGCGACAGAGCTCCCTCGTAGTCAGTGGTGCCGGTAGAGAATGGAATCTCGCGATATGCGCCAGCAACAGTCTCCTTAAGGTGAGCTGCAAAGATGTGACCTGCGCCAAGAGCAATATCGTCAGCAACCGTGTTGCCGTAAATAAACGATGCATTGGTAAGGTTACCAGCGTCGGGATACACACCAAGATACGGGCTGTTAATAAGGCTTACATAGTGCATGGCCTTCTCGACCGTATCCATAAAAGGCGTCTCCATAGTCTCAAAGCCCATAACAATGCCTGCCTGAGCAGCCATCTCTACAGCCTTTGCCAGGTTCTCCTCAAAGTACTTGCGCGTATCCTCTGCGCCGTCCTCGTAGTACACGTCATAGCCAGCAAGCTGGATGGTATGAAGTCCCAGGTCACCTGCAAGATCAAGCGCCTTCTGCATAATCTCAAGGCCACGCTCACGAGTAGCCTGATCGCGAGAACCAAAAGGATACTTACGGTGACCAGAAAGGCACATAGAGCCCAGGCGAACGCCAGAGTTTACCATTGCCTGACGAACTGCTGCACGCTCCTCACCAGTCCACTCAAGGCGAGAAAGACGAGCGTCAGACTCATCAACGGAGATCTCAACATAATCAAAGCCAGACTCTCCTGCTACGATGAGGCGCTCTTCCCAAGAAAGATCAGTTGGAGTGGCCTTCTCGTAAAGTCCTAGCTGATACTTGGACATATCTTCTCCTTTTAAAAACAGGCGGCCTTATACAAGACCGCCTGACTGAAACAGATGCTACTCACTGAACAGGCTTTAGTGATTACCCTGTCCGTAGTAGGCATTTGGACCATGCTTGCGCATGTAGTGCTTGTCCTGAAGGTACTGAGGTGCCTCCTGAACCTTAGGGTTATTGAGCTCGGTGAGTGTTGCCATCTTAGCAACCTCTTCAATAACTACTGCATGATACACAGCAGCCATTGCGTCTTTACCCCAAGAGAAAGGACCGTGATTGTGAAGGAGCGTTCCTGGAACCGCAATGGGATCCAAGTTAGCAAAGCCCTCAACAATAACGTTTCCGGTCTCAAGCTCATAGGCACTTTCTACCTCGTCCTTAGTAAGGCTGCGCACGCAAGGAATATCTCCGTAGAAATAATCTGCATGTGTGGTGCCATAGCAAGGAATAGAGCGTCCTGCCTGTGCCCAAGAAACAGCGTGGGTTGAGTGAGTGTGAACAATTCCGCCGATCTTCTCGCCCCATGCACGATACAAGCATGCATGAGTTGGAGTATCGGAAGATGGGTTCATCTCACCCTCAACAACGTTGCCGTCTAGGTCGCAGATGACCAGATTCTCTGGGCTCAGCTCCTCATAGGAGACGCCCGATGGCTTGATAACAAACAGGCCGCGCTCACGGTCAAGTCCAGAAGCATTACCCCAGGTAAAGACTACCAGGCCATGCTTTGGCAGGTCCATGTTTGCTTCATACACTTCATCACGAAGCTCTTTAAGCATCATAGAGACTGCTCCTTAGAGAACGCTACGGAATGGAACGTTTGGCTCGTGATCGAAGCAATCATGGAAGCCACGGTCGTGATGGTAAGCAAAGCGATCCTTATCCTGTGGATAGGTGTAGTGGCCGCCGACCTCCCAGAAGAATGGGTGGAACTTGTAGTCAAGGCGATCCTTACGCATGTCCCAAAGAACCTTGATCTCCTGGACGTCTGCCTGGAAGTTGGTCCAAACATCGTGGTGAATTGGGATAACAACCTTGGACTGAAGAGCCTCAGCCATGCGAAGCATATCGGTTGCTTCCATCTTGTCCTGGATACCAATTGGGTTGCAGCCAAAAGCACCAAAGCAGACGTCTACGCCGCCAAACTCCTGAGCGATGTCTTTACCGTGCTTAGCAAAGTAAATGGAGTAGTGAGAGTCGCCGGAGTGATAGATGTTTCCACCAGGGGTGACAAAGAGGTAGTTAACTGCCTTCTCGTCCATGTCCATTGGGCACTTACCCCAGAGGTCTGGGCGGTTCTCAGAAGTATCAGTAGTGGTAACGATAATGGTGCGGTCAAAGGAATCGTATGCAACGATCTCCATGTCCTTAACCTTAACACGGTCGCCAGGCTTAACAACAATGCACTGCTCACGTGGAACGCCCCAGCCAACCCAAATGTCAACTGCATCCTTAGGACCAATAAAGGGAACTGGGATCTCATTGCCATTCTCGTCAGTAGTAGTCATGTTGTTGTTAACAACGTGAGCTGCAAGCTCCTTGGACATGTGGTCCTGGTGAATGTGAGTTACTACAACTGCGTCAAGGTTCTTGATAGCAAATGGATCAATAACAAAGGGGACGTTGCGCAGGTTTGGCTGCATCTTACGAACGCCAGCCATGTTTGCCATCTGGTGACCAGGCTTCATGAGGCCGTCACCGTGGGTGCGCTTACCATTGCCTGCCCAGAAGTCGACAGCAACGTTTGCTCCACCAGGAGTCTTAAACCAAATACCAACGCAGCCGAGCCACCACATCTCAACCTGGCCTGGCTCTACTACGGCATTGTCAATCTCTTCGTTGAGCCAAGTTCCCCACTCAGGGAAGGTGCTCATAATCCAACTGTCGCGTGTGACGTCTTTCAAACCTGCCATTACGCGCTCCTTTCTAAAACATAGGACTAGTACTTTGATGTATACGCAGATAATTGAGCGGCGCTCAGGACTTTGCTTGCATGCTCAGAAGCTCATCCTGAGCGCTCACTACAAAACGCAGCCCTACTCCACTACTTTGTAGAGAGCCAGCTGGTCTGTCTCACGATATGCAGCAACAATGTAATCGCTGCCGTCATGCCTATACACCATGCAGTTTGCCGGTCCGAGGTCGTGGTCGATAACGTCTACGGTGTACCCACCGTCAACGTATCTAACAAGCAACAAATCGCGACCATCTTTACGGTTGCCAATGACTGCGCACTTCTCGCCGTTCAGCTCAGCTGCCCAAAGCGCGTGAAGGAAGCTACGCTTCTGTGGGTCACACCAAACCTGCTCATAGCGGTCACGAGTCTCTCCCTCATGCCAAATTGCCAGGGTATCGCCGTGGAACTTGGAGAAGGTAAGGATCTCTAGCTTGCCATCGCCGTCAAAGTCTGTAGCAACAATATCGCTTGTTGGCTGGACCAGAAGGCAGGTGACATCCCAAGCACCTTGAGGGGTGGTTGGGGGAACGTATCTAAACACGCCAGCGGCGGTTGAGATCAAAACATAGGACTTATCAGGTGCGGTCCAGAAACCGTGATTCTGAACCTGATAGTTAGCAACACACGTCAGCTTAAGCTGGTTGTCTGCCGTGTACTGCTCAAGGTTATCGCTCAGAGGAGCGGCCCAAACAGCACCTGGAGTGCGCCAATCGTCCTTGACGCCAGTCTCAGCTCCACCCTTGATAGAGCAAGCAAGAACCCAAAGCTGACCGTCAGCAGCCTTCAAGATGCCAAAACGGTGAACATACGGGAGGTCACAGAGAATCCGCTCAGACCACGAACCGTCTGCCTGCTTGGTATAGGATGCAATTGCCGCGTCGTCTCCACCAAAGTTTGGCGAGAAGAACTTGCGGGTTGCGAGGAACTGATCTTTCCTGCCAGGGACCTGTGTAATGGTCATGACGCCGCCAGGGCCTGGAGCAACAGTCTCCAGAGGCTCACCATCAAGCGTAAAGCGACGGATTGGACCGTCCTTCTCGACAGCAGCTAAAAAGCTTGGTGTGTCTTCTCCCTCAAACATGCCAAGTGCATAGCACTTAGGCATCTCGGCAAGAATTTTCTTTTCAAAAGTCATTAAAGTGCTCGATTCTTTAGAAACCTAAACTATGCGGAAAACTTCTCTGCAGCGCCGGTTTCCTTGAGCTTCTCTTCCATCTCTGCATCAGAAAGAACGTTGCGCAGACCAATGACGGTAACGCCAGCCTTAGCAGCATCCTCGTACATATTCAGGAAGTTAAGTGGTGCAAAAACAATGTCATACTGACGAGCAGAGCTTACGCCCTCGGAAAGTGCACAGTGGTGAATCTTATCGACGCCCATATTGAGCTTCTGAGTGACGCGCTCAGCGGTCATCTTCATCATCAGGGAGGTACCTGCGCCGTTTGCACATGCGACCAAAATCTTTGCGTTCATGTTGACTCCTTCGATCAAACAAACTGATTACGGACACATTGTGTTTGTACCCATTTGGGCGCTACAACGCTCGCATTTAAAGCAAATACTGCATCAATCAATGTGCCGAGTATTACTAATAACCCTGAGCAGATGGGGGTCTGCTCAGGGTAGGAAGAAAGAGGGCTACTTGCTTTCCGCACTAGCTGCGGCGGCCTTCTGTGCACGGATTTCCTTGCACTTCTGGTAATCCTCAACCTCCATGAAGTACGTGTCTTTGTTTGCACGGTACTGGAGCTGTGGGATTGCGATAAGACCGATGACAACAATTGCGAGACCTGCGTAGGACAGGAACTTCATGAGGCCGGTCATGATTGGCCAGACAACTGCCCAGTCCCACATACCAAGGTATCCACCGTATGCAGCCATGCCAACCCAGCCAGCGATAAGAGCTGAACCGAAGACCTGGAGAAGACCAGAGATGAAAGGCATGATAAGAACTGCGCGGAGACCGCCCTTGTTGTTTGCGTAAACGCCGATAGTAGCGTTATCGAAGAACAGTGGAACAAAGCCTGCGATAACAACAACTGGGGACTTCAGAAGCAGCAGAGCTGCGATTGCCAGGAACTGGCCAGCTGCGCCCATGAGGAAGCCGAGGGTAACTGCGTTTGGAGAACCAAAGCCGTAGGTAACTGCACAGTCAACGCCTGGGACGGAACCCTTGAGGAGCTTGTTGGAAATACCCTGGAAGGAGTTGGTGAGCTCAGTAACGAAGGTACGAACACCAAGCTGCAGGATGGAGAGGTAAACAGCAAACTGGAAGGAAGTGGTCATGATGTAGAAGAAGAAATCCTGACCTGGCTTCATGAACTTGTTCTCAAGCAGGAACTCCTGACCAAGAACAGCAAGGATGACACCAAAGAATGCTGTCATGAGAATTGCAGTTGCAACGAGGTTCTCGTTGAAGATCTTAAGGAAGCCTGGAAGCTCGATGTCCTCAATGCGCTTAGACTCCTTCTTGGAGTGCTTGGCGAGCCACTCGGAAGCCTTGGATGCGCAGTAAACACCAAACATCTGCTGGTGAGCAATGGTAAGGCCAGCGCCATCAGTAAGGTCCTGGGTAGGTCCAATACAAAGGTTGGAACCAACTGCCCAGTAAAGGCCAAGGAGAACGGTCATAACTGCAAGGATGGTAACGTCGTTAAGCTGTGGGAAGCAGAAGAGGATAAGCCAAAATGCAGTTGCTGCCTGCTGAACCTGGACGTGACCAGTAGTAAAGATTGCGCGAAGCTTAGTCTGCTTCTTAAAAGCAACCAGAACAATGTTCAGAATGAAAGCGAAGAGCAGAAGAAGCATAACGGAGGAGAAGGAACGACCTGCGATAAATGCAGGAGCGTCAGCTGCCTCCATGCCTGCCTGTACTGCGTTCTGGCCAAAGTATGGGTCAATGACCATTGCAGAAAGGTTGAAGCGAGCCTGAAGTCCAACAAGAACTGGACGGAATGCAGTTACCAGGCCGCCGGAACCAACCAGGAGGATCTGATAACCAATGACTGCCTTAAGGAAGCCAGCGAGTACGTCGTACCACTTCTTCTTAAGAAGAATGTAGCCGATAGCAACAATCAAACCGATGAAATAGGCTGGCTGAGTCAAGAAGTTGCTCGCAAACCATTTCCAAATACCAAGAACAATATCCATTGATACCCCTTTCAAAGGGTCCTACATACGTACCTTCTGCAGCCCACACTACAAAAGGAAATCCTCAATAACCTGCCCAGATGGGCACAAAAGCGCGCTGACGAGCGCAAACGGGCGTCGTGAACGACGCGCGAACAACGTGCGAATAACGCGCGAGAAAACGTGTTTACTCGGAGATAAGCTTGTCAATCTCCAAAAGCTCCTCAGGAGACTGAATGTTCTTAAGACGCTCAAGAACCTCCTCGTTCATAAGAACCTGAACGAGCATCTGCATATTCTTGAGGTGAGCATCCTGATCAGTAGCGCTCAGAGTGAAGAAAGTCTTAACCTGCTTCTCATCGTCGCCATCCTCAAAATTGACAGGAACATCAGAGTGCATAAAGCCAATAGCAGTCTTTCCATTAGAGCCAATGCGAGCAGTTGAGTGTGGCATTGCAACGTTTGGAACGATGACAATGTAAGGACCAAACTTGTTTACGCACTCGATAATGTCGTCTGCATACTCTGGATTGACAGTTCCATCAGCCTCCAGTGGTTTGCAGCACTCTCTAATAGACTCTTCCCATGTCATGGGGGTCTTCACGAAAGCATAGTGATTCTGCTCGTAGATATCGCGAAGTAGCATGCGATTCACTCCTCTCCAGTAGACTACTGTGAATCTTTTCCTTGTGTTGGACTATAGCAAGAGCACACAAGAACACATCGCTTAACGACAAAAACTTGAATCTTCTGAACGCTTCAACAATTAGATAAATAACTTATATGACATTTGTCTTGTCGTATAACAAATTTCCCTATTTGTTGAATGTTTTGAATATTTTACCAATCGAATCGATAATGTTAGTATAGCTAAAGTTGAGAGTTAAGCAATACTTATCTATGCTCACTTTAGAGATTTACGTCATAAAAACCGTTGACCGCTAAATAATATCCGTTTAAGTATTCAAAACGTTCATTGAATAAGGTAAGATACACTCAGTTCTACTGAAAAGCATCTACACAATTGTTCGATAACCGTTCAAAAGGTGTTATCAATTTGTACGTTGTTTTCACAGAACTGAATTAGTTAAATGTAATTCTACAGGTTTATCAGCAGTTGAGCTCTATTGGGGGATTTATGGCCACAAGTCGTTCATTTGTAGCATCACGCAGAAGCTCAATCATGAGCCTTCTTGAACAATATCGCCAGGTTTCCGTTAGCGATCTTGCCGATAGATTTGAAGTTTCTTCGCTTACCATCCGCCGCGATCTTGACGAACTCGAAGCTCAAGGCCTCATTTCCCGAAGCTATGGCATGGCCACGCTGCTTGACCCGCTCTCGACAGGACTCAGCTCTAACCAGGTAACCGCAAAGTTCAAGCTTGCCCAGGCAGCTTCCAAGTTGATTAAAGACGGTGACACAGTCTTCATTAACACCAGCTCAACCGCTATAAAAGTCCTGGAATTCATCACCGCCAAGAACATCACGGTTGTTACCAATAACGGTAGCGTTCTGGCCGCCGACTATCCCCCATCGATGACCGTTTTAGTCACGGGTGGAGAAGTTCGACCAGCTAAGAAGTCACTGACCGGCGATTTTGCACTTGCTTCAATCAACCAGATTCGCGCCGCGAAGTGCATCTTGGGATGCTCGGGAATTTCCGCTGAGCGTGGCCTTACCACACTGGTTTCAAACGAGATGCGCGTGAACTCGCTGATGCTTAAGCACTCTGAGCAGCACATTGTCTTGGCCGACGCAAGCAAGCTGGGCGTCAACTCCAGCTTCCAATATGGATTGCCTGCTGATATCGACGTGCTGATGACGGACGAATCCGCATCGATTTCGCAGGTCGCAGCCCTCGAAGCCGCTGGCGTTCGTAAGGTTGTTCGCGTGGGCCTGTAGAACTGCTACGGCTACGTGCGTTGGACGACGAGATTCAGCTTCAATCGCATGTTTCCACTGTTGTAGTCCATCGGTTCTCTCGCCCAGCAAAGAAGACATCAAAATTTAAACTACCATGATACGAAAATATTCACCCTCATGAATATTCATGAGGGTGAATTCATCTGTATGCATAAAATTTTTAGAGGCCTATTTTTGGCGTTTTGAAAACACAGCAAAGTCACTTATTCTGCAAAATTGACCGTCAAAAGTCCTATTTTTCTCAGAATATCGTCATTTGCTGTGTTTTTTAGGGCTGTAAGTTATGTTTTTGGCTCTGTATATACAGATTATCTGACATAGGTGTGTTCGGGCTTCTAAAAACGTGTAGATTATCCGACATAGGTGTGTTCTGACAGTATCAACGCTACCCAAACAAAAAGCCCCGCCAACTGGCGGGGCTTTGAAGTGCAGTTTTGTCGCCGGTCGCGATTTCGCACTCGTCGCGCTCATCGCGCATCGTCGCACCTCGCGCTCGGCGCGCATCGTCGCGATTTCGCGCTCGTCGCGCATCGTCGCGTGCATCGCGCTCGTCGCGCATCGTCGCACCTCGCGCTCGTCGCGCATCGTCGCGATTTCGCGCTCGTTGCGCGGCGCGGCGCACGTCGCGCGGCACGGACCAGAGAGCTTACTCCTCCTCGAGAGCAGCAGCAATCTCGTCGGTGATGTTCATGGTGCTGTAGACGTTCTGAACGTCGTCGAGCTCGTCGAGCTTATCGATAAGACGCTGAACCTTCTTTGCATCAGAAACAGAGACGTCAGTTGGGGTGGTTGGAACCATAGTAAGCTCGGAACCCTTGACCTCAATGCCCTGAGCCTCGAGGCCCTTCTGGACATCCTGCATCTTGTCGTATGCAGTCCAAACAATCCACTGATCGCCAGCGTCCTCGTAATCGTTTCCGCCAGCCTCGGCAACTGCCATCATGAACTCGTCCTCGTCGACAGCGTTCTCGCGGTCAGCAACCTTCTTCTCCTCGGAGACAATAACCTTGTCAACTGCGATGGAGCCCTTGCGCTCAAACTGGAACGCAACGGAACCAGCGGTACCAAGATTGCCACCGGAGTGGGTAAATGCGGAACGAACGTCTGCTGCGGTACGGTTCTTGTTGTCAGTCAGGCAGTCAACGTAAACTGCGACGCCTGCAGGACCGTATCCCTCGTAAACGATCTCCTCGTAAATGGCAGCATCAGCGCCAGCGCCAAATGCCTTATCGATAGCGGCCTGAATCTTTGCGTTAGGCATGGAAACCATGCGAGCACGGGCAACAGCGGCAGACAAGCTAGCGTTGTTGTCCGGATTTGGGTCGCCACCCATCTTTGCGGCAACAGTAATGTTGCGGGAAAGCTTAGAGAACAGCGAGGAACGCTTAGCGTCGATAGCTGCTTTCTTGTGCTTGGTTGTGGCCCACTTAGAGTGTCCGGACATTGCACTCTCCTTCTTTAGAGGTTCGAAAACCTAATTATCACATTAGCCCTTATACGTTACACGAAATCAAGAAGCGAGAAAAGACTTATTTTGCAGATATGGAGACTTGCGCACGCCTGACGCCGAGAAACCCGTGGGCTCGCAAGTCTGCACACCTCCACG
>JABZHN010000018.1:21603-30271 GCA_015258835.1 Atopobium sp.
ATGTCCGCGCACCATCGCGCACCTCCACGCACCATCACGCACCTCCACGCGCAACACGTCTGCTCCTACTTTACCAGCTCAACGTGGATGGACTCCGCGATCTTCTCGACCAGCGCAAAGTCGCCCAAGCCAGCGCTCATCGCAACGTTTCCGCCGGTAGCCATCGCGCGCGTCAGAGCCCTCTCGACAGCCGACGGATCCTCAAGCCAAACCGACATGAAGCTTGCCAGCGTCGAATCGCCAGCGCATGCCGTCGAAAGCACCTCTACCTGCGCAGCATTTGCGTGCCAGACATGTTCACCGTTAAAGAAGTACGCGCCTTCGCCGCCCAGCGTGAGCAGGATGTTCTTTGCTCCGCGTTCGTGAATCTTGTGGAGGGCGAGAAGAACGTCTGCCTCGTCATGAACATCGACACCAAAGATCTCTGCCACTTCTTCGTCGTTTGGCTTAATGAGCAGCGGTTTTTTCTCGACAAGTTCTGCGAGGTGTTTATGAGAGATGTCCAGGACCAGCTCAGCGCCGCGCTCATGACACAGATCAAAGAGCTCGTCGTAGAAGGTTGGATCCATCTCAGGGGAAAGCGAGCCAGAGACCACCAGCACGTCCAGGTCGGGCGCAGTGCGCAGCAGCTCAAGCATCTCGTCTTGCTTGGAGCGAATAACGGGAGCACCTGCATTAGGGAACTTGAGCTCACCTTCTGGTGTGGTCACAAAAATGTTTACGCGGGTGATGCCGTCAATCCACACAGGCTTGACCGGACAAATCTTAGATGCCTCTTCAACAATATAGTTGCCCGAGAAGCCGCCAAAAAATCCCAGGATAGTGGACTCAACGCCGTAGTGAGCAAGCGTAAATGAAACGTTCAGACCCTTACCGTTTGGTGTGTAAACAGCGTCGGTTGTGCGGTTGACGTGCGTATAAGAAGGAACTCCCGAATTGACGTTCATGTCGATTGCGGGATTAGTGGTAAGTGTGTAAATCATCAAAGCTCCCTCTGGAACAAAAATGGACCCGACGAAATCGCCGAGTCCATATTTTACTTCGATTATCTGAGTCTGCACCCAAACTGTACGTAAATTCTGGGCAAAACTCAAACGACGCCGAGTGCGTGTTAAGCGTAAAGCTTAGTCCTCGACCAGCTTGTTGCCGTTCTTGCGGTACTCGTATGCCTTGAAAGCAACAAAGAGAATGCCGCCAACAACAGCGCCAATGAGAATGGCGAGAACCCACTTGAGGCCGCCATCAACAACTGGAAGAACCAGGAAGCCGCCGTGAGGTGCTGGATCGTGAACACCAAAGAGCAGGGTCAGGATGGAGCCGATGGAAGAACCGATCATCATGATAGGCATGACAGGCCAAATGTTCTTGGTCATGAATGGAATAGCGCCCTCGGTAATGTGGGTGCAGCCAAGAATGAAGTTGACCAGACCAGCGTTGAAGTCGGACTTGGTGAAGTATTTCTTACCAACGACAACAGCAAAGGTGGTGATCAGTGGAGGAACAATACAAGCAGCAGAAACTGCAGCCATGAAGTTAGTACCAAACTCATAGGTTGGGGTACCAACACCAGCAGCAAGAGCCTCGGTCAGAAGTGCAGTACCGGTAACGTAAGCTGCCTTGTTGACTGGGCCGCCCATGTCAAATGCGGCCATGCAACCAATTGCAAGACCAAGGACAATTGGACCAGAAGCAGACAGACCGCGCAGGAAGTTCATCATGCCGGTGTTGATTGCTGCCATTGGACCAGAAATACCCAGCATAACCAGGCCAACAATGGTGGTGGAAAGCAGTGGGTACAGGAAGATTGCCTTCAGGCCATCAAGGTTCTTTGGAAGACCTGCAAGGAGCTTCTCAAGACCAACGATGACATAACCGGCAAGGAAGCCGCCGACGATGCCGCCCAGGAAGCCAAAACCAACGCCAGCGCCACCAGCATCAATCATGCCAGTGTTAGGGTTAATTGGAAGACCCTGGATAGCAATCATACCTGCAACAAAACCAGGAACCAGAGCAGGACGCTTACCGATAGACTCAGCAATGTAAGCAGAAAGAACTGGAACCATAAGGCCCATTGCAATGCCGCCGATAATCTTGAGCATGGCAGCAAAGCTGTTGTAGTCAGGTGCAGTGGAGCTGAAGGAAGTAATACCCCAGAGGAATGAAACTGCAGTAAGAACACCACCAGCAACAACAAAGACCAGCATGTGGCTAACGCCGTTCATGAGATGCTTGTAGATGATGTGGCCTACAGACTCCTTCTCGATGGTGCTCGAGACTGGAGCGTCGTCTGCCTCTGCAAGCTCGCCCTCAGGCTGAGCAACAAGAGCACGGTCGATAAGACCCTCTGCATCCTTAATAGCTGCAGTAACACCAACATTTACCATTGGTTTTCCGGTAAAACGCTCGGCCTGAACGTCCTTATCGGCAGCAACAACTACTGCCTTAGCGTTCCTAATCTCAGATGCGGTGAGCTCATTCTCTACACCGACCTGGCCATGCGTCTCAACCTTAATGGTAAGACCTTTAGCTGCGGCGGCCTTCTCAAGGGCCTCCTTAGCCATAAAGGTGTGCGCAATACCGGTTGGGCAACCAGTAGCAGCAACGATGTCATACTTTGACTCGTCAGCCACAGCACTCCCCTTTCATCCTAGTGCTCGGAATTGTTCCAAACACAACCAAAAAAGCTGCTCAATGTTAGCACTGAGCAGCTTAAATGACCATACTTTTACGTAAAAAATCAATTAGCAAGTTATGTTAGCGCAGAAGCATTGCAGCTCGCGAGAAACGCAAACTTCAATCGTAGGACGCGTTCCTCAAGAGCGTGCAATCGCCAAGAATGCACACCTCAGTCATAGAGTGCACGCACCTACTCTGCATCCTCCTGGCCAAAACGTTCTTTTCTCAGACGCAGTGCCTCGTATGCGCAACCATACATTGCAGCCTGATTGCCCAAGCTAGCAGCCTCAATACGAGCACCCTTGCTCACGGGCAAAGCGTACTGCTCAAAGCTCTCACGAAGCTCAGTAGCAAATGTTGCAAACGAACCCGCAACGCCACCGCCAATCAAGAACATAGCAGGATCAACCACGCACGAAACCTGCGCCATAGCAAGTCCCAGGTAGTGGCACATCTTGTGAATAGCAAGGGTTGCGCACTCATCGCCCTGAGCGTGAGCTCTAAACACGGACACCGTATCGGTCTCGTGCTCAATGTTTACAGGAACAACGCCTCGAGCAACGCATTCCTCCAGGTACAGGCGGACAACTCCCTTAGCAGAAGCATACTGCTCCAAGCAGCCGTGACGACCGCAACCGCAGGTCAACATCTCCTCTGGCTCAACAATAATGTGGCCAATCTCGCCGCCAGCGCCAAAAGCACCTGCAGCAAGCTTGCCGTCTACGACAACACCTGCGCCAACGCCGGTGCCCAGCGCAATCAGCACAAACGATGGCACGCCCACAGCAACGCCAGCCCACGCCTCGCCCAAAGCTGCAGCGTTAGCGTCGTTGACAAACGCGATGGTTGCGTTTGGCAGGCACATATTGATTGACTGCACCAATCCCTCAGGGTCAATGTCTACATTGGCGAGAAGACCAACGGTTCCGTCATCTGCAACAGGACCTGGAATATCCAAACCACACGCAATAACATCGTTGCGGCTTGCTTTTTGGCCATGAACAATCAGCTTAATAGCATCGGTTACCGTCTGATAACCGCCCTCGTTATCAAGTGCGGGCGTCTTGACCTTCTGCTCAGAAAGTAGCTCTCCCTCTGCAGAGAAGAGTCCCAGCTTGATGGTGGTGCCACCAACATCAATGCCCAATACGTATTCCATAAAACCCCCTAGTTGCCGCGCTTAAGCGCACCCTCAACAAGTTGCGCAAGAACGTCTTCAACAGCGTATCCTGCAGCCTCAATAGCCATTGGAACAAGGGAGGTCTCAGTGAGTCCTGGGAATGTCTTCAGGCCCATGACCATAACGTGATGTCCATCCCAAATAAAATCAATACGAGCAAGATCTCTGCAGCCATAAGCGGTGTACACCTCAAGAGCTGCGCGCTCAAGAGCCTCGCGAGCAGCAGCTGGATCTGCGCCAAGTGCTGCCAAAGACTCAGGACGAACTGGGCAGAAGTGCTGAATACGCTCTGGATCAAGACGAGCATCCGTGTCGTAAATACCCTTGGTCACTGAAATCTCTACTGGTGGCAGGGTTTTCTCGCCATCTGCGTCAGAGAGCACGGTAACGCTTACTTCAACACCATCAACCCACTGCTGGATAATGACGGAGTCGTCAAAACCAAGTGCACCGAGAAGTGCTGGTCCAAGCTGGTCAGCGCTGTCAACCTTAGAAAGGCCCATAGCAGAGCCGCCATGAACAGGCTTGACCGCTAGAGGGAAGCCGACGCCGCCACCAAGGCGCTCGGGAACCAGATCTAGAGCAGCTGCGGCTCCAAGATCTTTAAACGCACTGGCAGTCAGCACAATCTGAGGAGGCCAGATGACCTCGGACTCCTCCTTTGACCAGGCCTGGCGCACAATAAACGGCATGTCAGCTTTGTTCCAGGCTGCCCTACAAGATGCAGGCCTTGAGCCCACATACGGAATCTTGAGGAACTCCAAAAGCGCAGGTACTGCACCATCTTCTCCGCCCGCGCCGTGAAGGCACACAAACGCTACATCGGGTTTCTCGGCACGAAGGGTATCTACCAGGTGTGCATCAGCATCAAGTGGTAATACCTCATACCCGTGCTTCTCCAAAGCCTCAGAGACAAGAGCACCGCTTTTGAGCGAGAAGTTCCTCTCAAATGAGGCTCCACCCATAATGACAGCAACTTTTGTAGCCATACTTAACACTCCTTTGCAGAAGAATAAGATTCAGAATGAGAAGACTCAGGTAGAGCGCCCGCCTCTAGGAATGCGCGATACAGCGCCATGCGATCTTGGACGCACAAAGACAACCTGCGGATTGCCTCGTGGATGCGCTCTGGCGTCTCAAATGAGTAGCACAGGCGCATACTTGAACTAATACGCTGGTCAGGATAGCAATAAACACCTGGTACAAAGGCAACTCCCTCTTCAATTGCACGAGGAAGCAACTGCTCAGTATTGAGGTATGGCGGGAAGGTTACCCACAGGAACAAACCACCCTCTGGCTTAGTCCAGGTAACGTCTTTGGGGAAGAACTCTGCAAGCGCTGCGAGCATGGCGTCTTTTCTCTCTTTATAGCGAGACTTAGACACTTCAAGGGCCGCCTGCCAATCAACCTCATTGAAGTAGTGCTCGGCAAGAATCATGTTGAAAGGGCTGGTACACAGATCAGAGCCAGACTTAGCAAGGTTGATGCGCTCAAGGAAATGACGAGGTGCAACCATCCATGCAAGACGCAGTCCTGGGGCAAAAATCTTTGACGTGGTTCCCAGATAAATGACATTTGGATCAAGCGTCTTAAGGCGTGTTAGATCTTCTCCCTCAAATCGGATAAGACCATACGGATCATCCTCAACAACAGGGATGTTGTACTGGCGAGCCAGCTCAAGAAGACGGAGGCGCCTTGGCATAGACATGGTGATGCCAGCAGGATTGTTAAAGTTAGGAATAACGTAGATGAACTTAGGCTTTCTGCCTTGGTCTGCAAGCTCTTTGAGCTTTGCCTCAAGCAGGTCTGTTCTGATACCTTCTTCGTCCATATCAATGGTGTGAACAGTAGGCTCATACGCAGAAAATGCCTGGAACGCGCCAAGATAGCTTGGACCCTCACAGATAATATCGTCCCCTGGGTTAAGAAAGACACGGCCCAAGAAATCAAGCGCCTGCTGTGAACCAGAAGTCAAAATCATCTCGTCAGGATCAGCCTCGACGCCCTGAGCAGCTAAAATCTTGCAGATGGTCCTTCTGCACTCAATACGGCCGTCAGAGTTGCCGTACTGAAGAGACCTAAGTCCCTCAACAGCAACGCAGCGTCGAGCGCACTCTGCAACCTGATCAAGTGGCAGCGAAGAAATATCCGGCAGACCACCAGACAGCGCAATGACACCTGGACGAGACAGGGCCGCAAACAAATCTCGTACTTCGCTCTTTCGCATGGTTTGAACGCGATCTGCGTACAGATCACCCCACTGATCAAACGAGATTCTGCTGTCATCCATAGAACTCTTACTCCTTACAGGCCATCTTTAGGCAAAAATTGTGCCGAAAAGATGTGCTTATTGTTTTAGGACGTAGTCTTTTTAGTATCGCTCAAATATCAATAAATAACAGGGTAAAATATGACGCAATTGCTAAACGGTTACATATAACCGGCAAACATACTGGTCGCTCCTAAATTTTGTAGAGAGGATTTTTATGGACAGCGCACATAACACTGTTGAATTGAACGCAGCGCTTTCAAATCCCCGCGATGATATCGCTAAACTTGATGAACTTGAGAAGAAGCTCTTTGCTCTCAACTACGCAGCTAATGAGATTGGCTCTTTTGGACCATGCATCGATCCAAAAAAGGCTGCTGAAGAGCGTGGAGAAGCCCTGGCAATCCTTGGCGAGCAGGTCCAGGAAACCCTTTGTGATCCTGCTGTTGGCGCACTACTTGATAGACTTCACGAAAATCGCGCCCTACTTGATGAGACTCATCGCGCACAAGTTAAAATTCTTCGTCGCGATAGAAGCCAGCTGGTAGATGTACCTGTTGAGCTTCAGAGCAACTTTGTTCGTCTTACCACAGAGGCTAATGAGGTCTGGGAGCAGGCAAAGAACAGTGATGACTGGTCACTCTTTGCGCCAAAGCTGGATAACTTAATTGAGCTTCGCAAAGAGATGTGCCAGGCACGCGATGCTTCCAAAGACCCATATGATCTCTTACTTAGCGATTTTGAACACGGCACCAACAGAGAGTTCTACAACACCTTCTTCAATAACGTTAAAGAAGTGGTAGTCCCTCTGGTTGCCGATTGCATGGCTTCTAAGCGTCAGCCAAGCACCAAGCCTCTTGAGGGCAAGTTTGACGTCAATCGTCAGTGGGACCTTGCAAAAGACCTGGTAAAACTCCAGGGCCTTGACGAGGACGCGTATTGGCTTGGCAAAACTGAGCATCCTTACACTGGCGGCCCTGGTATTGGCTTTGTTATGGTTGCCAGCCACGCTTACGAGAATAACGTGCTCTCCAACGTCTATTCCATGCTGCATGAGAACGGCCACGCACTCTACGAGCAGGGAATTAACTGGGAGTATCGTTTTACCTCTCTGAGCACTGGCACTTCTATGGGCATGCACGAGTCTCAGTCCAGATTCTTTGAGAACTACGTTGGACTTTCTGAGGCATTTGCTGAGCCTCTGATTCAGCTTATGCGCAAGCACTTCCCCGGCCAGCTGAATCGCGTTACTGCCTTCCAGCTCTTCTCGGCAGCTAACAAGGTACAGCCAAGCCTCATCCGTACCGAGGCAGACGAGCTCACGTATCCACTGCACATCCTCATCCGTTACGAGATGGAGCAGGCACTTTTGTCTGGCGAGATTACCGCAAAGGATGTCCCAGCTCTTTGGGCCGAGAAGTACAAGCAGTACCTGGGCGTTACGGTTCCAAATAACGCTGAGGGCGCTCTTCAGGATGTCCACTGGTCATGGGGTGAGTTTGGCTACTTCCCAACCTATGCACTTGGTAGTGCGTATGGCGCGCAGTACAAACACGCCATGATTGCTGAGGGTATGGACTTTGATGCCGTCTGCGCATCTGGAGACCTTGCTCCTATTAGGGAGTGGCTGGGTAGCCGTATTTGGACCTGGGGTCGTGCAAAGGACTCCAAGGAGCTCATCATGGGCGCATGCGGCGAGCCTTTTGACGTTCACTACTACACCAAGTATCTGACTGACAAATACTCTCGCATCTATGGTCTAACCAGTGCATAAGCACAGGCCATAGACACGAGTGGAAATATCTATCCTCTACCAATTAAACGAAAGGGATGAAATGAAAAAGTTTTTTGAGGAGTTCAAAGAGTTTATCCAGCAGGGTAATGTTATGGACATGGCTATTGGTATCATCATTGGCGGCGCATTTACCGCTATTGTTACCTCCCTTGTCAATGACATCATTAACCCATTTATTAAGCTCGTCTCTGGTGGCGGCACCGAGGTTTCTGGACTTTCCATTCCAGTTCCTGGTACCCAGAACGGCATTGACTTTGGTGCATTCATCAGCGCAATCATCAACTTTCTGATCATTGCATTTATTGTCTTCTGCATGGTTAAAGCCCTCAACAAGTTCATGAAGGCTTCCAAGCTTAAGAAGGACGAGGAAGAGGCTGTTGAAGAGGTTGCAGCTCCACACTGCCCACACTGCCTTGAAGAGGTTAAGGAAGGCGCAACTCGCTGCCCACACTGCACTGGTGAGATTGAGGGCGGCGCACACGCTGCATAACATCAGCGTTAAGCTGTAAGCACGCTTTTTACGTACCTAGAGTACATACAAGAAAAAAGCAGGCATACGATGTACCGACCCCCAAAAGTTAGACCAAAATCTAACGATTAGGAGGTCGGTACAAAAGCCCACCTTTTATTAGCTTTATTTGTTCTTTGCCATTCTCAAATTTTCTCTATGATTTACAATAACAGTACAGCTTGCATCTCCTGTAATATTAACAACAGTTCTACCCATATCAAATATTCTGTCTATACC
>JABZHN010000019.1:0-30130 GCA_015258835.1 Atopobium sp.
AGTGGACTCCAGAGCTCGACGCATTTGCTGGCGACACTGTTGTTGAGAAGGGCCTCAACCGTACATACGAGAACCTCCGTGCTGCTAATGAGCGCGGCGTCACTCTCACCATCGGCTCCGACTCCTTCAGCTTCGTAACTCCTTACGGCTATGTCACCATCGACGAGATGTATGACTTCGTTGAGAAGGCTGGCGTCACCATTCTTGAGACCATCAAGGCTGCTACTCTTAACGGCGCAAAGATGGTTCACCACGAGGATGAGTTTGGCTCCCTCGAGGCTGGCAAGCTTGCTGACCTCCTGGTTGTCAAGGGCGACGTTGCTTCCAACATCCGCGACCTTACCCCAGATAACATGGAAGTTATCATGAAGGAAGGCAGCGAGGTTATTCGCGGCACCTTCTAAGAGGTAAACCAATCTCTTCTGGAGCCCCTATGCAGTCTCTGCATAGGGGCTCTTTTTTGTATACAGGAGTGGCGAGAAACCCGACGAGACTCCGATGCAAACCACGACGAGCGTTCCGACGGTAATCCGTCGAGGCGCTTAGCGAGATCCCTGGCACTTCTCGCCTTATCTGTGCCTCGTCTATCACAAGGCACTTTCGGGTACATATCAGAAGATTCATTGGTCAACGCAAAAGGTGTTGGCCTCAACCTACAGGAGGATTTTTGGCTAGAAAACGCGTACATAAAGGAAACCGTCGTCAGGGACGTGCAAAAGTCTCAAAGCGACCATCAGCGCTGCTTACGGGCACGTTGAGCCTTTCTCGCCCAGGAGTTGCTACCGTAAGCACCCCTGAGGGAACGTATGCGCTGGCCAAGCATGGTATTCACGAGGCAATGCACGGAGATGAGGTTCAGGTTTCGCTGGTCTCGGCCAAGGGAAAGACTCCTCTGGCAAACGTGCGTTTTGTGCTTACGCGAGCTACTCAGACGTTTTTGGGCATCTACCACGACGCTGGTCCGCTTGGCGCTGTAGTGCCACTGGATAATCGCATCCAGCGAGATTTCTTTGTGCTTCCCGAAGATCCTTCTGTTGGACGTCATTACGTTTTTGAAGGTGACGTGGTTGTCGCGCGCATTACGGAGTATCCAACGCGTAAAAGCGCTGCTGTGGTTACCATTGAGCGCCGCGTGGGTTCTGCCGAAGATCTGGACATGAACGTTGAGGCAACCATTGCTTCATATGGCCTGGCAACAGAATTTCCTATTAAGGCGCAAAGACAGGCCGAGAAGATCTCCATTGACGCAGATAAAGCGCTTACGGAAGACATCTCAAGACACGATTTGCGAGAAAATCTGTGTATCACCGTAGACCCCGCAGATGCTAAAGACTTTGATGATGCCGTTGGTGCGCGGAAGCTCGAAGATGGCGGCTTTGAGCTCTGGGTTCATATTGCAGATGTGGCCCACTACGTAAAATGGGATTCTCCCATTGACCTGGAAGCTCGCATGCGCACCTGCTCGGCATATTTAGTGGACCGCGTGTTGCCTATGTTGCCAGAATAGCTCTGCAACGACGTTTGCTCTCTGCGACCAGCTGAAGACAGACTGGCCATGTCGGTAAAGATGACTTTGAGCAGCTCAGGTAAGATTCTTGGCGCAACGGCTATGAATTCCGTTATTCGCTCACGAGCAAGACTCAGCTATGACCAGGTAGATAGCTATCTCCAAGGTGATGCTGCGGCACTTGATTCGGCTGTTTCTGCAGAAGATGCCGGCGCAATCAAAGAAATGATTGGCGTGCTCAATCAAATCCGCGCACTTAGAGAAGAAATTCGCGAGAAACGCGGCTCAGTAGATTTTGAAAGCGTGGAAACGCGCGTAGTGCTTGACGAGAATAATAAGCCAGTTGGAGTCTCGGTGCGAGAACGCACTCAGGCAACGGGGCTTATCGAGGAAGCAATGCTTGCAGCTAATGAGAGCGTTGCGCACATGCTTAGCCAGCACGACCTTGAGTCGGCATATCGAGTGCATGAGCAGCCTTCACCAGAGTCACTTAAGCTTGCGGTTACTCCGCTTGTAGCCATGGGAGCGCTTGAGCCAGACGTTGCGTCTCGTATTGCCCTTGGCGATCAGACTGCGTTGCAAGAAGCGCTGGAGTCAGTGCATGGCACACGTTATGCTCGCGTGGTAAATGCGCAGCTGCTCAGGGCCCAAAAACGAGCAATCTATCTGCCAACTAATCAGGGTCACTTTGCCCTGGGAGCAGATGCGTACTGTCACTTTACCTCACCAATTAGGCGCTATCCTGACGTGGTAGTTCACCGTACACTCAAACGTTTGCTTCGTGGTCAGACGGCATCTCGCGCAGAGTTGAGCGCGTTACCGGATATCTGCAACACCTGCTCTGAGCAGGAACGCAAGGCAGATGCAGCGGCTCGTGCTACGCAAAAGATTAAGCTGGCGGAGTACTATCAGAGCCGTCTGGGAGAAGAAACGTGGGGAACCATTGACGGCTGCGAGCGCTTTGGCCTGTTCATTACGCTGGATGGTACCTATGCCGACGGGCTTCTCGCCGTGAGGGATTTGGGCCACGAATGGTACGTGTATGATCAGGAGACGCTGGCACTGATAGGGGAATCAACAGGCAAAACGTATCGCATTGGTGGGCGTGTGCGCGTGAAGATTTCTGGCGTAAATGTGGCTCGTGGTCAGATTGATTTGGCACTTGTGGAATAATAAGCAGGTAGATTGCGTGCGGATTTATGAAGCACCCGCTCAGATAATTGCATGATTGATATTGAATGATAGGTGAGTAAGATGGCACTTTCGGCACTTTCAGATGAGCTGATGCGCGCTGAAGGCATGATGATGCAGGACCAGAACGAAGAGGCTCTTGAGCTGCTGCTTCGTTTGGCCGAAGACGCTGAGGAATATGTGGATTGCAACTGTCAAACCACAGACGAGGTGCAGTATTTTGCGTTCCCCACGCTCTTTGACCGTTTAGCGTATAGGCGCGTGGAGAACGACCCTCGCAAGCTTGAGGACGTTCATGAGCCGTTTGATCGCCTGTACGGAGACCTTGCAATGGCTTACGTACGCACCGGCGATTACGAAAACGCCATGAATGCGCTGAAGACTGCCATTCGTTGGAACCCAATGAACTGCGGATTTAGGCTTGATTTGGCTGACCTGTTTAAGATTGCAGGCGATATTCGCGAGCACATTGCTCTGACATTTGGCGTCTTTGAGCGCGCAAGCGAGGCAAGGCATCTGACCAGGGCGTTTTTGAATTTTGCTGGGTGGTTTGAGGCTCAGGGTAGGCTTGAGCAGGCTGCAGCATGTCTGAGAGCTGCTCGCCGCTTTGAGGTTAAAGACAGCACGCTTGAGGCCGCTCTTGACCAGGCTGCAGGTACCCCCAAAGACCCTGATGGCCTTACCGACGAAGAGGCAAATGACCTGCTCGAGGCAGAGGGTTTGCCAACAGGCGCTAACGCCGAGATTGCGGTTTGTCTGCTGATGTGTGCACAGGATTGCGCTGCCATGGGCGACAGGGCTACCGCAACTGAGATGACCATTCGCGCTCGCGATCTTGTGGGTGAGCAGGCGGCTCTTACGCTTCTGCAGCTTGTCCGCGACGCCGCAATCTCCGAGGGCTTTACCGCAGGCGGCAATCCTGTATCTGGCGAGAAAACCGATGCAGTAGAAACTTCAGACGGGGAAGGCAAGTAAGCATGGCCGAGACCCAGGGAAAACAGCAGGGTAAGAAGTCTATTGCACGCAATCGCTCTGCTCGCCATGAGTACGAGATTGGCGAGACCTTTGAGTGTGGCCTGGTGCTTACTGGCACCGAGGTCAAAAGCCTGCGCGAGCGTGGCTGCCAGCTAACCGATACGTTCTGCCTCATTCGTGACGGTGAAGCGTGGATTCACGGCATGCACCTGCACCCATACACAAATGGCGGCGTGTGGAACGTTGACCCAGATAGAAAGCGCAAGCTGCTGCTTCACCGCAGGCAGATTGACTATCTTGACGGAAAGCTTCGCCAGAAAGGCTTGGCACTGGTTCCGCTTGAGATTTACTTTGACGAGCACAACCGTGTTAAGCTGCTGATTGCGCTTTCGCAGGGTAAAAAACTCTTCGACAAGCGTGCGTCTGCAGCTAAGCGTGATTCTGACCGCGAGATTCAGCGAGCCCTCAAGGAGCGTAGCCGCTACTAGGAGTGCGTTGCTGGAAGCGGCCGGCGCTCAGAGCACGCCGAACTTCTCGTCAAAAAATTTCGTGCGAATTTTATGAGAATCATTCCTATTTTCGGAATAATGCTTTAGAATCACTCAAGATTTGTTACTATCTGCATGAGCACTTAACCGCGGATAAGGGCCACGGTTGGTTGCCGTCCGCGTTAAATGCGCGAATAGAAGGAAAAGCGCGTAAGCGCTTGGAGAGAGGAATAAAAATGGCAGAGAAGACTTACAAGTTTGTTTGCACTGTTTGTGGCTATGAGGTTGAGGTTGACACTCCAGAGCTTCCTGAGGACTATGTTTGCCCAGTTTGTGGCGTTGGTCCTGAGATGTTCGAGCTTGTCGAGGAGTAAACTCCCCACAAATTAGTCGGATAGGTTATCCGCGCAAGATTGCACGTTGGTAACCTCTTTGATGATCACCCAAACAAAATCGTAAAAGCGATGTAGGATTTAACCTGCATCGCTTTTCGTATACATCTGCGTGATAGGTGTCGCTGATGTGCGCATTTTGGTTGGAGTAGTCTTGAAGCACGCATTACAAATGTCAGATTCGGTGGAAGTAGCTGCATTTTTGGCCTTCTCGGGCGGAGTGATGGACGCCTATTCCTACCTGGTACGTGGCGGTGTTTTTGCCAATGCTCAGACGGGAAACTTACTGCTTTTTGGCGTTAATTTGACAAGCGGTTCGTTTGAAAAATGCCTCAAATACGCCCTTCCAATTTTGGCATTTGCTATAGGTATTGCGCTCTCGTACGCCATTCGAGCTGTTGCGCGAGAAGAACATCTGCACTGGAGGCAGCTTGCGGTTATCGTAGAGATTGTGCTCCTGAGCGTTGTTTCTTTGCTTCCAACAGACATGAATCTGCTGGCAAACAGCTTGACGTCACTTGCGTGTGGCATTCAAGTCCAGGCGTTTAGAAAGCTTCACGGACACGCGTTTGCTACGACGATGTGCATTGGTAATCTTCGCGGCGGAACGCAAGAAATAGCCGCATATATGCATACGCACGAGCCTGTTCATATTGAGACCTCGCTGCTCTATTTTGGAACTATTTTCTGCTTTGTAGCTGGTGCGGTAGTGGGTAACTTGCTTATTCCGCTGATGGGCACTCATATGATTTGGCTCTCACCTGCGGCGCTTCTAGTGGTTATTCTGGTCATGTTTATTGATCGCGAGAAACAAGTTCTAGAAGCTCACGGTAAGTCCGCAAAGTAAGCCGTTAAGCAGGCCGCAAAGTAAGCCACAAAGTAAGCCGTTCCCAAAATAGTCATATCTTTTTTTGAAAGAATGGCAGTTCGTGGGGTATACTCTCTACACTTTGAATTGTGTGTAGCGTCACTTACGCACACAATTCAGGAACATTGAAAACTGCATGGTGGCAGTTTCTCTCATTTTTGGGGGTGACTGGATTCGACAAGGTGAGTTTGCGGTGGGCAGCAAGCCGTGGTCTCCTCGCCACGTAAAACAGGGGTAACGTCAAATTGAATTGACAACACTCTTACTTTTGAGCCTCGTATGGCTCTCGCTGCTTAATTTAGTTCAGCGCGTCTAACTGGGATTTTCTCCTGTTCTCAGGGTGACGTCATTTTAGGGAGATGCTTGTAAGGACGTAGTTGGTATGCCTTACAAAAAGATTGAACCAACTGGAGCACCAAACGCCTGTTACTAAGTGTGCGGTACTTGAGATTTAATTAGTAACTGAGCTTGGAGACACCTGCCTAGGATTTGCTTTGGACCGGAGTTCGATTCTCCGCACCTCCACCATACATTCGTTACTCATGAATGGCGAGAAACCCCGCGATTCATGAGTACTTTTTTAAACGCAACATTGTGTTGCACGTCTGCAAAAGAGCCGCACTCCGATGTATTTGGAGTGCGGCTTTTGCTGTTCAGGATTTATTTTTACGTTGGCGTTTGTTTTTTACTCGTTTAGCGGAAAGTCATAGGCTACGGGCAGTTGAGGGGTAATATTTAGTTAGCAAAATCTAACAAACATCAAAAGACAAGTTCAGACACCATTTTCTGCACATATAGTCCATCGCGTTGGTGGATTGCTTTTCAAATCAAATGACGCCGGGGATAGAAAATAGGATCGAGGCGAAGCAATGTCAAAGAGTGCTTCAAGGTTTCAAAAAGTGCTGATGTCATGGGTGTATCGCGGCAAAGAGATATTTAAGCCCCTTAACACAGGTGCCATTGATGAGCACGTGAGGTGCATACGTGAGTATGTGGCCAATATTTTCTTTTACACTAAAGGCAGCACTACCATCATGATTGACGCAGGGTACAGCTATGATCGCCTGCAAGAAAAGATGGACTGGCTGGGAATTGACCCTAAGGCAATCGAGCACATTCTGATTACTCACCTGGACACCGATCATATTGGCGCAATTGAGTCGGACAGTGACCAGCTTTTCAGCCACGCGCGGGTTTATATTGGCGATGTTGAGAATAGGTATTTAACAGGAGAAGTTCGTCGCCATGTAATGAACGGCTGGTTCAAGCTGCCAAAGGTGATCATTCCAAATAAAAAGACACTTCTGCATGATGGGGAAGTGTTTGAAATTGATGGCATAAAAATCGAAACAATTCTTGTCCCCGGTCATACCTGGGGTCACGTGGTGTACCTGATTGATGACGAATATTTATTCTCTGCCGATACTATCTGGCTGGGAGCAGACGGTGGTTATAGTTTTATCAATAAGCTTGCAGAAGACAACAAACTGGCTGTTGAATCGCTTGCAAGGCTAGAGGGCATTCTGCGTGAGCGTGGACTTAATCCCAAAATTATCACCGGGCATACAGGCTGGGCGGATGACATCAACTTTGTCTTTGCTCATACTGATGAGGTGTGTAACGTCAACAAACCAGTCAAAGTTCATGACCCCAAAGCTCCCTACGACGCATATGACGAGCGCGACGACACACGCGAAAATGCAACGAGCACACCGCTTCTGCCCTGTAATAGGTAACGCCGGAGCAATAAAGAGCACATGATAATCGCATGTTAAGACTCTGTCAGAAATGGCAGAGTCTTTTTTCTGAAGCTTTAGCCTGTTGAGCGCGAGAAGCGTGCGAAACATAAAACCACCCGCTATGAACTGCCTCCTATTTCTCGTGTCCAAGAAATGGGAGGCAGTTCATCCGCCGGCGTTGATATCGGTGGATCGTACCTCCGCAAGGACCTGTCCTAGCGACTCCTGCGGCAGCCTGGTACTCTCCTGGACTCGCTGGCGATTGCCGGCCCGTAAACTATATCGGTTGCCCGATGCGGGTCTGCGGCTGCCGTGGGGCTACGCCGTGGCAATCCGCGAGACAAGCGTGTTGGCCCACTTAATCGCCTCGCCGACGTCCTGGATGATCGCCATGCCTTCGGCGAGCGCCTGGTACTGCTCATCCCACCCCTCGCGAGCCTCGACCGTCGGCGGCCAGGCCTGCCTCTGCCTGTAGGCAAAGAGCCTCTCGCACGTGCGCTTCGTCGCAGCGAGGTCTATGTCGCTGTTCGAGAACATGACCTGCAGGTCGACGAGGTCGCGCACCCTGTCGCCCGTCCCGGTGACGGCGTGCAGCTTCTGGGCCACCTGGTGCTCCAGCGGCATGAGTGGCGCCCTCCCCGGGCTGGGGAGGCCGAGCGCTGCGAACGCCGCGTCCGCGTCCTCGAGGTCGATCCAGTCCGCTACGTCGGCGTCGCCTATCTCATCGTGTCCCACCTCGAGCGGGACTGTGCACCATGGCTTGCCGAGGTAGGAGAGCCTTACGTCGAAAGGCCGCATGACGTACTCCTCCGGCACGTCCTTCGGGTGTGCGGGCTCCCTGGGGACGACCCGCCCCGTGAAGCCCTCCCAGCCGCGGGCAAGTGCCGCTCCGAGGAGATCGGCGTAGGCGGCGGGGTCGGTGGCGGTCGCGGTGTCGAGGTCGGTGGTGTAGCGCGTCCGGGCGTTGCCGTAGCGCATCTTGATGGCGCTCCCTCCCTTCACGACCCCGTCGGGCAGCATCCCCGCGACGACGGCGTTGGCCATGAGCGTGCGCAGCCTCACGTAGGCGGCCTGGTTGCCCCCGCACTCCCTGCGGATTGCGTCGTCGAGGTGGCGCATGCTGTTCGGCCTCTTCGCGGTCATGAGAGCTCCTCCCTCAGGTCGTCCATCTCCCCGCCGGTTATGTACCCCTCGCGCTGGGCCGTCTCCGCGGCCTCGTGCGCCCGCTCGCGCCCGAGTCTCGGCGCGGCAGCGCGGATGGCATCGGCCGCGCGCTGGCAGCGCACGCCCTCGTAGTGCGTGGTGCTCTCCCCCTGGCGCATGCCCAGCACGGTGACACCCTGGCCGACGTCGCGCCTGACCCTCCTTGGGGAGGCGACCCAGATGCGTGTGGGGTCAGTAGGGGTGAGGCCCAGCAGCGCCACGACGGACTCGCCCCAGAGGTAGGCCCCCTCGCCCGCGGCCTTCACCGCGATGGCGTAGGGGGCGGCCTCTTGGTGGGGCCAGACGGGCATCCTGTAGACGCCCCGGGCGACGCGCACGAGCTTACCGCGCCGCTCCTGCTGGACGAGCTCGGTGTTGGGGATGCCGAACTCCTTCGCCTCGGCGGAGGTGACGAGCCCGAAGTCGTCCACGTTCGCGTATATGTCGTCGATAATTGCCATGGCAGAAGTATATCGTATATGAGCTACTTTTGACACCATGATCTTCACGCCCGTGGCGGGTGGGTGTGATTTCAGACAAAAAGTAATCAAAGTTTTTAGAATTTTTCGTTGACATATTCCACAAGTGGAACTACTATCGTTATAAGATATTCAACAAGTGGAATACAAGGAGATGAGAGATTTGCTCAAGCAGGGAATTCTTGGTCTCTTGAATTATGGAGATATGTCCGGCTACGAGATTAAAACCATCTTTCAACAGTCGCTTAATTACTTCTGGACTGCTCAGACAAGCCAGATTTATAGAGAGCTTCAGTCGCTAGAAAAGGACGGCTGGGTTACTTCAACGCTCGTCGCTCAAAAAGGGAAGCCAGATAAAAAGGTTTTCTCGATAACTGAAGCCGGTAAAGAAGAACTGCAGAGGTGGCTGAGGGAAGACTCCCAGTCCTCGGTGCTGCGCATTCCGCTTTTGATGCAGACGTTCTTTAGGGGCGAGTGTTCCTACGAGGAAAACCTTGCATTCTTCAAACGAATCGCAGATAACGCCTCATCGTTTCCTGGTGGAAGTGAGCTGGCAGCTGGCGCGGTGGCCGCTTACGCAGCTCAAATGAGTGACCCAGAGAAGGCATTGTTCTGGCAATTTACTATCGAGTACGGCAAGATGCACGAGGAAATGCTTAGGGCATGGAGCGAGAAGTGCATGAAGGAGTTGGAGGCGCACCATGAACATTCTGCTCATTAATGGCAGCCCCAAGGGCAAAGCTAGCAACTCTCTGCGTCTTGCTAAGAGTTTTATCGAGGGCGTCTCTGAGCAGCACGCCAATGAAGACGTGACTGTTGAGCAGCTCAACGTTGCCGCTATGGACATCAAGCCTTGCAAAGGATGTTTCCACTGCTGGAAGAACACGCCTGGCCAGTGCATTATGTCGGACGATGAAGAAACCGTCATCCAAAAGCAGCTCTGGGCTGACCTGGTTATTTGGAGTTTTCCGCTTTACTACTTCAACGTACCTGGACTGCTGAAGAACCTGATTGATCGCCAGCTCCCCATGAGTTTGCCCTTCATGAGCGACGCAAACAGGGGATATGGAAGTGGCGCGCACGAATCTCGCTATGACATGACAGGCAAGAAGCACGTTCTTATCTCTACCTGCGGATTCTATTCGTCAGAGGGCAACTACGATAGCGTTACCAAGATGTTTGACCACATTCTTGGCAAGGGCAACTACGAGAGCATTTTCTGCGGCCAGGGCGAGCTCTTCCGCGTAAAAGAGCTTTCCGCACGCACTGACCAGTACCTGGCGCTTGTCAAAAAGGCTGGCATAGAATACGCTCAGGGCGGCATTTCTGACCAGACAAAAGCCGAGCTCAAAGTCTTGCTGTATCCAAAAGATATGTTTGAGCAGATGGCGGATGCAAGCTGGGGAATTTCTCGCGATACAAGCACTCAGGGCAGCAATAACGCTGGCGAGAAACCCGTTGAGCAGGTACCTTTTGACCATATCTTCACCTCGCAGATGGCGGCCCTGTATGATAAGACGGCTTACGACGGAAAAGATCGCGTGCTTGAGATGAACTACACCGATCTTGGGCGTAGCTACCAGATTCTGCTGGGCAAAGACGGCAGCAGGGTCTTTACTGATGGCAGTCTTACTACCACCACAAAGCTCAACACTCCGTTTGAGGTCTGGCAGTCCATTTCTCGTGGCGAGATAAGCGGACCAGAGGCGCTGGGTAAGCACCTGTATACCGTTGAGGGTGATTTTTCCTTCATGATTGATTGGGATAAGTATTTTGGTCCCACTCCTGGCGGCGCATCTGGAGGTGCGCAGAACGTGCCGCTTGAAGAAGCGGACAACACGCAGAAAAACCCTCAGATGATTACAATGCTGCTCCCTTGGATTACCTTCTGGACTGCAACATCGTTTGATTCTCAGGTTGGCGCCATGATTGTGCTGCTTGTTACTGCTTTAATGCCGCTTATTATGAGGAACTTCAAGTTCACCATCTGGGACAGAATCTCATTTGCCCTGGTTGGAGCATTGTCTGCAGGCGTTTTTATGAGCGGAAATGGCGACGGGAATCTTATTGTCAATTTGGGTTACCTGGCTTTTGGTCTTATGTGGCTTGCATCATGCCTTACTAAGGAGCCTCTCTGCGCTGCATATGTTAAGTACAGCTACGGCGGAGATAGTGCCTACAACAATCCGCTGTTCATGAAGACAAATTATATTTTGGCTGCATGTTGGGGTGCTATGTACGTGTTAACGGCCATTTGGAGCTGGCTTGCAGTTCAAAATGGCGTGGGTGGTATTTTGGTTATTGTGAATAACCTGGTTCCTATTGGAATGGGTCTGTTTACGGCGTGGTTCCAAAAGTGGTATCCAGCTAAGATGGCAAGCGGAAAGTAAGCAGCTCAATCCACTACAAAACACCTACACATCAAAAGAGAACCAGTACTGAACTGCCTCCCATTTCTTGGACATAAGAAATGGGAGGCAGTTTATTGTGCGGGTGATTATGATTCTGCAGCGTGTTAGCGTTGGCTTTTAAGCCTGGCGCACAAAATAGCGCAGCTTTCTTGTGTTCTGCTGAAGAATCGACATGTTCTTAATCAAGATAGCCAGGCAGCTAGGCGGCCGCACTACCTGATATGCATCTCTATGCATAAACTTCATCTAATATGCTTAAACATGAATAGAGAAATATAAGAAATTTAACTATCGATGAATTCTGTATCTACGGAACACACCTAAGTCAGATATTCTGCTCAGATGCGGGCATTTTACACACCTAATGACGATATTCTGCACGTTTGAGGTATTTTCAGCGTAATGTATACGTCTTTTTAACAGATTATCTGACTTAGGTGTGTTTTGAACTGCTTTCTATTTCTCGTGTCCAAGAAATGGGAGGTAGTTCATGTGGAGGCTCTCTTTTTGGGCTTCTCGTCGTTTTGCTTTACTATAGCCACATAAGGAGATGATGCGACGTGAATAAAGCGGCCCAAGTAATCAAGAACCTTTCACAGGGATTTTTAATTTCAGGTATTTTAAGTGCGCTTATGGGTGCATACTACCTGTTCGCTAAGGCAGGGCTTCCTTTGCAGGATCCTCCGCTGGCGCTCAAAATTCAATACGAGATTAACTTTGGCGTTGGCGAGAAAATGCTTATGTTAGGTCTAACCTGTCTGTTTATCGGCTGCGTTGGCTATACCATTGCGTGGATTTGCTCCAAGACAGAGAAAGTTCAAGAGCAAGATAATCATCAAGCTGGTAGACCTTCTCGCCCTGGCGGAGCAAACTAAGGCGAGTGAGCAGAGGCGCGCGGACCGAAGCCGCGGACTGGGTGCGGCGTCTTGAAGCGCGATGGCTCAATTCATATTCGCAAGCAGCAGATGCGGTGTGGATACAAAAATTTGAACTATTTTCAAAACAGTACTGTCCATGTGAACTGTACTATTTATCAGCCAAATTCACTTTTTATGTGAATACTAATTTCTCATATGTTTTGGCTATCAATTTGTAAGAAAATATAGATGTAATATGCACATCTTTTTGAGGGGCCATCATGAAAAAAGGTTTTCTTAAGAGAATCTCAGTCTTTCTCACCATGGTTGTGGCATGCCTGTTTATGTCTATTAACACAGCTCAGGCACTTGATCGCCAGAAAGACGATAGTGATCTTACCCAGATCAACATTTACCAGTTCACGCTGACCAGAGACAACATGACTGTTCTCTCGCAGGGAACTGGCGTTAAGCGTGTAGAGATTCCTGCTTCAGATACAGGCAATCTTCCTTCAACCGCTTTTGTTGTTCAGCCAACTAAGGACGGCTCTAACCAGCAGTATGCTCAGCCTCTCTCGCTGAAGTTCTCTAATGCTGGCACTGTTGACGGCAAGTCCGTTGACGTTTATGTCACCATTAACTCGCTGGACCTTACCCTTAAGAATGCCAACGCAGATTACAACAATCCAAATAAGACTGATGTTGCATTTCTGACTGTTGATGAGAACTGGGGAACTAAGTCCTTCCAGATCATGGACTACATCGACGTGAATCACCCCAGCTACACTGCTGATATGTTCAGGTCCTATGCAATCAGCGCAAACGTGACTGTAGAGCTTAAGTACACTGATGGCACCCCTTGTGACCTCAAGCTTGTTATGCAGCCAAGCGATATTGACGTTGTCGGTGACACTGGTGCAAACGAGACTTTCTCGCTCATTAACGCCAATAGCACCATCGATAGCATTGTTATGAATAACAGGAACATTCTTGTTGAGAGCACAAGCGGCAACAATATTACCTGGAATCCTGTTCGTGGTACCTCTGGTCCTGATCAGGAGAAGAACCTTGCAGGTTTTGCTGTTAAGTCCAAGTCAAACAGCATGACGTTTGAGTCCACCAGCGCGGCTACCAGCGGCAGCCTTTTTGGCGTATACACCGAGGCAATTACACCAGCTCCAGTAAAGGCCGTTGATCCAGAGCAGGCTCCTGCTAAGGCCGGAGAAACCATTACCTATACCGGCACCTTTACGCTGCCAAAGCAGGGCATTGATACCATCGGCAAGATCAAGTCAATGAGCATGGTTGACACCTTTGACGAGCGCCTTGATTTCCAGAGCCTCACCGTAAGCTTTGACGGCCAGACCCTAACTGAGGGCACTGACTATACCGTTTCTGTTGACGGTCAGAAGGTTACCGTTGACATCAAGGATCACCTGCTTACTAAGGCAAATGGTGGCAAGAAGTTCATCATTACCTACAAGACTGTTACTAACAGCAAGGTAGAGACTGACGGTTCCAACATTGATAACGAGCTCACACAGGTTGTTGATGGCAACGTCGCTCACTCCAATAAGGTAACCACCGAGCTTCTGTACGAGAAGACCCATGAGTTTGTCAGCGGCACTCCTAACAGGGAACTTCCTCAGGAGGTCCTGGACCTGCTTCCTGGTAAGCAGACTAGAATTCCTAATGGAACCACCGTTACTCCTGATCAGCCACTTGGCGGTGTCACTCGTGTTGAGACTCCAGACGGAACTTGGGTATTCATCGGTTACGATCACGATTCAGAGGTCATCGACCACAAGAATGCTCACTTCATTGGTGTTTGGGTAGTTCTGCCTCAGCCAAAGAAGGATGTTTTGGACAATCAGGGCAACTCCATTGACGGTAACAAAGTAACTGCTGGTCAGGTGCTTACGTACTCCGTCACCTATACCAACACCACCAACACCGCTCGCGATGTCACCATTACTGACGTCATCCCAGAGCACACAACTTACGTTGATGGCTCCGCTGATAATGGCGGCACCTACGATCCAGCTACGCGTACCGTAACCTGGACACAGAACGTTGCTTCGGGCGATACGCTCACCGTTACCTTCCAGGTCAAGGTCAATAAGGGCGAGAAGGACATTACGGTTGTAAACACTGCTCACGTTAGCGATGGTCTGATTGACACAGATACCAACACCACCACCAACCCTGTTGTCCCTAAGCCTCGCAAGTCCCGCACTCCTTACACTGGCGACGACGCACTGCAGAACACGCTGATGTTTGCTATTGCAGGCGGCGCTGCGGTTCTCTTTGCACTGGGTACCCTCAAGCTTCACGCAGCTAGAAACTAAGCTGCGGCGAGGTTAATGTCCTTGGATTCGCAGACCCGCTGACGCGAAACCGCAGGCTAGCACACAGTGATTCCAAGCCGCTCTCATTTTGAGGGCGGCTTTTTGTGTGGGCGCTCGGGCGCGTGCGCGTTTGCGCGCGCAAAGCGTCGTTCAAGCGCAAGAACGGCGCCCGAAGCGCAAAGAGTGCACTTTACACGCCAGTTAGTGCATTTGAGTGACACGAGATCCCACATAAGAGATGCAACCGTTATTCTAAAGATGCCTTAAGGCAAGGAGACAAGCGGACACAGTTCCGCTACAGCAAGAAACGAAACGTTTGGTCAAGTAAGTTGTTTGGAAGTGTTATGGAAATTCGTGTAGTTGAAGAAAAGGGTCGCGCGCAAATCGAAGTGACCATCTTGAGCGGCCCCGATGACCCGCGCGTTTCGGGAATTGTCCGTCAGCTCCAGATGGTTGACGGAAAGATGACCGGATACGTTCCCGGAACCATCAACAGGCGCGTCGTTCTTCTCGCGGATGTGTCATGGATCCAAACGGACGGAAACGTGACGCTGATTCACCTGGTAAACGGCGAGACGCTGGAAAGTTCCAGTCGCCTGTCCGAGCTCGAAGACGCCCTGAAAGATACGGCGTTTGTGCGCACTTCTCGACAGGAACTGGTCAATTTGGACCACGTTACGGGTATCAAACCCGCAGGTTCTGGCCGCATGTTGCTGTCGCTTGGCGAGAAGCCCCTTGTTGCTTCAAGAAAGTATGCCGCCGAGATCAAACGACGCATTGGAATTGTGTAAGGGATAGAGGCTTTTCTCGCGCCGCAGGTCTAAGCGCCGAATGCCACCCAAATGCCACCCGAACGTCACCCGAACCCAATCGGAACAGCACCAAAAACACAGCTTTAACAGCAGTTTTATCCCAGAGAAGGGAACATCATGGAACGCAACGAATCACAAAATTGGAAAGAAACTCAGCAAGAATCTCAGCAAGAATTTGATGAGGGACTCAATAAAACAGTAGGTCAAATTATGTGCAAAGGCGTTTCTTCTGGAGCACTATGTTTTACCGGCATCTCGCTTGTGTATGGCGTCATTGCGTTGGCAATCAATTTTGGCGACAGGCAGAATAACATTACGCTCCTCACGCTGATTGCCGCTGGCGCTCTTTCGGGAATTTACCAGCAGGTTTGGTTCAACTATCAGCCGCTGATTACCAAGCTCAGCTATCTTCAGAGGTTCCTTGGCTTCAACGTTTGCCTGTTCCCGACGCTTGTGGTGATGGCACTTATTGGTGGATGGGTTCCAAATATGGCGCAGGCTTGGATGTCATTTACCGCACTATACCTGGTTATTCTTCTGGTTACAACCTTAGTCTTCAATGCTATTTTCAAGAAAGAGGAGCAGAAATACAAGGCTGCTTTCGAGAAGTACCAGGCGTCTCGTCGCGCATAAGTCGCAACTAATTCTGGATCGCGTAGCTGCGCCTGATTTCTGAAAAGAATCGGTAGGTTTTGCCTGAAAACATAAAAGAATCGGTGGATTCTGCCTGATTTCTACAAAGAATCTGTGTCCCAAACACAGATTCTTTGCATTTTTCAGGCAGACTTTTAGTGACGTGACTTTGTATCCAGGTGTGGTTTCATGGGCGTTTACGTGGAGCCTGATTTTCTCGCCATGTCTGAACGATTTGCCGGAAAAGTTCACCAAGTCTGAGCAATTTGCCGGTTTTCCCCGCCATGTCTGAGCTGTTTTACTCAGACATGATGCGTTTTTCAGGCTCAAAAGAACCTTCGCCGAACCGCACGCGCAAGAGCTCGGCCTGTCGAGAAGACCGCGCTCTTGCGAGTCGCACCTGACCGCCGCATGCTGGCAAGCACTTACTTTTTCTTCAGAGCGTTCAGGATGCTGATGATGATGTGGTAGAGGAGCGCGGAAACAGGCCAGATAATCCAGGAACTTTTCCAGTCCTTGGTGATGAAGCTATAGCCCACGTACAGCAAGGTAATGGTGCCAAAATACGCCCTGGCAATTGGCCTGTACTTCAATGCTGCGGATTTGGAGTCTCTCTTGTTGCTTTTCTCGTCGTGAGAGAAATCGCCTTCCTGAAGAAGAACCCTGTAGCCATCTCTAAGAATTCCCGAGTAAACCAGCAGGTAAACGCCAAGAGAGACGAGAATTGCTGCCACGAAGAAACCAAGAGCAAAGGTGAGGCCAGTCCCATAGTACGAGGCAATAAGGAAGGGGATTGCGCTCAGGATGGTAAGGCAGACGCCGGCAGCCTGTTGCACGTATCGCAACGATTCTGTGGACTCGGCGCGCCTACGAACGGCAGCCTCGACACCATACTGGAGCTCGAGAGAGGCCTCCTTGAGCTGCTTAAACTTCGCGAGCTTCATGTCCTGGAGAATCAGCAGGCCAACGCCCGCAGCAATGAAGAGCATCATGATGCAAATGCCTGCGATACCCATCGCATCTGGAGAAATGTGCATCGGATCAAAGTAAAGCGCGTCTTCGCTGTATGTTGCAAGCGAGACAAGAAGCGCGGGCCCCAGGATAAAGAGGGTAATTGCACCTGCCGTGGGGCGAGAAGTTCGTGCGATTGCATCCAGGTATTCGGTGGCTGTGTCGAGAGAAACGCTGAGCTTCGGCGCCACAGTTTTGCTGGTAGATGCGTTGTCAGTGGAAGATTCGCCAACGGTGCCGCCGTCAGTGCTGTCCGTGGTGCTGCCTACGGTGCTTGCGGCAGCGGGATCCGAAGAGTCAACCTGCCCCGAAGAGGCCGCATAATCAACAGCGATGGCAGTGGCTGGAAGCTCTTCAAGCTCGTCTTTGAGCAGGTAGTCTGTGGAAACGCCAAAGAGCTCGCTCATAGCCATAATCTTTTGAATATCAGGCATGGAAGCCATAGACTCCCATTTAGAAACTGACTGTCTTGAAACGCCAAGCTGTTGTGCAAGCTCTTCTTGTGACCAACCATTACGCTTTCTGAGGCTCATGATTTTCTCGCTCAGTAACATGGCTGTTCCTTTCTGTTGGTGATGTGGTGGGATTCACATGTGATGGCTATTACTCTAAAAATTGCCTCGATTGCACGCCACCAAGTTGAGTTGGAAATTTGTCAACTCTGAGTTGCGTAATAGTTTACCTGCAGAAATGTTATCAGACTCTTGAGAAATAGTTTTAAAAGTCATTTAAAATTTTTGTGCGTTCGCGGAATATGTCGACCGGACGCGACATTTGTTCAGCATGTCTATGATAGTATCTGCTCACGGAGAAATTAAATAATCCATATCAGAAAGGAATGCGCTAAAAATTTTGTGCTTCTCGGCGTTGGACCCGGCGCATAAATTTTGGCGTAAAAGTCACATGAAGAATTTAAAGGTCTGCATCGCTTCATCTGCTCTTGTAGCTGCACTGGCACTTGCTCCAACATTTGCGCTTGCAGAAGACACAACTCCTGCTCCTACAAGCGCCACTGGAGTTACTGCTACAGCTGCAACTCCAACCAGAGAGCAGCTTATGGACCCAACGGTTAATCCATACGCCCCTGAGGACGCATACTTTCTGCCTGATGTTACTAACCCAATTCCAGACGGATTTATGGTTGGCAATGCTGACGGCGTAGTCATTGTCGATAACGGCGATGGCACTGTTACCGTTAAGGGACACTGGACTCCTGCGCTAGATTTTGACGAGGTCATTGAGGTTGAGTTTGTTCGCATTCCAGATCCAACGCCTACACCCACTCCTACTCCAGATCCAACTCCAGCTCCAACCCCTGATCCAGAGCCAGCTCCAGCACCAGAGCCAGAGCCTACACCAGCTCCTGCACCAACACCAGAGAAGAAGTCCATTCTTCCTGCAACTGGTGTCGCAGACGTTGTTATTCCAGCTTCTGTTCTTGCAGTAAGCGGTCTTGGTTTTGTTGCTGTTTCTCGTAAGGTCCGCAAGTAGGGGAAGAGCCTGCGACGCTGGCCGCGGCAACTTCGACGCCGACCGCGTTGCAAAGCCAAAGGGTTTCTCGCCAGAAGAACATAACATGCATGTAAAGTGCCCGAGATTCGGGCACTTTTTTGTGCGGAAACCGATTGGGCGGCCAGGCGGAAATTGGGTACACTCTGAATAACAAAGTTCGGAGGTTGTTATGGAAGATCAGCAGCAGAAGTTCTCGCAAAACGGTGGCGTAGAGCAGGAGTCGACGCACCTATCTTCAACTGCGCTTATTCTAGAAGGCGGCAGTTATCGAGGCATTTTTACCGCTGGAATCCTTGATGTGCTTCGCGAGAAGGGCGTCACCAACTTTGAGAGTGTGTGGGGAGTTTCCGCAGGTGCTATCAACGCCGTGAGCTTCAGGTCCAAGCAGATGGGCCGCGCCATGCGCATCATGCTGGCCTTTAGAGATGACCCCCGTTTTCTTTCGATCCGCTCACTGATCACGACCGGTGACATTGCGGGCGCGGATTTTATGTTTGACGAAATCCAAAACCACCTGGATCCCTGCGATAACGAGGCGTTCAATCAAAATCCCATGCAGATGTACGTGGTTGCGTCCGATGTTACGTTTGGCACGTCGGCGTATCTGCACGTAAAAAAGTTCCCGGAAGACGTGACCATGGTCCGAGCGTCCGCGTCGATGCCAACGGTTTCTCGCATGGTTGAGCTGGACGGACATCGTTATTTGGACGGCGGAACAACCGATTCAATTCCGTTTGCGGCAGCGCTTGGCCTGCCTGACGGAAAAGCAGAGCGTGCGGTTAACATTCCCGACCACAAGCCGGCAAAGAAAGCGCTGGTCATTGTCACGCAGGACAGGAATTTCGTAAAAACCGACGTCAACGAGCAGATTGCCCTTCGCTCGCAGCTCTACTCCGCGTATCCATACTTTGAAGCTGCGCTGGCTTCTCGCGCCGAGCGTTACATGGATCAGCGCAAACAGCTCTTTGAGCTGGAGGAAGAGGGTAGGGTGCTGGTGCTTGAGCCTCCCGAGCCAGTTGAAGTTAAAGTTAACGAGAAGTCCGGTGAGGCCCTGCTGTCTCTGTACCTGACAGGTCGACAAGTTGCACTTGAGCGCCTCGAAGAGATTAAAAGTTTTATCGAGTAGGGTGCGCGAACCAGCACTCGCGTGACCTGCGGTGGCTTGCGCGTGACCTGCGCAGGAAGCACAAATTGATACGAAAAGAGTTTGTTTTGAAGACACCCATGAACAAGTTTTTGAAAGTGATGTTTGCGCTGGTTATCATTGCAATGACCGGTGCGGCAATTCTGCAGATCGTCGCCCCCGAGTACATGGGAAGCAATGCCGCTTATGGTATTTCGACCGGTTGGCAGCGAGAGATTGGTTTTTGGAATCTCGCGGTGCTCATCATTTTGGTTACCACGTGTTTCCACTACGATTGGGTCTATCTACGTGCGATTTTGCTCGCACTGATTCTGGTCGGTATCGGAATTGGAACCAATCATTTCATTCATTTTTTGAGCGCCCACGAGTCGGTAAATTTGGTTGGCGCTATCGAGAATTACATTCTTGCAGTTGGTTGGATAATCGGCTGGAAGCTTGAATGTAACCGCAGGAAGAACGCGGGTGCTACTGAATAACTGCGGAAAGATCGCGAGCGTTTTCGCACGACGGTGCTACAAGCGCGACATTATGCGCGCGACATTATGCGCGCCTGATTTTCTCGCCATGTCTGAATGATTTGCCGGAAAAGTGCACAATATCTGAGTGGTTTTGCCGGTTTTTCTCGCCATGTCTGAGCTGTTTTACTCAGATGTGATGCAGTTTTCAGGCTCAAAAATTTGGAGCAGACGGTCCGTCTTTCACGCGCCTGATTTCATCAAAGATTCGGTGGATTTTGCCTAAAAGCATCAAAGAATCTGTGGATTTGCCTGATTTTGTCAAAGAATCTGTATTCAAAATACAGATTCTTTGCACTTTTCAGGCGCGCATGTTGTTAAGGCGCACCTGGCGAGAAACCCCGCGCACCCGCGACCGGCCCGCGTACCCGCGCACCCGCGACCAGCCCGTGCCCCGCGCACCCGTGCACTCGCGGCCGGCGCGCGCTCGCATCCCGAACGTTAACGCAAGCGCGTGAGCTGTACTTTCTCGATAAGCGAATCCACAACCGAGCGCTCCGCCGCCTGAGTTCCGCTCTCCATGACGTTTGCGGCGCCCGTGGCCATGGCCAGTCGAAGCGCGTCTTCTGTCGAGAGGCCCTGTGCATCCGCAAAGGCAAGCGCCGCCACAACGGAGTCACCGGCACCGACAGTGCTTCCTACCTGGACTTTTACTGGACCTGCATACCAAACCTCGTCGGCCGTGGCGTAAACGGCGCCGTTGCCGCCCATGGAAACGCAGACCGTGTCGATGCCACCAGCAACAATTTCGGACGCGGCAGCGGCAATCGCGTCCACGTCGGTCAGCTCGCGGCCAAGCATGGCGGAGAGTTCGTGATCGTTTGGCTTGGTAAAGTACGGCTTCTGCTCAAGGCCAGCTGAGAGGGCCGCGCCGTCGGCGTCCAGGTAAACCTTCAGTCCGGCGTCGCGCAGCGCGCGAGTCCAGCGGCCATACGTATCAGCGGAAGCTCCGCGGGGGAGGCTGCCGGAAAGAACGACAATGTCGCCAGCGGAAGTCTTGGCAATCACGTCAGCAAGCGCCTGGTCAAGCACGGTGTCGGTGACCTCGGGACCAGGCTCGTTGATGTCGGTGTTGGTGCCACCCTCGGTGTCAACGACCTTAAGATTGGTGCGCGTCTCGCCGGGAACGGAAATCGCCTGGACCTTGATGTTATTCTCACCAAGCGTGTCAGCGATCCATTTGCCGGTCTGACCTGCAAGAACGGCGATGGCGGTAGACTGTCCGCCCAGCTTAGTGATAACCTTGGAGACGTTGATGCCCTTGCCGCCCGCGTCTCGCCTGAGCCACGTGATGCGATTTACCTGGTCAACGGCAAAGTTTGGCACCTGGACGGTCTTGTCCAGGGCGGGGTTGAGCGTGACGGTGTAGATGCTGGACATGATCGCTCCTCGGTTTGCGGCGTCGAAATGGGCGCTTGAATAGCGCCGCAATCGGCGCAAGTTATCTACGCTGATAATACTTCAGTTTCGGCAAAAAAGTAACCGCGGACAGCGCTGTTACGCGCATATCCGCGGTCTTTTCTGGCGAGAAACCCGGCGCACTCGCGGCCCATCCTGGACCCGCACCGCCCGCCGTGCCCGTGGCGCACTCGCGGCTTGGCCCCGCACCGCGCCGCCCGGTGCCGTCAGCGCTTACTTGCTGTCGGCGCTCTTGAACTGGTCGAGCGCCCAAGCATACGCAGTTGGAGCAACCCTGGACCAGTACTTCCAGTTGTGGTTGTCGCCGGAGTCGCGCTGGTAGTCAACGTTGATACCAGCATTTTTGAGCTGCTCAACAAAGGCGTCCACGTCAGCAACAGGCACAACTCCGTCATCGGAGGTTGTTGCAACAAAGAACGAAACCTGACTTGGATCAACCTCACCAAGATACTGAGTTGGGAACAGCTTCTTGTACAGATTCCAAGACCAGCTGGTGGTTCCGTCGCTAAAGGCGTGCTGAGATGTGTAAATAAAGTTGTCGTCAGCAAGCGTTGTCCAAACGGAAGGCGAGAGCAAAATGCCCTTGCTAAAGTAATCGGAGTGGTGCAAAACAAAACGAGCTGCACCATAACCGCCCATGGAAATGCCGCCGATTGCGTGATCCTTGCGGTCCTTTGACACACGATACGTACTCTCAATGTAAGGTACCAGGTCGTTCATGATGGCAGATTCCATCTTGAGGCCGCGATCAGCGGAGTCAATGTAGAAGCTGTTAAAGCCGTCAACAAAGACTACGATAGCTCCCTGACCAGCGGTTTGAATGGCCTCGTCAAGCATGGCGGACGAATCAAAGCGCTCCAGCAGATTGCGGTGATTGCCGTACAGACCATGCAGCATGTAAATAACAGGATAGGTCTTATCGGGATTGGACTCGTAGTCTGCAGGCAGGTAGACGTCATAGTTCCAGTCCAAGCCAAGGGTTGGCGAGTAGAACGATGTTGCTTTAACCGTTCCCTTAGGAGCCTCTTCTTTCTGATCCTTCTGTGCCTCAGACTGAGCGGTTGAGCTGCCTTGAGTGTTCTCAGAGGCGGCTGGAGAGCAACCATAGAATGGAATCACCAGCAAAAGCGCTGCAAACAGAGCAAGCGCGGTGCCCAGTACCATATGGTTCTTAAGTCGGGTTTTGAGTTGGGTTTTGAGTCGGGTTTTAAGCTGGCCGCCCAGCAACGCAAAGTTCCGGTGCAAACGTGCGACAAAATCTGTGTCACGCATCATTTCCTCCTGACGCTGTAGCTTTGACCTTGGTGTAAACATACGAGCACGCCCGCACTTCTCGCCCCATAAAATAAAAAGTCGAAACAAAATGCATCGCACAGCAGGCCAAGTGGTTGTTCTTGTGCTGTGGACGGCTTTTCAACGTGGAGAAACCCGTCAAATTTGAACGAATTGTTGCATTCGTGAAGCAACAAAAATTCCCGCGTACAACAGCTAAAGAGTGGAGTATACTTTTAAGGCTTTTCCACAGAGCCCCGTAATCTCTGACAAGAAAAAGCATCGATGACCCGTCCAGGGGTTATCAACTCGTAATTCGTAGGAGGAGTCAAGTGAAGAAGTCGACTCAGTTCGCCAAGGCTGGCGAAGTCGAGCGCAAGTGGGTGCTCATCGACGCTGAGGGCGCAACGCTCGGTCGTCTGGCTACAAAGGCTGCCATGATTCTTCGTGGCAAGAACAAGCCACAGTACACCCCAAACGCTGATACTGGTGACTTTGTTGTCATCATCAATGCAGACAAGGTTGTCCTTACTGGTGTTAAGGCTGACCACAAGGAGTATTGGCGTCACTCCGGCTACCTTGGTGGCTTGAAGATCACTTCCTTCAAGGAAGAGATGGAGAAGCACCCAGAGCGTGTTGTTGAGCACGCAGTCAAGGGCATGCTTCCTAAGACCACTCTTGGTCGCAAGCAGGGTATGAAGCTTAAGGTTTACGCCGGCGCTGAGCACCCACATGCTGCACAGAATCCCGTCAAGATTGAGCTGGAGGGCTAAACGATGGCAGATAACACCGCTGTTTACACCGGCACCGGCCGTCGTAAAGAGGCCGTCGCTCGTGTTCGTCTTGTTCCTGGAACTGGTAAGGTTACCGTTAACGGCCGCGAGGCAGTCCAGTATTTTGGTCGCCAGCAGCTCGTAGACAACGCAACCGCACCTCTCCGCATTACTGATACTCTTGGTCGTTTCGACGTCCTCGCAAACTGCGATGGCGGCGGCATCAACGGCCAGTCCGGCGCTCTTCGCCTGGGCATCGCTCGCGCTCTTCTCGAGGCTGGCGAGTATCGTGATGACCTTAAGAAGGCCGGCTACCTCACCCGCGATTCTCGTGCGGTCGAGCGTAAGAAGTACGGTCTGAAGAAGGCTCGTAAGCGTCCTCAGTTCTCCAAGCGCTAAGGCCGCTGGACCCAAAAAAGTCCTCACAAAGAGACCTGTTGTATATCGGCAGGTCTCTTTTTTGTATACTTTTAAATGGTTGCATTTTGCATATTTGTGCAACCGCTTCAGTCCGCACGTTCTTCTCGCCATCTGGCGAGAAGCCCCACCTGTCGAGTAGTTCGCTGGCGCTTCGCGCGCAAGTTGCTCTCCACCCGACAACACCACATTCGCAGCTAGGAGACGCTTATGAAGTACTTTGGAACCGACGGCTTTAGAGGCCGTGCAAACGAGGGTCTGAACGTCGATCACGCATACAAAATTGGCCGCTTCATTGGCTGGTATTACGGAGCTAAGCAGGCTCGCAAGGCTCGCATCATTATTGGTAAGGATACCCGCAGGTCAAGCTACATGTTTGAGTCCGCGCTTGTCTCGGGCCTGGTTGCTTCCGGCGCTGACGCGTACATGCTGCACGTTATTCCTACACCTGGCGTTAGCTACGAGGTAGTAGACGGTGCCTTTGACTGCGGCGTCATGATTACTGCGTCCCACAATCCGTTCACCGATAACGGCATCAAGCTGGTCAACAAAGAGGGCTACAAGATGGACGAGGACGTCCTTGAGCAGGTAGAGTCCTATATTGACGGCGAGTTTGACGTTCCTCTGGCAACCGGTGACAGCATTGGTCGCACGGTTGATTACATGCAGGGCCGCAACCGCTACATCTCCAGCCTTATTGCTAGCTGCGGTTTTAGCCTCCAGGGCCTGAAGATTGGCCTGGATTGCGCAAACGGCGCAGCTTCAAGTGTTGCTCGCCCTGTCTTTGACGCCCTGGGTGCCGAGACGCACGTTATCAACAACGCTCCAAACGGCCTCAACATCAATGTTGATTGCGGTTCTACCCACATTGATCAGCTGCAGCGTTTTGTAGTCCAGAATGGCCTTGACGTGGGCTTTGCCTACGACGGCGATGCAGACCGCTGCCTGGCAGTTGACGAGCGCGGCCACGTAGTTGACGGAGACCTGATTCTCTACGTCTGCGGCACCTACCTCAACAAGTATGGTCGCCTGGCAAAGCAGACCGTAGTTACTACTGTCATGAGCAACTTTGGCCTGTTTAAGGCATTTGACGACGCTGGCCTCTCTTACGAGAAAACCAGCGTAGGCGATAAGTACGTCTACGCTTGCATGAACGATAACGAGTACAGCCTGGGCGGCGAGCAGAGTGGCCACATCATCTTTGGTGACCTGGCAAAGACCGGCGACGGCATCTTGACCAGCCTCCGTATTATGGAGGTCTTACGAGCAGAGCGCGAGAAACTCTCTGAGCTGACTCGTCCCGTTACACTATATCCACAGCAGTTGGTTAACGTCCGCGTCACCGACAAAGAGGCTGCGATGCAGTCTCCTAAGGTCAACGACGCGGTTGCAGCTGCCGAGAAGTTCCTTGAGGGCAATGGTCGCGTGTTGGTCCGCGCTTCCGGAACAGAGCCTCTGGTGCGCGTTCTTGCAGAAGCTCCAACCGATGAGCTCTGCCAGCAGGCAAATCAGATTGTGCTCGACGCTCTTGAGGAGTATAGGCTCAGCGCTTAAGCGCAGATAGATCCAGGGGATACGATGGCACTGGCAGGAATAGGTGTAGATATGCTTGAGATTGCCCGCATGCAGCAGGCAATTGAGAGACGCCCTCACTTTATTCGCCGTATGTTCACCGATGCCGAGCGTGCGTATTGTGAGCGCACTGCTCGCCCTGCGGAGCACTATGCTGCCCGCTTTGCAGCAAGAGAAGCCGTGCTCAAAGCCTTAGGAACGGGTTTCTCGTCTGGTATTGGTTTTCAGGATGTTTCTGTTGAGAGAGATCAGCTGGGCAGGCCACAGGCTCGTCTAGCGGGCAAGGCTGCACAGATTGCGGCTGAACAGGGCGTGCAGGAGATTGCACTTTCTATCTCGTATACCAGAGATGTTGCGGTGGCCAATGCGGTTGCGGTAACCAACGCCGTAAAACCTAAGGTAGATCAAAAGGAAGATGCTGCCCAAGAGCTGGCACGTTCGTTCAAAGAAGCTCGTTCTGTGTTGGATGAGCTTGAGCGCGTGCAAGAACCTATAATTGAGACAACCTTTGATGATGTTGTTAAATCCGAGGAGTAAGTTATGCAGCCGGTACTAAATGTTGAGGACATCAAGCGTGTAGAGATTGCGCTGACACGCGTGGGCGTGAGCGTTTCCGAGCTCATGCACCGTGCAGGTTACGCTGCTGCTCAAGAGGCCCTTGGCATGGGAGGGGACATCTCTAACGTTGTCATCCTTGTAGGCCTTGGCAATAACGGTGGAGATGGCTGGGTGGCAGCAGAAGCGCTGCGCTCTAGAAACTGCAACGTTAAGGTAGTCACTCCTCTTGAGCCTGATCAGATTTCAGGCGATCTTGCACGTCAGATGGCGCAGCGCGCCGTTCGCGCGGGAGTCTCCGTGCTTGTGGGACCTTCTCGCCAGGAGCTGATTGACCTGCTGGCAACGGCTGACGTGGTGCTTGATTGCATGCTGGGCACAGGCTTTCACGGCAAGGTTCGTGCTCCGTTTGATATTTGGATTGAGTGCCTGAATCAGTCCGGCGCTCGCGTGCTTTCCGTTGACGTTCCCAGTGGCCTTTCTGCACAGAAGGGCCAGGTAGAAAGCGCGTGTGTTGTCGCTGACGTTACCGTTACCATGATTGCGCTCAAGCCCGGCCTTATTGCAGACGCAGGCCGCGACGTTTGCGGCTCTATTGTTGTGGCTCCTCTGGCCGAGCAGACTGAGCGCCTGGTTGTTGAGGCAGACCCTGTTGCCTGGCGCGTTGACCTGGAAGATTATCTTGCTTGTGTTCCCGCTCAGCTCAACGACTGCGATAAGTACTCGCGCGGCTCCGTGCTGGTGGTCGGCGGCTCAAGCCGCTTCCCTGGAGCCGCTGTTCTTGCTGCTAAGGCGGCTGCTCGTGCAGGCGCTGGTTACGTCACCCTGGCAGTTCCCGAGGCCATTGTCGGCAGCGTTCAGATGATGCTGCCAGAGGTTCCCGTTATTGGCCTTCCGTGCGATGCTGAGGGCGTGTTTACCGAGGAAGCAGCTCCACTGGTACTGCAGCTTGCTGCCATGCGTACCGTTACGCTGGTTGGTCCGGGTATGCGCGTTTCTGGCGGAACCGTCAAGGTTACGTCTGCACTGCTTGACTCTGAGCTGCCCGTTATTGTTGATGCCGACGCGCTCAATTGCATTGCACGCCTCACCAATAACAACCTCCCTGATTTCCCTGAACTCACGCGTCGTACCGCTCCGCTCATTATGACGCCACATCGTCGCGAGCTTGGTCGCCTAGTCAACCAGGTAGACAATCCTCCTGCAAGCCTGGTAGCTCAGCTTGAGGCTGCTCGCAAGATTGTCTGGGCAGATGGTGGCTCTGAGCTGGTCATTGTTGCTAAGGGCACCGCTACCGGTTGCGTGGGCGTTCAGAAAGCCGTGCTGCCAAAGCCTGGTCCTGTCACACTGGCAACTGCTGGCTCTGGCGATGTTCTTGCTGGTACCATCGCTGGCCGCTTGGCTCAGGTTGCTGGTCAAGTTGATGACCTGCCAACCTTCTGCTCGCTTGCCTGTGAGGTTCACGCATACGCAGGTCAGCTAGCTGCCGAGAAGTTCGGTGTACGCGGAGCTATGGCTGGCGACATCTGCGACGTTATTGGCCTTGCTTCCGATGCGCTTGAGGAGCAGATTGCATTTCCTATGGCAGACTTTGAAGAAGCTGCGGAGTAGGTGAGCCTGATGTCGGCATATCCTCAGGATAGATGGGCTTGGATAGAGATTGATCTTTCTGCCGTCCGCCACAACGTAAAGGCGTTTAAGGCCCAGCTTAACCGTGGCGTCAAGATGATGTGCGTGGTTAAGGCTGACGCATACGGCCATGGCGCTGCTCAGTGTGCTAAGGCCATGCAGTCTGTGGGTGCCGATCAGTTTGCCGTTGCAACAGTTGATGAGGGCGTGGAGCTGCGTTGTGCGGGTATTGATAACCCCATTCTGGTGCTCTCTGAGCCGCCGGTCACCTCCATTCCAGATCTTGTCCGCTTTGACATCATGCCTTCTGTTTACACGGTTGACTTTGCTCTTGCGTATGGCGAAGCTTCCGCCGCAGCTAACAAGGTGGGCCGCTACCACCTGGTTATTGATACTGGCATGACCCGTATTGGTGTCAGGCGAGAAGATCTACTTGAGGTTCGTGGTTCTATTGATTTCCACAGGGGCCTTGAATGCGCTGGTACCTTTACGCATTTTGCTACGGCCGATTCTCTTGACAACTGGGACTTTAACCTGCAGGTTAATCGCTTTATTGAAGCAGTTACAACGCTTAAAAACGCAGGTTATGAGCTGGGCTTGGTGCACGCTGATAACACGCCTGGTACTATCCTGCATAAAGACATTCAGTTTGATATGGTCCGCGTGGGCATTGGTCTGTACGGACTTCACCCAAGTAAGCTCACCATTCCTCGCATTGACCTCCAGCCCGTTATGAGCGTGCGCGGTCGCGTGACGCGCGTGGTCTATCCAGCTGTTGGTGACGGTGTTGGCTATGGTATGACGTGGCGCGTTCCTCGCAATAACATCCAGGTAGCTACTGTGCCTATTGGCTATGCCGACGGACTTGCACGCAGCCTTTCTAACCGCATGGACGTTTTGACGCGCGGAGACCGTGTCCGCCAGGTAGGCAACATCTGCATGGATCAGTTTATGATTGCTGTTGATACCGCAGGTACGCACGCTAATAAACCTGCGCATGAGATCCGCTATGGTGACGTGGTTACCCTTATCGGCAAAGACGGCGACCAAGAGATCACTGCAGATGAGATGGCTGACCTTCGCGAGACCATCAATTACGAGGTAGTTTGCAACTTTGGTGCGCGCCTCGATAAGGTGTACATCTAATGGCAGTCATGCTTGACGAGATTCGCAAGCAGATAACTGATTGCAAGAAGTGTCCGCTGTGGGAAACACGCACCAACATTGTGTTTGGTGGCCCAAATCCCACGGCTCGCGTCATGATTGTGGGAGAAGCTCCTGGTAAAAATGAGGATCTAAGCGGTCAACCTTTCGTAGGCGTATCGGGCAAAAAGCTTGATGCGTTGTTAGAAGAAGTTGGCCTTTCTCGCCAGGATGTTTTTATCTCTAATGTGGTCAAATGCCGACCGCCTTCAAACAGAAATCCCAAGGTAGCTGAGGTGGAGGAGTGCTCCCCATACCTTCGCGACCAGATTCGCGCTATTAAGCCAGACGTTATTGTCTGCCTGGGAAATTTTGCAACGCAGTTTGTCATGCACACCGATAAGGGCGTGACGGAGCTGCGCGGCAAGTTTTACCAGATAGGCGCCTTTAGCGTGCTGCCTACCATGCATCCCGCATCAACTATTTACCGCAAGGAGTGGGCGCAGTTCCTCAAAGATGACCTGCGGCTTCTTGCTGATTGGCTTGAGGAACACCCTCGAGGAGGCTCTTGTGACTAACCTTTCTACCAGCGCAAATCTTGGCGTAAATGACGCTACAGCAAACAATGGCTCTGCAGCAAGCAATACTGCAGCAAGCAACCTGCCAGAGAAAACTGCGGCTGGCACATATGTCTCTACTACCACAGAACAGACCATTGCTCTTGGTCAGATTCTGGGCAAACTCCTGCAAGCGGGAGACGTTCTGGTACTTACGGGAGACCTAGGCGCGGGAAAGACCCAGCTCACCAAAGGTATTGCCGCTGGTATGGGTGTTACTGATGACGTAACCAGCCCAACTTTTACTATCGAGATGGTTTATGAGGGCACGCTTATGCCGCTCTACCACTTTGACCTGTATCGCCTAAACGACCCTGATCAGCTTGAAGATACGGGCCTGTACGATGCGCTTGAGTCTGACGGCCCAACTATCATCGAATGGGGAGAACAATTTGCAGAGCAAATTGGCGAGAGAACCCTTGATGTGTATGTTTCTAGATTGTCTGAGGAAGAGCTGAGATCAGACGATGCTGAGCCTCGCCGTGAGATTCGCTTTATCCCACAGAATGCTCGCGGAGAAGAAATTATTCAGTCGCTGTAATTGCTGTATCAAAAACGTTTTTATAGCCCAGTTATAGATATTTTAAGAATATCTATAACTGGGTGTTTTGGCGGTATAACTGCGATTTCTTTTCATATATACTTACC
>JABZHN010000001.1:0-189301 GCA_015258835.1 Atopobium sp.
GGCCAGCACCAATTACAAGAACCGCAACATTAACGAGACCTAAAAGTCCGCCAATCAAAAGCGCCAGACTAAAGAGCTTCATTTTGCGAGTCTCAGGAGTCATATATCCCCTATCTATCAAATATCACTTTGGCTATTGTACCCGTCTTTTATATAAATTAAGTAATCGAATCATTGAACGGTAGAGTGTTTCGGTAAAAGAAATGGCGAGAAAACCAAAGGGTTTCTCGCCACATGTGTATTTGGTGGGCCCAGAGGGATTTGAACCCCCAACCCAGGGATTATGAGTCCCCTGCGCTAACCGTTGCGCCATGAGCCCGTAAGAAAAAAGCGGCGACTGATGCCGCCGCCAGAATGCGTGGTGGAGAATAGGGGGATCGAACCCCTGACCTCATGACTGCCAGTCATGCGCTCTCCCAGCTGAGCTAATTCCCCGAACATGGTGCGGGAAATACTATAGCAAACCAAAGCTCTGTTTTTATCGACAATTTTCTAATTGGTTGTATATTTTAAAGCTCGCGCTCTGGAAGGATCTTCTCGGCCAGCCAAGAGCCAACTTCATCAAGGGCAACCTCAAAGCGTTCACCGGTAGTACGCTCTTTGACTTCTGCAACGCCGTTTGCAACGCCCTTCTTGCCCACAATAACCTGCCATGGGAAGCCGATAAGATCTGCGTCTGCAAACTTAACGCCTGGACGCTCTGCACGATCATCAACAACAGTCTCAAGACCAGCTGTAACACAGGCGTCAGCTACAGAACCTGCTGCATCCCAAATCTCTGGGTCTTTATCGGAGAGGCAAAGAACAGAAACCTCATAAGGAGCAACAGAGACTGGCCACTTGATGCCCTTCTCGTCATTGTATTGCTCAACAACGGCAGCAAGCAGTCTGGAAACACCAATACCGTAGCAGCCCATGACAAGAGGCTTGTCCTCGCCGTTTTCGTCTGTGAAGGTAGCGTTAAGAGCTGAAGAGTACTTGGTGCCAAGCTGGAATACCTGGCCAACCTCAATACCGCGAGCAGCATGCAGAGGAAGACCGCACTCAGGACAAATATCGCCCTCCTGAGAAGTAACAAGATCTTTCCACTCGTTAATCTCAAAGTCACGACCAAGCTCAACATGATCAAGGTGGTAGTCTGCCTTGTTAGCGCCGCAGAGCCACCACTGAGTATCTTCGAGGGAGAGATCTCCAACAACGCGGATACCCTCAGGTAGACCAACAGGTCCAATGAAGCCCTTGATGAGGCCATACTCTTCTAGCTCTTCATCGGTCATCATGTGATAGTCACCAAAGACGTGCTCAGCTTTGACCTCATTGAGCTCATGAGTACCTGGAACAAAGCACACAACTGGCTTACCGTTTCCGTCAACAAGAGCTAGAGCCTTACGAGTTGCTGCAGGTGAAACGTGAAGGAACTCAGCAACATCATCAATGGAGCCAATGCCAGGAGTGTGAATCTCACACATCTTGCCAGACTCACGCTCTTCTACGTTGATCTTTGCTGCAGCTGCCTCAGTATCTGCAGCATAGCCGCAATCGCAGTAGACCAGGCTTGCTTCGCCAGCGTCTGCCAGCGCCATAAACTCAACAGAGGTGTCTCCACCAATCTGACCAGAGTCTGCAACTACCTGCAGAGCCTTAAGACGAGTGCGGTCACAAACGTTCTGGTAAGCAACCTTCTCCTGGTCATAGCACTCTTGCAGCGACTCTTGATTTGCCGAGAAGGAATATCCGTCTTTCATAATGAACTCACGGCCGCGCATAAGACCAAAACGTGGACGACGCTCGTCACGGAACTTATCCTGAATCTGATAGAGCGTTACAGGAAGCTGCTTATAGCTCTTGAGCTCATTTCTAATAAGGTCTGTGAAAGTTTCCTCGTGAGTTGGGCCAAGAGCAAACTGACGATCATGACGGTCATGCATACGCATGAGCTCATCACCATAGACGTCCCAACGACCAGACTCTTCCCAGAGCTCAGCGGGGGTCATAATAGGAACAAGAATCTCCTGAGCACCAATGCCATCCATCTCATCGCGGATGATGGCCTCAATCTTTAAAAGAGAGCGCCATGCAAGTGGCAGATAAGAGTAGAGGCCTGCAGCGGTCTTTCTGATCATGCCAGCACGAAGGAGCAGGCGGTGACTTGCAAGTACAGCCTCAGCTGGGTCTTCTTTGAGTGTTGGTGCATACAAAGAAGACATGCGCATCCAGTGCTTCAAGGTAGTTTCCTTTCAATATGAAGTAATACGTATAGTTTACTTATTTTTTGCCAAAACGATTCTCAATTTCGGCGAATAACTCATCAACAATCTTATCTTCAGGAACTTTTCTAATAGGATTGCCGTTTTCAAACAACACTGCTTGACCTTTGCCACAGGCTACACCAAGGTCAACGCCCCTAGCCTCACCAGGACCGTTAACAACACATCCCATGACTGCTACAGAAATTGGAGCACGAACGCCATCCAAGCGTTTGGTAACTTCTTCTGCAATAGGAATCATATCAACGCCACACCTGCCGCACGTAGGACAGCTCACCAGCTCTGGTTTAATGCGACGCATACCAAGAGCCGCAAGAAGCTCCCATGCTACGTGGACTTCTTCTACGGGATCGGCCGTCAGAGAAAGGCGCATGGTATCGCCAATACCACTCTCAAGCAAAATGCCCACCGCAGCAGAATTCTTTACCGTTCCCTGCCTTAACGCACCGGCTTCTGTAACGCCTACATGCAGAGGAATCTGTGGAAGCTCTTTGGAAAGCGCTCGATATACCGCAAGTGTAGTAGGAACATCGTGAGCTTTTGCAGACAAGACAATGTCGTCAAAACCGCGAGAAGAAAAATGCTCTACAAAAGACTTTGACGACGCAACGAGTTTCTCGACAAGGGTCATATCTTGTCTCGTATCAAATTCTTTAGCAAGAGAGCCTGCGTTAACGCCAATTCTGATTGAAATATGTGCCTCTTTAGCTGCCTCAATGACAGCATCAACGCGCTCCATAGAGCCAATGTTTCCTGGGTTAATACGAAGGGCTGCCGCACCTCGCTTAGAAGCTTCAAGCGCCAGCTTATAGTCAAAGTGAATATCGGCAACAACAGGAAGTGGCGAGTATTTGCAAATCTCTTCAAAGCCATCCAAGGCCTTTGCATCAGGAATTGCCACACGAATAATCTCGCACCCTACCTCGGCAAGCTCCTTGATCTGACGGAGCGTTGCATCTGGATCATCTGTTTTAGTGGTACACATAGACTGAACGGAAACGGGAGCGCCACCGCCAACCTGGACAGATCCAACCATGACGGGATGAGTTTTTGTACGAGCAATCTCAGACATAAAATCAGCTACCTAAAAAGTAAATGAAGAATATCGTTTCTCAGTGCAACAACAAAGACAAACAGGAAAAACGCCAGTCCAATGTAAGACAAGATATTTTGAACCTTGATAGACAGAGGCTTTCTGATAATCACCTGAATTACCTCAATCAGAATCTTTCCACCGTCAAGAGGTGGAATAGGTAAAAGATTCATAAATCCAAGTGACATGGAAATAGCTGCTACCAGCATAATAAGAGTTGAGAAACCCTCTGCAGCAGCTTCTGATGCCATTACAGAAATTCCAACAACGGAAGACGACTGATTGAGAACTTCCATGGTCTGCGTTGGGATGAGCAGTCTGAGCGCAAACTGACCAACCTGCGCGGCATACGATACAGCTGCAGCTGATGCGTCAATAAACGAGAAGTGATAGGTGGTCATGACAGGTGTCACGCCGATGATTTTATCGTCAGGACGCAAAACAGGTTTAATGGTAGTTTCAAGTTGAATGCCATTGCGCTCATACGTGACAGGAATATCCTTGCCACCGGCAGACATTGCATCCTTGATAGCAGCAGTAAGGTCTTCCCAGGTGTGTACCTCTACCTTGTTAAAGGTAAGAATAGTGTCTCCGGCAGTAAGGCCTGAAATAGCAGCAAGAGATCCAGATTCAACAGAGCCCAGCTGAGCCTTGTTTTGAGCCGCAGGAATGCCCACAAACATCAAGGAGCCAACTACCAGCACAAAGGCCAGCGCAATATTGACTAGAGGTCCGCCCAAGATCATGAGCAAACGTTTGGGAACATTTACACCAACATAGGTATGAGCCTTCTCTTGAGCAAAGAAATCATCAGCAGACATCTGTGGAACACGAGGCTCCCCTGCTGCTGTAGAGCCTTCAAGCTCAAAGTTGTGGCCGCGATCATACTCACAGCGAAGCTCAGCGTCTCGCGCAAGTGTTTGGAACGTGGTGTGCGCTAGCTCATCTGACTCTTTGACAAGCTCAATGGAGCCCCAATCTGCAAGGGTGTACAGCAGATTGTAGGCGCGCTCATCCTCACAGTTAAGTTTTGCTGCAAGAGCGCCAACCTCAAGTGAACCCGCCTCTTGAACGCTCATCAGAGCTTGTGGAAGCAGCTCATCTAGCTCGCCTTCCATACCGCAGATGCGCGTATAGCCACCAAAAAGAAGTGGAGTCACACCAACCTCGGTACCGTATTTTTTGCTCTTGTGAGAAAGCTTGTACTTGAACGGCATACCCAAGAAGAACTCAGTAACACGGACGCCACACAGGCGAGCCATACCGTAATGACCAGCCTCGTGAACAAATACAAGGAGCGAGAGGACCAAGAGTCCCCAAAAAATTGGTGAAAGAATAGCTAACAAATTCACAAAATTCCTATCCCACAAAAGAACGGGCTAAAGCTCGTGCTTCTGCGTCTACAAGCGTCAATTGTTGAAGGTCTTCTACCCTTTGGACATGAGAGGCATTCATAGTCTCTGCAACAATGCGCTCAATATCAAGAAATGAACATCTTCCTCGCCTAAATGCATGGTTAGCAATTTCATTAGCTGCATTCATAATGCAAGGAAGTGTGCCACCAACAGTTCCTGCATGACGAGCAAGAGCCAGGCATCCAAAGGTCTTCTCGTCAGCATAATCGCCTGTAAGAGGAGTGGTTTCTTGCCACTTAACCGGCTTTGCAATTGCAGGCCAACGATGTGGATAGCTCAGCGCAAATTGGATAGGCAGCCTCATATCAGAGGCTCCGAGCTGCGCTTTAACAGAGCCGTCAACAAACTCAACCATAGAGTGAATGCGACTCTGACGATGTACCAACACTTCAAGCTTATCCATTGGAGTATCAAAGAGGTGATGAGCCTCAATGAGCTCAAGGCCCTTATTCATGAGCGTTGCACAGTCGATGGTAATCTTGGCGCCCATCTTCCAAGTTGGATGTGCCAAGGCGTCGTCGGCCGAAACGTGTTTGAGCTGCTCGCGAGAATATCCGAAGAACGGACCACCAGAGCAGGTAAGCCAAATCCTCTGGATATCAGCGGGGTTCTCGCCAATAAGGCACTGGAAGATGGCACTGTGCTCAGAATCAACGGGGATGAGCTGGCCAGGCTTGACCAGAGGCATCAGAAGGTCTCCGCCAACAACAATTGACTCCTTGTTAGCGTAAGCCAGCACTTTGCCAGCCTTCACAGCGGCCAAACCAGCGTAAATGCCAGCCTCTCCTACCACTGCGTTGACTACGCAGTCAACCTCATCCAGCTCAGCAAGCGCCTGAACGGCCTCAGGACCAAAGCTTGCTTTGCAGCCTTGAGGCAAGCTGTCGAGAAGGACGTTGCCCTTGACACTTGCATCGGCAAAAGCAACGTATTTGCAGTTGAACTCATTTGCTGCCTTCACGGCAAACTCAACCGACGACCTCACCGCAAGGGCTGCAACCTCCACCTTTTGCGGGAAATGACGACATACATCAAGCGTCTGCATACCCACAGAACCCGAAGCTCCAAGGACAGCAATACGCAGAGGATCATGCCTTACAGCACGAGGCGCGGTATCTTCAAAAATGCTCAAAACCTATGCTCCAAACGGCAGCGCAATAGGTAGCTTGACCTGGCTAAAGAGCACGGCAAGCTGAAAGAGAAGAAACGCCGCCATAGTTCCAAAAATCATCGAATCAGTTCTATCAAGTAGGCCACCATGACCAGGCATAATTGAACCAGAATCCTTGAGTCCCACGCCTCGCTTAATGCGAGACTCAAAGAGGTCTCCAACAACAGAGAAGATGCCTTCTGTTACACCAAAGAGCAGCGCAAACAGTGGATTCATATTAATTGCACCAAACGCAGCAATCAAGAACCACACAAGCATTGAACCTAAAAGACCACCGTAGAAGCCCTCCCAACTCTTATTTGGAGAAATCCTCGGCGCCAGTTTATGCTTGCCAAATTTGGATCCAAACAAATACGCAAATGAATCGTTAGCCCACACAGAAAGCATGACAGCAAGCGTAATCCAAGGAATAGAAAAACTAGGCTCTGTGGACCTCAGAAGCACTACCGTTGAAAGTGAAAGCGAGGTATACAGTGGTCCAAAGGCCGTAACTGCCACGTCTGCAAGGTTTGCTCGCGGTGTTAAAACATACCAAAGTCCGCAAAGAATAATCAAAAGCAGAGAAAATACCAGCGGAAAGACGTGACCAAAATACGCAATTATGGGAAAAATAAGCGAGAAGACAAGGCCAAGCGGCTCGTTTGGCATACGTCCGCCCATGCGGCAAATATGGAAGAACTCAGAGCAGCAGAGCCATGCCATGCCAGCAATCAAAACAATAGTGGCTTCTTTGCCAACAAACAGTGCAGCAAGCACAATAGCTGCGTAAACTACGCCAGACAGAGTTCTTGTCAAAAGCTTCTCGGTAACGCCACGAACTCGCTGACCCATAAGGTTACCAGCGGATCGTTGCAGTTCTTTAATTGAGCGACGAATCTCCAGCTTTTCAATCTGTCTATCAATTCCAACGCTACCTGTTTCTTCAGGATTAGGCTGAGCATCAGCAGGAATCCTAGAGGTAGGCCTTCTGGAATCGCGCGTATTGTCCACCACTATTTCACTCCTCCGAATCGCCTTTCGCGACCCTGATAGTCCTTAATGGCGCGCAAAAAATCCCACTTAGAGAAGTCAGGCCAGTAAGTTTGCGTGACATACAGCTCCGAGTAAGCCAGCTGCCACAACAAATAGTTAGAAAGCCTCAGCTCTCCTGACGTACGAATCAACAGGTCTGGATCAGGAAAACCTGCCGTATAGAGGTTCTTCTCAAAATCTGCTGGAGTCACCGAGTCAGCGGACACAGTGCCCTCAGCAATTTGATGAGCGAGAAGAACAGCTGCCCTGGTTAGCTCTGCACGAGAGCCATAGTTAACAGCCAGTGCAAACGTCATACCAGTGTTTTGCGCAGTCTCATCAAGTCCGCGCTGGAAGGTCTTACGAGTCTTCTCAGGCAAAGCCTCAAGGTCACCAAAGAAACGCAGCTTAACGTTCTCTTGGTGGAATAGTGGAAGTTCTTTAAGAAGCGTCTCTGCAAACAGACGCATGAGCAAGTCAACCTCACGCTGAGGACGTTTCCAGTTTTCTGTGGAGAACGCATAAACCGACAAAACGTCCAATCCAAGGCGCACACTTGTAGTAACAGCCTCACGCAAAGAAAGAACACCGGCCTTATGACCTTCGGTTCTGTCAAGTCCGCGAGCCGTAGCCCATCTACCGTTTCCATCCATAATGATGGAAACGTGAGACGGAATAGTTTCTAAATTGATATCAGAGAGACTGATATCTTCTGGTGCGTCAGAGAAATACTGGACGAGCTTGTCTGTATCAAACTGCACTTAAATCTCCATGATTTCTGAAGTCTTGGTCTTAAGAAGAGACTCAATCTGTGCAATATAGGTATCGGTCAACTTCTGAATACCGTTCTTCTCGCGCTTCTGATCGTCCTCAGACAGCTCCTCATCGCGCTCAATCTTGCCATTAACGTCACGACGGACGTTACGAACAGCTACGCGAGCTTCCTCAGCAATCTGAGAGCACTCTTTAGCAAGCTCACGACGGCGCTCCTCGGTTGGCATTGGGAAAGGAAGCCTGATAGCAGAGCCATCATTAGATGGAGTAATACCAAGGTCAGAAGTCTCAATGGCCTTCTCGATGCTCTTTAGAGCAGTCTTATCCCATGGCTCAACAAGCAGCATAGATGCCTCAGGAACCTTGATAGCTGCAAGCTGAGAAATTGGGGTTGGCTGACCATAGTAGTCTACCTTGATGTGATCAAGCGCATGTGGATTTGCGCGACCAGTACGAACACGACCAAAGTTATTCTTAAGTGCCTCGATGCACTTCTCCATAGACTGCTTAGCTTTATCAGAATGAACGCTCATTAGTCCTCCTCAACGACAGTAGTACCGACTTCTTCTCCGGAAATTGCCTTCATGAAAACGCCTTCAGACTGCATGTCAAATACAAGAATTGGCATCTTATTGTCTTTGCACAGCGCAATTGCTGCAGCGTCCATAACCTTAAGTTCTTTGGCGAGAACATCTTTGTAGGTGACAGTGTCAAACTTAACTGCATCTGCATGAGTAACTGGATCGCAGTCGTAAATACCATCTACCTTTGTTGCCTTCATGAGAGCCTCTGCGCCAATCTCGCAAGCGCGAAGAGCTGCAGCAGTATCAGTGGTGAAGTAAGGGTTACCGGTACCTGCAGCAAAGATGACAATACGACCCTTCTCAAGGTGTCTAATAGCACGACGGCGAATATAAGGCTCTGCAACCTGAGCCATGGAAATTGCACTCATAACACGGCAATCCATGCCATTGCGCTCAAAACAATCCTGGAGTGAGAGAGCGTTGATTACTGTTGCAAGCATGCCCATATTATCGCCCTGGGCACGATCCATGCCAGCCGCTGCCTGAGAAACGCCTCTAAAGATGTTTCCACCGCCAACAACAATGGCAACCTGAACGCCAGACTCCCAAACAGGCTTAATTTCTTTAGCAAGCATTTCTGGAATTGAAGGGTCAATACCAAAGGATTGCTCACCCATCAATGCTTCACCAGAAAGCTTTAAAAGTACTCTTTTGTATTTAGCTGAAGACAAAGCTTCCTCGCTCTCTCCGTTTGCCATAGTTGTAATAATTTTAACAAACGACACCATAAGTTTTGCAGGAATCGCGTTAAAAAAAGAGCCGGTTGAAGACAACCGGCTCAAAATAATTGAAGTAAAAAGTCTTACTCTTCACCAAAAGCAAAACGTACGAAGCTGACAATCTTAACCTCGTCGTCAACCTTCTTGGAGAGCAGCTTTGCGTACTCAGAAATGGTCATGTCTGGGTCCTTAACAAATGCCTGCTCAGTAAGGACGTACTCCTTGTAGTACTTCTCGAGACGACCATAAGCCATCTTCTCCTGAATAGCCTCAGGCTTGCCAGACTCAGCAGCCTGTGCCTTGTAAATGGAGAGCTCGTGATCAACGATGTCCTGTGGAACATCCTCACGGCGAGCAGCAACTGGAGCAGCTGCAGCTACCTGCATTGCAACGTCGTGTGCAAAGTTCTTGAAGTCCTGAGACTCAGCGGTCTCTGGCTTGTTGAACTCAAAGGTAACAATGTCAGCAAGCTTGCCACCAAGGTGGATGTAGCTAGCAAGAGCGCCGTTTGCAGCCTCAACACGCTGGAAACGAAGAACACGCATGTTCTCGCCGATGTTGTGGATCTTATCGGTGATTGCCTCGTCAACGGTCTCGTCGCCAAGCTTAGCAGCCTTGAGCTCCTCAACGTCAGCTGGGTTGCTCTCAACAACAACTGCAGCAAGATCGCCAGCAAAGCCGGTAAACTGTGGGTTTGTACCAACAAAGTCAGTCTCGCAGGAGAGCTCGAGGATTGCGCCAGTCTTGCCGTCTGGGCTGATGAAGGTAGCAATGGTACCCTCGTTGGTGTCGCGGCCAGCGCGCTTAACTGCCTTAGCAACGCCCATAGTACGAAGAATATCTACTGCCTTCTCAATATCGCCCTCAGCCTCGACGAGTGCCTTCTTGCACTCCATCATAGGAGAGCTGGTCATATCACGAAGCTGCTTAACAAGTGCTGCGGTAATTTCTGCCATGTTTTCCTCCCAAAAATCTACTGAATAACTAAATTATTTGACCCGTTGCTAAGAGTTACTCAGCAGCTGGGGTCTCGGACTCAGCGCCCATCTCTTCAGCAGAAATCTGCTCCTTGCCGCTACCTGCAAGAATTGCGTCTGCAGCAAGCTGGCACATAAGAGAAATGGAACGAATAGCATCGTCATTTGCAGGAATGCCGTAATCAACAACATCTGGATCAGAGTTGGTGTCAAGCAGGGAGACAACTGGAATGTGAAGACGGTTTGCCTCACGGATTGCGTTCTCTTCACGCTTGGAGTCAACAACAAAGAGAGCCTGTGGAAGAGAAGTCATATCACGGACGCCACCGAGGTTAAGCTGAAGCTTCAGAAGCTCCTTGTTCTTAAGAGCCTGCTCCTTCTTAGGAAGAGTTGCCATACGGCCATCCTCTACCATTGCCTCAAGCTCCTCAAGGCGCTTGATGCGGGAACGCATGGTGACAAAGTTGGTTAGCATACCGCCAAGCCAACGCTGGTTGATGTAAGGCATGTTTGCACGAGCTGCCTCAGTAGTAATAGGCTCCTGAGCCTGCTTCTTGGTGCCGACGAAGAGAACGCGGCCACCCTTAGATGCAACATTCTTCAGGAAAGTGTAAGCAGCGTCTGCGCCAAGCATGGTCTGCTTAAGGTCAAGAATGTAAATACCGTTGCGCTCACCAAAGATGTATGGCTTCATCTTAGGGTTCCAACGACGAGTCTGGTGACCATAGTGGCAACCAGCATCCAGAAGAGTCTGAATAGTAATCTTTGCAGCCATTTTTACCTCCATTGGTTGTTCCTCCGTACGAGTTCAAGCCTTGTTAAAACCACCCAACACCTGGCTTAGCGTTAGGCACCACGGCAAACAAGTAGTCGTACGTGCGATTTTGTGCTGTTTGGTAACAGCATGTTGTGCTTCTACACAACTTTTGAAAGTATAGCAGGAAAACAAGGGCTACGTCTATAAAGAATTTAGACCATAACCTCTACAAATACTGCGTAAATGCATCAATCTTCTTTGCGCAAGATATTTTGCAACAACGCTCAGCTTATTTTGATCTTGGATGAGCTGCTTTTGCTGCTTCTTTGAGCCTGTCAACTGACAAATGCGTATACACCTGTGTCGTTGAAAGTGATTCATGACCTAAAAGTTCCTGCACAACACGAAGGTCCGCTCCACCACCAAGAAGTTCTGTGGCGTATGTATGTCTCATAGCGTGTGGCGAGAGTGAGCTATCTAGTCCTGCAGCCGTTAGATACGACGAAAAAACCTTACGCAAAGAATCCGCGCTCATAGTATTTCCTCTTACGGAAATAAAAAGAGCCGAATGTGCACGGCCCGCTTTATCTTTCAACAAAAGCGTAGGTCGAGAAGAACTTAGGTACTTTTTGAGCCACTCAATTGCAGACTCATAGAGAGGAACAATTCGCTCTTTAGAGCCTTTACCAAAGAGACGCACTGTTCCATTTTGTAAATCAACCTGTTCAAGCTTGAGTGACGCCACCTCAGAAATACGAGCTCCTGTTGCATACAAAAACTCAAGAAATGCTCTATCTCTAAGACCTACCGCAGTTGAAATATCACATAATTCCAAAAGCTTATTTACATCGGAATCAGTCATAGTATGTGGAAGATTTCGTGGCGCTCGAGGATTGCTCAGTGAAAGAGCTGGGTCTGTGGCAATCAGTTTTTCTCGCTGCATCCATTTGTAAAAACCACGGAGCGCAGATAAGTGCCTATTTAGTGTTTTTGCTGAATATTGAGCCTGTTTGAGATAGGCCAAATAGAGACGAAGGTTTCTGTGGTCAACCCGAGTTACCGCAACACCTTCCCTACTACACCACTGCTCAAATGCCAAAAGATCAGTCTGATATGACCTTAGGGTATTCTCGGAGAGATTCCTGACCTTACTTAGATACTCAATAAATTGTTCAACGTGACTACCCTGCTCTTTTGAAATAGCCACGTTAATCACTCTTCATGCAATCAAAAAGTTCCTGACGAGAAGAGATGTAGCCATCAAAGTCATTATGAGCACGCTCTGCCATCTTTTGACGGCGCTCGTCTTTTCTTTTGATATGCTCGTCCAGTGGCTCAAAAATTCCAAAGTTAACATGCATGGGCTGGTAATCTTTGGTGTTTGGGTTTGTTGCATAACCCACAAGAGAGCCAAACGAAGTGGTCAAAGGAAGCCTGACTTCCTCTTTGCCTAACAAACGAGCGTACATGTTAAGCGCAGCAAGCAATCCAGATGCTATAGCCTCAACATAGCCTTCTGTACCCGTAATTTGACCTGCAAGAATAGTAGAAGTTCCCGGAATTCCAAACGAACCATCAAGCGCATGAGGAGAGTCAACAAAAGAGTTTCTGTGCATGACACCGTAGCGAACAAACTCAGCGTTTTCCAACCCTGGGATGAGGGTAAATACGCGTTTTTGCTCTCCCCAGGTAAGATTTGTCTGAAAACCAACCAGATTGAATGCTGTCTTAGCTGCATTTTCTGCACGAAGCTGGACTGCTGCCCAGGGGCGTTTACCCGTTCTGGGGTCAATAAGTCCTACTGGCTTTAAAGCGCCAAATCTAATGGAATCATGTCCTGTTCTTGCCACTTCCTCAATAGGCTGACAAGCTTGGAATAAATCAGACTGCTCAAAATCGTGACCAATAACACGCTTAGCTGCAAGTAACTCATCAACAAATGCGTCGTATTCCTCTTTATTCATCGGGCAATTGAGGTAATCACCAATTCCCAAGTCCTCATAACGAGATTGAGAGAATGCAATTGAATGGTCAATTGATTCATATGACACAATAGGCGCTGCTGCATCAAAAAACGACATTCTGTTAGTTCCAACACGCTTAGAAATTGCTTCGTACAAGCTATCTGAGCACAGTGGTCCTGCAGCAATAACTGTTGGCTCATCAGATAACTCCGTGACCTCTGCATGAGTTACCGAAATGTTTGGATGATTTCTGATCTGCTCAGTAACAGCCTTTGAAAACTCTTCTCTATTGACCGCAAGTGCGCCGCCTGCAGGAACAGAGTTTTCTTCTGCAATACGAAGCAGAAAACTACCCATCTTTTTAAGCTCAGACTTTAAAATTCCAGCTGCAGAATCTTCCTTAGTAGACTTCAGAGAGTTGGAACAGACCAACTCAGCAAACATATCTGTGTGGTGTGCTGGAGAAGAAACAACAGGGCGCTGCTCAATGAGCTCTACAGAAATACCACGAGAAGCAAGCTGTAAGGCACATTCACTTCCAGCTAAACCAGCGCCTACTACCGTAACTTTTTGCGTCATTTTTCACCTATCACACACTACGAGTCCAAATAAAAGTCTTTAGAAGGAGTATACCTTCCATCCGGTAATCTTTTTACCATTCCACGAGCTTCATAATCAGTTAGAGAATTAAGCACAGTAAGAACGTTTTCTGACAACCTCCATGCAAGCTCTTCTGGTCTTGAAGGAGAAGCTATAAGAGCAGATAAAAGCGGTGTTAACTTCTTATCATGCTTCATTTGTTCTTGAACCAAACAATCAAAATCTAAAGAAATTGCAAGGCCCAATGATGTCTCGTCAGGAATAATTTGAGCACCTTCAGCAATTAGTCTATTAGTGCCAGCAGAAGCTGGAGAAAAGATAGATCCAGGTATTGCATAAATAGTTTTACCAAGTGAGTTAGCAAACTCAGCAGTACTCATGGTGCCTGAGCAAAGCCCCGCTTCCGTTACCAAGAGCACTTTACCTAATGCTGCAATAACCGCATTTCTTCTAGGAAAGGCATAACGTCTAGGAGGCGTTCCCCACCTGTCTAGAGAAATGACTGCTCCCCTTCCTTCTCGCGCTGCTTCAAAAAGCTCTGCAGAGGTAGTTGGATATGTCACATCAGCACCACAGCCTGCCACTACAACAGTCTTTCCACCAGCATTAAGAGAAGCCATACCAGCCATATAATCGCAGCCAAGAGCTCCGCCAGATACCACCACAATATTGTTATCAGCGGCGCATCTGCCAGCCATTTCTGCAATTGCCATGCCGTATGGGGTGGCCCTACGAGCCCCAATTACAGACATACAAGGTTGTTGCAAAACGCTTTTATCCCCCATTCCATAGATAATTTCAGGCGGATGGTTGAGCAGTAGCAATTCTTTTGGATAGTCCTCATCTTCTGATGAAATCTCCCATTTCTCCATTGCTACTCCAAAGAACGAGACCTATAGGCAACCGCCTCAGATACGTCGTCTTTTGTCACTTTTTCATGGTGAGCAATGTCTGCGATAGTCCTTGCAACCCTGCAGGTACGCGTTATTGCTCTACCTCCTAAATGAAGTCCACGAGCAAATCTATGTAGCAGCTGCAATGCCGATTCATCAAAGTTCTCCACGTACTTTTGGCGAGAAGTACCATCTACTACGCGGGTTTCTCGCCAAGAAGCAAAGTCTCTGCCAGAGACAACAAGTGAGCGCATACCTGCTGAAGTGAGTCCTAGCTCACCTTGAATTACTCGATCAGAAGAAGGTCGAGCTACATCACACACAATATCTATTCGATCCATTAAAGGACCTCCAATTTTTGATTGATACGTAGAAATCTTTCCTGGAGAGCACTTGCAGGTGTGAGTTTTATCTCCAAAGTATCCGCAGGGACAGGGATTAGCTGCAGCAATGAGCTGGAACTGAGAAGGAAACTTATAGATGCCATCCACTCGCGCAAGACGTACATATCCATCTTCGATTGGCTGACGTAAAACCTGCAGTGTATTAGAAGCAAACTCGGGCAGCTCATCTAAAAAGAGCACGCCTTTATGGGCAAGAGAAATTTCGCCTGGGATGACAGGTCTGCCACCTCCAATCATGCCTGCTACAGAAGCTGAATGATGAGGAGACCTAAAAGGCCGTACACCTGCTTGAATAGAATCTGTTTCACACCCCGCTACAGAATGTATGAGCAATACCTCATCGCGCTCTTCTTTAGAGAGCTCTGGGAGGATAGTTGGAATTCTTTTAGCGAGCATAGTTTTGCCTGCACCGGGCGGACCAATCATGAGCATGCCTAGGTTTCCAGTAGCTGCGATTATGATTGCTCTTTTGACTAGCTCTTGATCGATAACCTCTTCAAAATCTAAGCTATCGTTTAGAGTCGTGTTTTCTAGTTTGTGCTGGCGCTGAGTTAAAGGCTTACAAAATGATGGATCTCTTAAGCTCAAATTTAGCAGCGATTGGATTCCAATAACATGATTCCAGTCAGAGCCAAACAAATTGCAATCTGAAGAAGAAATGAGCTTCATCCCTAGCTTCTTAGCAAGCATTGCATACGCTGCCATACCTCTGACAGAAGAGATCTTTCCGTTTAATGAAAGCTCTCCAACAAATAACCTGTTGTGCACAATCTCTCGAGGAATCTGTCCTGTAGCTGCAAGAATAGCAACAGCTATGGGCAAATCAAATCCAGTGCCTGTCTTCTTTATATCCGCAGGCGTCAAATTGATTGTTACTAGCAATCGAGGAATGGTAAATCCGGCAGCTTTTAGTGAGCAGCGCACTCGAGAGCGCGATTCCATAATGGAACTGTCGGGCATACCTACGATGGTTATTCCAGGAATGCCACCTGAAATACCCACTTCAACGTCTACGGGAATTGCCTCAATACCTCTTAGAGTAGCTGTATGAACGCAAATGGTTGCTTGGCTCATTGCTCATCCCAGCTAAAAGCTCCAATTAAATGCCTCAAGCTTGCCGTACTTGGAGCTACCAAATTGATGGCAACAACATCAAATCTAATTGAGGTGAGCGCTGGATGAAGAGCTGCATACATAAGCGCAAGCGTCCTGTATTTTTCCTGCTTTGCTTTATTTACCGCAAGTTCAGGCATGATACTATCGTCTTTATTCAAGATGCGTCTTGTCTTTACCTCAACAAGCACAACGTTATCGCCATCTTGAGCAACAATATCAACCTCACCAATCTGACACGTCCAGTTAGTTTGGATAATTTTGTAGCCTCTTTTGATGACGTATTTTGCAGCAATCTCCTCGCCTTTCTCGCCAATTTGACGAGAAGACATCTCTTCTAGCGGAATTCTTCCCTCTTGTTCGTCATCCTCCTGAGGACTCTTATCCAGAGCCTTTGGCTCTTCCTGTGGAACAGGCTTCTCCTCTACCTCGTTAGATGTTGCGCCTACATGCTTACTTGTTTCTTTCTTGCTCATAACTCTCCTTTCATTGTGGGAGAGTTCAGTTTGCAGGAGCACTTTGACACTAACTTGACTGCTGTCTGTCTAAACAGCGTAATGATTCTGACGAAAGTAAAAAATTTGATATTACGGGCTTGCGGCTATAGAAAAAGCCCGTTCAATCCTCTTGGAATGAACGGGTCTCTGTTTGCGTCTGAAAGTTAATCTGATTACTTAAATTGGGCGCATTAAAACAGTCTTTGCGTCTTAACAAAGTTTCCACAAAACGACGCACGATGTATGGGAGAAAGTCCCATCTCACCAATAGCTTCAATGTGTTCAGCAGAGGCATATCCTTTACATTCTGCCAGGTGATAGCCGGGGTACTCCTCGTCATAGGCCACCATTAAAGCATCTCGTGTTACTTTTGCCACAATTGAGGCAGCGGCAATAGATGCAATACGTGCGTCACCCTTAACAAGAGTCTTCTCTTTAGGATGGATGTGCATAGGATTTCCATCAATCAAGACACAGTCAGGCTCAATACCTGTGTTTTTGACAGCTTGTAGCATAGCGTCTCTTAGACACTGTGCCATACCAACTTCATCAATCCTTTGAGGCGCAATATGAGCAATACCAATTGCTGTCGCAATTTCTTGAATTTGCTCTGCAAGAATCTCTCGCTTTGTTGCGGTCAATTTTTTTGAGTCATTAAGTCCGTAAATAATAGGCTCATCAGGCAGACATACCGCACAAACTGTTAAAGGACCAGCTACAGAGCCTCTACCAACCTCATCAACGCCAACAACCAGTCCGCCTCCAGAAAGCTCCTTCTGAAAGCGATACATTTCTTCTACACGGGCCTTCTCGACGTGTTCTTTTTCAATACGCTTTTTAGCTGATTCCAACGCTTTGATAACTTGTTTACGAGGATCTTCGCTATAACGAGCTATGAGTTCGTATACCTCAGACTCTGGAGCGTCGCTTAAACGAGCAATTATGTCTTTAGCAGAATCAGCCATGTTTTCTCCAAACCACATGACTATGGTACTAAAAAAGCCGCCCGGAGGCGGCTTTAAAGAGCATATGAAGTTGATTAGCGCTTCTCGCGAAGACGAGCAGCCTTACCAACACGATCGCGCAGGAAGTAGAGCTTAGCGCGGTGAACAACACCGTGGCGAAGAACCTCAAGTTTAGCAATCTTTGGTGAGTGAAGTGGGAAAGTACGCTCAACACCAATGCCGAAACTGATCTTACGAACGGTAAAAGTCTCACGAGAACCCTCGCCGGAAAGACGAATGATGTCACCCTGGAAGACCTGCTCACGAGTACGGTCACCCTCGACAATACGATAGTGAACCTTTACGTTGTCACCAACGCGGACCTCAGGAATGTCCTCGCGGATCTGCTGACGCTCAATAGCGCGAATGTAGTCCATTGTTTCCTCATCTCTAGAGGTGCCGACGCCCTTGCGAACGACACATAGTTAACACACAGACGGAAAGTATACGTGAATACTTTCCACTGTACAAGGGTTAGTTTGGATAAAACTTACTTTACATATCTTCTTTTACCCCAGGAACGAGGCAAGCGAAGGTCTTCAAACACTCTTGTAGCGTATCTGTCGGTCATACCAGAAACATAATCTGCTACTTGAATCTCTGGATGATCAAAGTCATGACACTTGTATTCTGCAGGAACCTCATCTAAGTGATTTACAAAATAATCAAACAGCTCGATGATAAGGTCATACGCCTTAGGCTCTTCATATTTTGCATCTCCTGATGCATACAAATTAGCAAACAAGAAAGCTCTCATGGTCATCATGGCGCCCCACATAGAGTCGGTCATTTTAATATCGCCTACGCGAGAGCTCTCAGAGACAATATCGTGAACCATGTTTTCAATGCGCTCAGGTGAGCTATTTCCTAAAACCTCACGAGCTTCAGTTGGGAGATACTCCTCCGAAAGAAGCCCTGCTCGTTTTGCGTCATCAATATCGTGCGTTACATACGCAATGCGGTCCGAAATGGCAACAATTCTTCCTTCTGCTGTTTCTGCACGTAGATTACCTGAATGGCATCTAATACCATCAATAACCTCATGAGAAAGATTAAGACCTTGTCCGTCTTTCTCCAGATACTCAACAATGCGAGCGCTCTGCTGATTATGGGCAAAAATATACTCATTTCCTGGAGCGTCGGGGTCCATTCCCCTATACAGGCTAATGGCGTGCGAAAGCGCCTTCTCGCCAATATGGCCAAACGGCGTATGACCTAAATCATGTCCAAGTGCAATTGCCTCAGTAAGGTCTTCGTTTAAGCCCAGAGGACGCGCAATTGAGCGCGCAATCTGCGAAACCTCAAGTGTATGAATAAGACGGGTTCTATAGTGGTCCCCTTCTGGGGCGAGAAAAACCTGTGTCTTGTGAGCAAGTCTTCTGAAGCTCTTGCTATGCAAAATACGGTCTCTATCACACTGATAACAGGTACGGTACTGGTCAGGTTCCTCTGCAATCGCACGACCTTTACTTTGATCAGAAAAAGCCGCTTCAGGAGATAAGATTTGATGCTCGCGAGCTTCAAGATCTTCTCGTCTAATGGATAACATGAAACCTCCTTGTACCTGCATCTTTATCACATAATAGCAGGTTATTGCTGTCTAGCAAAAGAGGGCGACCGAAGCCGCCCTCTTGAGTTTGTTGCAGTGTGTCTAGAAGAAAACCTACTTAGTAGCAATCTTCTGTGGACCACCGTTAGCCTGAATCTTAGCCTGTGCTGCAGCAAGACGTGCGATTGGCACGCGGTATGGTGAGCAGGAGACATAGTCAAGACCAAGGTTGTAGTACATGTGGATGGACTCTGGATCGCCACCGGTCTCACCGCAGACACCAATGGTGAGGTTAGGATTACCCTTACGGCCACCCTCAACACCCATGCGGACAAGCTCTGCGACACCCTTATCAAGAGTTGCAAATGGGTTGGTCTTAACAATCTTGCGCTCAAGGTAGAGAGGCATGAATGCGGACTCAACGTCATCACGAGAGAAGCCAAGGCAGGTCTGGGTGAGGTCGTTAGTACCGAAGGAGAAGAAGTCTGCGTGCTTAGCAATCTCCTCAGACATGATAGCTGCACGTGGAAGCTCGATCATGGTACCAACTGGGATGTTGAGCTCAACACCGTACTCGTCAGCAACCTGCTTGATGGTCTGCTCGACCTCTTCACGGACCTGGATGAGCTCCTCTTCGAAGCCAACCAGAGGAACCATGATCTCTGGACGAGGGTCAAGACCAACGCGCTTGAGCTCTGCAGCTGCGCTTGCGATAGCGCGAACCTGCATAACGTTGAGCTCTGGATAAACAAGACCAAGGCGGCAGCCACGGAGGCCGAGCATTGGGTTTGCCTCCTGGAAGGCATCAAACTTAGCGAGAAGAGCACGCTTTGCAGCGGTGTCCTTACCCTGCTCCTCATCGCGAGCAATCTCAACGTCAAGCTCACGTGGGGAATCAAGGAACTCGTGCAGTGGTGGGTCAAGAAGACGGACAACAACGTCTTTGCCGTCCATTACCTTGAACATACCAAGGAAGTCGCCCTTCTGAGCACGACCAAGCTGCTCAATAGCAAGCTGCTTAACGTCCTCAGAGTCTGCAAGGATGAAGTCCTGAATGAGGTGCTTACGCTCACCAAGGAACATGTGCTCAGTACGGTCAAGACCAATTGCCTCAGCGCCGTTATCAACGGAAGTCTGAGCATCTGCTGGGTTATCAGCGTTTGCACGTACGCCAATGACGCGACCACGGGACTCGTCAAGACGGACCTCATCTGCCCATGCAAGGATGGTCTGAAGGTCACCAGAAAGCTCTGGCTGAACAAGCTCAACAGCACCAAGGATGACGTCACCGGTGGTACCGTCGATGGAGATAACATCGCCCTCGTTAACAACAAGGCCGGAATCAGCAACGGTGAAGCGCTTGTTAGCAGCGTCAATGCGAAGTGTATCAACACCGCAGACGCAAGGAGCGCCCATACCACGAGCAATAACAGCAGCGTGGCTGGTCTTGCCGCCGTGGGAAGTCAGGATGCCCTCTGCAGCAACCATGCCGTGGAGGTCATCTGGGGTGGTCTCCCAGCGGACAAGAATACAAGGCTTGCCTGCCTCTGCAAAAGCCTCAGCGTCTGCAGAAGAGAAGACTGCAGCACCAACAGCTGCACCAGGAGAAGCGTTAAGACCCTTAGCAATGGTCTCATACTCAGCGTTAGGATCAAACTGTGGGTGCAGAAGCTGATCGAGCTGCTCAGGAGCAACACGAGAAACAGCCTGCTCCTTGGTAATACGACCCTCTTCGTACATCTGAATTGCAACCTTAAGTGCAGAGAGAGCAGTACGCTTACCAACACGAGTCTGAAGCATCCAGAGTTTACCATTCTCAATGGTGAACTCGATGTCCATCATGTCTGCGTAGTGATCCTCAAGAATCTCGAAGACGTGGAAGAGCTCCTCGCCTGCCTCCTTGAGCGCAGGAACCTTAACAAGGTCTGCAATAGGCTCAGTGTTACGAATACCAGCAACAACGTCCTCGCCCTGAGCGTTAATCAGGAAGTCACCGTAGCGCTCGTTGGTACCATCTGCAGGGTTACGAGTAAATGCAACTCCAGTTGCAGAAGTCTCACCCTTGTTACCAAAGACCATGACCTGAACGTTAACTGCAGTACCAAGCTCATCAGGAATCTTGTTCTGCTTGCGGTAAAGGATTGCGCGATCGTTCATCCAAGAACCAAAGACTGCCTGCTCAGCAAGGCGGAGCTGAAGGTAAGGATCAGATGGGAAGACAGCGTAACCGTTCTTGGAGACCTCTGGGTGCTCCTTAACGTCAACGTTTGCAGCAAAGATGCCCTTGAACCAAGTTACAAGGTCACGAAGGTCATTTGCGTCCAGCTCTGTATCAAGCTTAACGCCCTTCTCGGCCTTCTTAGCAGCAATTGCATCCTCAAAGAGCTGTCCAGAGACGCCCATAACAACGCCAGAGAACATCTGGACAAAACGACGGTAAGAGTCCCAAGCAAAGCGCTCGTTACCAGTCTGCTTAATGAGGCCCTGAACGGACTCATCGTTAAGACCAAGGTTAAGAACAGTGTCCATCATGCCAGGCATGGAGAATGGTGCACCAGAACGGACGGAGACAAGCAGTGGATCTTCTGCATCGCCAAGCTTCTTACCCATGCGCTCCTCAAGGGTAGCCATAGCTGCGTCAATCTCATCAGTGACGCCCTCAGGCCAGACGTTGCCATTGTTGGAATAAGCAACGCAAGTTTGGCAAGTAATTGAGAATCCTGGAGGTACAGGCAGACCAATCTTAGACATCTCTGCAAGGTTTGCTCCCTTGCCACCAACAATCCACTTTGCCTCTTCTACGGATGCGCCAGCGACCTCAGTAACATCGTTACCGGCGTGGTCCTTTCCGAAGCTGTAAACGTGCTTCTCGGACATAACACTCCAAACTCTCAAACTGTCACACGCAAAGCGTGCACCAACACAATTGAACGCAAAGACATCAAACCAAACAAAGTAGGTTCTGTCCTCACATTCATAGTATGTTACCAACCTACGCCATTCATCTGAACAAAATAACGGTGAGCGGTCAATATCGACCGTTCACAGAATGATTTACAAACTTATGGTTGCAAATTGTGAAATTCTCCATAAAGAAAATGAGCACCCAAAGTGGATGCTCATTTAACTTTTTGATATTTTGAGGCGTCAGCACTCTCTTAGCGTGTAACTCCCTCAAAGAAAGCGCCAATTGCGTGGCTTGGCTCTTCGCCGGTAAGCGTAGAAATAACGTTTACTGCTGGTCCTAGAAGGTCAATAGATGGGATGAGGCGCTGATCAAGCTCACGACGAATCTCTCTTCTGAGAGAGCCATCTGCAAAGGTGTGGAAGACTGCACGAGGGCGATCCTCGTCTTCATGCTCATTGAAATACGCGCGAACGTCTTCAACGTTATGAATATTTGGAACCCTTACAATCTCTACGGAATCATCGCCAAACTGAGCAGCAGCAGCCTTAACTACTGCAGCACCAGTCTCTCCGCGAGAGTCTGACAAAACATAGACGATAGGCAGACCATCACCAAGAGTGTTGTTGTCAATATCAAGTGTGCTCATGCTGTAACCCTTTCAGTCAAGTATTCAGAAAGATACAAACATTTACCTAACCTAAGCGTACTCTACTTCTTACGAGAAAGCACACTAATATCGGCGACATTACTAAATACCTGGGCAAACTTGTTCAAAAGACGCAAACGATTTCGGCGAACGGTATCATTTTCATCCATGACAAGCACTTTATCGAAGAAAATATCAATAGGCTCACGCAGTTGTGACAGTGCAGAAACAGCAGCAGCATAGTCTGCACCAGCAAGAGCAGCAGCCACTTGCTTCTGGCCCTCTTCGCAAGCAGCGAGCAATGACTTCTCTGGCTCAGACAAAAGCTCTGTATCAACTTCTGTGCCAAGAGAAGCATCGCTGAGGTGAGCTGCACGTGCATAAGCAGTAGCAAGGTCCTCAAAGAGCTCGGGCTCGTTCTGACGTGCCTCATCAAGCGCACGAGCACGTTGAAGAAACTCATCAGGATTAATAACGCCAATTGCACTGACAGCCTCAATAGCATCTGCAGAGATCTTCTCGTCCTTAGCAATAGATGCAAGGCGGCCAATAAAGTACTGCTCAACCTGGGACTGAACAGACTCGTCAACAGCAAGACCCTGCTGGCGGTAAAGCTCCAGAGAGCTTGCAATAAGCTTCTTGAGGTCAAGGTTGGAGGTAGAACGGACCAGCGCAATGACGCCAATTGCTGCACGACGAACAGCGTAAGGATCGGAAGAGCCGGTTGGTGGCTCGTTGATAGCAAAGATGCCGCAGATGGTATCAAGCTTGTCAGCAATAGCTACAAAGCGACCAATCTGGCCACTTGGGAGCTCGTCGCCAGCAAAGCGAGGACGATAGTGCTCGCGAATAGCTGCAGCTACATCGCTCTTCTCGCCAGCTGCCTCTGCGTAGTAGCCACCCATGACGCCCTGCTGGCTGGTGAACTCGACAACTGCCTGGCTGACAAGGTCTGCCTTAGCAAGGTGAGCGGCACGAGCAGCAAGCTCTGCCTCTTCCTTGCTGGATGTCTCGTCGAGCGCAATCTCTGCAGCAAGAGCCTCCATACGCTGGGTCTTCTGCAGAACCGTGCCAAGCTTCTCCTGGAAGACAACAGTCTCTAGACGCTGAGCAAACTCGTCAAGCGTGTGCTTCAAGTCCTCCTCAAAGAAGAACTTAGCGTCGTCGAGGCGAGCACGAACAACGCGCTCGTTGCCGTCAATGACGCGCTCGGCGCAAGATGGGTCCGCATTAGAAACCACAATAAACTCGCGAGTCAGCTTACCTTCAGCGTCATAGATTGGGAAATAGCGCTGATTGGAAAGCATGGACTCAGTAATAATCTCTGAAGGAACGTTAAGGAATTCCTCGTCAAAGGTACCCACAAGAACCTGAGGCCACTCAGTTAGGTTAATGACCTCCTCAAAGACCTTCTCTGGCATATCAACGTGAGAGCCCGGACGAGCAGCCTCTACCTCTTTAATGCCGGCGAGAATAACGTCTTTTCTCTGCTCCTGAAGCAAAACGCCAGCGGCTTTAAGAACTTGCTCATAGTCAGCTGGACTTGCTACCTCATGATAACCAGGACCAAGAACACGATGACCCTGAGTGGTGTTTGAGTTGGTTACATCAGCGTACGTAACAGGAACAATCTCTGAACCAAAGAGGGCGCACAGCCAGCGAACAGGACGAACGTAGCGCTCATGGAAAGAACCCCAGCGCTGACTACGAGGCCAATCAAGTGCAGAAATCCAAGAAGTTGCCAGCTCAGAGAGAATCTTTGTAGCAGGAACTGAAGGAATATTGAGCTCTGCAAAAACATACTCATGACCGTCAGTGTCTACACGACGAGTCAGTGCGTCAGCGTTTACGCCGCACTTACGAGCAAATCCCTCAGCAGCCTTGGTTGGTTTACCCTCTGCATCAAAAGCAATCTCTGCCTTAGGACCACGCTTGACCTCGGAAATCTCTTCTGTAGCCTCAGCAACGTCCTTTACATAGGCAGTTAAACGACGAGGTGTCGAGAGGATCTTAACCTCTCCAAATGACAAACCAGAGTCTTTAAGTCCGGAAACGACAAGCTTATTGAACTGAGCAATAGCTTTCTGCAATGGAGCAGAAGGCATCTCTTCAGAACCAATCTCAAAAAGGAAGTCTCTAACCTCAGCCATTTAAGCCACCTCCTCCTGAGTAGTTGCTGCAGGTGCTTTCTTAGAAGCAACCTCCTCCAAATACGATTCGCAGCATGCCTTAGCAACGGTGCGAACGCGAAGAATATAGTTAGCTCTCTCAACAGCAGAAAGAGCACCACGAGAGTCAAGTAGGTTGAATGCATGGCTGCACTTCATAACGCAGTCATATGCAGGTAGTGGAAGCTTGCGCTCAAGGCAGCTGTGGCACTCTGCCTCATACTCGTCGAACTTCTCGCGCATAAGCTCAATGTTGGCTACCTCAAAGTTATAAGTTGAGAATTCACGCTCGTTCTCCAAAAATACCTGCCCGTACGTCATTGGCGTGCCGTCTGGCAGGTAACTCCATACCAGGTCATAGACGGAATCTACACCCTGAGCATACATAGCAATACGCTCAAGACCATAGGTAATCTCAACAGGAACAGGGTCTACCTCAATGCCACCTACCTGCTGGAAGTACGTGAACTGAGTAACCTCCATGCCGTTGAGCCAGACCTCCCAGCCAAGACCCCAAGCACCAAGCGTTGGGCTCTCCCAGTCGTCCTCAACAAAGCGAACGTCGTGGTCTTTTGGATCAAGGCCAATAGCGGCGAGTGAACCAAGATAGAGATCTTGAGAGTCTGCAGGAGATGGCTTAATCAAAACCTGGAACTGATAGTAGTGCTGCAGTCGGTTGGGGTTCTCGCCATAGCGTCCATCAGCAGGACGACGGCAAGGCTGAGGATAGCAGGTACGCCAGGCATCGGGGCCAAGTGAGCGCAGGATAGTTGCGGTGTGGAAGGTACCGGCACCTACCTCAGAGTCATATGGCTGCATGACTGTGCAGCCTTTTTCTGCCCAATAGTGTTCAAGGGTCAAAATCATATCTTGAAACGTTAGTGGTGTTGCGCCCATGATGTTCTTTCTCTCAAATGTCCGACGTAAGTACTATAGCCCGCGAGCATGGTCAAAGGGCCAGAAAATAAACATTGCCTTAGAGGTCACGGTAGAAACCGCAACAGCTCCAAAATATCTGGAATCAAGCGAGTTTGTTCTGTTATCCCCCATAACAAAAATATGACCTGCAGGAACAGTATACGGATAATTCTGAATTACGGCACCTGTGCGATCCGCAAGAGAATAGGTTGGCTTACCTTCAGTGTAAGGCTCGTCCATAAGCTGACCGTCAACATACACAGCACCGTCGCGCAAATCTACCGTTTGACCTGCTGTAGCAATGACGCGCTTAACTAAAAGCGTATCGGGATTCTGAGGACTGGTGAAGGTAACCACATCACCTGCTTGCGGAGTACCGCCAAATCGATAGGTAAGCTTCTCTCCTACCAAACGATCCCCCAGCTGGATGGTATTGAGCATGGACCCTGTTGGAACCTCATATACCTCAGCGACAAACGCTCTAATAAAAAACGCCAGCGCAACAGCAACTGCAACAATTACCAGGTATTCAAAAATTTCAAGAACTTTGGAATGTCCACTACTCATCGTCATCACCAGATTGCTGATCAAGCTCTGCTAAATACACTCTGTCCTTCTCAGTGAGCTGAGCGCTCTCTAAAAGGTCTGGACGCCACGCACGAGTGCGAGCAAGTGCAGATTGTCGTCTCCAAACTGCTACCGCTCCGTGGTCTCCTGAAAGAAGCACAGACGGAACTTCTCGCCCCTCAAAGTTTGCTGGACGCGTGTACTGAGCATACTCAAGAAGGCCATCGTCGGAGAATGACTCATCCTGTGAGCTCATCTCATCACCAAGCGCACCAGGAAGCAAGCGCACAACCGAGTCAATCACGGTAAGCGCAGGCAGCTCTCCACCCGTCAGCACGTAATCTCCCAGAGAAATAACGTCATCTGCCAGCTCGTAGACGCGCTCGTCCATGCCCTCATAGCGACCACAAACAAACAGAATGCGCTCCTTTTGAGCAAACTCTTGGGCGATAGCTTGAGAATACGGCCTACCAACTGGCGAGAAAAACACCACGTGGGGCTTAGGTTCCGCCTGATCAGAAATCTCACGAACTGCCTCAAAGATGGGAGCAGGCTTCATAAGCATGCCTTGCCCACCACCAAAGGGGGCATCGTCTACCGTGCGATGTCTATCATGCGTCCAGTCACGCAAGTCATGCGCATAGAACTCAAAAATATTTGCCTTTTGAGCTCTGCCCATAATAGAAGCATCTAAATAGGGCGAGAAGACCTCAGGAAATACTGAGAGCGTTTCTAGACGCATGCTACTCACCTAACCTAAGAAGGCCCTGAGGAATTGAGACGGTAATGGAGCCCTCGGCTGGGGCCTCTTTGATAAATTCATCCACGGCAGGCATCAGCACCTGTCCAAAAGGCCCCTCTATTACCCACACATTTTGTGTAGGTCCAACAAGAACTTCTGTAATTTCACCCAGAAAACCATGTTCTGTATCACGTACTTCTCTACCCACAAGTAGAGAAACATTGACCAGACCAAAGTTTTCTGGAAGACAATCTTCTTCTACCAGAAGCGTTTTACCCACAAGCTCTTCTGCATCAGAGATGGTAGTTACATCTTCAAAAGTGACAAGACTACCTTCTCTATCATCTGACTCAACAGAAACAACTGAGAACTCTCTAGGGCCCTTAAGCGCAGGCGGAACAGGAACAACTGTCATGCCTTCAGCTATAAGAGAAGGAAGGCTGTGAACGGGAACCGTCACAACCTCCCCTCTTTTACCATGCGTTTTAACAATTTGAGCAATTGCTCGCCAGTGTTTACGCAAAATTAGCCTACAACCTCGACATCAACAGAGGTGCCAACACGCTGGCCAAGAGCACGAGCCAAAGTACGAATAGCCTTAATGGTTCTACCCTTGCGGCCGATGACACGTCCAGCGTCTTCCTCAGAGCAAGAAACCTCAATCAAGGCTCCATCCTCGCGATCGGTGACGTCGAGTGCAACAGCATCTTCATTATCGACAAGACCACAAACGATGTACTCAACAAGATCAGCAACCTTGTCAGAGGGCATCTCCTGAATGTCTTGATCGACAGCGTCTACCTCAGTGGGCTCTGTGAATTCAGACACGATTTACTCAGCCTCTGGAGCCTCGGACTCCTCAGCAGCTGCGGCAGCAGCCTCAGCAGCAGCCTCTGCAGCTGCAGCAGCCTTTGCCTGTGCCTTCTTGGAGAGCTTGGTCTTCTTCTCTGCAACTGGAGCGCCAGTACGAGCGATCTCAATGAGGTGAGAAACTGCGCTTGTTGGCTGAGCGCCCTTTGCTACCCACTCGTCAACCTTCTCGAGGTTGATATCAATCGTCTTTGGGCTAGTCAGTGGGTTATAACGACCGACTTCTTCAATGTAACGACCATCGCGAGGCATACGACCATCAGCGACAACTACGCGATAGTACGGACGCTTCTTGGCACCGTGACGGGCCAGACGAATCTTAACTGCCAATGAAAACTCCTCCATACGAGCGGTGCCTCGGATGTTAGATGGGCTGCACCGCAAAGCCACAAATCGGGTTACAAGTGTACAACAACGCGTTAACCTCGAAAAGTATAAATTTGCTCTCTTCAAAAAGTACTCGTAATTTATGTATGAAACACTTGTTCTATTTGTATAAAGAGTATACACTATTTCTATGGAAACATCAAAGGACATATCAGATAAAAACGCACGTAAATCGTGTGATTTTGAATGGCATGGTAAAGCCATTGGGCTTCTCGACCTTGATGCGTTCTTTGCGTCTGTAGAACAACTTGATCATCCTGAGTGGCGCGGAAAACCAGTAATTGTTGGAGGTTCACCCCACAAACGAGGCGTTGTTTCAACCGCCTCTTATGAAGCAAGGAAGTTTGGTGTTCATTCTGCCATGCCTTCAGCTACTGCAGTAAGGCTCTGTCCGCAAGCAATTTGGACTTCGGGACGTTATGACAGATACTCAGAAATGAGTGCTCTTGTTATGGGTTTTCTCAAAGATGAGACTCCCCTTGTTGAACAAGTTTCTATTGATGAGGCATTTTTTGACATTACTCCTGGAAGATTTTCTAAAGAAAATCCTTTAGAAATTTGTAAGCGCATACAAAAGAAAGTTGCAGCACTAGGTATTACCTGCTCCATTGGACTAGGAACAAATAAAACAATTGCCAAGATTGCTTCTGAACAAGAAAAGCCTCGAGGTCTTACTGCGGTCTTTCCTGGTACAGAGGGCCGCTTTCTAGCACCACTGCCCATTGAGGCAATGAGTGGCATTGGTCCTGCTATGGCAAAAACTCTTCATCAGCAAGGAATCAAAACGCTTGGAGAACTCTCAAGAGCAGATGCAACGTATCTCACTTCCCTTGTTGGCAATACTGCCTCAAAGATGATTTTGCGCGCACAAGGAAAAGAAATCTCAGAGGTTCATGAAGCTGCTCAACCTCGCGATGTTAAATCTGTTTCTAACGAGAGAACCTTTGAAACAGATTTGTTTGATAAACAAGAAATAGAAGAAGCCATCAGACACATCTCTGGTGTTGTAGGCAGACGTCTTCGCCGAAAACAGTTACAAGGATATACCGTAATGCTTAAGGTAAAAGCCTCTGCAACAGAGTCTCATACCGCTCAAAAAAGAATGTCTACTCCAACTGATGATGAGCATCTCTTTGCAGAGATTGCCGTAGGCCTTCTTTCAACCATTTGGAAAGAAGGACAGCCAGTAAGACTGCTTGGCGTTGGCATTAGCTCATTTACAGATGAAACACAAAGCAAGCCAGTTCAAACGTCTCTTTTTGATCAATTTGATGACACGTTTGATGAGGAAGCCTCTGGACCTACAACAAAAAAGAAACCTCGGAGTGACTTACGTCATCTCTCCGAGGTAACCGATAAACTCAAAGATAAATTTGGCGCCGATGCAGTGCAGTATGGTAGAGACCTACGCTTTGAACATCGCGTTTCTGACACCATGCCTACAGGCAAAAACGAGCAAATCTAGCACGCCAGCACTACTCAGTAGGATCAGCAGATTCTGGAAGATTGTCTACTAGGTCATCCTCAGAAAGCTCAAAAGCTGGAGCCAAAGCATCCTCTGGAAGATCAGCGTAAGGAATCTCAGAAGTCATAGCTCCCTCAATATCCAGCTCTACACGAGGAGCATCTGCCCAAAGTCGCTCAAGACGATAGTAAGACCTTACCTCAGGCTGGAATACGTGAACTACAACTGAACCGTAATCAATCAGAATCCAATTAAGGCCGTCACGGCCCTCAGTAGAAATTGGACGAACGCCGCAATTTGCCGTGACCTTCTCGCGAACTTCATCAACAATAGCGTCAGCCAAACGAGCATTTCCGCCGGTGCAAATAACAAAGTAATCGCAAACATCACTGAGACCAGTGAGGTCAAGCACAAGAATATCTTCAGCTTTCTTTTGATCTGCAGCAATTGCAGCAGTCTTTGCAAGCTCAAGTGAAGTTACAGCCATGAATTTCTCCGTTTTCTCATGTAGCCAGGCTACTTAGATGTCTTCTCAATCATCTCATTGTATAGGGCAATTGAGTTTGGATACAAATAACTTCTAGTAGAAATTACATACATCATAACGCCACAAAACGCCGTCTCATAAAGCTCATCAAGAGAACCGCCGCGTAAATATACCTCGCGCGCCTCTTCAACTGACCTGAAACTTGGACGCAAAGGTTCAATAAGATCAGCTACATACAAGATTTTGTCTAGTTTGCTCATTTGACGGTCGCCCGCAGTGTGCTTTTGAATCGCACTGAGAATCTGCTCAGAGAGCCAAGGGTAGATGGCTGGTAGGGTTTTTGCGGCGAGAGGACCGTGCAAGAGTCCTACGATTTTCTGATAAGGAGCTGCTGTCTGGATACGAAAGCGCTCTGCTAGTTCAATGGTTTCTGCATCAGGAAGGAGTTTCTCCCAATCATGCAAAATACCTGCCACACGAGCGCTAAACATATCTGCTCCATAGGCCTGCGCGAGGGTTTCTGCACAATGTCCAACAGAAATAGAGTGCGCAAATCGCTTAGGGTTCTTGTGGTACATATGACTCTTAAGATCAGATTCAAGCTGATCAATGAGCGCCTGTTGTTCTGCGGTGTAAACAATATCTTTTGCTATAAGTGTTCTTTCCATTATGTCCTACAAAGTTTTGAATCAAGCCACATATGTATCTGTATGACACTGCCTTGCTGCTAGCGTATAAATCTCTGAGCAGCAGGTTTCTTGAGCCTTAACTACTTAATTGAGCGGTGTTGTATCAGCGCCGTAAAGGCCATGCTTATGAATATAGCCTGTAACTGAATCGGGAGTCAGATATCTAAGGCTCTGACCTTTTTGAACTCTACTGCGCAAATAGCTTGATGAGATTGCTAGTGCAGGAACCTCAAGATAAGTTACCTTGAAGTCATACGGTGAATCCACAATAACCTTTTGAGCACGACTTAATTCATAACCAGGACGTGTTGCAGCAACAAAGTGAGCAAGTTCTGCGACCGTCTGCGCATCTTTCCACGTAACAATATCAGCAATTGCGTCGGCACCGGTAATAAAGAAAAACTCAACGTTAGACGGATATACCTTGCGCAATCTTCTAAGCGTATCAGCGGTATACGTAATACCCTCGTAGTCCACCTCAAAACGAGAAGCAACAAAATGAGGATTATCTGAGGTTGCCAAAAGCGTCATTGAGTAACGGTCTTCTCCCCTGGTAACTCCTTTATTTTGTTTGAACGCGGGGCGACCAGCAGGCATAAAGACAACCACATCAAGATCAAGGTCATCATATGCCTGCTCAGCGGCTACCAAGTGACCGTTATGAATGGGGTCAAAGGTTCCACCCATGATCCCCAGACGATAGGTGCGGTTTTTATCCTGTCCCAAACGAGGCAGGCCAGGGTGCATGTTATTTAAGACGTCGGCTGCCATACTCTACTCAGTTTCTGAAGAAGCCTCAGCTACATGAGACGGATCAGATGGAGCCTCTTCAAACTCAACATCTTCAAATTGCTGGTCAGAGGCATCCTCGTCAGAAATCTCTATGCCATCTGTATTTGGCTTGTTAGGATCCTCGTAGGTAAAGGTAAGCTCAAGAATGCGAATCTCATCACCATCAACAGCGCCTGCCTTTGCCAGCTGTACTTCAAGACCCATACGGTCAAGACGACGCTGTAGATATGCCACAGCCTCATCATTGTCCCAATCGGTCTGGATGACCATGCGCTCAATCTGGCCGCCGGAGACACGCCAAGCATGACGCTCTTCTCGCTCAATATGAAGCTTGTTATCACGGCGAAGACGCTGGTTCTCCCAAGCCTCACTGCGGTCAACCGTAGGCGTGGTAATGGCAATTTCTTTGCGGAGCTCTGCTACTTCTGCGGCACAGGTGGTCACAAAGTCATCAAGATTTAAACCAGTTACCGTAGAGATGGCAAAGAAAGTCCTGCCATCCGCCTCAGCGGCTTTTCTGAGAGCCTCAATAGCATCTTCTGTACCAGGCATATCGCACTTGTTTGCGACCACAATCTGAGGGCGCTCAGCCAGCTCTGAAGCGTAAGCTTTGAGCTCCTCGTTAATGGCGTGATAGTCCTCTACAGGATCTCTGCCTTCATAGCCGCCCGTAACATCAACCATATGGACAATAAGGGCCGTACGCTCAATATGACGAAGGAACTGATGACCAAGGCCCTTGCCCTCAGAGGCGCCCTCGATAAGACCAGGGACGTCTGCGCAAACAAATGACTGTCCATTTTGTGCACGGACGACGCCAAGATTTGGAACAAGGGTGGTAAAAGGATAGTCAGCAATCTTTGGACGAGCGGCACTGATACGTGCAATAAGAGAGCTCTTACCAACAGAAGGCATGCCCACCAAGGCCACATCTGCCATGAGCTTCATCTCAAGCTCAATCCAGTGCTCTTGGGCTGGCTCGCCCTTCTCGGCAAATGCTGGTGCACGCCTCACTGAGGTGACAAAGTGAATGTTACCGCGGCCACCATTGCCACCAGGAGCAACAACTACCTGCTCACCTGGAGAAGTTAGATCGGCAATCTCGTAGAGTGGCTCTTGCGTTTCTGGATCAAGCTCGCGCACAACGGTTCCCAGAGGCACCTTGAGCAACAAGTCCTGTCCGTCAGAGCCATGACGGCGGGCACCCTTACCGTGAGTGCCGCGCTCTGCTTTAAAGTGATGCTTATAGCGGTAATCAATCAGTGACGAGAGCTGCGGATCTGCAACAATGACAACATTGCCGCCGTGACCACCATCGCCACCATCAGGGCCGCCTTTAGGTACATATGCTTCTCGGCGAAAAGACATGCAGCCTGCACCGCCGTCTCCGCCTTTAACGTTGATATGACAAAGATCAGTGAAAGTTTCCACGTGTCCTCCTTCTAATACCTTAATGTTACGGCATTTACCAGCGAAGCACAGTGAAAACGCGAGAAGTTCTTATGAGAACATGAGGATAACAACAATTACCGCAACGCCAAGAATCATCAAAGCAAAGTCTGATGGAGCCAAAGGATAGCGTTTAAATGCAGATGAAGCGTTCCTTAAATAGAAGCCTCGCTGCTCAGCTGCAAGCGCTGAGGCGTCAGCTTTTTTAACAGAGCTTACCAGCAGAGGAACAATCAAGGGCATGGTGAGCTGGAGCTTCTTAAGTGGATTTTTGGTATCAAACTCAACGCCGCGAGCCATCTGAGCCTCCATGATATGGTTCATCTCGGAAGCAAAGACAGGTACAAAGCGCAAAACCGTTGCAATGGTAAATGCATAAGGATATGGAACATGCGCCACTTCTACCAGAGCATTCATCAGGTCTTCCACGCGCATAAGCGAAAGCATAGAAAGCAGTGGCAGTGCCAGCGCGATTGTTTTGAGAGCAACGTTAAAACCGCGCTCTAAACCGCCTACCGTGATGCATAAAAAGAGCACTTGACCAGCAGGGGCAACAAGCGTCTGCACCGCGCACAGAATAAGACCTAAAACGGTAAAGCCAAATACCAGCTTAAAAGTCTTCTGAGCGTTTTGCGAGATAACTCCCACAAGAATGGTGAGCGCGAGCACTGCAAGCACCTCAAGCGTTCCCTGTGCGACAAAGGCGGCCACAAAGAGCTCAAGCGCAAACACAAGCTTGGCCACAGGATTTGCCTTATGAAGGAAGCTTGTTCCTTCGGTGTAATCAATAACACTACCCACGAGGAGCCTCCTTACCATTAAGCGTGGCTGCAATACGAGCAATCTCAAACTGATGCTGCAATGCCCCAAGCACCTCGGAAGCACTACTGAGCCCAGCAAATGACGGATCTACGTGCGCGCCCGCAAGCTTTGACAGTTGAATCATCTGAGGAGCCTCAACATATGCTTCCTTCAAAACTTCATCTGTCGAGAAGATCTGTGTAACTTCCCCATCGTCTAACACGCTACCATGTGCCATAACGACAATTCTTGTGGCAAAGTCCAGCACAACCTCCATGTCATGGCAAACCATAAGAACTGCACAGCCCTTCTCGCACAGTGAGGCAACCATATTCATGACCTGCATACACTCTTTGTAATCCAGGCCAGATGTTGGCTCATCAAGCACAAGAATATCTGGCTCGCAGGCAACTACAGACGCAAGCGCAACCATCTGACGCTGACCACGAGAAAGCATGAACGGCGACGCCTCTGCGTCCAGTCCCATACGTTCAATTACTTCATGCGCCTTGCATCGAGCATCCTCAGCAGACGCACCCTTGAGCTCAAGACCAAACGCGATCTCCTCAAGAACGCTCTCTTTACAAATCTGGTAATCGGGATTTTGGAACAGCGTAGAGACATGCTGAGCAATCTGCGACGTCTTCCAATCCTTGCATGAGGTGCCCTTAATATGAATGTCTCCCGATCGAGGGCGCAAGAGGCCATTTACCAGCTTAGTCAGAGTTGTTTTGCCGGCGCCATTTTGACCCACAAGGGCAACAAGCTCACCAGGATGCAAACTGAAAGAGATGCGCTCAACGCCATCAGAACTATTCTGATATTTAAAGGTGGCATCGATAACGTCAAGAACAGATTGAACACTTGGCTGCTCTTCGTCTTGAAGAACACCAATCCTGTCAAATGGTCCGCTCGATTCAGCGACCACAGGGCCATCTATTTTTGGAAGATATGTCTCCCCTGCTAATTCAACGTCATTAGTAGCTGATGGCTGAGAGCCCTCTGTAAGAGAAATGCTGCGGTGCTGAAGAGCACCTACACAGCACGCAAGCTGCTTGGCGACTGACTGAACTGACAGTGCAGTTTCATCGCAGTCAGCTCTGTCCGCCTCAGATAACAAGTGAGCATACTCAGACTGATGCGAGAGCTCGTGGACACCCTTTGAGACGCGCACGCAACGAGGAACATCAACACCAACCTCTTGCAGTAAATCTACCTGAGAGAACACTTCCTCACCGCTACCGTATGCGCAAATGGCACCCTTGTTCATAACGGCAATCTTTGAGCAATACTTGGCGAGAAGACCAACTTTCTGCTCAATTACCACAACCGTAATACCTTTGGTTTTGTTGAGCTCTGAAAGCGTCTGGAAGATTAACTCAGACGACGTTGGATCTAAGGCTGCTGTTGGCTCATCAAGCACCATAACTTGTGGCTGAAGCGCCAAAAGTGCTGCTATAGCAACCTTTTGCTTCTGTCCACCAGAAAGAGAGGCAATCTCTCTAAAGCGAAGGTTGGCAATACCAACTGTCTCTAGAGCATAGGTAATGCGCTCTGGAATCTCTGCATGAGGAACTGCAAAGTTCTCAAGACCAAAAAGAAGTTCATCCTCAACAATTGAAGCAACCATCTGCGCATTGATATCTTGGGTGATTGATCCCACAATCTTAGAGATATCAGTTAAGGCAACCGTACAGGTATCCATTCCAGAGACAAGAATCTTGCCAAAGAAATTACCTCTAAAGTGATGAGGAATGGCACCAGAGAGTGCAAGAGCAAGCGTAGACTTACCTGCACCAGAAGGGCCAACAATACCTACAAAGTCACCCTCCTGAACGCTCAGAGAGAGTTCATTCAGAGCGCGTGCTGAGCTATCAGGATAGCTATAGGACACAGATTGAACTTCAATAATAGACACAGTGTTCTCCAGGAAATATGTGCGTATCTAAGAACTTATCGGCCCAAAACCTTCTTAAGAGGAGCCGCAAGAACCTGAACAACAATAGCATTAAAGAATGCAGTTCCCACGATGACAGGAAGCATTACGTAGAAAAGCTCAATAGTTGCACCCTTGGCTGGAATAGCAATGGCAGCAAAAATGAGGCCAGAGATAAGAGTGGTTACAAAAGAACCAATTGCTGGCATTACTGGCTTATCTGCAAGAGCGGACCTTGTGAAGGCAAACATAACAAGTGAAGCCGCGCCCTCTGCAACAAAATCAGCGCCAGGGACAGAGGTGGTCAGCTGAATAACAGTAGCTGCGATAAGACCAATAACCAGGCTCTGAACAGCGTTTGGCTTCAAAAGAAGAATAGCCAGGCAGAACGACGCGATAATGAACTCTGGACCAATTCCAATAGCACTAATTGCCTTGCCAACGGTTAGGTTAAGAATAAAACCTGCGGCAATAAGAACAGCGACAAGAACTAGAGAAGTAACATCCAAAACACCTGAAGACTTTGAAACAGTAACAACACGTGGTGCCTGCTCTGCAGATCCTGTCTCTGTGTCTGCGGCGTTGACCTGATTGAGATTTTCTGTAGACATACAAACTCCTTTAACGCAAAACTAAAACGTACAAACAAATTTTTAACAACACGGGTTTCTCGCCATCCGGATTTAGCAAGAAACGTACGCACAAAAAAAGCTCTCGGTCACCCGAGAGCCTCTAAATGCGTATGCAGAAGCAACTCATCGCTGACCGGAGAAAGACAAGTTGTTCCACCACCACTGCTGAGTGCATGTAGCGCGCATGAAATGTCCTCCTCCCAAAAGCGTAAATTGCAATGTAAGAAGAATACCATTACTTAGCCTGATTGTGTCAAGAAATACATTAAGAAACAATATAGAAACTGTGAACGGTAACACCAAGGGCAAAATACCACGAGAAACAAAAAGGGGCCCCGAAGGACCCCTTGAATGAACTGCAAATGTTCAAGAAAACTTATGCCTCAGCAGCAACGACGTTAACGACGTGCTTAGCACCCTTCTTGAACTCAACAACGCCATCGCAAAGTGCAAAGAGAGTGTCATCCTTGCCGCGACCAACGTTTACGCCAGGAGTGATGTGAGTACCACGCTGACGGATGATAATCTGGCCAGCCTTGATTGCCTGACCACCGTAAATCTTAACGCCAAGACGCTGTGCTTGTGAGTCGCGACCATTGCGGGAAGAGCCGAGACCTTTCTTGTGTGCCATAAATGCTACCTGCCTATCTCAATATCAGAAGTGACCAATTACTCTGCAGACTCGTCGGATGCCTTAGCAGCAGCCTTACGAGCGGTAGGGAGCGCGGTAACCTTCAGCTTAGTAAGGTTCTGACGGTGACCGTTGGCGCGGTGATAGCGCTTACGCTTGTGGAACTTGAAGACGAGGACCTTCTTGTCCTTGTACTGCTCAAGAACCTCACAGGTAACCTTCTTAGAGGAAAGAGTGGCAGCGTCAGCAACAACCTTCTTGCCGTCGTTAAGCATAAGAACATCAAGCTTTACCTTATCGCCAGGCTGCGCATCAAGCTTCTCGACGCTGATTACGTCGCCCTTGGCAACCTTATACTGCTTGCCACCAGTTGCTACGATTGCGTACATGTGTGTAACCCTTCATTGCTGATTCTTGCAACGATTAATACTATCTTTGCATTTCTGAAGATCCGAGCAAAGACCTTCGCCGCCGTGACCTGTGGCATCCGCGGGAAACTGTCGGTGTCCCATGTCCCTCGGCGAGAAACACAACTCGAAATAGTCTACTGCATATTTCAGAAAATTCCAAGACAAAACTACATGTTATAGAGGCTTCACAAGGAGTCCATTTTCTGAAACGTGTGCCTGTGAGACACGGCACACCTTCAACGAGTCAATGCCTTGTAGGCCATCCACTCCAGCTTGAGCTGCAATTCTTTGAGCCTCATAAATCAAAACTGCAGGTCTAAGCGCTGCTCGTGGATCTTGGAGTGTATCAAGCTCAAATGAAATACACGTTTCAGATGAGCTGTCAGAAATCTTATAGCCCGCAAACGTTGTCTCTAAATTGACCACTTTTTGCTTGTCTCCGCGCATGTACGTAAGCTCTTTTTTGGCGAGAAGATCCTCAAACCCCCAACGCAACGCCTCGGACTTTAGGCCGTCTCCCAAAATGTCGCATCTCCAGTGAGCGGCATTCAACCATGCTTCAAGCGCTGGCAGCGACCGATCAACGTAGTTGGCAGCAAACGGAGCAAGTGCGGGAGGCGTTGCCAACAACAACCTCTCTAACGCTTCATCCGGGTCCACGTATTCTGTGAGCTTCAAGTCAAAGTACTCCGCCTCAGACGAAGCGCCAACGGGAAGCGCCTGAGAGAACTGAACGCCCATGCGCTTTGCAAAGCCATTACCTACCCTAAATGGCAGCTGAGCTCTACGAACACAGCGCTCAATGGTGCCAATGAGCTCAAGGTGTCCTAAAAACGCAAGGCGGTCGTCTTTCTTGTAAGCCACGCGAAGCCTAAAAATCTCTGCTCCGCGCTCCGTCATAATCTCCGGCTGAATCTGTGGCCTACCAGCGCGCCAGTCTTTCTTCGCCGGTTCAACCACCTCAGGAGCTACGCTCTCTATCTGCGTATCCGTCATGAGCGCACCCCCATCAAAACGTTGTCGACCTTCAAGGTCTGGCATACCGCACATCCCGTACAAGAGGTAAACGTACAGTCAGGTGTAGTAACTTCATCCAATGCTCGACGATATTCTCGCTGTAGGTAGCCCTTGGAGACGCCAGGAGACGTATGGTCCCAAGGAAGTTTTGCCTGAATATCAAAGGTTTCTGTTGCAATATCAGACAGCGAGAAACCCAGACTTTCTGCAGCTGCATTCCAAGCATCAAGATTAAACTCACTGGTCCACGCATCAAACTTGCAACCATTTTTCCACGCCTGATAAATCAGATCAAAGCCGTCGCGGCCCATCTTTGAAAGCGCACCTTCTACCAGGGACGTTCCAGAATCGTGGTAGGCAATCTTGAGTCCCCTATCGTGATTTGACGACAAGAGCAACTGCTGTCTACGCTGCGCTTCCTCACGAGAAATCTGGCCAACCCACTGGAATGGCGTGTAGGACTTGGGCACAAATACGGCAACGGAAGCAGAAACCGTAACACCCTTGCCGCCAATTTCTCGACCGATATCCAAAATACGCTTTGCAACTGCGGGTATTGCTTGGATATCTTCATCAGTTTCGGTTGGAAGGCCCATCATAAAGTAGAGCTTCATGCGGCGCCAACCGTTTTCAAACGCGTTTCTTGCTGCCGACTCAAGATCATCCTCGGTGACGTTTTTGTTGATAACGTCTCGCATGCGCTGGGAGCCTGCTTCTGGAGCAAACGTCAGTCCACCACGCCTTGAAGTAGAAACAGCATCTGCCATTTCTGCACCAAACGCGTCCATACGCTGGGAAGGAATGGAGATTCGCACGCCGCGCTTACGCAAATCAGAGTTCATACGGCGCAAAATGTAGCCGCACTGAGAGTGATCCGTTGTAGAGAGCGACGTGAGCGAAACCTCATCGTAGCCGCTCTTCAAAAGGCCTTCCTCGCCTGCTTTCACAATCTGCTGAGCTGGACGCTCGCGAACAGGACGATACGTCATACCAGCCTGACAGAACCTACAGCCGCGAGCACAGCCACGCTGAATCTCTAGAGCCAGCCTGTCCTGAACAATCTCGGTATACGGAACAATGCGCTGCGCAACAGGGTCTGTTACTGAAAGATCTGGTAGGCAACGTTTATAGACCACGCTTGGTGCACTACTTCCCTCTTTAGGGACCGCATAACCCCAGCGTGTTGAGGTATTGTCATGCACAATCTGATAAAGCGACGGCACGTAGACACCTTGAATCTCAGACAACCTCTGCAAAATCTCTTGGCGAGAAACTCCGTCAAGCTTGGAAGTTCTCACGCACTCGCACATCTCTACCAGCGCTTCTTCGCCATCACCTAAAAGAATTGCATCAAAGAGCGGGGCCACTGGCTCTGAGTTCCAAACAGAAGGACCGCCACCAAAAATTAGTGGGTCCTCTTCATCACGTTCTTCAGCGAGCAATGGAATGCCTGCTAAATCAAGCGTTTCTATAATGTTGGTAGCAATCATTTCATGTGCAAGCGTAAAACCAACCACATCAAAAGAAGCCAGAGGTGCAGCACCTTCCAAAGAAAGCAGAGGCACATTACGTTTACGCATCAAAGCTGCCATATCAACCCAAGGCAGATAGGCGCGCTCACAAGAAATATGAGGTGCCTTATTCAAAGCGTTATAGAGAATGGCAATGCCCAAATTAGGCTGACCCACCTCGTACACGTCGGCGTAGACCATACAAACGTGAAAAGGGCCCTCTTGCTCCTCTACTGCTCCCCACTCGTGATTTAAGTATCTTGAGGGTTTCTCGACATGCGGAAGCATGGGCTCAATGAGATGGAAGAGATTTTCTCGTTTAACACGCACGATAGTCTACTTTCTATCTTTTGGCGAGGGACTGTGTGGTTGCTATCTCTACGGTATTTGATTGTGAATTTGTATCTGCTGTTGCGCTTGCGCCTGTAGAAGCACTCGAAGCGCCGGTTTTGGTAGAAGAATCAGCTGCTACCTCGTCGCGTTTCTCGGCAATTTTGCGAGCGTACGCGTGAATGACGCGAGCAGTAGTGTGAGTACCTGCGTACCCCATGCCAGCCTTAAGCGCCCAGCCAAACCCTGGAACTGTGCCTGCGACCGTGCGTGCAACCGTACGGTATCCAAAGCCCGCGCCCACAACGCCGAGAAGTTCGGCGATGGTTTCAACATTCATATTGATGTTATAGGCGGCGGTAATATCAAGCGCCAGTCTGATCTGGCGCGCTGTCATCAGCGGCATATCAGAGCCAGGAACCAATGCTACAGCTCCAATAGCTGCATTTTCTTTAGCGCAAGCAGCGGTTATCTGTTTGACCACTTGAGTTCTACAAAGAGGATACGCTGCCGCAAAAGAGACTGATTTTTCTGTTGCAGTTGCAATCCATGAAGAGAGTCGATCAAAGAGCACTTCTTCAGTGGTGCCCGCAACAATGCTAATAAGCCCCGTGTTGTAGAGCGTATCAGCAATTTGTTGCGCTTCAACTGCAGACTCTACAACCACCGCACAAGGAATTGAATGACTTACCAACATGGTAAGGGCGTCCTCGTACTGTGATGTTGGCGTAGGAATAATCACCGCAATATCAGGAATAGCAGCATTCTTTCCCGTGCGACCAATGCCTCCAGAAACAAACGAAACACCGTCGGCAAGTTTAGAGACGCGCACCGTTGCATCTGTTCTCTCTGGCATAAAATACGAATGTACAGCCAGGATTACCTCTTCAGAAGCAAGGGAATCAACGTAGATATGCGTATAAGTTGGCTCTAGAGATGAAAGCGACCCGCGGAATTCTTGTAATACAGAGGTAGCAAGTTTGCCCAAGCTGTTTCTTTTTGCCATGGCTTATGCCGCCTTTGTTCTATGTCTGTAAACAGACTGGACGATTCCTACAGAAACGAGCTGAGCAATCATCGATGTTGATCCAAAGCTGATAAAAGGCAATGGAATACCAGTAATAGGCATGATACCAATACACATGCCAACATTCTGCAAAACCTGGAACGACCACATGGCCGCACAACCAACAAGTACCAGTTTAGAGAAGGTATTCTCGGTCTTCATGGCAAACAGAATGGTTGCAAAAATCATCCATGCAAAAAGTGAAAGCATAACGAATGCACCAAGGAAGCCAAACTCTTCCGAGAAGAGTGCAAAAACAAAGTCTGTGTGTGCCTCTGGTAAGAATCGTCCACTTGCCTGCGTAGCGTTACCTGGTCCTTTTCCAATAAAGCCACCAGAACCTACGGCAATCTTTGCCTGTTGCAGGTTATAGCCGTCTCCCGACGGATCAACAGAAGGATCCAAGAAGACGGTAAGACGCTTCATCTGGTACTCCTTAAGAATGTGAGGAATACCAGGAATCATAGAAGTCACAACAACAAGAGCAACAACAGCAATGAGCAAAAGAACGGTCACAAGAATCCAAGAACGTTTTGCACCAGAGCAAATGATGATGGTGGCTCCGATAACCAAAATAATCAGGCCAGTTCCCAGGTCAGGCAAAAGCATAATGGAGCCGAATGGAACCATCAATGTTCCACAAAGCTTTACATAGTCTCTAAGCGTTTCTACCTTACCGTTATACTGAGCACTCACCGAAGCCATAAGGAAGATTGTGACAATCTTTCCCAGCTCAGACGGCTGAAATCTAAATCCTACAAGTGGGATATTAACCCAACCAGTCATACCCTTAACCGAAACGCCAAAGCCGGGAATCTTAGGCAAAATCATCAATACAACTACGCCAACAATCAGCACATTTGTCATATTTGCAAGTGCTCTGTAGTCATAGCGCCACATAAGCGTGGCAAAAACAAGGCCCAAACCAATACCCAGAAGGTGCCTAGGAAAACTAGCTTCGGCAATGTTCATCGATGCGGTCCAGATAACCACAATGCCGATGAGGACGAGAAGTGCCGCGGGAACAAGCTGTGCTAGATAAAGATTACTCAAGATATTCTTACCAGTAAGCTTCTCTTTCTTGGCAAGGCCGCCTGAAGGAATACCTCCACGCCTCCTAAAAGGTGAGTTCATTCTTTGTTTTGTAACTGCAGATGAATCAAGTGCCATGGGTTTCTCGCCTCCTTACCTACCAACGTTGTCTGGCTGATTATAAATTGCACCAAAAACGTCTCGAACAATATACATACCAGAACCTGCGCCAGAAGGTGCGCAATCTAGATTTGCAGCAACAACATACTGAGGCTTGTCAGCAGGTGCATAGCCAACAAACCAACCAACGGGCTCGCCAATAGACTGCTGCTCAGCAGTACCCGTCTTGCCATTAACCGTGACATCAAGATTGGTCCAGTGGATAGTCTGAGAAGCGGATTCCTCGTAGACAACGCCATACAGGCCGCGAGCAACAATATCTCGGTGCTCATCTTTTTCTTCTGGGCTCAGAATGACCTCGTTTTTATACTCAATAACAGAGCCATTTCCGTTTCTGGCATTAATACTCTTCAAAACATGTGGTTTGTAAATTGGACCTCGGTTTGCAATGCCACAATACGCATTTGCCATCTGGAGGCAGGTTACCAAAAGATCGCCCTGTCCAATTGCAAGGTTACAGTTGTCACCACCCTGCCACTTACGAGCATCATCAGGCGAGCTGGTAAAGTAATTCCACTTCCACTCCGCATCAGGAACGCGGCCAGATGCCTCTTCTGGAAGGTCAATACCAGAAAGCGCACCAAGTCCAAAGGCACGGAATGTCTCTTGCATGCCCTCTGGATGATCGTTGTTATAGAAGAAGCCTTTACCAATCTCATAAAAAACAATATCGCAAGAGTTGGTAATACCGGTAATCAGATTAACGGTGCCGTGACCAGAAAGAAGCCAACAGTGCATGCCGTACTGCTCGCCAAAACCAGTCCAGAAACCCGTACAATACCAGCTTGAATTTCCGTCACAAATGCCGTATTTGAGTCCGGCAAAGGTAGTAAGTGCTTTGATGGTAGATCCAGATGGATACTGTCCAGCAATTGCGCGGTTCATCAGCGGATAGTTTGCCTCTTCAGAAGAAAGCGTATCCCAGTCAGAACTGGAAATACCTCCAACAAACATTGAAGGTGAATACGTTGGATAGCTTGCCATAGCAATAACTTCACCGTTGGTGCAATCAAGTGCCACCACACTTGCGCTGCGACCTTGGAAGTCTTGTGATCTAACTGTGTTAATAACACTGACAAGGGATGCTTCTGCTGCTTTTTGGATGTTTGCATCAATGGTCAAAACAACATCTGAGCCGCTCTGAGGAGCAATAGACGTTGAGTGAGATAAAACATTACCAGCAGCGTCAACATACACCGTTTGTTCGCCACGAACACCCTGAAGAGCGGACTCGTACTGATACTCAACACCCGTTTGTCCCACGATATCGCCGTGGGCATACACAAAGCCACCATCCGCAGTTTTACTGCTTTCAAGCTGCTCTTGTGTAACAGTTCCAGTGTAGCCAACAACATGAGCTGCAAGAGAACCGTTTGGATAGGCGCGCTGGGTGCGCTCCTCAATTGAAACGCCATCAAGCAAAGCGCCATGAGCGTAAATATAGGCAACTACGCGCCTAGAAACATCTACAGAAACCGTGCGAAGCGCTTGGGCGCCATCAGAGGTATCCATGATTTTTCTGCGCACCGCCAACATAGGCATACCCAAAAGGTTAGCAAGAATCTGCAGCTTAATGTAGTCTTCTGCAACGTCTGCTCGAGCTACTACCGTTGGACTTGGCCTGTTAGTAACAATCTCTACGCCATTTCTGTCCAAAATACGACCGCGAGGAGCTGCGGTAGTAACGGTGCGCGTACGGTTTCTCTCTGCTTGCTCGGTATAGTCAGCTGACGATAAGAGCTGCATGGTCCAAAGACGACCAATAAGCACGGCAAACATGCCACCAACAGCAATTGCAAATCCGATAAGTCTGGACGAGAGGGTCTTCTCGGCAGAGCCGTCAGAACCACCAGACGCCTTGGGAGCGCCGCCACCAATATCAAAGGTAAACGGCGAGTCTTTTCTACCAAAGGTGAGGTAAACAATGATCAAACCAATTGCTGCAACAGCGCAACAAGCAAGGATAACAAGGGTGAAATTCATACTAATCCCTTATTTAAGGCGCTGAGGAGCTCGGTGAGATCCGCGGTAGAGCGAAGTTCCACCCAAAGATGAATGAGACCTTTGGGAATGAGAAAGTACATAGAAAACAGGCAGCGCTGCCAAAATGGTAAACAACACGGTGGGGAAAGACTTAAACAGCAGTCCCTCAAAGAAGTTGCCACCAGAGCCAATCAAAGAATTAATGAGCTGATACATAAAGGTGACACCAAAAGCTTGAAGGGCAACAAAGCCCATAGAGGTACCAAAATTGCCAGAGATTCTGTCTCTTACCTCTTGGCCCATGAAATAAGAACTGACCACAAGCAAAAGTGCCATAAGACCAATAGGATTAGGAGAAGTCAAATCATAGATAAGACCAGCAATAAAGCCGCATATCACGCCGGTTTTACCACCATATCTCAGCGCAATAGCTGCCGAGAAAATAAGTGCAAAATTGATAACTCCCCCACCAAAAGAAACCTGTGGTGTAAGCATAATCTGCAAAATGAAGCAAACAACAGCAAGAACGGCGATGCTGCGTGTGTTTTTATTTCTATCAGAAACCTGCATGCATCCCCCTTAATCTGTTCTTCCGCTGTTATGTTGTGTATTACCCGTTGGAGCAGCAACTGTTGCATTCTGCTGAGCGTTTGTTGTGTTGTTTGTTGAACCACTGCCAGTTGAACCGCTAGATGAAGACGTAGAAGATCCGTCTTTTGAGTCTTTATCCTTACTGTCAGAATCAGTTGCTGTTGGAGTGTTTTGCTTATCTGCCTCTGAAATATCATCTGCGGTTGCTTTTTGCTCCTCAGAAAGAGACGTGATAACCATTACCTCCTCGTTAGTACTGACATTTCCATAAGGCTCAACAACAATGGTGTAATAAAGCGATCCTGGAGCAGCCTCAACGCTGGTAACCTTACCTAGAGGAAGGCCCTTAGGGAATACGCCACCAAGACCGCTGGTAACAACTGTATCGCCTACGGCAACCTTCTGGTTGGTGTTGATTAGGTTAAGAGTAATCTGTCTTGACGCAGAACCCATAAGCATGCCCTGAGCTCGACTACTTTGAACCATAGCAGCCACACCGCTCTTCTCGTCAGTGATAAGACGAACGGTAGAAGTTGTAGGACTACACTCAATAATCTGGCCGATAACGCCACCGCTATCAACAACAGGCATGCCAACAGCCAGTCCGGACGAAGTTCCCTTGTCAATCACGATGGTGTTATTGAACGAGTCAGTAGAACCAGAGATAACGCGAGCGCCTGTGGACTGCAGGTTATAGGTATTTTTGAGATCGAGAAGACCCTGCAGACGCTGCGTGGACTGATTTGTCTCTTCTAGTTCTGCATTTCTTGAACGCAACTGCTCATTTTCTGCCTTGAGGTCAGAAAGCGTTTGCTGATCTGCTGTTAAGTTACTAAAAATGTTACCAATGCCCTGGAAAGGCATGGCAATAGCAGAACCTGCCATTCTAAAAGGCATGGTAATAGTAGAGAACCCACCTCGAACCATCTCGAGCGGTCCTTCTGTACCCATACGAGCGCTGACCGTCAATAACACAATTGAAAGCAGCGAAAGAATAATAAAACTACGGCCACCCGTATGCTTATTATTGTTAGATCCAAGGCCTGTTGAAGCACCCTGGATCTGATGAGACAATGGCATATTTATTGGCCTGCACTCTGAACAAATCCACCGGACAATGCGTTAGCCTCAAGAACCTTTGCACAACCGGTAACAACATTTTCTAACGCAGTTGGGCTTACGTTAACGGGAACGCCAGTCTCTTCACGAAGCCTTTGATCAAGACCGCGAAGCATTCCGCCGCCACCGGTAAGCAAAATACCGTAGTACATAAGATCGGAGGCAAGATCTGGTGGAGTCACATCAAGCGCATCTTTGACAGCCTTGGTGACCTCATCAAGAGGACGATCAAGGGCACGACGAATCTCTTCTGACTCAATACGAACAGTCTTTGGAAGACCACTCATGACGTCACGACCGTTTACCTCAACGTCAAGCTCTTCTGCAAGAGGAGCTGCTGAGCCAACCTTAATCTTGATGTCTTCTGCGGTACGCTCACCAATAGAGAGGTTGTAAGCATCACGAACATGCTCAAGAATAGTTTGATCAAACTCGTCACCTGCAGTTCTAATGGACTGCGAGACAACAATACCGCCCATGGAGATAACGGCAACCTCGGTAGTACCGCCACCAATGTCTACAACCATAGAACCCGTAGGATCCTCAATTGGAAGGTCTGCACCAATAGCTGCAGCCATAGGTTCTTCAATCAAGAATGCCTGGCGAGCGCCTGCCTGAATAGTTGCTTCAAAAACAGCGCGTTTCTCGACAGATGTAACGCCAGAAGGAACGCAAACAACTACGCGTGGACGTGGTGACCAAGGATATTTGCGCTCACGGGCCTTCTCAATGAAGTAACGAAGCATAACCTCAGTAACATCAAAGTCTGCAATGACGCCGTCTTTAAGAGGGCGCTCAGCAATGATGGAGCCAGGGGTACGGCCAATCATGCGCTTTGCATCAGCGCCAACAGCCAGAACGCGGCTCTCGCTTTTATCGATTGCAACAACCGATGGCTCATTGATGACAATACCCTGACCACGAACTGCAACAAGGGTGTTTGCAGTTCCCAGATCGATGGCTAGGTCTCCGCCATATTCTCCGAAGAGCGAATCGAAGATAGACATGATATCCAATCAAACGTGCTACGCATGTGCGTAATTATCCTGCAGAAAGAACGGTTAAAACAGTTTAGTACTAGTTACCAGACTTTGAAGAGCTGGAGGAACTATTAGAGGAATTTGAGGAGTTAGATCCATTAGTTCCAGAGGTAGTTCCCGAATTAGAGCCGTTAGTACCAGAAGTTGTGCCGGAGTTCTGGTTATTCTGGCTTACGTATGAAGTGGTAACGCTTGCAACCTTCCAGCCAATACCATCACGGACAAGCTCAATGGTGTAGTCAACGTTGCCGCCATTAGAAAGACTGACAGAAGCATTAACTGTAGAGTGAGTCATGCTCTGGTCAACACCGTTGATGGTAACAGCGGAGCTTGTTGGCAGGCTGTTGGAAATCTGCTGAAGCGTTGTGCTAGAGACAGAGCTAGAGACATAACGACCAATATCGGTACCCTGTGCCTTAGCGTTGAAAATATCCTGAACAACAGACTGTTGGGTTGGCCATCCATAGCCACGATAGTAAGCATAACCAGCGCCACCAACAGCTAAGATAAGCAAAATAAGAATAGTGATGAAGACCTTTAGGCCGGTATGGCGATGCTTACGCCTAATCTTCTTGTCCTTCTTATCCTGCTCAATAATCTCCTGCTCAGTAATCTGGAAGAATCCAGTATCTTCTGCAGAAGGGATGAGCTCGCCGGACATACCTGTAGGATCCAGTGGATCGTAGGCACCATAGCCAGCTGCCTGAAGGAAGGCATCAGTCTCAGATGGCTTGCCAGAAGCCATTGCAGTAATAGCCTTGCGAGCTGCATCAAAAGCAGACTGCTGCTGATTAGACAGAACAAAGCTGCCATCAGCAGTAGCGTGAGTGAAAGCATCAACTGCCTCAGACATGCGATTTGCTGCAACGTATGCAAGACCAAGATCTGCATAGATCTTATTGGAATTATCCAGAGGATTAGCAAAATCAAGAGCAGTACGATATGCCTCAACAGCATCAACAGGTCTGTTCAGACCCATAAAGCATGCGCCAAGGCTGCAAAGTGCTGATGAAGGATTAGGGTTCTTCTCGTCAACTGCAGCGTTTCTGTAAGCAATGCCGGCGTTGCGAATATCACCGATCTTCTCGTATGCAGAACCAAGAGCAAGCTGTGCCTTATAAGGAGTTGCGTAAGAAGTGTCCTGGACAGCGTTAGTAAGGGCAGCAATAGCCTCCTGTACCCTACCAGCAGCCAGAAGTGCGCGACCCTGATTAGTAGAGAGAGCGCCAACCTTGCCGTAGGAAGCGTCAGCAAGAGCGGACTTGTAAGCAGAAGCTGCGGAATCAAACTGTCCAAGCTTCATATAAGCGTTTCCAAGAAGGTGGTCAATCTGACCGTTTACCTCGCCTGGCTCTTTAGCCACATCAAACTGACTGATAGCTACAAACCAGTCGCCCTGATCATATGCAGATTTACCTAACTCAAATGCCTGTTGATTCACAATATCCTCCAAGAGTCTGTGCGACTTGGCTTTAAGCGTTTTCAATTCTAATGGAATTGACGATATCGCCAACCTTTAACTGGGAAATGACATCCATTCCCTCGATAGTTGTGCCAAATACGGTGTATCCAGAATCCAAGCCATGCTGTGGACCAAGACAGAAATAGAACTGAGAACCTGCGGAGTTTGGATCTTGAGAACGAGCCATAGCAAGGGCACCGTCAACGTGGGAGTTGTTAGGATTTGTGCTGAACTCCTCTTTGATGCGATAACCAGGACCACCAGTACCAGGAATTCCGTCAGGACCAGGGTTTCCAAAGACAACATCCTCAACACTCATCTCACGAGTGTTTGGGTCTCCGCCCTGAAGAACAAATCCAGGGACAAGACGGTGGAATTTGGTATCGTCATAGAAGCCAGACTCTGCAAGCTCGCAGAAGTTTGCCACATGAATAGGTGCGCCCTTACCGTCAAGCTGAACCTTAATGATTCCCTTGTTGGTATCAAAGACGGCGACCTCAGTACCAGTAACCTGGCGCGCTGGTGTATACAATGGATCAAGTCCAAACATAATTCCTCCAAGCTTCTTTACATCTAAGAGAAGAAAACGCGAGAAACCCTTAGTAATAAAGAACTTCTTTTCTAACCTAATTATTTTACCAGTATGATGAGATTTTTGAAATTAAAGCAGCTGAACGGTAGAGATTTACTGCTTTTGTGGCTTCCAATTCACGTAATTTTCATCAAAAAGTTTCTGGTATGAGCTGGAGCCGCTAGAGTCTCTGATGTTATCAACTGGCGCCAAGATATTGTCTTTATCCTGAGAAGGATTGTTAGAAGCAACTGAGCGCTTCCATCCCTCACTCAAAGCATCGGAGCGATTACGAAGCCAGTTACCCAGTTTGGTGAGATTTTCAATAGTCTGACGATAGTTTCCGTTGGAGTCATCAAGACTAGAAAGGTCAGAGATAACATTACTAATATCCAGCGAAATCTGCTCTGCTTCCTGTTGAGCATCAGCGCGCTCCTGATCAGAGCCAGTAATGGCAAGCTGATCAAAGGTTTTCTCGTTATCATCAAGGCGCTTTGAGAGGTCTCCAAGCTTCTGATAGTCACTATCAAGTGCGTCAAAAACAGCATCCGAACTTGTATTTTGCTGAGTTGCACTGGTGTCTTGACCCGTGAGGTGTGTAACCGGAGTGGTGGTAGGAGTAGATGAGACTGGCGCCTCAACCTTTGCGCGATTGTCGGTTGCCTGAGGGTCCCACGGGTGCGTGATGACAAAGATTGCAGCTACTACCAGCGAGGTAACAAGAAGTGCTGAAAGCAGAATAACGCGCGTACGCGGGATTCCTTCGGCTTCAGGGAGGTTCTCTTTTGAAGGCTCGGAAGGGATTGCAGACTCAAAGCGAGGAGCTGGCCTGCGACTTACCGAGGCAAACGCGCTGGTAGTGTCTGGGTCAGCGTTGTCGGCTGGCATTTGTTGCAAAACAGTAGGATCTGCTGCAACAGAAGATGCTGCATGAGGGTCTGCATCTGCGAGTGGATCGTGTTTCTCGCCAGGCGCTGGAGCGGCGTCAATCTCTGGAAGCTTGATGTTACGTGTGGGCCTGATGGCTCGAGCAGGACGAGCAGCAGGCGCTGCCTGTGGCAGAGGAAGGCCACACTTGGGGCAGCTTTCTGCAGCAGCACCAACTAAGGCGCCACAATGAGGGCACCACTCAGCTTGAGTAACAGGAATCCTTTGAGTCAAACTTAGATCAATCTGACAATGAGGGCAGGTCAAAGCCCCTTCATCGACCTCAGATCCACAGTTTGGACAACGCATACACCCTCCACAACTCTTTGCTTGTGCTTCAGTTTAATCGTTTGTATCAGCAGAAGAGCTATAAGTTGACTTTCCTCCCATTAATCTCACAACCAGGTCAAAGAATCGATCCTTTGTATAGTTGTGAGTGTAACGCTCGGAAATTCTGTTGAAGATAATAACGGAAATCACCGGACAAATTGCCAAGTACGGCAAGATGCGTGGGGTGAGAGGTGCAATACGGAAGAAGTCCTGAGCAACCGTACATCCGCCAACAACAATGGCAATGCATACAACAAGAAGCGCAATGCGGAGCTTGGTGAGCGGCAAAGAAATCCTTCTGAGCAGTGCAAAACCAACTGTTGCGGTGGTGATAAGCGCCATCGTAGACACCTGAGACAGGTTCAACTTAAACAGATGACCTGCAGTCATAAGAAGTGCAAGCGTGATAGTTACCGCAATAGAAGCAGGTAGTGACTTGCGTAAAATGTTGACCAGGAAGTTACCCTTTACGCAATCGTGATTTGGCTCAAGCGCCAAAACAAAAGATGGCAGGCCAACGGTTGCAAATGAAAGCAGCGACATCTGAACAGGAATAAAGGGGTATGGTGGCGCAATAATGCAATAGAGCGCTAAAGCCGCGGTATAAACCGTCTTTACAAGAATCAGTGCAGCAGATCGCTGGAGGTTGTTAATAGAGCGCCTTCCCTCGGCAACAACTTCTGGCATATGGGCAAAATCGTTGTCTGCCAGAACAATCTCTGCAACATTTCTAGCTGCAGCAGAACCAGAAGCAACAGAAATAGAACAGTCCGACTGCCTCAGTGCCAAGATATCGTTGACGCCGTCGCCGGTCATAGCAACGGTGTGGCCAAGATTCTGGAGTGCAATAACAAGTTCACGCTTCTGTTCTGGCGTGACGCGACCAAATACGTGGTACTTCTTAACAGCTGCAGCAATATCTGCCTCTGTGTGTAGCGTAGTTGCATCTACCCAGCCGTCAGCATGAGGGACACCCGCTCGCTCCGCAATAGCGGAGACGGTACGAGGGTCATCGCCCGAAATAACGCGCAGGTCAACGCCTTGCTCAAGGAAGTACGCAATGGTTTGTGGGGCGGTCTCTCTAATCTGATCCCTAAGCACTACGTAACCTAGGAGCTGAGGAGTTCCCTGGAAAGTATCATTCTGGTCAAATCCATCAACGCTACAGGCAACCAGCACGCGTTCAATGGACGCAAACGCATCGGACGACGCAATAACGTCTGCTGCCTCGGGACCAAGCACAAACTGGGCGGCACCAATAACAAATGCCTGTCCGTCCTCAGTGACGCAGCCAGAGTACTTTCTCTTGGAAGAAAACGCCACGACGCGAGAAGAACGTTCGCTTTGAATCCCCTGCTTGGACGCGTAAGCAAGAATTGCCGTAGCCGTATCGTTAGCGTCATCTTTATTTGCGCCGACAACGTTTACAGCCGCTTGCAGAGCGCCTGCAGCCTCAGTAATTGGCGTAAATGAAGCATCCAAAACACGAGCAACTTCCATGTTTCCCGTGGTGATAGTACCTGTCTTGTCCAAACAAAGGGTATCTACGCGTGCCAGCGTTTCAATGCAGTATTGCTGCTGAACCAAAACATTTTTCTGGCCAAGCCTAATAGTTGCAATAGCAAGAACTGAGCTGGTAAGAAGAACAAGTCCTTGAGGAATCATGCCAATAACAGCAGCAATCATCGAAAGAAGCGCTTCAATTAAATCGGCATTACCAATGAAATAGGTACGAACAAAAAGACCTATACCCAGCGGAATCAGTGCAATGGAACCCGCGCGAATAATCGACTTAATGGTGGTAAGAATCTCTGAGTTGATCTCTTTTACAAACTTAGCTTCTGCGTTAATACGCGCAGCATAGCCTTCCTGACCTACACGGCATACCCTACCAACAAGACTGCCCCTCTCGACAAAACTACCAGAGAGAAGCTCGTCTCCCGTGGTCTTTTGAACGGGCTCTGCCTCACCAGTTAGAAGGCTTTCGTCAACGCTTACGTGCTCTGACACAAGAATGCTGTCAGCAGGAATTTGATCGCCTGTCTTCAAGCGCACAAGATCATCGATGACAAGCTCGTCTGGTTTGATAAAGGTATCTTTTCCGTCACGGATGACACAAACACTCTGAGCTGTCATAAGAGACAGGCGGTCAATCATGCGTTTTGCACGAATCTCTTGCACAATACCAATGACCAAGTTTGCAAGAACCACGCTCATGAACAGTGCATTTCTGTACTGTCCCGTTACAACAACAAGCAGCGCCATCATAACATTAACTATGTTAAAGAGCGTAAAGCTGTGCTCTGCAATAATCTGAGCAATAGATTTGGTTTTGACATCTGTATTAGTATTGACTTTACCTGCAGATACTCTCTCTGCAACTTCTTTTGACGTCAAGCCTTCATACGTTTCTTCAAAACGTTTGCTATTCTTGCCTGCAGTGTCTTGCAATGACATATAAACAATCTCCAGTCAGTGATGGCCGGTTTTTTACACGTGGTGACCCCGGTGGGTTTCGAACCCACGACCTTTTGCTCCGGAGGCAAACGCTCTAATCCACTGAGCTACGGAGTCATGGTGCATAAGTATACCCCAGCCTACTTACTGCCTTTTGTAACGGTTTGCGTAATTTTCTTCTGGTATTTTCCCATGCTAAAATGAATTCAACCAGCAAATGAGGAGCTCATGAATACTATTTCTGTCGACCTAACATCCGACTCATATCAAATTCACGTAGGACATCACCTGCTTGCGCAGGCCGGCTACCTTATTCATTCCTGCACCTCGGGTTCAAAGATTCTTGTAGTCACTCATCCAGATTTGATCAAGCTCTTTGGCGCAGAACTTCTCGCCTCATTAGAGTCAGCTGGCTTTTCTGTCACAACTGCCTCAGTACCCACAGGTGAGCACGCAAAATCATTTGAGTCGTATCAAAAGCTAGTAAGCGTTCTGGCAGAAAACCGTTTTACGCGAGAAGACATTGTTGTGGCTTTTGGCGGAGGCGTCATTGGCGATCTTGCAGGATTTGCAGCAGCCACTTACATGCGCGGCTGCGCGCTCATCCACGTTCCCACCTCGCTTTTGGCAATGATTGACTCCTCAATTGGCGGAAAAACGGCCATTGACCTACCGTTTGGAAAAAATCTGGTTGGAGCCTTCTATAACCCCAGGGCGGTTATTGTTGACCTTGAGCTGCTGAACTCTATTCCAACTCCCCTCTTGCAAGATAGCTGCGGAGAGCTTATTAAATACGGCGTTCTTTCTGGACATGAGCTTTTCAATAAAATCTCTTTGGCGAGAAACCCTGTGCAGGTCATCGACGTGCCGCATAGGCAAGAACTCATTCAAGCGTGTATCGAAATAAAGAAGTCAATCGTTGAAGCAGACTTCAAAGAAGCAGGGTCTAGAAAATTGCTCAATCTGGGCCATACACTTGGCCATGCTATTGAGACGCTCAGCAACTTTGAACTTGGACACGGCTCCTGTGTGGCTGCTGGAACTTCCATGTTGGCAAAAGCCTGTTCCAAGCTTGGTCTTTGTTCTGTTGAAGACGCTAAGAACATCGCCACGCTCACACAAGCTTATAACCTTCCTACCAGCACTTCATTTACTGTGGAAGAACTTTACAGCGCAGCACTTCATGACAAGAAAAGCCACGCAGATTCAATTGATATGGCGCTTATCTATGGCATTGGTGATGTGCGTATTGAGCGCAAATCATTTGCAGAACTTGAACAGCTGATTGAGGTAGCAAAAGAAGACTAACGTCCTAGACGCTCCAACTCTTCTGCAAGCTTACGTACTGACTGTTTTAGAGCGGTTTTATCTTCAGCTAGGATATCGTTTTTGTTGAAGATACCATTTGCAGTTCCTACATAGGCATATCCACCTGCAAATACGTCAGCAATATTGTCTGTTGTAACGCCACCAACCGCCATAAGCGGTAAGTTTCCTAGAGGCTCACATACCTTTTTGGCGTACCCATAGCTAACCTCATTTGCGGGGAATACTTTGACAATATCTGCGCCAAGAGCAAATGCATGAGCAATCTCTGTTGGCGTAAACGCTCCTGGAACACTCAAAATCTCATGCTCTTTACAGTAATCAAACATCTCTTCAGAAAGCAGTGTTGGTGCTAAAACAAACGTAGCGCCAGCTTTATGAGCCGTCCGCAGATCTTCAAGAGTAAGTACAGTACCAGCACCAATATTGATATCAGAACCATATTCACTGGACAGCATCTGAATTAACGAGGCAGCTTCTGGAGTGTTCATGGTTACTTCAACGTTATATACAGGAGAATCAACAAGAACCTCAACTACAGCTTTAACCTGATTGTACGTATAGCCACGTAAAACCTGAGTTACGGCGCTAAAAGGCTTATTCACTTGCTTCCTCCTTTAATCTTCAAACAATTTTAACCATATCCTTCTCTGACACTCAACTGCGGTATTCTTACATCAAGCAATTAGTTACGGAGCGTGTGAAAAATGGATGTTTCAATAACTCCTCATGATTTGTTTGGAACGGTAGAAGCCATCCCGTCAAAATCATGCGCTCAGCGCACGCTCATCTGCGCTTCATTTGCAAACGGCACTACTAACATTACCTGTCCTTACATCTCAGAGGACATTCAAGTAACTGTTGATTGCCTTAAAGCTTTAGGCACCACTATCGCTAGAACTAAACAGGGATTTAGAGTTGTCCCTGCAAAAGAGCAAAATCGCCCTCAAAACGTGCAACTTAACTGCAAAGAATCTGGCACCACGCTCAGGTTTTTACTCCCCCTTCTGGGCGTGCTAAACGTAAACGCCACAATTTCTGCAGAAGGAAAACTCTTTTCTCGACCCCTAGAGCCGCTTGTCTCAGAACTCTCTGCCCATGGTATGTCTTTTAGCTGGCAAAACGAGAAGATCCTTGAGGTTTCAGGCAAACTTATGGGCGGCTCATTTGAACTACCAGGAGATATTTCTTCTCAATTTATTTCTGGACTTTTACTGTCATTACCTTTGTTAAACGAATCTTCAACACTACAAATTACAGGGTCCATCCAGTCAAAAGACTATCTGGCTATCACAGAGCACGTATTGAAAGACTTTGGCGTTACTACTGTATTTAATGCAAAGAATGCCACCTATGCCATTGAACCTCAACACTACGTTTGTCCAGGCGTTTATTCAATCGAAGGAGATTGGTCAAACGCTGCGCCATGGCTTGCTGCGGGAGCAATTGGACAAGGCGTAGAGGTCACAGGGCTCTCCATGCAAAGTGTCCAGGGAGATAGAGCTATCTTAGCCGCGTTATCGCTTGTGGGCGCACGTGTTTCTCGCCAGCAAAAAGGCGCAGCTTGTATGATGGATCACCTGCGGCCGTTTACCATTTCTGTCTCCGAGGTGTGCGATCTTGCCCCGGTACTTGCTGCATTAGCTGCGTTTATCCCTGGAACAAGTAGGCTTACCAGTATTCAGCGTCTACGCCTTAAAGAGTCCGACCGCGTTCAAAGTATCTACAGCGTACTTAGGGCATTTGGTGTGACCGTTGAGCTTTCTGAAGATCAAACGGAGCTTATTATCACAGGAGGAAAACAGCCCATCAGCTGCATTGTGGACTCGTGCAATGATCATCGCATTGTGATGATGGCTGCTATTTTGGCTTCGTATGCAACGGGTCCTGTCATAATCACACACGCCGAGGCAATCAATAAGTCGTATCCGCTCTTCTTTGAGCACTTCAAGCAGCTTGGTGGCGTCTGCCATAGTATGGAGTAATAAATGATGACCTCAACTTTTGGAACAACAGTAAAAGTATCTGTTTTTGGCGAGTCTCATGCTCCAAAAATTGGCTGCACCATTGAAGGTTTACCTGCTGGTTTTACCGTCGATTTAGCTGAACTCAAGACATTCCTTCAAAGAAGATCTCCATCGCATCCGTGGGATACCCCGCGTAAAGAGACTGATGAACCACAGTTTGTCTCTGGAATTTCAGCAGAAGGCATTCTAGATGGCACCCCGCTCACGGCGGAGCTGCCTAACACAAACGTTCGTCCACAAGATTACGCAGCTACAAAGCTTGTCCCACGACCAGGACATGCCGATTTTTCTGCCTGGGCAAAATGGGGAGACTCGTACAAGCAAACGGGCGGAGGACATTTTTCCGCTCGCCTCACCGCCCCTCTGTGTATTGCAGGAGGAATAGCGATCCAGATTTTGCGCGGTCAGGGCATAACTATTGCAGCTCACGTTCTCAAAATAAAGAACATCAACGACACTCCCTTTGAGCTGGTAGACAACTCACTTGAGGCCAATAAGCTGCTTGCGCAGCAAATGACTCATTTGCGACAGACTGCTCCTCAAGAGCTTCCCTTTCTTGACGTTCAGGCTGGCGAGAAAACTCGCGCACTCCTTACACAGCTGCGCTCAGAGAAAAATACCGTTGGCGGCATCATAGAATGTGCGGCAACGGGTGTTCCTGCAGGTATTGGGTGCCCTCATTTCCATGGACTTGAAAATACCATCTCTGCTGCAGTCTTTGGAGTTCCCGCTGTTAAAGCCATAGAATTTGGCAGCGGTATGGAAGTTGCTAATCTCCTTGGCTCTGAGAATAACGATGCATACGAAGTGCGTAACGGCTCCGTTGTGCCAACCACCAATCATGCTGGAGGTATTCTGGGCGGCATTTCAACAGGCGCTCCCATCTGGTTTAGATGTGCGTTAAAACCTATCTCGAGCATTGGTCTACCACAGAACTCGGTAAACCTTCAAACTATGGAACCAAAGCAGCTTATTGTTCACGGCAGGCATGATGTAACTGCAGTTTTGCGTGCAGTACCCTGTGTTGAAAGTGCCTTTGCACTGGCTCTTCTCGACTCTCTGTATTCCTGGCCCTCTCAGCAGAACGGATATAACAATGACTAATCAATTAGAGACGCTTCGCCAGGAAATCGATTCAATTGACGTGCAAATCTTTGACCTCTTTGAGCAAAGGATTGCGGTTGCCAAACAAATTGGCGCTTACAAAAAAGAGCATGGGCTCGCCGTCCTTGATTTCTCAAGAGAAGATGCCAAAAGAGAACAGGTTAAAGCCACTATTTCATCCAACCTTGAACCGTATGCTTTAGAGTTACTTGAGGTTTTGATGAAAGCTGCAAAAGCAGTTCAGGAGACAGACCATGAGCTCTAATTCTGAGCAGCAAGCCTCAAGTAACCCTACAGCTCCTCTTGCTCCTTACGGCCTTATTGGCGAGAAACTCTCTCATAGTTGGTCGGCAGAAATTCATGAAAAGTTGGGGTCATTTCCCTACCAGCTTCATGAGCTTTCTGCTTCTGAGCTGAAGGGTTTTCTCAAAGACCAACCATGGCAGGGCTTGAACGTTACTATCCCCTACAAAAAGGATGCCTACGCTCTTGCGGACTCAGCTTCTGAGGATGCACAAGCTATAGGGGCAGCAAATACCCTGGTAAAAGATGCTAATGGTTTTATAGCAGCAGACAACACTGATGTATATGGCTTTGAGTATCTGGTAAAAAGCCTCAAGGTCAACTTGAGCCAAAAGAAAGCGATTGTCTTTGGGGCCTTTGGTGGTGCTGGCCAAGCAATTTGCTATGCGCTCAAAAAAGGTGGTGCATATGTTGTAGGAGTCTCCAGGAACCCTCACGAAAGTTCTTCATATGTTGACTGCGCAATTACCTATGACCAGCTTAAACTCCACTATGAAGCTAATCTTCTTGTCAATGCAACGCCAGTAGGAATGTTCCCACATGCTGGTGTCTCTCCTCTTTCAAAAGAGGAACTTTCTGCTTTTACTTCCCTCCAATGCGTGATTGATCTTATCTATAATCCGCTGCGCTCTCAGCTTCTTTTAGATGCAGAAAGTCTTGGAATACTCAATGCAAATGGTTTAAAAATGCTGGTGGCTCAAGCAGCTAGAGCAAGCTCGCTCTTTTTGAGACAAGATGTATCAGGCTCTCAGATAGAAAACATCTCGCGTGAGCTCCATGCTTCAAAAGAAAACATCGTGCTTATTGGTATGCCGGGAGTTGGAAAGACCTCTACGGGAGAAGCTCTAGCAAAACTCTTGAATCGTCCCTGGATAGACACTGATTTTCTCATCAAGCAGAAAGCTCACTGCGAAGCGGCAACCTACCTACAAACACACGGTGAAGCAGCATTTAGGCGTCTAGAACATGAAATAATTCAAGAGATTTCTAGCATGAGTGGCTCAGTGATTTCTTGTGGAGGTGGCGTAGTTGTTACACCTTCAAACTACCAGCTCCTCCGTCAAAACGGCAAGCTTGTCTACCTTACGCGCCCGCTTGAAGACCTAGCTATTGCCGGCAGACCTCTTTCAGAACGTATGGGTGTTCAGAATCTTGCTGCAGTACGTATTCCGCTCTACGAAGCATGGGCTGATGTAACCTTTTCTTGTCTCGGTAGTCCAGACGCAGATGCCAAGGGTCTTTTCGACACACTTTAAACATAACAGTAAGCGTTCGCAGTTATTTTATAACCGTTCACCGGATGGTTTATAGATTTTGAATTTTGGCATGTTAAAGCCCCTATACTTATGCTTCGTAGGTGTGTATTCATAAGACTACAAGGATGCTAGACCAAGTCAAACGGTTAAGTGTTTGATATGTGGTCATACTTGGGGAGATATCCAATGGACGGCAATGCTATTGCTCACGAGATCCTAAATGCAATAGGCGGCTCAAAAAACTTAACTCACAACGAAGTGTGCATGACGCGACTTCGCCTTTCCATCAATGATATGACGCTTATAGACCATGAACAGCTGGCCACAGCCACTGGTGTTCTTGGTATTGTAGGAAAAGGCGCCAACGGACTTGAAGTAGTCTTTGGCCCCAATCTTGTGCGTCAAGTAAATGATGCTCTTAATCGCATTTTGGGTGAGCCAGAAAAGACTTTTTGTTCGTTAGATGAGAAGCGAGCAGATCTTCCCGCTCAGCACAACGAAGAGGTGGATGAGCTTATCTCTTTGCTTACTCAAAAAAATACCCTTGATCAAGACGAAGAAGACTTTGACAGTCTTGCCTCTGACTTAGACGCAGACGACTTTGAAGACAACTATGAGGATGACCTCGACGCTCCTCGCCTACTCATAATCAACGGCCCAAACATCAACATGCTGGGCATTCGTGAGCCAGAGGTTTATGGAAAAGCTGACTACAGAACCCTCATAGAGACTTGTAAGGAAGAAGCCCTCTCTCAAGGTTTCTCTGATTGTGTGTGTTATCAATCAAACCATGAGGGTGATCTAATTGATGCGATCCAGGACGCCCTAGGCAGCTACGATGGCATTATTATCAATCCTGCCGCCTATACGCACACCTCAGTTGCCCTGCTCGACGCGGCACTAGCGGTGCAAATTCCCATGATTGAGGTACATCTTACCGACATCTCTACCAGAGAAGACTTTAGGCACATTTCTTATATAAAAGACGCATGCTTTGCTACAGTTGCTGGTAAAGGAATTGACAGCTATAGAGAAGCAATCCAACTGATGGCGGTTCATCTCAAAGATGAAGCATAGCCAATTGCTTATAGCCATTTGGCGAGAAACACAAACCTGCTGTAATGCTAAATTGCAGCAGGTTTTTTATGCACACGTAAGTACATCTGACTCGGTTATCACCTCATCTACGGCAACATCAAATGTTGTATGAGGAAGCATTGTCCGGCTCAAATTTTGCTGGTAAGCAAGACAAATTTTCTTGCCAGGATACGTAGACAAGAACCGGTCATAAAAACCAGCGCCATAACCCAAGCGATACCCCTTTATATCAACAAGAAGCGCTGGAACAATGCAGATTGAAGCGTTCATCTGCTCTTCTGTTAAAGCCGGTAATTCTTTTGGCGGTTCAAGTAGACCAAAAGGAGCAGCAATAAGTTGATCTAAAGAAGTAATAGCTACGAACTCTAAACAATGTCCAGGTAGACAACGAGGTACCGCCACCGTTTTCCCATCGCGTAGAGCGCTCTCAATAAACATCCTGGTAGAAACTTCAGATGAAATAGAAACATACGTTAAAACAGTAGTTGCTTCTACATATTCAGAGGCTGCAAGAAGTTTCTGAGTAATGCGATCATCAAGCACGGACCTCTCTTGCTCAGAAAGAGCTTCTCTTGCTGCTAGACGTTCTTCTCGCAAACGTTGTTTTTCTAATGCCGCAGTATCCATAAAGCCTCCCCTCTAGCTAAGAATAACAACATTTTTGTGGACATTTGGAGAAGAAACAGACACCTGTCGCAATAAATGTGACTAATTCTCAACAATTTTTATTTAGCTATCTTTTTAGCAAATTCCTGACCTGCGCAAATGTAAACCGTTTCTAACTTGTCAAAATATTGCGTATTTGTCACTTGTCTAGCACTACATATTGAGTAAAGTTAGAGGTCGCAACTAATATTTGACGTCATTTGTCCAAAGACATACCTGCTGTCAAAATTAGTCTCAAGATTGCTATTTGTAAACTGCTGAGCGGCCATGCTCCACTCAACACGCTCAGCATGAACGCGGATATATACATTGTCCGTGTAAAAAGGAGTGTGTTATGCAGGAAACACCAGCACAGGAGGCTTGGGACGGCTTTGTCGGTGGCAACTGGCAAAGAGCTGTTGATGTCCGAGACTTCATTCAGAAGAATTACACCCCTTATGACGGTGATGATTCCTTCCTCGCTGGTCCAACTGAGGCTACTACAAAGCTTTGGGCGGATGTTATGGATCTCTTTGCACAAGAGACCGCAAACGGTGGCGTACTTGATATGGACACCAAAAAGGTTTCCACTATCACCTCCCACGAGGCTGGCTACATTGACAAACCACTTGAGCAGATTGTTGGTCTCCAGACTGACAAACCCCTCAAGCGCGCTCTGATGGTAGACGGCGGCGTTCGTATGGCAATGGCTGCATGCAAGGCCTACGGTTATGAAGTTGACCCAGAGATTGTTGACTTCTACACCTATCGTCGCAAGACTCACAACGCTGGTGTTTTTGATGTCTACACCGAGGACATGCGCAAATGCCGTCACTCCCATATCATTACCGGTCTGCCTGACGCATATGGCCGTGGCCGTATCATCGGCGATTATCGTCGTGTTGCTCTCTATGGCGTTGACGCTCTTATCACTGATAAGACAAATCAGAAAAACGGTACCGGCTCCATCATGGACGAGAAAACCATTCGTCATCGCGAGGAGCTCTCCGAGCAGATTCGTGCTCTCAAGGAGCTTAAGCAGCTTGGTGAGATTTACGGTTTTGATTTGAGCCGTCCTGCAGAGAACTTCAAAGAGGCTGTTCAGTGGCTCTACCTGGGCTACCTAGCAGCTGTTAAAGAGCAGAATGGCGCTGCAATGTCCATTGGTCGTAACACCACCTTCTTGGACATCTATGCAGAGCGCGATCTTGCTCGTGGTACGTTTACTGAGTCAGAGATTCAGGAGATTGTTGACCACCTGGTTATGAAGCTTCGCATGGTCAAGTTTGCTCGTACTCCTGAGTACAACGAGCTCTTCTCTGGAGACCCTCAGTGGGTTACTGAGTCCATTGGTGGCATTGGCGTTGATGGCCGCTCTATGGTTACCAAGTCCTCCTTCCGCTGGCTCCGCACCCTTGAAAACATGGGTACCAGCCCAGAGCCTAACCTGACTGTCCTGTGGTCTACCAAGCTTCCAGAGGGCTTTAAGCGCTACTGCGCAAAAATCTCTATTACTACCAGCTCTATCCAGTACGAGAATGACGATCTTATGCGCGTCTATCATGGCGATGACTACGCAATTGCTTGCTGCGTCAGCTCCATGCGTGTTGGTAAAGAGATGCAGTTCTTTGGCGCTCGCGCAAACCTTGCCAAGTGCTTGCTTTACGCAATCAATGGCGGTCGTGACGAGAAGACCGGCGAGCAGATTGGTCCTAAGTACCGTGCAGTTGAGGGCGAGTACCTTGATTACGACGATGTCTTCTCCAAGTACTTGGATATGATGCGCTGGCTTGCAGGCGTTTATGTCAACGCTCTTAATGCAATCCACTACATGCACGATAAGTACAGCTACGAGCGCATCCAGATGGCTCTGCACGATGAGCATGTTCACCGTTGGTTTGCAACAGGCATCGCAGGCCTTTCTGTTGTTGCCGACTCCCTCTCTGCAATCAAGTATGCAAAGGTAAGGGTTGTCCGCGACGAGACCGGCCTTGTTACCGATTACGTTACTGAGGGCGACTTCCCTAAGTACGGTAACGATGACGACCGCGTTGACACCATTGCTCATGACATCGTTGAGATTTTCATGAACATGATTCGTCAGAACCACACCTACCGTGATTCTGTTCCAACAACTTCTATCCTGACCATTACCTCAAACGTTGTATATGGTAAGGCTACCGGCAACACCCCTGACGGCCGCCGCGCGGGCGTTCCTTTTGCTCCTGGCGCTAACCCAATGCACCACCGCGATACTCATGGTGCGGTTGCTTCCCTGGCCTCCGTTGCTAAGCTTCCATTCAACGACGCACAGGACGGTATTTCCAATACCTTCTCAATCATTCCTAATGCTCTTGGTAAGGGCTCTGACGTCTACTTCCACGGTAGCGAGCTAGACCTTGAGCACATCGACTTCTCTGATATGAATCTTGATATTCAGATTGAGAACAAGATTGATTGCGCCTGTGAGGCAAACCCATCCGCAGCTGAAGGTGCTGAGGATCGTAAATAACAAGCCCTGGCGAGAAGATCTATCTACACGTTTCTTCTCGCCAACAAACTCGTAAGGAGAAACACATGCAGTCCAACGAAGTAGCTTCCGAGCAGATTGACAACCTTGTAAACATGATTGATGGCTATGCCGAGAAGGGCGGTCATCACCTCAACGTTAACGTATTTACTAAGGACACTCTTCTTGATGCTCAGGCACACCCAGAGAAGTATCCTCAGCTGACCATTCGCGTTTCTGGTTACGCTGTTAAGTTCAACTCCCTTACCAAAGAGCAGCAGGACGACGTTATTTCTCGTACCTTCCACGACGCTCTCTAGGGATTTCTTGTCCATGTCTTGTTCTGATACTCACATGGATCTCAATGACCCGCTCACCGTTTGTGGGCGGGTCCACTCTATTGAGACCTTTGGCACCGTAGATGGTCCTGGAACTCGCCTGGTTGTGTTTACCCAGGGGTGTCCCATGCGCTGTGCCTATTGTCATAACCCCGATACCTGGCAATTTGGTATTGGAACAGAAAAATCGGTAAAAGAAATTCTTGCCACCTTTAACCGTAATAGAGCTTTTTATAGAAACGGCGGAATTACAGCCACTGGCGGCGAACCACTCGCTCAGCCTGAGTTTATCGGTGCTCTGTTTGAGGCGGCTCATAATAACCCGCAAGGACGCATTCATACCTGTCTTGACTCTTCTGGCGTTGCGTATAATCCAGAAACTCCAGAAAAATTTGAGCGCATTCTAAATAACACTGATTTAGTGCTCCTTGATATCAAGCACTCTGATCCAAAGGGCCACATTAGTCTTTGCGAAGTTGGCTCAGAAAGACCACTTGCATTTGGCGATGAGCTTAACCGTAGGGGTATTAAAGTTCTTATCAGACATGTTGTAGTGCCTGGAATTACTGATTCACCAGAAGAACTTGCTGGCGTTGGTAGAATCATTGCTCACTGGGATAACGTTATTGGATTAGATCTACTTCCCTATCACGTGATGGGCGTAAAAAAGTATGAAGAGCTAGGTATCCCTTACAAGCTTTCTGATACTCCTGCCATGGATGGCAAAAAGATTCCTGAGCTGCGCAAGCAAGTCCTTATCGCCCGTTCCCTTGAACGCAAACAGCTTGGAATGCGCTAAACTTACTTAGTTCACGCATTAATTTACTTCAAGGAGTTTTTATGCCAAATGAGGGCAGCTACGAGGCGGCACTCCGTCGCTCAAATGAGATTCAAGCAGATCTGCCAGAGAATGCAGGAAAGTACAACATGCTTACAGGGGATCGTCCCACCGGAAGACTTCACCTTGGTCATTACTTTGGCACTATTGTTGAGCGCGTAAGACTCCAAAATCTTGGTGTTCATACCAATATTATTATTGCTGACTACCAGGTCATTACAGACAGAGACACTACTGAGCATATTGCAGACAATGTCTACAATATGGTTATTGATTATCTGGCCTGCGGAATTGATCCAGAAAAGACTATGATTTTCACACATTCTGCAGTCCCAGCACTCAATCAGCTTATGTTGCCATTTCTCTCGCTTGTTACCGAGTCCGAGCTTCATAGAAATCCAACTGTTAAGGCAGAGCAGGAAGCTTCTGGCCATGCTCTCACCGGCCTTCTCCTTACTTATCCTGTTCACCAGGCATGCGACATTCTTTTCTGTAAAGGAAATGTTGTTCCTGTTGGTCGCGATCAGCTGCCTCACATTGAGATTACCTCTAAGATTGCCCGTCGCTTTAATGAGCGCTACGGCAAGGTGTTCCCAGAGGTTTCTGGCCTTCTTACCTCTACCCCATTGATTCCAGGTCTTGATGGCCGCAAGATGAGCAAGTCTTACGGCAATGCTATCTCGCTTTCTATGACAGCTGAAGAAACTGCCAAGCTTATCAAGAAGTCCAAGACTGACTCAGAGCGCATGATTACCTTTGATCCAGACAATCGTCCTGGCGTCTCTGCGCTGCTTACCACTGCTGGCATTTGTACTGGTCGTGATCCAAAAGAAATTGCTGACGAGATTGGTATGGGCGGCGGCGGAGCTCTCAAGGCTTACGTCATCGATGCAGTTAACACTTACTTTGAGCCAATTCGTCAGAGGCGCGCAGAGTTTGCAGCTCAGCCAGACCTTATTCGCGATATCCTCCACGACGGAAACGCTCGTGCAAACGTTATTGCTAACGCCACGCTCGACGAGGTCCGCGAAGCAATGGGAATGGTCTACTAAGTGTCTGAGCTCACCTTACATGTTGAACGTATGAGTTATGGCCCAGACGCCATCGCTCATACCCAAGAAGGTAAAACGGTGTTCATCTCTGGTGGCGCTGTCCCTGGAGATACCGTCAGTGTGCAGATTACCGAGGACACAGATAGGTTTTCTCGCGCACAGCTTGTAAAGGTCTTGGAAGCTTCTGCATTCAGAGACCCTCGCCCCAATCCCTTTGTTGTGCTCACGGGTGCCACTCCTTGGGGCAACATGCTTTATGAGCAGCAACTTGTCGAGAAACGCAACGGCGTGATCTCTGCTCTTGAACGCATTGGACATTTTTCACCCGACGACGTTTCTGAACTGGTAAAAGATATTGTTTCCCCTGGCGAACCATGGGGCTATCGCAATAAAATTGAACTGGCGTTTAAGCGCAATGGCAATAAAACGCTGGTAGGTATGTATGCGCCTAATGGACAGGACATTGTTCGTATTAAAAACTGTCCGCTCTTAGATAAGAGCAACCAGAAGGCTGTTGGTGCCGTAAGCGGTGCCCTCTCCTATCTCTCGGGCTCTCACGAGCTTGATATAGAACGTATTGGCATCAGAGTGTCTAGACGCACTAAAGAGCTTGAAGTTGCGCTCTGGACCGCTCCGAGCGGCTTCCCACGCACACAAATAGCCCGCGTTTTGGGTGACGCAGTAAAAGCAACAAGTATTGTCCGCGTTATGACCAAAGGTCCAAGTAAGGCACGCCGTGTTGTAGGAGTTGAGCGTCTAAGCGGCTCCGGCTCATGGAGCGAGCTTATCGATGGTCAGAAGATGCAGCTTTCTGCTCCTTCTTTTTTCCAGGTCAATACCAAGGGTGCCGAGAAACTCGTTGAGCTTGTACTTTCTGGTTTGGACGTTCAACCAGACGATGAGGCTATGGACCTCTATTGTGGAGCAGGAACCTTTACGCTTCCCCTCGCAAAACGTGCAGGATTTGTTTCTGCTGTTGAAGCCTATGGCCCAGCAGTTAGAGATTTGCGCCGCAACCTTGAGCTAGCTAGGCTTGATAACGTTGACGCAGTAGGCGGAGACGCAGGTAGAGAATTCCCTGACACGGATGCTGATGTGATTATTGTTGATCCTCCTCGTGCAGGACTTGCTCCTGAGGTTATTCAGCAGCTTTCTAAGCAGCCTGCGCGCGCTATTGCCTACGTTTCTTGTGATCCTGCAACACTAGCGCGTGATCTTAAGCACTTTGTTGAGATTGGCTCATATAAACCAGTGAGTGTAACCCCGGTGGACCTATTCCCACAGACCTTCCATGTTGAGAACGTAGTATTGATGTCAAAGGCTGATTAAATGGGTGCATTTTTGCCCTTGTATAGCAGGGGTTAGCGAGAGTTATCGTTAAGAGGTTTAGTATACGGCGGCTTTAGGCTGGCTTGGCGCGGTTTTTGAGCGTATTTTGGCTGTATGGGGGAAGATATCAACGCTCTAGGGTCGAGTGCACAGGATGTTAACGTTAAAAAGTGCACCCACCTTGCACTCAGTGTGCGAAGTGGAAAAATAAGGTTTAGGCTAATTATCATGGTGAGAAAATCTAGGATTTATTAGTCTAATAATAAGGAGAGATGGCTATGGATAATATGAATGAATTGAATAAAGATGTGATAGTCATCAAGCCTCAGCGTGTGATTAAAGATTATGCGGTTGGGATTTATGTCCGCTTGAGCACAAATCGTAAAGAGCAGCTGGATAGCCTGGCTGTTCAGGTGTTGGGTCTTACTCTTCTTGCTGCTGCACATATGACTTGGTTTGTTGCTGATGTTTCTTAGATGTTGCTTCCGCTAAGTTTGGCTTTTTAAGATCTGAGTTTAATCGAATGATTGAAGAATATAAGAAAGGCAATCTTGATATTATTCTTACTAAAAGCGTAAGTCGTTTTGGTCGTGATACAAAAGAAGGCTTAAAGACTATTAGAAAGATTCGATCATGTGGTACAAGATTATCTTTGAAATCGATGAAATTGATACAGAAACGGTCGATGATGAGCTTTTAATCAGTGTGGTTCAGGCTTGTAGCCAAGCAAAGAATGACTGGCGTAGCGAGAATATTGTCTGGGGATTAAGACGTAGAGCAGAAAATTGCACGTCAGGTCTTTATAGCAGAGTCTGTTATGGCTATAAGAAAGATAAGCATGACATGTTGGTTATTGATGAAGCTCAGGCATAAGTGGTACGGGATATCTTTGACTGGTATTTAAAAGGTTTGAGTATCGGTGGTATTATCAAAAGGCTGAAAAGTAAGGGCATTAAATCACCCAAAGGTAAAGACGGTTGGAGCAAAAGAGCAGTTAAGTCAACCTTGACTAGACAGAAATATACAGGTGATGTAGCAATTGCTGTTCCTGGTAATGCAAGTTATCAGTATTTGAATACAGACCATCATGCAGGCATTATTTCTAAAGAAACATTTGATGCAGTGCAGATAGAGATGGCGGCTAGGAGTAATATTGAGGCTTTAGAGGACGGAACTGTTATAAGAAAGAAGAAAAAATATAGCTCGAAGAGAGGTGTTAAATTATTATGGAAAACTTAATAAACAAATTATCGCATTCATTTATTGTATGTTTAAGAAAATTTATGGAAGTTTTATTTTTTTCTTATGACATCATAAGGCATCCGATAAAAAATATTTCAATATGGTTAGTAGGATTGTTGACGGTACTGATTTATGTACATTTATCTATAAAAATAAACGGGAAAGATATGTTTTTTATGTCTGCTGGATTGGTATCAATAATTACATTCATATCAAACTTTTTAGAGAAACAGACGATAGATATTGATAATAAAGATAATTTCTATTTAGGTTATAATATAAAAAAATTGAAATTTCATAGAAATTTTTGGCTAAAAAGATTTAATGAACTTCCAGTTAAACTACTATTTTGGGTAATTGCTATTATTCCAATTATCACAATTTTTGTTGAGTTAGAATACAAATCTAAAGTATTAAACGAGATGGTTGAAATAATAGTTGCACATATTAAATATATAGATTCAATATGGCTTGCTACATTCATAGTTAGCTCATTTTATTGCACCGCAATTTTGATAGAGTCAGTGAATTTATCAAGAAAAAATTTCTCTCAAAGTTATTTATATAAAATAACAAATAACTTTGAGAGAAACGAAATTAAAATTGAGGTAAAGCAAGATTTTAAAGAAATATTTAATAGTATTTTCAATATTAAAAGCAGATTAAGATCGGAAAAAATTTTTAATACTAATGTTGAAAGAGTTATTAATTACATTATTAATAAGGGAAATGAAGTTAGTACAAGTGATTCTGAAATTATAGAATTTTATAACATTGCATTTGAATGTGAGAGAAAAAAACTAAATAATTTATTAAAAAAAATTTATAAATACGCAGAAGATAAAAAGATAAAACTTTTTATTTATACCTATATGCTTAGCAGAATTTTGAAACTACTTAAATTGTACTATCAAATAAAATGGAATACGATAATCAGACTACATGTGTTGCCATTAGGGATTATAAATATTGCAATTCAAGATTTAAGAGTATTGTTGGAAATAGAGACAATGTTGCATGGAAATAAAGAATATGAAAATATATTTTGGGAAATTTACACAAGGAATGAGTATGATTTTAGAGAAGACAAGAAAGAAAGTAATCTCTGCATTTCAAAAATATGTGAAATTTTAGAAAAAAAGTTTAGAGATATTAAATTCCTAGATTGTATTAATAATATGGATACACTGATGTGTTTGTTTGATGTCTTAAATAAGATAGATAGTCAAATTGAAGAGGATAGATATTTTTCTCCAATATTTAGTACCATATTTAAACATACTATTGATAATAATAATGAAGACAATGAGTTTGTTCGATTGTTTTATAATAAGATGAAAAAACAGGATTTACCAGAATATCTTATTAGCAAAAGAAATAAGGTTACTAAGAACATATTATTGAGTGGGGACTTGATATCAAATGATATTCTCGAGTATCTTTTAGGCTTTATTCAATTAGAAGATGCTATCGTGGTATTGATTTTTAGACTTGCTTATTCGGAACGTTCTGGTAGAGAAATAATGACAGTTGATGAATTTAAAGTTTGGAAAAATGCATTCAATAAACTTACAGTAATAAAAGATATTGATGAGTTAAAAGAATCAAAATTTATAGATGAAATATGTAGCGAAATTTCAAAGTCAGATGTTTCTCATTTTATATTTCGTCAATTTATTAAATGGATGTGGTCTTCATTATTTGAAAAATTTGATGAAAAGAAATATGAGGACTTCATAAGGCTTGGTAAAGAAGGAATTAGAAGAGATTTTAGTCTAGATAGTTATATTATTGTGAGATTGCTATTATGTAAGTACTACTATAGGTCGTTAAGTGTTTATGAGTTTAAAGAGGAAAATAAAAAGCAAATAAAAAATGAAGTAAATAGTATTGAAGATATATTAAATAAAGAATGTGTATATATTTAGTGTCTTCAAATTGCCTAATCGAGATAGATAATAACAGGTGTAAGCCAACCGATGATTATGCCTATAAATAGGCGAAAGCATGAAATTAAGACATGATTTCAAAAACGCCTAACAATCTCATGTGGAGAACGTTTGTCTACTGAAGCGGGTTTAACTTCGGAGGTTCAATGGGATATATAAATTCCATCAAAATTGCCATGCTTGTCTTTCCTGTTTTGGCATTTTTTATCACCCTGCCCTATATGATTATCAACTATCGCAAATACGGTTCTGTCAATAAGCTTAGAACCTTGATTTTATATTAGTTTGTTCTGTATTTACTTACCATGTACTTCTTGGTAATTCTGCCACTGCCAGATCCAGATACGGTGCATACCACCTACACGCAGATGCTTAACCTGGTTCCTTTTACCTTTGTTTTGGATTTCTTAAAAGAAAGTCCTTTTGAGATTTCTAATCCTGCAACATGGGCTCTTTCAGTAAAAGACCCAACGTTTTACGTCCCTGCTTTTAACGTTTTGATGCTCATACCTTTTGGCATGTATCTTCGATATTATTTCAAATGCAGCTTTAAAAAGACGCTTTTGCTTACTGCGCTGCTCAGTCTTTTCTTTGAGCTAACCCAACTCTCTGGTCTTTATTTCTTATATCCAGGACCGTATCGCCTTGCCGATATTGACGATATTATTCAAAACACTACAGGTGGTTGCATTGGATATGCTCTTGGAGCGTTAGCCGTGTGGCTACTTCCTTCTAGAGACAAAATTGACGAAGAATCGTTTGAGGCGGGTTCACAGGTTTCTCAAATACGTGTTGGTCTTTCATTACTCATCGATACATTTATTGTGGCCATCCCTTACAATCTCTCAAACACCACAATCCCTTTTTCGCTCTTTATTGCTCTCTACTTTGCTGTAATCCCACTTTTTAATGGCAAAACGCTTGGTAGCGCTTTATTGCGTTTTAAGCTCTCATACGAGAAACAAAGAATTTCTCGCACTATGCTAAGAGGATTACTCATCACAATCTATTTCCATCTGATTCCTGACGGCCTGTTGTTTTTGACTAATGAGTTTAATAAGACTCCAGACTCGATGCTTTTCCTTGCACTATTCCCCATTATGTTTGCGGCTTTAATTCTTTTCTTTATCATTACCGTTGTACTGATGCTGATGAACAAACGATTCTTGTTTGATCGACTGTCTGGCACCTCCTACACAAGCACAGTGCAAAATGAACAGTCCGCAGTAATTGATACGGTGGAAACTCAAGCGGAGACTCAAGTTAAAAAGATAGATGCTCCTGAATAACAACGATTGTGCTAAAAATTAAAACTTTTATATATGCAGGTCAAATGGATGTAAACAGTTGTAAGTAATGTTCTTTCAATTATCTGCAGTTTTCTTGTTGCATAAGTTTTCAGAAACGTGTAAAAAATACATTGCAATCAAGTAGTCTTGAATGCAAGATAAGTATTACTCGAGTAAGGGGCTCGAGATACGGAGAGGAATGTATTATGAAGGCAACAGTTAATGAGGATTGCATCGGTTGCGGTCTCTGCGAGAGCACTGCTCCTGAGGTATTCGAGATCGGCGACGACGGTCTTGCTCACGCTATTGAGGAAGAGGTTCCTGAGGCTGCAGAGGACGCAGCACAGGAGGCTTGCGACGGCTGCCCAGTCACCGCTATTGAGCTTGACTAGTTTTTAGCTTAGCTTTTCTTTCTTAGCAAATAAGCCTGATGGGTTTCTCGCCTATCAGGCTTCTTTTTTGGGTACAGTATCAGCAAAACCTCAAATGATAGGAACACACATGATTCTTGCATCACAATCCCCTAGGCGCCTTGAGCTTATGCAGTCTATGGGAATAGATCCACAGGTTATGCCTGCTGATATTGTCGAAATTTGTAGAGAGGACGAGAAGCCCCTTGCGCTTGTAAAGCGCTTGGCTCAAGAAAAAGCCATTGCAATATGTTATAAACTCATGGAGCAGCCTAACTTTGAGCAGCTCAACAATGAGATTGTTCTTGCAGCAGACACCATTGTCTGGACAGACGACGGTGAAGTTTTTGGAAAGCCGAGAAATGTTGAAGACGCCAAACGCATGCTCTCTAAGCTTTCTGGTCGGACTCACCACGTATCCACCGGTGTTGCCCTGCGACGCTTTAAGGCTTTCAAGTCTCCTTCTCCTGACGGAGCACCCTCTGTTGTTGCCGTAACGTTTGTGGAGACCACTGACGTCACGTTCTTTGAACTCTCTGAAGATGAGATTGCTGCCTATGTTGCCTCCGGTGAGCCAATGGATAAGGCCGGTGCTTACGGCATTCAGGGAAATGGCCGTTATCTGGTTCAGAGCATTCAAGGAGATTACGAGAATGTCGTGGGGCTCCCCGTTTCTCTGGTTTCTCGTGAGCTGGTTAAATTTACCGGCAATCATGATTATCTAGAGCATGCCCTAGCAGGACGTAAGCACTAAAGCGCTCTATTCATGATAGAAAGCCCTCGTATCACATTGGATGAACTGCCTCCCATTTCTTAGACACGAGAAATAGGAGGCAGTTCAAAACACACCTAAGTCGGATAATCTGTCAAAAAGACGTATACATGACGCTGAAAATACCTTAATCATGCAGATTATCTTTATTAGATGTGTAAAATGCCCGCATCTGAGCAGAATATCTGACTTAGGTGTGTTCCGTAGATACAGAATTTATCGATAGTTAAATTTCTTATATAAGTCTATTCATATTTAAGCATATTAGATAAAGTTTATGCATAGAGATGCATATCAGGTAGTACGACCGCTTAGCTGCCTGCTATCTTGATTAAGAACATGTCGATTCTTCGGCAGAACCTCACAAAGCTGCGCTATTTTGTGCGCCAGGCCTAAAAGTCGACGCTAACACGCTGCAGAATCATAATCACCCGCATATGAACTACCTCCCATTTCTTATGTCCAAGAAATGGGAGGTAGTTCAGGATGCGAGGGTTTTGCTTTTAGATTTGAAAGAACGTTTAGTTGAACTTAACAACCTTCTGAGCAACGCGATAGCCACCGATGGTGACTGTCTTGCCAATCTTGCCAGGAAGGTTTGTGGCGGTGCCTACAAGACCGTAGCGAGCCTTGCGGTACATCTTCTTATCGTAAGCGCGAAGCTCATCCCAGAGCTCCTCAAGCTGGTCCATAGCGTCTTCACGGTCACTCATCTTAGAGAAGACTGAGCAGATAGCCATGATGATAGTGAAGTAGCTCATCATGTACGTCTGAAGACGTGGAGAAGAGATATCGTCGTAGATGTGATATGCGTGCATCATATTACGAGCAACACGCCAGTAGTGATCAACGCGACTTGTTAAGACCTTCTCGTTAACTGATTGATCGTCTCGGCCAATGAAGTAACGATACAGGTCAACGTCAACGTAGTAGATAGTCTTTACCTTAGGGAATGGAACGTAGGCGTAGACGTTATCTACATAGAAAGTGTGCGCAGGCATCTGAATGTTTGCAGAACGCAGAACCTCAACGCGGTACGTAATTGCATGCATCAGAAGGTACTGAGACAGCTTGAAGCGACCAATCTCTTCCCAGCCAATAATCTTGTTAGTAGGAACCGCGTCACGATAGTCTACAAAGTTCTGAGTATTATCCTCAACGTGCTCGTAAACGTAGTTGGAAAGAACCAGGTCAACGGGGTTATCGGAAGCAATAAAGGTGCGGAGCTGCTGAAGGAAGGTCTTCAGAGCGTCCCCGTCTACCCAGTCATCTGAGTCAATGTTTTTAAAATACACGCCATCAGCATGAGAAACAGCCTTCATAACAGCAATGCCGTGACCGCCGTTCTCTTGATGAACTGCTTTGATGATGTTTGGATAACGCTCCTGCCAAGCATCAGCCTTAGCGGCAGTGTCATCTTTTACAGAACCATCATCAACAATAACAATCTGCACGTCATCAGCGTAATCAGAGCCCTCAAGAATTGACTCAATGCAGTGATCCATGTACTCCGAAGAGTTATAGCATGGAATACCAAAAGTGATTGTCTTTTTCATGCAAGCTCCCTATGCCTGATGAGCAATAAGCTCGTCAGAAAGTTCCAGTGCAGAAGCAACAACGCCATCCATATCGTAGTAACGATACTCAGCAAGACGACCAACTGCGTGGAAGTTCAGAATGCCAGAAGTGCGCTCCTTGTAAGAACGATAGAGCTCCTGATTTTCTGGCTCGAGAATAGCATAATAAGGGGTCTGACCACTCTCTGGAACATATGCGTGTGAGTACTCACGCATGATAGTTGTTTTACCAGGAAGAACCTGACCAGTCATGTTCTTAAACTCAGTGATACGAGTAAAGTCCTCGCTGGTGGTGTAATTAACGGTACCAACAGGCTGGAACTGATCTTGATCAAGCGTCTCAAACTGCATATCAAGCGTGCGATAAGGCAGAGCGCCCTGATCAAGGTTGAAGAGCTCATCCAGAGGACCGGTGTAGATTACCTCGCCCACAAATGGTTTCTCGCAAACACTGATGTTAGAAGCGGTGAGCTTCATGATGTCACGAACATCAACATCTAAAAAGACGTCAATCAAGTCATGGTCAAGCATGTTTTCAAAGAGCTTGGTGTAGCCCTCTTTTGGCATACCCTGATAGGTTGCACCTGGGAAATAGCGATCATCATCGCCGACAAAGATTGGAACGCGACCTGTGATGGACTTGTCAATCTGGTCTGGAGTCTTACCCCACTGCTTCATGGTGTAGTGCAGGAAGACGTTCTCATAAACGTAGTCAGCAATCTCTTCCAGATCTGGATCGTTCTTCTCGCGAAGCTCCATGATAGGAACTTTGACGTTTTCGCCAAACGTAAGAACCAGCTTCTGATAGAGTTTCTCGCCACGCTCTTCTCCAAAGGCAAGCTTCAAAGACTGGTGGTTAAAAGGAACCGGCATCAGCTGGCCGTTAATGTTAGCCAGAACCTTGTGCTGGTAGTCAGTCCAATCAGTAAAGCGCGAGAGGAACTGGTGAACGCGGTCACTCATGGTGTGATAGATGTGTGGACCGTACTCGTGAACAAGAACGCCCGCGTCATCAAGGCGATCGTAAGCGTTACCGGCAATGTGGTTTCTGCGCTCAAAGATTGCTACCTTTGAATTGCAGTTTTCTGCCATACGACGAGAAACAACTGCGCCTGCATAGCCTGCTCCAACAACAATAACATCGTAGTTGTCGGGGTTAAAACCGGCAGGAAGACCATGATTGATAGACATGTAAACCTCCATGTGCGCCTAAGTGCGCAGGATTTGTATGTGAAACTTCACTCATTTTAACACGTGGCCATAAAGTGAGTCATGCGGGGCGCAAAGCTCTGCCGTTAGGCGTAAAATGTTCAATTGTGTGAAAATGCATTTCTTGGCTTTTTGTGTCTGGCTTTTGTACAAACTACAAGTTAAGAAGTGCAAAATTCAACGAGGCACAGATGTCAAAATATGATTGGAGCACGACACATGAGCAAGTTTCTTGACCGTATGAAAGAAACCGCTAAGTCCGACGTAAAGACTATTGTTCTTCCAGAGGGCGAGGACCAGCGTACCATCGATGCAGCTAAGAAGATTGTTGCAGAGGGTATTGCAAAGGTCATTATTCTTGGCGATCCTGAGCAGATTGATGTTCCAGGCGCAACTGTAGTAGACCCTGCTACTGACGAGCGTCATGAGGCATATGCTCAGAAGTTTGCTGAGCTTCGTGCTCGCAAGGGCGTCACCATTGAGGAAGCTCGCAAGCAGATGAACGACGCCACCTACTTTGCAACCATGATGGTCAAGATGGGCGACGCTGACGGCCTGGTTTCTGGCGCTTGCCACTCTACTGCAAACACCCTTAGGCCTGCTCTGCAGATCATCAAGACTGCTCCTGGTACCAAGCTTGTTTCTGCATTCTTCATCATGAGCACCACTACTGACTTTGGCGAGGACGGCACCCTGCTCTTTGCTGACTGCGGTCTCAACATTGATCCATCTGCAGAGGAGCTCTCCGAGATTGCTCTTGCCTCCGCTGATTCTTGGCGCGCATTTATGAGCGACGAGCCTCGCGTTGCTATGCTCTCCTACTCCACCATGGGCTCTGCTGGCGGCGCAACTGCCGAGAAGGTCCAGGAGGCCACAAAGCTTGCTCACGAGAAGAACACTGAGCTTGCACTCGACGGCGATCTTCAGCTTGACGCAGCTCTTGTTCCTGAAGTTGGTAAGCTCAAGGCTCCATTCTCAAAGGTTGCAGGAAACGCAAACATCCTGGTCTTCCCTAACCTTGAGGCTGGAAACATTGGCTACAAGCTTGTCCAGCGCTTCAGTGGCGCTGAGGCATACGGTCCAATCCTTCAGGGCATTGCTCGTCCTGTTAACGACCTCTCCCGTGGTTGCTCCGCTGACGATATTGTTGGTGTTGTTGCAATCACTGCTGTTCAGGCTCAGATGGCAGACAACAACTAGTCTTTCTGCTCTTCTAACTTGGTATACTAAGCCAGTCTCAAAAGAGGCTGGCTTATTCTTTAGCTGGAGGCATCTATGTCTGAAATTATTTCTATTTCTAACGGCTCTCTTACCGCTTCAATTGACACCATGGGTGCACAGCTCATGAGCTTGCAAAAAGGTGAGTCGGAATACCTCTGGCAAGGAGATGTCAACTGGTGGCCAAGACGTGCCCCCATCCTCTTCCCCATTGTTGGTGTCCTTAAAGACGGCAAGGCAGAGTCTGCAGAAGGCACCGTTTCTCTTGCCCGTCATGGCCTTGCTCGCCTCAACCAATTTGAGGTTGTCGAGAAAAGCGACTCTTCTGTAACGCTCCAGTTAAAGAGCACGGAAGAGACTCGCAAGGCTTACCCCTATGACTTTGAACTTAGACTGATTTTCTCGGTAGCTGGTGATACGCTGACGCAAACGTATGAGGTCACCAATCCTGCAAACATTGTACTGCCGTTTGCCCTTGGCGCTCACCCAGCGTTCAACATTCCGATCCCTGGTGTTGAGGCAGCCTCTTTGGACCAGTATCGCCTCTTGTTTACGCGCTCCTGGACCAGCTTTGGCCCTTCCATTACTGATGAGGGTCTATGTGACTACGCAACTCCACAAAGGCTTATCGTGGACTCTGACACGCTTCCTCTATCATGGGAGCTCATTGATCGCGAGAAGACCATCACACTTGAGGATGTTCCCGATAGGCGTATTACGCTGACGGCTAATGCAGAAGCTTCGTCTGAGACTCATGGCATTCAGATGGACTTTGAAGGCTTTGATTATCTGGGCATTTGGAGTGCTGCTCCTGGTTGTCCATTTGTTGCTCTTGAGCCATGGTGCGGCATTGCAGATACCGTTGATACAGACGGTGTCTTTGAGCATAAACCAGGCATTATAAGCCTTGAACCTGGCCAAAGTATAGCTAAAACATTGAATATCAGGGTCTTCTAATGCACATTAGAAGAGCTGCTGCTAAAGACCTCTGCGCTGTTGCAGATTTGTACGACATAGGTCGTCAGACTATGTATCAGCAAAATAACACGTTTCAATGGAATGAGAACTATCCTCTTTTAGAAGACGCTGTTGCTGATTATGAAAGATGTGGTCTTTTTGTAGTCGCTGAAGATGAAACATCTGAAGAAATTATTGGTTGTTTTTCGCTCTTACCCGGTCCTGACGAGGCATACGTCAATATTGCTGAAGGCGCTTGGATAAACAGCCTGGATTACGTTGTTATTCACCGAGTGGCTGTTAAATATACAGGTCACGGAATTGCCTCTTTTATATTCAATTGGATTTGCGAAAACTATTCAAACGTTCGCGCAGATACTCATGAAGCAAATGTCGCTATGACTACGACGCTTACACATGCTGGTTTTGTGTATTGCGGCAAGGTAGTTGGACACGATAAAACACCTCGTGACGCATTTCATTTTGTAGCCTAATAGACAGCGAGAAACGCTTTGAACAAAAAGAGAGCCTGTGAATGAACTGCCTCCCATTTCTTGGACACGAGAAATAGGAGGCAGTTCAAAACACACCTAAGTCAGATAATCTGTTAAAAAGACGTATACATGACGCAGAAATTACCTCAAACATGCAGATTATCTTCATTAGGTGTGTAATATGCCCGCATCTGAGCAGAATATCTGACTTAGGTGTGTTCCTTAGGTGCGGAATTTACCTATAGTTAAATCTTTTATATAACGCTATTCATTTTCTAGCATATTAGGTTAAGTATATACATAGAGATGCATATCGGGTAGTGCGACCGCCTAGCTTCCTGGTTATCTTGATTAAGAACATGTCGATTCTTCAGCAGAACCTACCAAAGCTGCGCTATTTTGTGCGCCAGGCCTAAAAGCCGACGCTAACACGCTGCAGAATCATAATCACCCACATATGAACTGCCCCCCATTTCTTATGTCCAAGAAATGGGGGGCAGTTCAGAATAAATCTCACAGGCTCTTTTACGTTTAACTTACGTTGTTGTAGCGTGCGTTACTGAGCGCGCCTCTTACCAAGAACACCAGCTGCAATAAGAACAGAAGACGCAGCTGCTACAGACGCTGCAGCAAAGGAAGCATCACCAGTTGAAGGAAGCTTAGGCTCCTTCTTCTTTGGCTGCTTTGGCTTCTTAGGAGTCTCTGAAGGTGGAGTGGTTGGAGTTGGAGGAATGTGAGTATTAGTAATAGTAAAGCCACTGGTAACATCACCTGTTACCTCAGCCGTATAACCCTCAACCTCGTCCTCAACAACGGTGTACGTGATGGCTGTGGTAGTGCCAGTCTGATTCTTATCGAGGTTGCTAAATGTTGCAGTCCAGCCATTTGCGTCAGAGAGAACCTCACTCTTACCAGTATCTACGCCGTCTGCATAAAGGTGTACGGTAACTGAAGTAGGACGAGTGCCGTCAGCGTTATTTTGATCTTCCCAAACCTTAGATACAGAAACGCTTACCTGCTGATCGCCAGTTGCAGTACCAGTACCACGAGGATTAATCCACCAACCCTCACGAGTGTAGTTTAGAATGTTGCCGTCAAAATCGAGAGTTGCTCTGTTATCAACCTGAGATGCATTGGCTGGAACAATAGTCTTGTACTCAAGCCAGCAGTCCTGAATGAGTGGATTAAAGCCAGCAAAGTTAACCTGATCATTAAGGCGAGCAAAGTCAAGAGTGTAACCATTAGGAGTAAAGGTAATTGCAGGAAGAATCTGATCTGCAGAAAGAGTCTGAACAGCACCGTTAATAAGGTGGAGAACAAAAGAGTGCTTAAGATATGGGCCTGCAAGCTCGTCTGAAGGATTAACACCAGTACCAGTAAGCTTTGATGCATCAACGGTATAAGGATTTACAATCTGATCCTTGATTGTTGTATTAAAAAGGCCAACCTGAGTAATATCACTTGGAGTAATATTAACAACCCAACTGGTCACATAGTAATCGCTTCCGGTCTCAATAGTTGCACCAGAAGGAAGAGTATAAGTTGTTTCTGCGGTTGCGCCAGTCCTGTTGTACTTGGTAATTGCAGGATCCATTGCGGCAATAGAGCCACCATACGTCATGTTAAGATGAGTGTCTCCAATGTAAAGCGTTGTACTTCCACTGCCTCGTTGAGCAATATCGTTTGACCAATTAAGCGAAAAAGACATCTGACCATGAACGTTAAGAAGACCCGCAATATTGTTATTGAAGGTAACAGTCATAGTATTAGGGTTACTGGTAGGAGTTGCAGTACCAACAGAAATACTATTTCCGTTTGCATCTACACCCATAACCTCAAAAGGAGCTGGAGTATTATTTTCAAGTTCCGCAGGAATCCTAATGGTAAATGTGTCACCTGGCTGTGCTGGCCAACCATTATTGTTGAGTGCATAATCAAAACTAACGCGTACGTTACTGCCACCCAAGCTTGTATAACTAATATTTGAAATATTTGGCGTATACTCAATAGCCTGTGCTTGAGTATTGAATGCCGTAAGCGCAGCAAATACAGTGAGCACGAACATAACTGCAAAGCTCAAAGACCTGCTAACTAAACCCTTAGACTGCATGATGCTCCTCACGGATAGTTCAAAGATTAATTTATCTGCACACAAATAGCTGTACAAAACAATAAGATTTCTTTGAAACTCTAACTTCTTACTTAAAAATATAAAGTTCTAAAGTACTCATGTCAAAGAACTATCTATATCTCTATAAAAAAACTCCCGCAATGTTTACGGGAGTTTTTCAAAAATATCAGATTGTAAGTAAAGCTTACTTACCCAGAAGCTCCTGAACATCAAGAGCGATCATGTACTCCTCGTTGGTAGGTACAACCAGGACGCGTACCTTTGAATCTGGAGCAGAGATGTCACGGATTTCACCGGAGCGAACCTTGTTCTTCTCCTCATCAATCTTGACACCCATCCACTCAAGCTCTTTGACAACCCCAAGACGCATCTCGTCGGAGTTCTCACCAATACCAGCAGAGAATGCCATAGTATCAAAGCCGTGCATAGCCTGAGCCATCTCCATGATGAGCTGAGACGTACGATAATAGAACATATCAAGTGCAAGCAGGCAGTCCTTATCGCCAGCGTGAGCGCCATCCTCAATATCACGAGAATCGGAATGGCCAGACAGAGCGAGAAGACCAGACTGCTTGTTCATCATAGTGTCAATCTCATCGATGGAGTAACCACCAACGCGAGAGAGATAGAAAACAGTAGCTGGGTCAATAGTGCCGCAACGAGTGCCCATGATAAGGCCATCAAGTGGAGTAAGGCCCATGGTGGTCTCAAGATCGCGACCATCCTCAATAGCGGAAAGAGAAGCACCAGAACCAAGGTGGCAGCTAACCAGCTTGTGAGTCTGACCGTTGGTAAACTCATTGGTTGCACGCCAAATGTAGCGGTGAGAAGTACCGTGAGCGCCGTATTTGCGGACGTGGTACTTATCAACAACATCGCGAGGAAGAGCATAGCGATGTGCCTTCTCTGGCATATTGAAGTGGAAAGAAGTATCGCAAACGATTACATTGCCAACCTCTGGGAAGAGCTCACGGCAAATCTCAATAACATCAGCCTCAGCATAGTTATGAAGAGGAGCAAGTGGAGCAACCTCACGAACCTGAGCCAAGACCTTATCGTCTACAACAGCAGACTCTGGGAAGTACCAACCACCCTGAACAACACGGTGACCAATGCCATCGATTGGCTTATCAAGAGTCTTAAGGATGTCAAAGACATGCTTAATAGCAGTCTTGTGGTCAGGAAGAGCAACCTCAAGCTTCTGCTTCTCTCCACCAAGCTCCTCGTGACCAACAAAAGAACCTTCGATACCGATACGCTCGCAGTTTCCTTTTGCGTAAACCTCGCGGGTGTCAACGTCAAGAAGCTGATACTTAAGAGATGAGCTACCTGCGTTGATAACCAGTACGTTCATGTGACTCCTCTTTCCGTGAAGCAGTGCAGACTATTAAGTCTTTCTCTCCTACTTCAAATAAACATAACCGCATGACATCATAAACCCCAAGATACCCTGGAGTTAAATAGACAAGCAAAAAACTTGAATATTTTTATTTACAACCCATTGAATCATCCATCTGCTTGCCACCTAAAATGTGGAAGTGGACGTGGTTGATTGACTGTCCACCGTGTTCTCCAGTATTGGTAATAACACGGAATCCTGTCTCTTTAATCCCAGTCTTTTCTGTTACCGCAGCTATAGCCTTAGTAACACTCTCAAGTGTTGCAGCAGGAATACCATCAATGATGTTGTCATAGTGGCCCTTTGGCACAACAAGAACATGCACGGGCATCAGAGGATTTAAGTCATTAAAAGCTACAACGTTTTCATCCTCATAGAGAAACTCTGTAGGGATTTCTTTGTTAGCTAACTTACAGAAAATGCATTCAGACATGGCCTCTCCTTTACTCATCTAAATATGCAGTAGAAGGTGCTGCGGTGGTATCTGTAATTGCAGCTCCTGCCTGAGACTCATCAAGTAGAACCTTAACTTTTTGCTCTGCCGTATCAAGTCTTCCACGAAGGTCTTTAACCAGTTCAACACCACGAGCATACAGAGCCAAAGACTCCTCGAGCTCCAAATCTGTGCCCTCGAGCTTACGTACAATCTGTTCAAGTTCAATAGAAGCGTCTTTAAAAGTCAGCTCTTCAGTCTTCTTAGTATCCATGTTGTTCCCCTAATCTATGAAAGCTCAATATCAGAAACAGTTGCCTTGATTGTTCCATCCGTCATTTTGACCAGCAAAGAATCTCCAACCGAAGCATCTTTGGCCGTTTTAATGACAGATCCCTTTTCATCTTGGACATATGCATATCCCCTTGTAAGAACCTTTAAAGGAGAAAGTGCATCTAGTTTTCCTGCAAGCGAAGAAAGAGAAGCCTCATATGGATGAAGCATGGCTGCACTAGCTCTGGTAAGTCTTTGCGACTCAACAGAAAGCATCTCTTTTTTTCTTAAAAGAAGCGCTGGTAGAGCATCCATTAATCTTTGCTCTGTCTGATTAAGATCTTCCGTTCTCGTAGAAATAATATAAGCAGGATCTTTTAGACACGGACGATCAGACAGCTTCTCTAGCTGGAATTTTTTACTTGATAGGGCATTTCTCATTGCCAAGTTGGAACGCTGTGCAACAGTAGTTAGATCCGTCTTATAGAACTGCAAAATCTTTCTTGTTGCGTTTCCAAGGCGAGAAATTCTGTTGTTAAACGTAGTTTGTAGCTCACTAATAGCGGGCGCCACAGACTCTGCAGCAGCTGTTGGCGTTGAAGTTCTTCTATCAGAAACCATATCTGCAATGGTGGTATCTGGCTCATGGCCAATACCTGTAATAACAGGTACAGGACACGCTGCGATAGCACGCGCCACTCCCTCGTCGTTGAAGCACATAAGGTCTTCAAATGAGCCTCCACCACGCACCAGCAAGATTGCATCTGGACGTGTAGTTGCGGCCACCTGAAGCGCCCTAATGATAGTTGCGGGTGCATGAGTACCCTGAACAGCGCAGCCAGACACCTCAAGCTCTACAAGAGGGTTTCTACGTGCAAGCGTACGCTTAACGTCATCAATGACACTGCCAGAAAGTGAGGTAACTACACCAATGCGTGTACAAAACTCTGGAATGTAACGCTTTCTGGAAATATCAGTAAGACCCTCTTTTTCTAGCTTTTTAGCAAGCTGTGCCACCTTTTGGCGAAGGTCTCCTTCTCCGGCAATCTGAATAGTGCGCGCATGAAAAGAAAGCTTGCCACTTGAGGCATAAATATCAAACTTTCCTGTCATCTGGATTTTCATGCCGTCTTGCAGCGTAATGCCGCTAGCGGCATAAATCTTTGACCAGACAATAACCGCCATAGAGCTCACAGGGTCTTTTACGTCAAAGTAGCAATGACCAGATTTGTAGTTTGGTCCTCTAAATCCAGAAACCTCTCCCACTACCGTCATAGATGGCATTGAAGCAACTTCATTTTTTGCAAAGAGCACTGCATCAGATACTGAAAGAACAGAATCTTCTTTCTCTTGAATCTGATCCATTACTAGTTCCTGTTTCTAGAAGAACCAAGTAGATATAGAAGCTGAAGTGCAGAAACCATTGCAGCAGCTACATACGTAAGAGCAGCAGCAATTAGTACCTTTTTAGCGCCATTGTAGTCAAAGCCTGCGGGAGCGTTTGCCTTCAAAAAAGCCAATCCACGCCTTGAGGCATCAATCTCTACAGGAAGCGTAACTATATGGAACAAGAAGGTAAATGCATAGAGCCAAATTGCAAGCACAGTCAAGCCTGAAACATTGAGCAAGACACCAGCAAGAAAGACATAAATCCACGCTGCAGATGCCAAATTAACAACAGGAACAAGAGCGGAACGAACGCGAGATGGCATATACATTTTGGCTGTCTGAACTGCATGGCCTGCCTCGTGACAAGAGACAGCAACAGAAGCTACGCTACCCTCAGAGAAGTTTGCATCAGAGAGGTGCAGGCAATTGTCACGTGGATCATAGTTATCGGTAAGCTCACCAGAAATCCTCTTGATGCCAACATTAGCTGCTCCATTTGTGTCCATCATGGCACGAGCAACAGAAGCGCCGCTGGCATTAAATCCTGAGGGAACTAAGGAATACTTTTTAAATTCATGCTTGATGTACCACTGAGTACCCAATCCGAGCACCAACGAGGCAACTACTAGAACAACGTATGGGATAAACGCACCAGAGTAATACATATTTTTCTCCTATCTATGTATAAAGATGAGTATACCCAACTCACCGGACAAAAAGTCAGGTTTGAATGAGTAATCACATTTGCCCTAGGTTAAAGCACCTCTATTACAACAGCTCTACTCGACCGTTTTTGACGGTAAGTCCTACCTCGCCATTGAGTAGTCCAACAAGCTGCTTGCCCACTAATTGATAGCGCCATCCAGTTTTAAGTCTTGCATCAACCTTGTCCAAAAGCAGATCAGTAAGATCGTCTTTATTGGCAATTAAAGGAGATGCAATTCCTTCTTTTTCTGAAACAATCCTAATGAGGGCATACATAAGCTCAACAACACCTTCAGAGCCGGCAGAAGGATGAGCATGATGCTCAATTTTTGGACACTGATCAGCGGGGGTCTTTTGACCACGTTTAATTGCATCCAAAAGATGCACTACCCCACCTTGAGAAATTTGCTCAGTGCCGCGGATTTTGCGCAGTCTATCTGGTGTCGTAGGAACACGGCGACAAATCTCAATAATGAGTTCGTCAGAAAGCACCCACTTACGTGGAACATCTCTTTTAGCAGCAGTTTCTTCTCGCCAGGCGCACACCTCTCGAGCAATGGCAAGCTGTCTGCGTGTAAGCGAGCCAGAACGCTTCAAACGAAGATACGCCTGATAGGGGTCTCGACGATACTGCTCAATATTGGTGTGCTGGTCCATCTCTGGCTTTACCCAGCTTAAACGGTCAAGCTTGATGAGTTTCTCGATCATCTGATGATAAATTGCAGGAAGATATCTGACGTCATCCTCGGCATATACCAGCTGTTCTTTATCAAGCGGTCGCTTTGACCAGTCTGTTAAAGACTCTGCTTTAGCAAGCTTAACGTTAGCAAAATTTTCTACCAACCCGGCGTAGCTCACCTGCTGGCGCATACCCAAAAATGCGGCTGCTACCTGCGTATCAAAAACAGGTGCGCATGCGCAGTCCATTTTTTCTAGTAAGACCTCAAGGTCCTGTGAGCACGCATGGAAAATCTTAACAATCTGCGGATTTTCCAGGAGTTCTTTAAGAGGAGTAAGGTCATCAATAAGCAGCGGATCAATTGCGACAATCTCGGAACCTGTAGAAACCTGCACCAAGCAAAGCTTGGGAAAGTAGGTTTTCTCGCGAAGAAACTCCGTATCAACTGCAAGGATATGCGAGGTCTTTGCTCGCTCACAAAATGCGGAAAGTTCTTCTGAGGTTGCTATATACAATGCGTCCATCCAATTGCCGATTAAGTACCTGACGTAAAGAGATACACTCATACGTATCAAAATGATATACCAGCTTGTTGCAAATCTTCGGAGGATATATGAGAACCCTCATCATTCACAATCCTTGCTCGGGTTTTAGCTCTGATGCAATCTTTGAATTTGAGCGCGCTCTTCTGAAGTGTGGCGACGAATGCCTGGTAAAGCTAGTTGAAAGCCATTGGCGCACAGATGAGGTTCTGAGTTCTGTTCAGCCTGAAGATTTTGACGTAGTGGTGCTCTCGGGCGGAGATGGAACCGTATCTAGCCTGCTCTACGGCCTTAGAGGATGCCAGACACCTATTCTTGTCTTTCCTTCTGGAACCGCTAATCTTCTAGCTGCAAATATTGGAAACGCTCCTGAACCTAACGCACTGGCGCTGGCCTGCAGAAACCTTCAGACCGCACAGCTTGATCTGGGTGAGATTACCTGGACCACAGTGTCGGGAGAAACCCATGTAGCTGGAGTTCCTTTAATGGCCGGTACAGGCCTTGACGCAGAAATTATGCGTTCAGCTATCCCCCACAAACAAACCTTTGGAGAAGCCGCATACTTTACTGCGGCCCTAGCCAACCTTATGCCGCCAGTTCACGACTTCAAAATTACCGTTGACGGCAAAGTACATGAGCTTCAGGGCATTGGCTGCCTTATTGCAAACAGCTCCATGATGCAAGCAGGAATTGAATTAGCCCCTGGTAATCGTATGAATGACGGTTTGCTTGAGGTTATTGTCATTGAGACTCACATGACTGCAAAACTGGTACGCCCACTGCTTTCTGGTTTCTTTGATCGCACGGGAGACTCGCTTGGTAGGCCCTACCTCAATAGCTTTAGCGGCAAAGAAATTACCGTTGAATCAACAGCACCTATGCCACTGGAAGTAAATGGCGAGGTCACCTGCCACGACATATACGCCTATTCTGCTAGGTGTCTTCCTGGCGCAGTAAACGTAGTAGTGGACTACATGAGCCCCTACAGTAAGAAAGCATAAGAGCAGTTAAACAGCACAATAAGCACCGCCAGAGCTTGCGTTTTCTTTTCTTTCGTTTTCGTAACATTCAGCCAAAAAGATTGCACGTAACCGTCAGATTAACTAATCTTTTATAGATACATTGCTAAGGTACGCTCACGATTTTTTAATGTGTGCGCACAGTTGATGGGATATTTTTTGGTTGACGTTTCTAAAATTCGCGAGAGGTTCGATGAGCTTTCGACTCCTATTCTGAAGTCTGGAAGACTCTATCAGCTTGCAACTTTTACACAACATGGAACTACCAGCACGCTCGACCACGTTATTGCGGTTGCTTATAGCAGCCTTGCCTTTGCCATGAACGCTGGCATCAAAGTTGACGAGCATGCTCTTGTACGTGGCGCGCTTCTTCATGACTACTACCTCTATGATTGGCACGATCACGAGGCCGCGCCAGACAACTGGCACGGATTTACGCACCCTCGCCATGCACTTGATAATGCTCGCGAGGATTTCCCTGATTTAACTCCTGTTGAGGAAGACATCATCTTGCATCACATGTTTCCTCTCGTTCCTATTCCACCTCATACCAAAGAGGCTTGGATTGTAACAACTTGCGATAAAGCTTGTTCAACTGCAGAAACACTAACAGGCAATCCATACAAAAAGGAGGGCTTCCACCCAACGGGTTTCTCGACACCTGAAAGCGATTTTCAGGGCACAACAAACAGTGAGTCAAATGAGTTTAACGACTACATGGATTACGGAAACCTCTCGTGAGCGCTATGACTGAGACACTGCGTACGCTCTTTGCACTCGATAAGAATATTGAGCTCTTTGTGCAGCATCTGCCTCAGATGGTCATAATTTTTGCGCTGATTTCTTTTGGTGGTTGGGTATACGAGACTATTTACTGCTCCGTTGTTGAGGGAGAATTTACCAAGCGCGGTTTTCTTTTTGGTCCTACCTGCCCTATTTACGGCATTGGAGCAATTGCGGAATGGCTGGTACTAGGCCAGATTTCTAATCCAATTATTGTCTTTATCATTGGTGCAGTTTTAGCCACAGTTATTGAGTACTCGACCGGCCTCTTTTTGGAGCGTCGCTTTAAAAAGAAGTGGTGGGACTACTCCATGTTTAAGTTTAACTTGCATGGCCGAATTTGTCCCCAGGCCAGCGCGGTGTTTGGTGCGTTTTCTGTAACATCAGTCTTTGTGCTCGTTCCAACGATGCTTAATATTTTGATGATTTTCTCCAAGCATACTGTCTCAGTTGTGGCGTTTATTGTGGTTACGCTTTATTTTTTGGACACGGTTGCTAGTCTTCTTTGGAATGGGCCTACTACCCATCACAAAGTTGAAGCCGCAGCTCAAGATGCATCAATGAAGGTTGAAGAAGCCGCACAGAATGCTTCGCAGAAAGTAAGCGCTGCAGCACAAAACGCATCGCAGAAAGCAAATGCAGCAGCTCAAAAGGCAAATGCGGCGGCACAGAATGCAACTCTTATTGCTACCCAAAAGGCTCAACAGGTTTCGCAAAAAGTCCAGGTAACTAAGCAGAAACTTGACGATACCACGCAAAAAGTCAAAGACCACTTGCCGGGTTCGTTCCCATGGGACAACTAGACGGGTTTCTCGACATATTGTAAATACCTCAGCAAACGCTGATTTCGAGTTTGGATTTGTATGTACACCATTGAAAGTAGAGTTAGATATAGCGAGTGTGATGAGACCGGAAAGCTTTCCCTGGTAGGCGTTATGAACTATCTGCAGGACTGCTCGACGTTCCACTCAGAAGATATTGGCCGCGGCTTTAAGCAACTGACCAGCGAGGGATACGCATGGGTTCTGGCAACGTGGCAAATTCAAGTTGACCGCCTTCCCCAGTTTGGCGAGAAGATCTGCGTAGGTACCTGGTCATATCAGATGAAGGGTCTTCAAGCATCAAGGTCGTTTGTTATTAATGATGCAGACGGCGCAACCATCGTAAAAGCGGACTCTACCTGGTATTTGATGGATATCAATGAAGGCAAGGCGGCTCGTGTTCCAGAAAGCGAAAACGTCTACATTACTGGTGAGCCTCGCGTAGATTTGCCACCAACTCCTCGAAAAATTGCACTTGAGGGAAACGCCGTTGATGGTCCAGCTATTCTTGTTTCTCAGCAGCACCTGGATACAAACAAGCACGTTAATAATGCTCAGTACGTGCTCATGGCTGTCGACACGCTTGTGGCCCTTGGCTATTCTCACAAGCTGCGCCGCATTGTGGTGCAGTACAGGAGCCAGGCACGCTTGGGCGATACCATTACTCCCCAGGTATACGCCGATGAGACGGGTTTCTCGGTAGTGCTCAAAGATGCCGAGAGTTCCACCGTCTTTGCAACAGTCAGGCTGGAGGGATAACATGACCGAGGCTAAAATAGTCAATGTAGCTGCAGCTATCTTCTATAAAGACAACAAAATTCTTGCCGCGTGTAGAGCTGATGCGGATAATGCTGGCTTCTGGGAGTTTCCTGGCGGAAAAGTTGAGGCTGGAGAAACCTCAGAGCAGGCGCTGCGTCGAGAAATTCAGGAAGAGCTGCACTGTAGCGTGCAGGCAGCGTTTTTCTATGACACGGTAGCTTACTCCTACCCCACCTTTGACCTGCATATGGATTGTTATATCTGCACGCTGAATGAGTCTGAAAAGCCTGTCGCGGATCCAGAGATTCACTCGGAGCTTCGTTGGCTTGCCCAAAACGAGCTGCTTGACGTGCAATGGCTTCCTGCGGACATAGAGCTCATCAAGCAGCTTGGCACGTTCTGGAACGACATCTTTGCGTCGCAGCACCTGTAGGAGTTGCGGGTGCGTGAGCCGCGAGCGCGAGCGTTGCGGGCGCGGACAAGCTGTCGTGTGCAGAATACTTTGCAGAGAATGTGGAGTGACAAAAAGAGGGGTTTCTCGCCATGAAATCCTTGGGCGACGACGGGTATCATCAAAGTGTAAGCGTTTGATTGAGGATTGATGGCAAAGAAAGACGACAACCAAGATACCAGGGACAACAGGCATGAATTTGGCGGCGAGGGCCCTGACTTTGACCCAAACGATCCGTCGCAGATGCCTGACGGCTCTCCTTTCCCTGCAGGCTTGCTATTTTTTATAGTTATTATGCTGCTCTCGGGACTGGGACGTTCTTGTGTCGCAAGCAATCAGACTTCCTCTAGCCCGCTTTTTGGGGACCCCTACAGCGCTTATTCTGATAGCAATTGGTAAGGTACTTGGATAAGACTTGCTATATAAGCATCTAGCAGGTATTTATTCCATTTTGAACAGTAATTTGAAGGATTGAATATGAGCAAAGCAGATCGCATTTTTATTGATATGTGTTCCGACATTATTGAAAACGGCACCACCACCGAGGGCGAGAAGGTCCGTCCTACCTGGGAAGATGGTACCTCTGCATACACAATCAAGAAGTTTGGCGTCTGCAATCGCTATGATTTGCGTGAGGAGTTTCCTGCGCTGACGCTTCGCCGCACTGCGCTCAAGAGCGCCATGGACGAAGTTCTGTGGATTTATCAGAAGAAGTCCAATAACGTGAACGACCTCAACTCTCACATCTGGGATTCGTGGGCTGATGAGTCTGGCTCCATTGGCAAAGCTTACGGTTATCAGGTTGGACAGGTTTCTCACTATGCTGACGGCGATTATGACCAGATGGATCGCGTGCTCAAGGATCTCAAAGAGAATCCATTCAGCCGTCGAATCATGACCAACTTGTACACCTTTGCCGACCTCTCTGAGATGAACCTCTACCCTTGCGCATTCAACGCAATCTATAACGTTACTCAGGAGCCAGGCAAAGACAAGCCAACGCTTAACCTGTTGCTTGTTCAGCGTAGTCAGGACATTCTTGCTGCTAACAACTGGAATGTTTGCCAGTACGCAATCCTGTTGATGATGGTTGCGCAGGTCAGCGGCATGGAAGCTGGCGAGCTGGTTCACATGATTGCCGACGCTCACATTTACGATCGTCACGTGGATATTGTTAAAGAATTGATTTCTCGCCCAACCTTTGATGCACCAAAGGTGAGCCTGAACCCTAATGTCACCAACTTCTACGACTTCACTACTGACGACCTCATTGTCGAAGATTATCAGCACGGTCCTCAGGTTAAAAACATTCCGATCGCTGTTTAAACGCAGCTGCTGCGGACGCGGTTGACGCAGACGCGGCTAGCGCGGCAGACACGCCCGAGCAGACGCGGCTGGCGCTGCAGGAGCGCCCGAGCAGATGCGGTTGGCGCGGCTGGCGTTGCAGGCACGCACGAGCAGATGCTCAAGCTAAGATCATCATTTCATTTAAGACGATACTTGCCAGGAGAACCACATGAACGCAATTGTTTCTGTAACACGCGATTGGGGCATCGGATGCGACGGAGATCTTCTCATCCCCAACAAGGCCGACATGAAGTATTTTGTTGAGCACACGCGCGGTTGCACGGTTGTCATGGGCAGAAAGACGCTGGAGAGTTTCCCTGGTGGACCGCTTAAAGGTCGCCGCAACATTGTCATTTCTAGAAATAATGATTACCAGGTCGAAGGCGTTGAGGTGGTATCGTCGGCAGAGGAAGCGCTTCGTTTAGTTGCGGATGAAGCTCCCGAGAAGGTCTGGCTTATTGGTGGAGCTTCAATTTACCGTGCTCTTCTCGACAAGTGCTCTTACGCGTACATCACGAAGCACGACACCGTGGTTGAGGCGGACACGTACTTCCCCAACCTGGATGAAGATCCTGCGTGGGAAGTTTGCAACGAGGAAGATGGCGGCGTGACTCCAGAAGGTGTCGCTTTCAAGTTTGTGACCTATCGACACATTTAGGCGTCGTGGAGCCTACCAAGAGCGTTTTGTTGTTACGCACAATCCATCAATGCGTCCAATAGTATGAATTTTATGTTGATTGGGCAAAACAATTTATGGGTTCTTTAGTTTAATTTTCATCTAAGTCCCTCTTTTACCTGATGGTATGAGAGGACTTTTTATTATGGCAAAACCGAGTCAGGGAACTGACAAATAGCTGTCAGATTGCTGAAAAAGCGTGCTGATATATTCGTTTCTCAATCTAAGGAGGAACGAATGGATATTATTTTCTCGCATGAAACTGCGCTTCAAATCTGTGGTCAACTTAAGATTCACGGAAATGATGAGGTGTTATCACAACGCTCATCAAGGGATTTCCGCGCAACGTACGCTGCATGTTCAGATGAGACATATGAAGAAAAGCTTAAATTTCTGAAGAAAGAATATGGCATAGTTTTGGCTAAAACCACTCATGAAATGCTCAGAGATAATTTGCGGACAAGGAATTGCGATGCGCGAGTATCTCATCAATTCAAATGCCTTTTACCTGTTGGTTCGCTTATTGAGCTCGGACAAAATGTGTATTGCATCTCGCCTGCTTTAGCTGTTTGTATGATGTCAAGGAATAAGAGTCCTCTCCATCAAATTGTACTGGCTAATCTACTGATGGCCAGTTATGGTCATCTCGCAAACGGTGAACTCTGTGAATTTGATATGCCATTGGTAACTTCGAACGAGCTTGCATCTCTATTGAATGCACTTGAATCGTACTCTCCCGGTTTGAGAACTACGCGAAGAAACATGCGCTATTTCTTTTCCGATGCAGCCTCTCCCATGGAGGTCAAAATGGCAATTAGATCTGCCCTGCCATATTGTGAAGGTGGTTTCAATCAAATGCCGATTGCGTTGAATAAATCGTATGTAATAAAAGACCAAATAAACCAAGAGGTTCAACCTAAAGAGCGAAGGTTAGATTTACTATATGGCAAGATGTCCAAATCAAATTTGTCTGGATTGAATTTAGTAGCTATTGAATATAACGGTGCATATCATGATGACTTCTATCAGCAAAGAAAAGACAATCAAAGAACAAATGAGCTGAATTCGGTGAGTATTAAGGAGTACTTTGTGAATGCGGATATCTACAGAAACCAGCTCGCAATGCAAAATATGTTCCTAAGCATTAAAAAGGACTTGGGAGATAGCAATCTGTACCGGATTAGGCGGATGTTACATCAGTATTCTCATGAGCAATTCATTTTGATGAATAAACTTGATTCAATATACAGATTTATGAATGAACTAATATATAAAATTTAACTATCCCTGAATTGCCCCATGCGACAACACAGCAATGTCGGATAATCTGCAAAATTCGATGTGAATAGCACACCAAATGACGATATTCTGCAATAAACACGCATTATTGGAGCAATGTATAGCCTTTTTTGACAGATTAAGTGACATAGATGTGTTTTGTGAATCTGTAGCAACAGTTTCAATCGAACTTGCACATCAGACGATTAGGCAGAAAGTTCAGAAGACTAGAAAAAGAGCCGGTTACCTGGGGTTTAGGTAACCGGCTCTTGTTTTGTGCTTTACGCGCGCCGTGGCGGGCGCGACAAACGCTACGCAGTAGACACGCGACGCAATGGATGCGCTACGTAACGGCCGCGGCGGCCGCGACTGTGACGCACACGAGAATTAGTCCTCGTAGAAGCCTGGCTCACGACCGTAGTAAGCATCCAGGTAGAGCTCGCGGAGCTCGGAGACAAGTGGGTAGCGTGGGTTTGCGCCAGTGCACTGGTCATCGAATGCCTGCTCAGACATCTCGTCAAGGGTATCGAGGAAGTACTTCTCATCTACGCCGTAGTCCTTGATGGTCTCCTTGACGCCGATGTATGCCTTGAGCTCCTCAATCTTCTTGACGAAGTTCTCAAAGACCTCACGGTCATCCTTGCCGGTAACGCCGCAGAAACGACCTGCCTCAGCGTAACGTGCGAGGGTGTGTGGATGATCGTACTGTGGGAAGGTTCCCATCTTTGTTGGACGCTCAGCTGCGTTGTAGCGCATAACGCGAGTAAGGATAACTGCGTTTGCCCAACCGTGTGGAATGTGGTGGAAAGCGCCCAGTTTGTGAGCCATAGAGTGGTTGATACCGAGGAATGCATTAGCAAATGCAAGACCACCCAGGCAGGAAGCATTTGCCATGTGATCGCGTGCCTCAACATCGTTTGGATTGTCATAAGCACGTGGCAAGTACTCAAAGACCAGCTTCATGCCGCGAAGAGCCATGCCATCTGTGTAGTCAGATGCCATCATAGAGACAAATGCCTCGAGGCAGTGAGTAAGAACGTCGATACCAGAAGCAGAGGTCAGGCCCTTAGGCTGGCTCATCATGTTGTCGGTATCAACAATTGCCATGTTAGGCAGCAACTCGTAGTCTGCAAGTGGGTACTTAACGCCATTGTCAGCATCAGTGATGATAGCAAATGGAGTTACCTCGGAACCGGTACCAGAAGAGGTTGGGATTGCAACGAAGAATGCCTTGTTGCCCATCTTAGGATAGTTGTAGACACGCTTGCGGATATCCAAGAAGTCTGCTGCCATGTCCTCAAACTTCTCCTCTGGGTTCTCGTACATGGACCACATAATCTTACCTGCGTCCATAGCAGAACCGCCGCCGATTGCGATGATACAGTCTGGCTCGAAGGAGCGAATGCGAGCTACGCCCTCAAGAGCGCACTGAAGGGTTGGATCTGGAGCAACATCCCAGAATGAAGAGTGAACGATGCCCAGGGAATCCAGGGTCTCCTCGATGGTCTTGGTGAAGCCACTCTTGTATAGGAACTGGTCTGTGACAATGAAGACGCGCTTCTTGTTGTAGACCTCTTTGAGCTCACGGAGAGCAAGAGGCATGCAGCCCCTCTTGAAGTAAACCTTCTCAGGTACACGAAGCCAAAGCATATTCTCTTGCCTCTCTGCAACAGACTTGTAGTTAAGCAGGTGCTGTGGGCCAACGTTGCCGGAAACGGAGTTGCCGCCCCAGCTGCCGCAGCCAAGGGTTAGGGATGGAGCCATCTTGAAGTTGTAAAGGTCTCCAATACCACCCTGAGAGGAAGGCGTATTGATCAGGATACGGCAGGTCTTCATTGCCTCCTGATGCTTAGCAATCTTCTCTTTCTCATTGATGTTGACGTAAAGAGAACTGGTGTGACCATAGCCGCCATCAGCAACAAGACGCTCAGCCTTAGCAATAGCCTCGTCAAAGTTCTTTGCGCGATACATACCTAGAACTGGAGAAAGCTTCTCGTGAGCCATCTCTTCTGAAGGCTCAACAGAGGTTACCTCACCAATAAGAACCTTGGTCTTCTCTGGAACATCAACACCAGCGGTCTTTGCAATAAAGTGAGCAGACTTACCAACAATACCTGCGTTAACAGCACCGTTAACAATGACAGTCTTACGGACAGCGTCAAGCTCTTTGCCCTGGAGGAAGTAGCAGCCACGATCAGCAAACTCCTTCTTAACCTGGTCATATACGCCGTCAAGAACGGTAACGGACTGCTCAGAAGCGCAAATCATACCGTTGTCGAAGGTCTTGGAGTGAATGATAGAGCTAACTGCAAGCTTGATGTCTGCAGTATCGTCGATGATAACAGGGGTGTTACCAGGTCCAACGCCCAGAGCTGGCTTACCAGAAGAGTAAGCTGCGTTAACCATACCTGGGCCACCGGTTGCCAGGATGATGTCAGCATTGCTCATGACTGCCGCAGTCATATCAATGGTAGGAGCTGGTACCCAGTCGATAATACCCTTGGGGCAGCCAGCCTTCTCGGCAGCATCGCGAACAATACGAGCAGCAGCAATAGTGCACTCTTTTGCGCGTGGGTGTGGGGAAATAATAATGGCGTTTCTTGTCTTCAGAGCAAGAAGTGTCTTGAAAATTGCGGTAGAAGTTGGGTTAGTAGTTGGAATAACTGCAGCTACGATACCCATTGGCTCGGCTACAACTCGATAACCTGCAGCTGGATCATCCTCTACAACGCCACAGGTCTTCATGTCCTTGTACTTGTTGTAAATGTACTCTGCTGCGTAATGGTTCTTGATAACCTTGTCTTCCATTACACCCATGCCAGTTTCTTCAACTGCCATGCGAGCAAGAGGGATACGATTTTTCTCGGCCGCAAGAGCAGCTTCATAGAAAATCTTATCGACCTGCTCCTGAGTAAATGTTGCAAACTCTGCCTGTGCCTCACGCATCTCCTCAAGGCGCTTGAGCAAAGTATCAACATCCTCAATTTGAGTAGCCTTCTTTGCCATAAAATCCCCTTCTGTTTAGGAACATTAATTCAAATTATACCAAGGTCTGCTAAACAAGTGCTTACCGTTAACCGAGTCTATCAAAATTTATAATCTGCGTTCTGGCGTCTTCATCTGTTGCAGTAAATCTATGCCATTCACCTGGCGATTCTTTCCACATGTAATCCACGTAAGGTCCAAATCCACCCACCAGCTGCGACGTTGCGCGCGCAAAGCTCGGATCCGCTTTGAGCCCCGGATAGCGTACCGCCTCGACGCGCGGATGGCACGCCAGGTACGCGGCAACCACCTGCGCCGCGTCGCTCGCCGCGTGGCGAGAAACCCGTGCACTCGCCTGCTCTTCTGCTCCCGTGACAGCCACCGTCACGTCCTCTGTAGAGCTCGCCTTGGCTTCAACCACCTCTGCTACCCACGGTATGCAGCACTTCCGCGTGCACACGACAACAAATCCCGGCACCCGAGCGTCCGCGGCCACCGCAAGTTCTGCTCCCAAGCGACACGCAGGGCTCAACTCGGCGCCAATCGCGCGCACGTCCGCCACCAGCAGCTCCCCTGCTGCAGCTCTGCCCTTGATGTCGCATACCTCAACAGGCACGCCAGCAAGCGGCTCCACAACGCTTGCTCCGCCCGCAATCAGTGTGGCGAGAAGTTCGTCTATATATGAAACAGGGACAAGCCGCGCACGGCCTGCCCCTGTCATTTTTACGTATTCAGCTACAACCTCGGTTGCGGTTTGCGTTGTCTCAACTACAACGTTGGTTACGGTCTGTGTAACATCATTAACCGCAGTTTGTGGGTTATGTTGAGCCTCTTTAACCAACGCGCTCAGCATTCTCTTTGACAACCTGAGCAATGAACTCGTCAAGCTCTGCGGTGTGAGTCTCGTTGGAACGGTCGCGGACAGAAATGTTTCCTGCCTCAACCTCCTGCTCACCAAGGATGAGCATGTAAGGAACACGATCAAGTGAGCGAGCCTCACGAATCTTATAGCCAATCTTCTCGTCACGGTCGTCAACCTTAACGCGAATACCAGCAGCTGCGAGCTTCTCGGCAACCTCATGAGCATAAGGACGAGACTTCTCGGAGACAGGAAGAACCTTGACCTGGCATGGGCTCAGCCAGACAGGGAACTTGCCTTCGTAGTTCTCGGTCAGAATACCAATAAAGCGCTCGAAGGAACCAAAGCCAGCGCGGTGAATCATGATTGGCTGCTTCTTGGTGCCGTCGGAGTCAATGTACTCAAGCTGGAAGTTGTGAGGCAGCTGGAAGTCAAGCTGGATGGTGCCGCATTGCCAAGAGCGACCAAGGCAATCGGTCAGATGGAAGTCGATCTTAGGACCGTAGAAAGCACCGTCGCCTTCGTTGACAACGTACTCAATGCCCATAGACTCAAGTGCATCTCGCAGACCCTGCTCAGCGCGCTCCCAATCCTCGTCAGAACCCATAGAATCCTCTGGGCGCGTAGAAAGCTCAACGCGGTATGGGAAGCCAAACTGTGCATAGTATGCGGTAATAAGGTGAGATGCATCCGTGACCTGCTCAGTAATCTGATCAGGGCGGATAAAGAGGTGCGCATCGTCCTGAGTAAACTCACGGACACGGAACAGACCGTGCAGAGCACCCTTCATCTCATAACGGTGATCAAGACCAGCCTCAGCCAGCTTCATAGGAAGATCCCTATAAGAACGTGGCTTGGACTTGTAAATCAAGCATGCACCAGGGCAGTTCATAGGCTTAATTGCAAAGTCCTCTTCATCTACCGTGGTGGTGTACATATTCTCTTTGTAGTGGTCCCAGTGACCAGAGGTCTCCCAAAGGGAACGCGAGAGGATCAGTGGAGTCTGAACCTCCTGGTAACCAAAGCGAGCCTGCATCTCATGCCAGTAATCGGTCAGAGCGTTGCGCAGGGCCATGCCGTTTGGAAGCCAGAATGGAGAGCCTGGGCCAAAGTCGGACATCATGAAGAGCTCCATCTCGCGGCCAATCTTCCTGTGGTCGCGCTTCTCGGCCTCTTCAATCATCTTGAGGTACTGAGCAAGTTCATCTTTGGAACCAAACGCAACACCATAAATTCTGGTGAGCATCTTGTTGTTCTTATCGGCCTTCCAATAAGCACCAGAAATGCTGGTCAGCTTAAAAGCCTTAACGCCCTTGGTGTAGAGCATGTGAGGGCCAACGCACATGTCAACGTATTCACCCTGCTTATAGAAGGTGATGTGTGCGTCAGGAGCAAGATCGCCAATGTGTTCAACCTTGTAAGACTCGCCGCGCTCCTTCATGTAGGCAATAGCCTCATCGCGAGGAAGCTCAAACGTCTCAATCTTGAGGTTCTCTTTGACGATCTTCTTCATCTCATCTTCGATAGCTGGGAAATCATCCTCGTTAACCTTGGTGTCTCCAAGATCAACGTCATAGTAGAAACCGTTTTCGGTTGCTGGACCATAGGCAAACTGTGCGTGTGGGTACAGACGCTTCAAAGCCTGAGCAAGCAGGTGAGCTGCGTCGTGACGAATAACCTCAAGCTCTTCAGCTGCATCGTTAATCTCGCCAACATGGCCGTCGTTATATAAAACCTTCATGTAAAACCCCTCAGAGGTAGCTACTCATAGAAACAGGCACGGCGCCTACTCTGCTCACACAGGAGCTTAGGAGCAGACGCCTACATAGTCTCTGTTGTAAAACACCAGATTGCCATCATAAAGAACAAAACCAAACGTTATTGAATGCGAGTACGGCAGTAAGGGCAAACCTTCCAGTCTGCGTTCAGAGGACGATGGCATGTTGGGCAAACGTTTCTAACCTGCGTATTGCAGATTGGGCACACGATAAAATCACGGTCGATTGGAGCGGAGCACTTAGGGCAAATGCCGTAGTGAGACAGCTGGTGCTCACGAAGGGCAATATCAAGGTCCTGCTCCTCGCGGTCAATGAGGTAGCTGCTTGGACGCAAAATAACGTATGCAAGCAAACCAACAACAGGAACAACAGAAATGACTGCCCACATCCACCAAGGCTCTGCGCCACGACGCTGAGCATCGCGAATAACGTAGATGATGGAAAGGATATAAAGCATTACGACGCAAATAACCATGAGGTAAATAACCATACGTACCTCAGGTGTAATAATCTGATCAAGAATTTCCTGCATCTGACAGCCCCTTCTGCTGGCTTTTTGTTCTCTCCTAAATCGTACGACAAACTGCTCCAAAAAGCAGCGTAATGTCGCAGATAAATTTATTTTACCAAAGCATCACTAAATTGTGCAGCAACCTCGCCAGCAAGTGAAATTGTTCCACATGCTACAAAGCCCTTCTCGCGCAAGGCGTCCACTGCTTCGGGAACGCTTCTGTACACAGCTACCACGTTAGCGCCGCAGGCTTTGTACAGCTCAGCAAGCTCATCTGCATCCATGGCGCGATCGTTATCTGTCTGTGTTACCGCTACCTCAGGGAACTCTTTAGCGAGAAGTTCTGCGATGCCCTTAACGTCTTTATCTGCAAAAACTGCAGTCAGAAGCATAGGGCGGTTAGCAACTTCTGGCTCAATTGAGCGGATGGCGGTTAAAAACGTCTCTATTGACTGAGGGTTATGAGCGGCGTCGATGAGCACCAAAGGCTTAGGTTGAAGTAGCTGGAACCTACCAGGTGTAGGGCACCTGGTTGTGGAGAAAAACGCTTTCTCTGCATCAAGTGGACGGCCCAGAAAATCCTCAGCTAAGCAGGTTGCCAGGGCAATGTTTGCTGCCTGGTAGCTTGGCTTCAGTGCGGCAAGATCCTCGTAGGTTGCACGCGGTGTCACAACCGTAAGCTCAAGCGGGAATCCAATGCTCTTAGGCTTTTTGGTAATAAAGAAATGTGCGTGAGGAAGCTCTGGGTGGTCAGACGGCTGACCAGCAGAAACCTCTCCCTCAACATCTTCAGACTTGTCAGCCACAAGGAGAGTTGGAACAACGCCTGCAGAAGCTGCCTGGGACAAGAATACGTCTTGGACGCTTTGAGGAGTTGTCGTTCCCACGCCAAGAACGCAGGTACGACCAGGCTTGATGATGGCGGCCTTCTCGCCAGCAATAGCCTCAAGGGTATCACCTAAGATGCGCGTGTGGTCCAGGCCAACGCCTGTGATGGCAACGGAGGTGATGTTTTGAGCAGCGCTTGTTGCGTCCCATCTGCCGCCCATGCCACACTCAAGTACGCAGACGTCAATCTCTGCCTCCGCAAAGACAACCAAGGCCGCAACCGTGAGCAGGTCAAACTCGGTGATGTCATAGGGGCGCTCGCCAAGGGCAGTGCGCTGAGCGTTGACGCGCTCCCCTGCCACCTGAGCTGCAGAGACACCGTGAGCAAAGGCAACCTCAGAGACAGGTGTGCCGTTGATCTCCATGCGCTCGGTATAGCTGATGAGCTCGGGAGACGTGTACAGAGCGGTCTTGAGGCCCTCTCCCTTAAGCAGGGCTGCCGTATATCTAGAGGTAGACGTTTTACCGTTAGTGCCTGCAATCTGAACGCTCTTAAAGCAGAGATCAGGATTGCCAAGCTCTTTGAGCATGTCTTCCACGCTCTCCAGCAGGGGCTGAATACCAAACTTCTTTGTATCGTGAAGCACCTTTAAAGACTGCTCGTAGCTCAGCTCAGGCACAGAAAAAGGAACGGAATAACTCATTGTTCGCATACCTCTTATAGACCAAGCAGACGCATAGCTTCTGCACGGGTTTTCTCGTTAGTTTTAAAAATGCCACGAACCGCAGATGTGGTGGTCAAAGCACCCGATGCCCTAATACCGCGCATGCTCATGCACGTATGCTCGGCCTCCATAACCACCAAAACGCCCAGAGGATCAAGCTCTTCTACCATGGCGTCTGCAATCTGGCCCGTTAAACGCTCCTGTACCTGCAGGCGGCGAGAATATCCGCTGACGCAGCGAGCAATCTTGGAAAGGCCGGTAATGCGACCATTTTGTGGAATGTAGCAAACGTGCGCCTTGCCCACAAAAGGCAAAATGTGATGCTCACAGGTAGACGAGAAAGGAATGTCGCGGACAATAACCATCTCTTTATTGCCCTCTTCATGGAACTGTTTACGCAGGTGAGCTGCAGGATCTTCCTGCATACCACCAAAGAGCTCCACGCAAGCACGAGCAACACGGTCTGGTGTATCAAGCAGACCTTCTCGCTCTGGATCCTCACCAATAGCAAGCAAAAACTCCTTGACCGCGGCTTTTACGCGCTCTTGGTCAAGCTCTTTATAGTTATTTTCCGCTGCCATGAGGCAACCTACCTTTCACTCTTATGCAAGCGTTCTTTGAGCTGCAGCAACAACATGGCGAGCAAGAATTGCCGTTGTCACGCTACCTACACCGCCAGGAACAGGAGTATAAGCACTTACCAGAGAAGCTACCTGCTCTGTATTGACATCACCAACAAGCTTTTGAGTTGCTTCATCCCAGTTAATACCAACGTCAATGATGGTTTGTCCAGCTCTTACGAAGTCAGCCCCAATAAGGTGCGCACGACCTGCAGCCACAACCACAACCTCTGCCTGCTTAAGCGTAGCAGCAAGGTCTTTGGTCTTGCTGTGGCACACTGTCACCGTAGCGTTTCTTGCGCTTAAAAGCGCAGCAACTGGACGACCAATAACATTTGAGCGACCAACAACTGCAACAGGCGCTCCCTCAAGGGGTACCTGGTAAAAATCGAGAAGCGCAAGAACTGCCTCTGCGGTGCAAGGCCCCAGTGCACCAGGAGTTCCACAAAGCGTTGCCAGCAGCATGGAATCAGTTGTGCAATCAACATCTTTTTCTGGTGCTAGATGCTGAAGCGCTTCATGCTCATCAATTCCAGCAGGAAATGGACGCATAGGAAGACAACCGTGTACCGATGCATCGGAGGAAACCTGGTCAAACGTAGCATTTACCTGCTCTTGTGTAGCGTCTTCTGGAAGCTCAATGGTCTCAGTTTCAAAGCCCACCTTCTCTGCACGCGTATATGCCGCGCGCTCATAGGTAAGGTCATCACTTTTCTGCCCTATACGAACAATAACCAGCTTAGGAGTTACGCCTTGAGCGCGAAGTTCCTGAACCTGAGCAGCAAGTTCTTCAGTTATCGCCTTAGCAACAGGAGCGCCACGAAGCTCCTGCGACAGAGTCTCTGAGCTCATGTTATGCCTCCTGTCTCAGCTGTGCGCTCACCGCATCACTTACGGCATCAGCTCGTGATACGTAGGTGTCCAGAAGCTTATCTGCCTCATCAAGCAATGTTTGAGCATAGGCCGTATCATGCATGGAGCGCGTGTTTACAAACAACGTGTGAGAAGCTGCAATCAAAGCACCGCGCGCAAGAGCGGCACCACAACCTACGTCGGATAAAAGCATACGAGATCCCTTGATAAGCATTTCTTCGAGAAGTTCAATGGACTCGCACACTTTTCTCATAACCTTCAACGGAGGTTGAGCTGCTTCTTTAAGAGCATCCTCAACAATCTCTACGCGCTTTGGATCATCTTTAGACACACTAAACGCGCTGGAAACCAGCAAAAACTGGCGAGAGTCCTCATCCATAAGCTCCATGAAGTCTTGGCGAAGAGCTCCAGCTCGGGCGATGTATTTTGCAAGATCATCTTCATGCTGAGCATAGGCAGGTTTTCCTTGTGCGTACACACCAGCCATTGAAGCCAAAGACACTGCAAGTGCCCCTACATAAGCGGCAGCACTACCGCCACCAGGAATAGGCTCTTTAGCAGCAAGGTGTTGAGCATAAGAGTCTGCACTATACGTTGTAAACGCTACTTCTTCAGGTGAAGAGGGATAAGACATTAGAAAAGACCCACAATTCTTCCATCATCAAGAACATCAATATGCTCTGCAGCAGGAACCTTTGGAAGTCCCGGCATGGTCATAATGGAACCCGTAAGGCAGACTACAAAGCCAGCACCTGCAGAAACACGAACTTCTCGCACGGTAATCTTAAAGTTTTCTGGAGCACCCAATTTAGTCTGATCATCAGTAAATGAGTACTGAGTTTTTGCCATACAAATAGGAAGCTCACCAAAGCCAAGCTCTTCAAGCTGCTGAAGCTGCTTGGCGGCACTTGGAGCAAATTCAACGCCATCAGCGTGGTAAATCTTGGTAGCAATGTCAGTAATCTTCTGCTTCAAAGACTCTTTGACATCGTATGCAAAGGTGAGTTTAGACTCAGTCTGACAGAGGCGCATGACCTCTTCTGCCAAAGCTTGACCACCCTTTCCACCTTTTGCCCAAACCTCAGACAGCACTACGTTAACTCCACGCTTCTTGCACTCCTCCTCTACCAGAGCAAGTTCTTCTGCGGTATCGGTTGGGAATGCATTGATAGCAACAACTACAGGAAGACCGTAGACGGTCTGAATGTTGTCAACATGACGAAGCAGGTTAGGAATGCCCTCTTTAAGCGCCTCAACGTTTTGCTGGTTAAGATCTGCTTTGGCAACGCCTCCGTTGTACTTAAGAGCACGAACGGTTGCCACCAAAACAACAGCCGATGGAGCAAGGCCAGTAGCTCTGCATTTGATGTCCAAGAACTTCTCGGCACCAAGATCTGCACCAAAACCAGCCTCGGTAACAACGTAATCAGCAAGACGAAGAGCAGTCTTTGTTGCCTCAACCGTATTGCAACCGTGAGCAATGTTGGCAAAAGGACCACCGTGGACAAGAGCAGGTGTGTGCTCAAGTGTCTGGACCAGATTAGGCTGAATAGCATCTTTGAGCAGCGCTGTCATAGCGCCCTCTGCGTGAATATCGCTAACGGTTACAGGCTTGCGGTCATAAGTGTAGGCAATAACCATTCTACCCAGGCGCTCTTTAAGGTCTTTGATGCCGGAAGCAAGGCAAAATACAGCCATGACCTCGGAAGCAACCGTAATATCAAAGCCGTCTTGTCTTGGCATTCCGTCAGCAATGCCGCCAAGACCGTCAACAACATTTCTGAGCTGGCGATCGTTCATATCAACGCAGCGCTTCCACACCACGCGGCGTGGATCAATGTTGAGACTGTTGCCCTGCTTGATATGGTTATCCAGCATGGCTGCGCAGAGGTTGTTTGCAGCGCCAATAGCGTGGAAGTCACCGGTAAAGTGAAGGTTAATGTCCTCCATAGGAACTACCTGGGCATATCCGCCGCCCGCAGCGCCACCCTTGACGCCAAAGACGGGTCCCAAAGAAGGCTCTCTAAGGGCCAACATGGCAGACTGTCCCAAGCTGGTCAAGGCATCCGCCAGACCAACTGAGGTAGTGGTCTTTCCCTCACCTGCTGGTGTTGGGTTAATAGCAGTAACCAGCACAAGCTTTCCGCGAAGAGGTTTATCTGCCAGGGCACGTGCATCAAGCTTTGCCTTATAGCGACCATAAGGCTCCAGAAGATTCTCTGGAATACCTGCACGCTTTGCCACCTCAAAGATGGGAAGCATCTCGGATGATTGAGCAATCTCGATATCGGATGTAACCTCAGACATGTTGTTCCTAACCTAAAGTGGACGATTTGCACGTACTAAACACAAGATGCGGCTGTTACACCGCATCAAGTTTTACTTATGAGAAGTCGGCAATCTGCTGCTCTAGCTGAGCAACAAGCGTAGTAAGTTCTTCTGCGCGTGCACGTTTCTTCTCGATAACTTCAGGCGCTGCCTTAGCAACAAATCCCTGGTTAGCAAGGGTGCGCTCCACGCCAGAGAGTTCCTTCTTTGCAGACTCAAGGTCTTTCTGAAGACGCTTGGCCTCAGCAGCAAGGTCAACAAGCTCACCAAGAACCACGTACATCTCAAGGCCAGCGTCAGTGACAGAAACAGAACCAGCAGGCTTCTGAGGCGCCTCACCAACCTCAAGCGAGCTTACGCGACCAACGTTCTGGATGAAGGCTGCCTGCTCCTTCAGCGCTGCAACATCCTGTGCTGGAGCTTTAACCACAACAGCAAGATCTGTCTTTGGAGACAGCCTGTAACGAGCGCGAGAAGAACGAACAGCGGAAACAACAGTCTTAGCAAGCGAGAAGTTATGCTCAGCTGCCTCGTCAACAAAGCTTGCAAGCTTCTCTGGGCCTGGCCACTCAGAAATCATCAAGAACTCTGCGTCATGACTCAAAAGACCAGATGCAGGAAGGGCATCCCAAACGCTCTCGGTAACAAATGGCATGGCTGGATGCAAAAGCCTCATGCTGACATCCAGGACAAAGACAAGGTTGCGCTGAACCTGCAGGCGCTGATCAGGAGTTCCATCAAGAAGGCGGCCCTTGCAGAGCTCAATGTACCAGTCGCAAACATCATTCCAGAAGAAGGACTGAATATTGCGAGCATACTCACCAAAGCCGTAGGTCTCAAGCTGCTCAGTTGTCTCTGCAACAACCTTTGCAAGGCGCGAGAACATCCATGCATCTTCTGGTGTCTCTGCCTTTGGCATGCCGGCAGTGTAGCCGTCAAGGTTCATCTGAACAAAGCGACTTGCATTCCAAATCTTAGTAACAAAAGAACGTGCCTGATCAGTTCTTGGAGACTCAATAAGCTCACGAGTCTTCTTATCAAGAACAGCATCAAACTTGACGTCCTGGTTGTTGGTAATAAGCGTAAGCAGGTTATAACGCATTGCGTCTGCACCGTACTTAGCAATCAAGTCCATAGGATCTACGCCGTTACCCTTTGACTTGGACATACGACTGCCGTCCTTAGCCAAAATGGTTGCGTATATGTAGACATCGTGGAATGGAATCTCTTTGGTGAAGTAAAGCGAACTCATAATCATGCGAGCAACCCAAAGAGCAATGATGTCTCGAGCGGTTACCAGGACCTGTGTTGGGTGGTGACCCTCAAGCTGTTCAGGATGATCTGGCCAACCCTGTGTAGCAAAAGTCCACAGCTGAGAAGAGAACCAGGTATCCAAAACATCCTCATCCTGGTGAACATGATGACCGCCGCACTTTGGACAGACGTCAGTGTCTTCCATAAGCGCATCCTGCCAGCCACAATCATCGCAGTAGAACACAGGAATGCGGTGTCCCCACCAAAGCTGCCTGGAGATGTTCCAGTCACGGAGATTCTCCATCCAAGTGAGGTAGGTCTGAGTCCAACGCTCTGGGTGGAAGGTAACCTGACCGTCTTTAACTACCTGTGCTGCAGGCTCTTTGAGCTTATCAACGGCAACAAACCACTGCTCAGAGAGCCATGGCTCAAGAGTTGTGCCGCAGCGGTAGCAATGCATAACGGAGTGATCAAGGTCTTCAACGTGATCAAGCAGGCCATGCTCTTCAAACCAAGCAACAATAGCCTCACGAGCCTGATCTCTATCAAGACCAGAGAACTCACCATATCCGTCAACAACAACAGCATGTTCATCAAAGATGTTGATCTGCTCAAGATTGTGAGTCTGGCCCATAGCAAAGTCGTTAGGATCATGAGCTGGGGTTACCTTAACAAAACCGGTACCAAAGCCTGCATCAACATGCCAGTCAGAGAAGATTGGAATCTCTCTGTCAACAATTGGCAAGATAACAGTCTTTCCAACAAGATCAGCCTTTTCTGGATCTTGAGGAGAAACAGCTACGCCCGTATCACCCAGCATGGTCTCTGGACGAGTAGTAGCTACGGTAATGTACTCAACGCCATTAACAGGCTCTTTGAGCGGGTAACGCAGGTACCAAAGATGGCCCTTCTCGTCAGCGTACTCTGCCTCATCGTCAGAAATAGAAGTCTCGCAATGAGGACACCAGTTTACGATGCGCTTACCACGATAAATAAGCTGGTCATGATACCAGTCAACAAAGACCTTACGTACTGCCTGAGTGTACTCAGGAGACATGGTGAACTTCTCGTCATTAAAATCAATGGAGCAGCCCATGCGCTTAATCTGAGAAACAATGGTTCCGCCGTACTCGCGCGTCCAATCCCAGCAAGCATCCAGGAATTTCTCGCGACCAATCTCCAGGCGAGAAATACCCTCTGACTTAAGCTTCTTATCAACCTTAGTCTGAGTTGCAATACCCGCATGGTCAGTTCCAAGAATCCAACGAGTTGAATAACCGCGCATGCGAGAATAACGAATGTAGGTGTCCTGGATGGTGTCATCCATGGCATGACCCATGTGAAGGATGCCAGTAACGTTTGGTGGAGGGATAACTACCGTACGGTCTTCAGTTCCCTTACTACGACCATAGCAATCTGCCTTTATCCACTTTTCAATGAGCTCAGGCTCAGCTGCCTGAGGATCATAATTCTTGGGCATTTCTTCCACAGTAATCTTGCCTTTCATATGCTGACAACATCGTCAAAATTTGCTTCATTTATTCTACTAATAAAAGACGACTTATGGGGCGCTTTCTTACCATTAGTTAAAATTACTATCGGCCTACACTTCTTGAAGCGTAGGTAAAGTAACAAGCTATACTATCTGCAGATACTTTTTATGAGGAGCTCTATGTCTGCCACAATTCCTGAAGCCACTGCTCGACTTGAACTTGTTCTGGGAAAAGACCGCCTTGGACAGATTCAAAATTCCTGCGTCATGGTCTTAGGTCTTGGTGGCGTTGGTTCAAACTGCGTTCAGGCGCTGGCCAGAGGCGGTGTAGGCTCATTTGTTTTAGTGGATGCCGATGCAGTAGAAGCATCCAACCTAAATAGGCAGGCTATTGCCTATGTGAGCACCATTGGAAAAAGAAAAGTTGACGTTACCAAAGAGATGATTCTGGACATTAATCCAGACGCTCACGTGGTCATACTTGACGCTTTTTTGCTTAAAGACAACGTTGACGAGCAGCTCTCTGCTCTTCCAAAACCAGATGTTGTAGTTGATGCCATCGATACCATTTCTGCCAAATTAGCTGTTGTGGCATGGTGTCAAAAAAACGATATCTACCTTATCTCCAGCATGGGTGGCGGCAATAAAATCCACCCAGAACTCTTGGAAATTACTACGCTTTCAAAAACGCATACCGATGCTCTTGCAAGAGTAATGAGAAAAGAGTCCAAAAAGCGCGGCCTTGCCGACTTCCGTGTGCTCTACTCCCCCGAGCCAGCGCGACCAGTTTTTGCACCAGAGGGCGCAACGGGAAAATCTGCCAAGCTAGGAACTATGTCCTACTACCCTCCTATTATGGGTCAGATGATTGCCTCAGACGTCATTCTGCATCTTTCAGGGCTTGATCATGAGTAACCTCACGTATTTTGATGCGCACGTCCATGCCAACCTTATGGACTCTCCACTCAATGCAGCGAGAAGTTCCCATGACGCCGGATTAGGTTTCTTTACCTGCGGTGTTACTCCTCATGACTACCTAGAACTTGCTCCTCAGCTTACGCAAGACAACATCCGTGTGGGACTTGGAGCGCACCCTTGGTATATCTCTGATGAGCGCGTTACTCAAAAAGATATAGAGCTTCTACTAGAGCTTATGGAGCAGACATCTTACCTTGGCGAGATTGGACTAGATTTTTCTTCTCGCTATTGTGTTGATGGGTTGCAAGATTTGCAGGTTAGAGCTTTTACGCAGATTTGCAAGCGCGCAGCAGAGCTTTCACGCAACGACCAGCCACGAGTGCTCTCGATGCACACCGTGAGAAGCGTTGATGCGGTACTGGATATTCTTGAGCAGACAGGAGCTGCTCAAGAGTGTGTTCCTATCATCCACTGGTTTAGCGGTAGCTCAGAAGAGCTGCAGAGGGCCATTAAGCTTGGCTGTTGGTTCTCTGTTGGCGAGATGAGCCTAAAGACCAAACGTGGCCGTGAATACGCTAAGGTGTACCCAAAAGATAAGCTTCTTACCGAGACTGACCTTCCTTCCAGTGATCATACGGATATTAGCGCGGCGGACATTGTGGACAGCCTCAAGCGCGCGCTGAGCGGTCTGAGCGAGGCTCGTGGATACTCTGTGCAAACCGAAGTAATGGCAAACTCAGCAGGCGTTTTTGGCGTCTAAGTGTTAAAGTCTTACGTATGAGAAGATTACGGAAAATACCTACACAACGCCTTGCGGGAACTGGCAGAGCGCAACTTTCTGGAGCAATGCTTGCAAGCTCATCTGATGAGCTGGGACTTGCTCTTAATGACGTTGTGCTTGTTTTTGCCTGCAGTGATAACTTTGTGCCGTATTTATCTGTAGCAATTCAGTCCATCATCGAGAACGTTAATCCAGAGCGTCGTTACGATATCATTGTTTTGACTCGTGACCTCTCTCCTACCAGCATGATTACGCTTACTCGTCAGGCTCAGCTTGTTGATAACGTACATGTTGGTTTCTTGGATGTTGACGCTGCTCTTGGCGATATTGAGCTTCCTCATCATGGTCACTTTAGACCAGAAACTTACTACAGACTGCTTGCTCCCTCGCTGCTTCCTAGCGTCAATAAAGCCATCTACCTTGACTCTGACCTGGTGGTTAATACCGATATTGCAGAACTCTACGATATCGACGTCACAGGATGCTTGGTAGGCGCTACACGTGACGCTGATACTATTGGACAGATTGATGGCTATGACGCCACAGTTGGCCCCTACCTCAAAAATGAGCTAGGTATGGATGATCCTCACGATTACTTCCAGGCAGGCGTCATTTTGATGAACCTGGAAGAGATTAGAAAGCAAATTTCTCCTGAGGAGTTTCTTAAGGTGTCAACCATGCGTGCATGGCGATGGCTTGATCAAGATGTTCTTAACAGGTTTGTAAACGGCCATTATCTCCGCATTAATATGAAGTGGAATTACCTGGTAGACTGGCAATTCCTTCGCCGTGATCACATTGTTGCTCAGGCGCCAAAAGACGTGCGAGAAGAATACGAAGAAGCTCGTAAGAATATCTGCATTGCGCATTTTGCAGGACCAGACAACAGGCCTTGGCTCTATCCAAACTCAGATCTAGCAGGCCTTTTCTGGTTCTATGCTCGTCGCTCCCCTTATCTTGAGGAGCTTCGTTCACAGCTTGAAGAGTCAAGACGTACGGTAAGAGGTCTTTCTCACCGCGTGCAAAGTGGTGTTCTTTTCCGCGGCTTGATGCCTTTGTTTGATACCGTCTTCCCGCCAGGCACCAAAACCCGTACCCAACTTATTACGTCATACAACAAACTTGGTGGCGGCAACCTATAACGCAAAAGGAGGTCTTTCGACCTCCTTTTTTATTGCTATGCGAGTTATTTCTTTTTGCCCTTAATGATTTCTGGAGCATTATCTCCGCCAACGCTTTCTGGAGTAACCACAACCTTTGTGATATCCAAATCTGATGGCAGATCAAACATGGTCTCTTGCAACGTAGACTCACAGATTGCACGAAGACCACGAGCACCGGTGCCGCGAGCTAAAGCCTTCTTAGCAATCTCTCTAAGTGAATCCTCAGTAAACTCAAGGTCTACTCCCTCAAGCTCAAACATGCGCTTGTACTGCTTGGTAAGAGCATTCTTTGGATCTGTGAGAATGCTCATCAGATCATCCTCACCAAGCTCACGAGTAGAAGTAATAACAGGAATACGGCCCAAAAGCTCTGGAATCATGCCAAACCTGTGCAGATCCTGAGGCATTACCTTAGAGATAAGCTCAGACTCGCCTTCTTTGACATTCTGAGCAACATCAGAGTTAAAGCCAATTCCCTTTTTACCAATACGGTCAGCAACAATCTTATCCAAGCCAACAAAAGCGCCACCGCAGATGAACAAGATGTTGGTGGTATCAATGTGAATAAGCTCCTGCTGAGGATGCTTACGACCACCTGTTGGTGGAACACTTGCAACCGTACCCTCAAGAATCTTCAGAAGTGCCTGCTGAACACCTTCACCAGAGACATCACGAGTAATAGAGAGGTTCTCAGCCTTGCGAGCAATCTTGTCAATCTCATCGATGTAGACAATGCCTACCTGAGCGCGCTCAACGTCGCCGTCAGCAGCGGTGATAAGCTTAAGCAGGATATTCTCGACATCTTCACCAACGTAGCCAGCCTCGGTAAGAGTTGTTGCATCAGCAATAGCAAACGGAACCTCAAGAAAACGAGCAAGCGTCTGAGCAAGCAAGGTTTTACCAGTACCAGTTGGACCAAGCAGCAAGATGTTGGACTTTGCAATCTCAACATCCTCCTGGCCCTCCTGAGGCTCATCGTTGCCCGAAAGAATACGACGATAGTGGTTATACACCGCTACCGACATAGCACGCTTGGCGTCTTCCTGGCCCATTACATACTGAGACAGCTCATCGTAAATCTCATGTGGAGTTGGCAGGTCTTTGATAACAGGCTCATCAGAGTGAGTCTCAATCTCTGACTCTTCATCAAAACCAAGAGACTCATCGATCATATCCGAGCAGGTAGAGACGCATTCATCACAAATGCAGACTCCACCAGGACCCTGAATAAGCTTATTTACCTGCGACCTGCTTTTTCCGCAGAAAGAACAGTGCATCTCATCTAATCCGCCAAAAGGCGAGAAGTTCTGGTCATTAGCCATAACTTAAACCCTCAATACGAGAACAATTATTGGTCGTTACGAGAAGAGATAACGCGGTCAACCAGACCGTAGTCACAAGCCTCCTGTGCACGAAGATAATTATCGCGCTCGGTGTCTGCATTGACCTTCTCGATAGGCTGTCCAGTATAATCCGAAAGCAGCTCGTTGATGCGCTGACGAATCCACTTTGTCTCATCTGCAACAATCTGGATATCAGTCTGCTGACCCTGAACACCGCTGGATGGCTGGTGAATCATAACCATAGAGTTAGGAAGCGCAAGACGCTTACCCTTTGCACCGGCTGCAAGAAGAACTGCACCCATTGATGCTGCCATGCCAACGCAGATTGTTGAGACATCAGGCTTGATGAAGTTCATGGTATCAAGGATGCCCAGACCTGCATAAACATCTCCACCAGGAGAGTCAATGTAGAGAGAAATATCCTTATCTGGATCCTGGCTCTCAAGGTGCAAAAGCTGCGCAATAACAAGATTTGCAGAATCGCGAGTTACAGGCTCACCCAAGAAAACAATACGATCATTGAGCAGTCTGGAGTAGATGTCATAGCTACGCTCACCACGAGGAGTCTGCTCAATAACATATGGAATGGTTGGAATGTTTGTTGGATAATGCATAATCCTCCTTCAAAGGTCTTTCCTTAGAAACATACCCCGGGAAGCATGTCTCTAACCCGGGGTATGAAAAATTCAAAGTAACTGCAACTTTTGGCGCAGTCTTTCTGGCGAGAAACCAAACCAGCTGTGGACTACTCAGCGTCCTTCTCTGCGTCCTCGTCCTTCTTAGCTGCCTTCTTCTTAGCAGGAGCCTTCTTTGCAGGCTTCTTCTCTGCCTTGTGCTCTTCCTTAGCAGCCTCAGCAATCTCGTCGACAACAGTGACGGTTGCGTTATCGCGCAGCCAGTCAAGAGCCTTAGAACGACGGATGGACTCACGGATTGCAGGAAGACGGCCAGCCTTGCGCCACTCCTCAATTGCAGACTCAACGTTAGGAACACCAGCGCGCTCAAACTCTGCGCGGATGTCCTCTTCAGTTGCCTCAAGCTTAAGCTCTGCAGCTACTGCGTCAAGAGCCAGGGACTGACGTGCACGCTCCTCAGCCTGAACACGAAGATCAGAGATGAAGTCATCAGTCTTGATACCGCGTGCAGCCAGGAACATATCAAGGCTCATGCCCTGCTGCTGAAGACCGTTCAGGAACTCCTGAGCAATCTCGTTGAAGACCTCGTTCTTGTACTCCTCTGGGACCTCATCAAGCTGAAGGCGCTTGCCTACGGCCTCAACAACACGATCCTCCTTAAGAGTTGGAAGAGAGTTCTTCTTGTCGGACTCAATCTCAGACTTAACAGCCTCACGGAGTTTCTCGACAGTGTCATAACCAAAGGTGTTCTTTGCAAGCTCATCGGTCAGCTCTGGAGTAACGGACTTCTTGTGAGCAACAACCTTGACGTTGATATCGTAATCGTGGGAGTGAACCTCATCGCCGTGAGTGTGGCTGTGAGTCCACTTGACCTCTTTCTCCTCACCTGGCTTCATGCCGATGAGTGCCTCCTCAAGCTCTTTTGGAGCCTGGGTGCCATTAAGGGTAAGAACACGGTCCTCGCCCTCCATGTGAGCAGCGCCCTCAATGTTCTTGATGTCTACACCAATGGTGTCGCCCTCTTTAACAGCGCGCTTCTCCTTGGTGTTCTCAAACTTAGCCTGGTAAGACAGGAGCTGCTTGATCTGGTGATCAACCTCAGCCTCAGTTGCCTCATTTGGTGGCATGTTGATTGCAGGAGCATCGTAAGAATCAAGCTTAGCCTCAGGACGAACGTTGAAGACTACCTCGTAGGAGTAATCCTGGCCCTCAACAGGAAGGTCTGCATCCTGGTTATAATCACCACGGCCGACAGGAACAAGGTCAAGCTCCTCAAGAAGCTGTGGCTCTGCTGCGCCGAGAAGATCGTTGGTTGCCTGAGCAAGGACTGCCTCGCGGCCAACAATACCGTCAATGACAGGACGAGGTGCGCGGCCCTTGCGGAAACCCTGGAAGGAATATTTGTTTGCAATGTCCTTGTAAGCCTGCTTAATGGCAGCGTCTACCTCTGCAGCAGGAATTGTAACCTTGACGGTGAGTTTCTCGTCAACTGGCTTATCTGCGGTAACGGTGATGTTCAACGTTCCTCCAGTGTCTCGTAAAAAATGCTGGCGTACCAGCTCTTAACCAAATTTCTGCATGGTGCGGGCGGAGGGAATCGAACCCCCACGGACTTAGTCCACTAGAACCTAAATCTAGCGCGTCTGCCAGTTCCGCCACGCCCGCATATTTATGCAGCCTTGCAATAATAACAAACTTTTGCGCTCTTCACTAGGAGAACTTCGTATTCTAAACACTTCCCTCACGAAAAAAGACCGGCCTTTTTCAAGACCGGTCTTGTTCAAGTGAAAAGCTCATTCTCCCAGCACGTTTTAAAGATCTTGTAGTGCAAAGGTCTCGGGCTCACTCTTTCTTGCCGCAGCAAGTGCCTGAATAAGAGCGGTAGCAGCAGACATTGCGGTGACGCAGGTAATGCCCTGGCTGACAGCTTCTGCGCGCATCTTGGTGCCGTCGCTATGAGCCTCGTGACCATGAGGCGTATTGATGATGAAGCTGACGGTCTTATCGCGCATAAGGTCAACAACATTTGGATGACCATCGGAAATGCGGTTGACGGTGGTGCAGTCAATTCCAGCCGCACGCAGCGTCTTTGCAGTACCGCCCGTGGTGTAGATGCCATAGCCAAGGTTCTCCAGAGCCATAGCAACAGGAGCAATGGCACGCTTATCGCGGTCGCACACACTGATGAAGACGGAGCCCTGCTCAGGTAGCTTGTTCTCAACTGCCTCACGAGTCTTTGCGTACGCTGCTGGGAAGGTGCGGGCAATGCCCATGACCTCACCGGTAGACTTCATCTCTGGGCCAAGGATTGAGTCAGCACCAGGGAATCTAGACCAAGGCATGACCGCCTCTTTGACCGCGTAGTAATCGACGGTGCGATTTTCGTCTGGAAGCAGGCCTTGTGCTCTGAGCTCACTGATCTTCTCGCCAGCCATGATGCGAGATGCGTATTTGGCCAGGGAAACGCCAGTTGCCTTGGACGAGAATGGCACGGTTCTAGAAGCGCGAGGGTTGAGCTCGATGACAAAGACGTGCTCATCGCGAACGGCGTACTGGATGTTTAGCAGGCCTCGAATGCCGCAGGCAAGTGCCAGCTTTTTGGTGATATCTCTAATCTGATCAACAATCTTTTCAGAGAGCGAGAAGGGCGGCCAGCAGCAAGCGGAGTCACCAGAGTGAATACCGCACTCTTCGATGTGCTCCAGGACGGAACCTACGTAGCACTCCTCGATGTCGCAGAGAGCATCAACGTCCAGCTCAATGGCGTCCTCGAGGAAGGCATCTAGGTAGACAGGACGGTCTGGCGTGACGTGCGTCGCGGATTCCATGTAGGTGACCAGGTCGGAGTCGTCGTAGACAATGGCCATACCGCGACCACCAAGAACGTAGCTTGGGCGGACAATCAGTGGGTAGCCAATGCGACGTGCAGCGTCGCGAGCCTCGTCCATAGTAGAAGCAACTGCCGATGGTGGGCAGGCAATGTTCAGGCGGTCTAGAAGTGCTGCGAAGCGGTCGCGGTCTTCTGCCAGGTCAATTGCCTCTGGCTGAGTGCCCATGATAGGAACGCCGGCGTCCTTGAGGGCGCGTGCCAGCTTGATTGGCGTCTGGCCGCCAAGGGTAACAATGACGCCTTCTGGCTTCTCAACCTCAATAACGTCCATGACATCTTCAAAGGTCAGAGGCTGGAAATACAGGCGATCAGAGGTGTCGTAGTCTGTAGAAACCGTCTCAGGGTTGCAGTTAACCATGACCGTCTCATAGCCCTGCTCGCGAAGGGCGTAGGCAGCATGTACGCAGCAGTAGTCAAACTCAATACCCTGACCAATACGGTTAGGACCAGCGGAAAGAATCATGACGCGTGGCTTTTCTGCCTTCACGTACTCCGTGGCATTGCCCTTCTCGTATGTGACGTAGTGGTACTGCGTGGTTGCGCCAAACTCACCTGCGCAGGTATCAACTGTTTTGACCTGTGGGCGAACACCCAGCACTTCCCTCACAGCACGGACAACGTCTGTCTTGGTACCAGTAAGGTGTGCGAGCTGCTCATCCGAGAAGCCCAGCTGTTTGGCAGCAAGCATGTTATCGGTGGTAAGGCCGGAAAGACCCAGCTCCTTGATGCGTTTCTCGGCGTTGATGATGCCTGCCATACGGTGCAGGTACCAAGGATCAATACCGGTCATATCGTGGATGCGCTCAACGCTCCAGTTTCTGCGCAGTGCCTCAGCAACGTAGAAAATACGCTCTGGTGTTGGCTTACTGACCAACTCATCAAAGTTCTTCTCGTCAAAGACATCGTGGCCGTCTGCGCCCAGACCAGCGCGATCTTGCTCCAGGGAGCGAAGCGCCTTCTGCAGGGCCTCCTCAAAGGTTCTGCCCATGGCCATAGCCTCGCCAACCGACTTCATGCGGGTGGTCAGAACGCGGCTGGTGCCCTTGAACTTGACGAAGGCAAAGCGAGGAACCTTGACCACGCAGTAGTCGATGGAAGGCTCAAAGGCGGCAGGAGTTGCCTTGGTGATGTCATTGGTAATCTCATCCAGCGTGTAGCCAACAGAGAGCAGTGCTGCCATCTTTGCAATTGGGAAGCCAGTTGCCTTGGAAGCCAACGCGGAAGAGCGGCTGACGCGAGGGTTCATCTCAATGACAATGACGCGGCCGTTGGTTGGGTTGACCGCAAACTGAACGTTAGAACCACCGCAGGCAACGCCTACACGCTCGAGAATAGCGATGGAGTAGTCGCGGAGGTTCTGGAGCTCTTCATCGGTAAGCGTCTGAGCTGGAGCAACGGTAATGGAGTCTCCGGTGTGAACACCCATTGGATCGAGGTTCTCGATGGAGCAGACAACAATACCATTACCTGCGGTATCGCGCATGACCTCCATCTCAATCTCTTTCCAGCCCTCGATGGACTCCTCTACCAGTACCTCGTGCTCTGGAGAAAGCAGAAGGCCCTGTTCAACAATCTCTACGAGCTCTTCTGGGGTGTGAGCAATGCCGCCGCCCGCTCCACCAAGGGTGAAGCTTGGGCGAATGACCACAGGGTATCCCAGGTCAGCAACAATACGCTGGGCGTCTTCCATGGAGTGGGCTATATCTGCGCGGGCAACCTCCAGGCCAATGTCCTGGACTGCCTCACTGAAGAGCTCGCGGTCCTCACCAGTACGAATGGACTCCAGATTGCAGCCGATGACCTCGATGTTGTACTTGTCAAGAACGCCTGCCTCGCCAAGGCCAATGGTGCAGTTCAGAGCAGTCTGACCACCCATGTTTGGCAGAAGCGCATCAGGACGCTCGCGCTCAATGACGCGGGTTACGGACTCAACGGTGATTGGCTCAACGTAAGTTCTATCTGCAGTTTCTGGGTCAGTCATGATGGTTGCTGGGTTTGAGTTAACCAGAACAACCTCAAAGCCCTCTTTGCGAAGGGCACGGCATGCCTGAGTGCCGGAATAGTCAAACTCGCAAGCCTGACCAATAACAATTGGACCAGAGCCAATGACCAGGATTTTCTTAATATCAGTACGCTTTGGCATTAGAAGCGCCTCCCCTCACGAACGTCGATGGCAAGATAGTCAGACTGTCCCTCCATCAAACGTGCAAACGCCTTGAACAAGTAGGATGAATCGTGAGGTCCTGGGCTTGCTTCAGGGTGATACTGGACAGAAAATGCTGGGATGTCCAGGAACTGAATACCCTCTGGGGTTCCGTCGTTAAGATTGACGTGTGTGAGCCTGACGCGGCCAAACTCTTTTGTCTGGACAACAGGAGCAATGCGCCTTGCGGACCACTCGCAGAGGTTGTCAAAGTGCTCGGAGATTCCACCGGACTCCTCAGCAACGAGCTTGCCCAAGCTTGGAAAAACCAGGCCATAGTTGTGGTTTTGAGCTGTAATCTCTACCTTACCGGTTAGAAGATTCATGACTGGTTCGTTGCCGCCGTGGTGTCCAAATTTGAGTTTCTCGATATCTGCACCTGCGACAATGGAGAGCATCTGGTTGCCCAGGCAGATACCAAAGACGGGAACCTTGCCCAGAACGCCGCGAGCAGCCTCCTGCGTAGCGTCAACCTGCTCTGGGTCACCAGGGCCGTTGGAGAAGAAGATGCCGTCTGGGTTGTAGGCCAAGGCGTCCTCTGCAGGTGTGTTCCACGGTACAACCGTGACCTCGCAGCCGTTTGCCGCAAGACCCTGGAGAATGCCGTTCTTCTCGCCACAGTCGTATGCGACAACGTTGAAGCGCTTCTTGGATGTAGCGGGAACCACGTGAGGCGCGTCAACGGAGACGTCGGGGACAAAGTTGTGCTCGGAGATGCTGGGCGACGCCTGGACGCGCGCGAGCAAGTGGACAGAATCCAGGTCCTCGGTGGAGATGGCTGCCTTCTGTGCGCCATGGTCGCGCAGGTGCATGGTTAGCGCGCGGGTATCGATGCCCTCGATGGCAACGACGCCGTTTTCCTGCAGGAACTCTGGCAGACTCTGCTTGGATGTCCAGTTACTTGGCTCGTAACACATGTCGTGCACGACAAAGCCACGCAGGTGTAAAACGTCTCGCTGCATGACCGCAGGATCGATGCCGTAGTTGCCTACCTGCGGATAGGTCAGCGTGACAATCTGTCCGGCGTAACTTGGATCGGAGATAATCTCTTGGTAGCCCGTCATGGACGTGTTGAATACAATCTCACCGAAGGTCTCTCCGCTAGCACCACAGCACCTCCCCTCGAAGGTTGTTCCGTCTTCGAGAACAAGCAGCGCGCGAGGCTGCGAGGTGGCACTTGCCAGTGGATTCATATACTCTCCGATCTGCGTACGAGCATGCCGAGCCATAAAAAAAGAGCACTCCTTATGGAGGCTCAACAGCGAACATGCGCACTCAACGCTATGGGCCTTGCCGGTGTCTCGCACCGTCCTTAAAGGTTGGTAGTATTGTAGCGCATAACCAATAAAGGAGATGGCATGTTTCCAGATTTTCTAGAGAATCCCTCAGATGTGGCCGCGCCACTGCTTCTGGGATGCACTCTGACAAGGACAATTACGCTTAATGGAGAGAAACACAAACTAGTTGCAAGAATTGTGGAGACCGAGGCTTACGACCAAGACGATCCTGCAAGCCATGCGTTTGGCGGGCCTAGTGATCGCAACGCTGCTATGTTTGGACCTGCAGGTCATCTGTACGTGTACGTTTCGTACGGCATGCATCACTGCTGCAATGTAGTGTGTGGACCTGAGAGGTTTGGCAGCGGATGTTTGGTGCGCGCCGTTGAACCTCTTGAGGGCGTAGAGGTGATGCGCGAGCTCCGCGAAGCAGGGCGTGTGTACAAGCACCCGCTCAAGCTGCACAACCTCACTAACGGGCCAGGTAAAGTGTGCGCTGCACTTGGCATTGACAAGGGACTCTATGGACATGATCTAACGAATGAACCGCTTGTGCTGGAATTTGCTCCCCTGCTACCAGGAGAAACAATTGGGTGTTCACCTCGCGTAGGCATCAGCAAAAACATTGATGCTCCAAAGCGCTTTTTCATCGAGGGAAACGCGTTTGTTTCAAGAGCTTAGGTCATTTCAAGAGCGCAAGACGGGACCAAAATACTATCAATGAGCAGCACAAAAAAGGACCTTGGATGACCAAGGTCCTCTTAAATCTTACGTTAAAGCCAACGATGTAGTTAACTCAAATACGTGCTGCAACAACGGGTTTCTCGCCAAGTGTTATGCGAACTAGCAGACACCCTGCGCCATCATTGCGTTTGCAACCTTGAGGAAACCGGCGATGTTTGCGCCAAAGACCAGGTTGCCGGGGTGGCCGTACGTTGCAGCAGCCTCAGAAGCAGCAGTGTAGATGCTCTCCATGATTCCCTGCAACTTGGAGTCTACCTCCTCAAACGTCCAGGAAAGGTGCTCGGCGTTCTGGGACATCTCAAGACCGGAAACAGCTACGCCGCCTGCGTTTGCAGCCTTGCCAGGTGCGAAGAAGACGCCGTTTTCGATGAGGTAATTGGTTGCCTCGAGGGTGGTTGGCATGTTAGCGCCCTCAACGACGTACTTGGTGCCGTTAGCAACAAGTTTCTGCACGTCAGCAAGCTCGAGCTCGTTCTGAGTTGCGCATGGCATGGCGATGTCGCACTCCTGGCTCCAAGGACGCTCGCCTGGGAAGAAAGTAGCGGAAGGACGTGCGTCGGCGTACTCCTTGATGCGGGCGCGACGAACCTCCTTGACTTCTTTCAGCAGCTCAACGTCAATACCCTCAGGGTCATAGACGTAACCTGAGGAGTCAGATACGGTCACCACGGTTGCTCCCAGCTGCTGTGCCTTCTGGGCAGCATAGGTAGCGACGTTTCCGGAGCCGGAGATGCAGACCGTTTTACCTGCGAGCACATCGTTCTTCTCGGCAAGCATGTGGGTGAGGAAGTAAACCGCGCCGTAGCCGGTTGCCTCGGTGCGAGCGAGGGAGCCGCCAAAGGAGAGGCCTTTGCCGGTCAGGACGCCGGTCCACTCGTTGCGAAGGCGCTTGTACTGGCCAAACATGTAGCCGATCTCTCGTGCGCCGGTGCCAATGTCACCAGCTGGGACGTCGGTGTTTGGACCAATGTGACGAGCAAGCTCAGTCATAAAGGACTGGCAAAACGCCATAATCTCGCGGTCAGACTTGCCCTTTGGATCAAAGTCGGAGCCGCCCTTGCCGCCGCCCATTGGAAGCGTGGTCAGGGAGTTCTTGAAGATTTGCTCGAAGCCAAGGAACTTCAAGATAGACAGGTTAACTGTTGGATGGAGACGAAGGCCGCCCTTGTAAGGTCCAATTGCGGAGTTAAACTCGATGCGGTATCCGCGATTAACCTGAACGTTGCCAGCGTCGTCAATCCAGGGGACGCGGAACATAACAATGCGCTCTGGCTCAACAAGACGCTCGAGCAAGGCGGCTTTCTCGAACTCTGGATGAGCATCAAGTGCAGGTTGGATGGTGGTAAGAACTTCTTTTGCTGCCTGGATAAACTCAGGCTGATCTGCGTAACGCTCTTCAAGCTGTGCGATTACCTTAGATGAATAGCTCATGAAACCCCTTTCGAAGTGGTTACGAATAGCATAGTCATCCAATGTTTCGATTACATAACAAAATAGAAAAATCTGATAGACAAAAATTAGTTCAAAAAGATTGCAATTTATTCTTGCTCTTGGGCGATTTGTCACCTATACTTTTCTCTCGGCTCGGGGTGTAGCGCAGCTTGGTAGCGCAACTGCTTTGGGAGCAGTGGGTCGCTGGTTCGAATCCAGTCACCCCGACCATTTTTTTCTTTTTGCTTTACCCTTGCGGCGGTAGTTCAATTGGTAGAGCATCAGCCTTCCAAGCTGACTGTTGCGGGTTCGAGTCCCGTCCGCCGCTCCATAAAATTTCCTATTTTAAATTATTCCCTGTTCAAGGCATAATTCTGAATATTTATCCCGCCTCTTGTTTCTTCATGGGTGCTGGTGGTTTTTAGACGAGTTAGCAATTTTTCCACGGTTATCTCTGTTTTCACAGGCATCTTATTGGCAATTTTCTTCTTTACTTGTCATGATCAACTTTTGATTTATTTCCTTGAATATTCATGCAATTAAATTCATTTCCATGCATACGTAATTTTTGAGCTCAAAATTATGTGCCAAAAAAGGTAAAAAACGCGTTTAGTTGGAAATGTTAAATTGAAAAATAGACGTTCTATTCCCAACTAAGACGATTTTTTACCGCCTCAAAAACTTTTATCTGGGCAAACGTCGTATGCAGAAAAATGAAATCTCCAACTAAACGGATTTTTTACCGCTTGAGGATATATTTTGCCTCAAACAGTGTTGATTGCACAAACTGCGCAGGCCAACGTCCAACTAAGCATCTACCTTGCTCTACTTTACCAGCAAAAAAGAAGGCTGTGCGAAGCATAGCCTTCTTTGCACTTGTGATCTATACGCCAAAACTAACGGCGAGCCTTCACAGAGTACGCAAGACCGGAAGCAATAATACCTGCAGCAGCAAGTGCGCTTGCAATGGACATTGCATCGCCAGTATCTGGCAGGTTAGACCTCTTCTTCTTAGGAGTCTTAGGCTTTGGCTCTGGAATAGGATCCGGCGTTGGGGTTGGTGTGGGAGTTATTGGCTTATCAGCTGTAGCAACTTCCGTAGGAACAATGGTCTGGTCTGCAGCATTGAATGTTGCAGGTGCCACGGTAAACGGAATCTGATTTGCATTGAGCTCATATCCCTCTGGAGATGCAGTCTCAACCAGGTAATAATCGCCTGGCGTCAGATAGAACTTGTCTCCATCCTGATAGATACCCTTAGTCAGCAAATCTGCAGTTGCCGCAGTGTTCTGAACCAGCGTAGTCAACTCAGTCTTTGTAAGAACATCTCCGGATGTAAAGGTACCGTCTGCACCAGTAGTAAGCCCCTCTTTAACCAGTGTTCCATCAGCCTTGTATAGGCTATAGGTTGCACCAGCAACAGGCTTGGAAGCATCATCAGAGTCAGTCTTCACAAGCTTCAAAGGAGAAGGAACTGCACGATACGTGAGGTAATACTGCCTGGTACGGTTTACAGAACCGTCTGCGTTGAAGCCAGGGGCCAAAACCGAATTATCGCGAGGGCCAGAGTTATACGTACCAATTGCAAGAGATGTTCCCTCTGGGACATCGATATCGTTTGCAATATAGACGTAAGAATCACCAGGTCCCGCAGACTTAATCTCGTCGACCGACTTACGAACAGTGGTTAGCAACAGATTGGTTGAAGGATCAGTCTCAAACTTATTGCCACCGGCAACAGAGTCATCTGCAGTAACACCAGCATACTCGGGCATGTACACAACATGACCCTTTGTGTTGTAACGCGCAGACACCTGACGATCCTCAAATGCTGCAGAGGTCGTATATGTAGCAGCAAGATCATCAAGACCAAGAACACTCACTGCACCGTTACCATAAATAGGAAGGCCAGCATTTCTTTGAGCGATAGGATCACTTAGACCAAGACCATTGAGCTGCCTGTATGCCAGATCGTCGACATAGTGATACACAGCCGTTGCTGTATCAATGACTCGCGCAGGATAGCGCTTGGTGTATGCGTGAGTGCCTCCCCAAGATTTCTTAATGCCACCCTGAATTCCCAGTTGATAAGACCTATCAGAAATGTTCAGTGGTGCTGAGAACTCAATGTACTGACGAGCCGTGACTGGTGCAGTAAATACAGCAGCAGGCTCTTCATAAGAAGTGCCACCCATAATAGACTGACCATTGACCTTGACGGTAAACATCAAATTAGTCTTTGGACCACCACCCGATAGAGCACCTGTTGCATCCATTGGCTTGTACGTATCAACAGCAGCATGCGCCGAAACAGCCACCTTACGCAGGCCATAACCATTTGGATCATTGTGTGGGAAGTTGAGCAGGTTATCCGTATCGCCGAGAAGAACGTAGTAAGCGCGAATTTCTCCGCCTTCAGCAATCATCTGCGCAACAGAATATTTAGTTGGATCCATGTCTAGCTTGAGCGCGGTTCCATCAGGCTTTACCCAGTAATAACGCGCGATGACACCTGTACGGTCCTCTCGCGGTTTAGCAGCCTGAGCAGTAATCTCTGCCTGAATTTCAGCATCTGAAATAAAGTCAGGGAATGGATTTGCCACGGTCTGCGTTCCGTCCAGCGGAGCACCATCCACATCTTCAGAATAAACTGTTGGGTCAGCAGCAAGTGCTGTGTGTGGCAGAGCAAACGCCAAAATTGCACCCACAAATAGCGCAAAAACAGCTAGAAACGTAATATGAGAAAGCCTTGCGCCTCTTACAGAAGTGCTGTTCATACATCCTTCTTCCCTCGTGAAGGGTGAATATTTATGTATATACCATAGCTCATTTCTTGTCATTTATGCAGATGAGACCAAAACAGATGATATTTTTGCTAATAAAATTGGTAAAGAAACACATCAAGCGGTCTAGACTACTTGACTAGACCGCTTGTTTAAAATGCTTGTTTAACAGCCACTGGTTAAAACAACTGACTCGCTGGTTTGTACTGCGTGTCTTTACTTATCAGGAGTAAGATGCCAAATCTCATTGTTATATTCGGCAATAGTTCTATCAGATGAGAACGTTCCTGCCATAGCAATATTTACAAGAGACTTCTGGAGCCACGCTCTCCTATCCTCATAATCATCAAACACGTGCTCTTTTGTTGAAATATATGCTTCCAAATCAAGCAACGTCATAAACCAATCTTTTGAGGACAAGTTTTTGTGAAGACGCTCCAGGCGCTCCTCATTTCCAAGAGAAATAAACTCTGGGCTAATTAAGAAATCAACGAGTGGTTTAATCTGGGGTTTCTTATAAAACTCTTTTGCTTTGTAACCTTTGTGCTCATAAAGGCTTACAACCTCATCACTTGAAGCACCAAACGCGTAGATATTCTCCTTGCCTACCAAGTCGGCAATTTCTACATTTGCACCATCAACTGTGCAAACGGTAACAGCGCCGTTAAGCATGAACTTCATGTTGGAAGTTCCAGAAGCCTCCTTGGAAGCCAGTGAAATCTGCTCAGAGATATCTGCTGCTGGAATAACGTGCTCAGCGGCAGTAACGTTGTAATTCTCGATCATTATCACCTGAAGATATAGTGAAACATCTGCATCGTTTGCAATCAAAGACGAGAGAACAAGAATTGCATGAATGATATCTTGAGCAGCCACGTATGCTGGTGCAGCCTTACCACCAAAAATGACAGTAATAGGATGCTTTGGAAGGTGTCCAGACTTAATATCAAAATATTTCCAAATCAAATAAAGCAATAGCATTTGCTGACGCTTATATTCGTGGAAACGCTTCACCTGGACATCAATAATGGAGTCGGCATTAACTTTTGTATCTTGATTGTCCAGCAAAAACTTGCTCATTCTATCTTTGGCTATATGCTTTATCTCTTGCAGCCTATTAAGAACTTCATCGTTATTCTGATACTCTAAAAGTCCCTCGAGATTACCAGTTGTTCTCCAGCTATCTCCTATCAACGCATCAAGATACTCGGCAAGCTCGGGATTACAACCCATGAGCCAGCGACGGAAAGTGATTCCATTAGTTTTGTTAGAGAATTTCTCTGGGTACAAATCAAAGAATGACTTGAGCTCTGTCTCTTCCAAAATCTTAGTATGAAGCGCTGCAACGCCATTGATGCTAAAGCCGTAATGAATGGCAAGGTTAGCCATGTGAACTTTCTTATCAATGATGACTTGTACACTTGGATCAGCGACGGTACTGCGGATACGCTCGTCAAGTTTTTTGATAATTGAAGCAATCTTTGGAGATACTTCCTCGATAAATTTAAGAGGCCACTTTTCAAGAGCTTCTGCCAAAATTGTATGATTTGTATATGCGACAAGTGAAGAAACAATGGCTACAGACTCTTCAAACGAGATATCGTATTTCTCAGTCAAGATACGAATAAGCTCTGGAATTACCATTGTGGGGTGCGTATCGTTAATCTGAATCACAACATAGTCAGCGAGGTCATGAACATTACTGCCGCGCTCAACCGCCTCTTTAACAATCAGCTGTGCAGCATTTGAAACCATAAAATATTGCTGATACACACGAAGAAGCTGACCGTCTTCGTCCGAATCGTCGGGATACAAAAAGAGTGTTAGATTCTTTTTTAAAGCAGTCTTATCAAAATCAATAGCGTCATCAGAAACTAATGATTCGTCGATACTTTGCAGGTCAAACAAACGAAGTCTGTTTTTCTTTGTTCGGCCATATCCCAAAACATCAATTGAATAGAGCTCAGACGTCACCGAGAAATCTCTAAATTCCACGGTAAATGATGTCTTCTCGTCTTCAAGCCACCTATCATCAGCAAGCCAAGCATCTGGAACGGCAGTTTGTTGTCTATCTAAAAACTGCTGATGAAAGAGGCCAAAATGATACTTAAGGCCTACACCATCGCCTGGCAGACCAAGTGTTGACATGGAGTCGATAAAGCATGCTGCCAATCGACCAAGACCACCGTTACCAAGTGAAGGCTCAACTTCAATCTCTTCGATGTCTTCGAGCGAATGGCCTGCTCTAGAAAGCTGCGATTTTACTTCGTTATAAATTCCCAGATTGATGAGGTTATTTGAAAGCAGCTTGCCAATCAGAAACTCTGCGGAGATGTAATAGAGCCTCTTCTTACCATTATTTAACGGAAGAGCTTCCGACTTACTCTTAACCACTTGAAGCAGTAATTCAAAAACCTGCCTGTCAGTAATTTCAGACAGGGGTTGGTTAAATTGTTGAAGAGATAAAGTGTCTAAGTTCATTACTTCTCCTCTTTGTACACTCTGAAGTACATCTCAGTAATAGTTCTTAAAAAATCTTCTATGTGACGCGTAATGGCTCCTTGCTTCATACGCCAACACCAGTTACCTCCAACAGTGGCTGGAACATTCATGCGTGCAGAATCATCTAAGCCAAGAAGATCTTGCATGGTGTGAATACAAGTGTCACTCACAGAAGCTGCAATTCCACGTGAAAGCGCCTCACCAATTGGCTCATCTTTTGAGCGATGCAGGTAAATATCTGCCTGTTCGCGCTCTCTATCAGTAGCCTGAGTCTCATACCAACCACGAGCAGTTGGATTATCATGCGTTCCCACATAAGCAATGGTATTTGCAGTGTAATTGTGAGGAAGATCTCTTGAATCATGCTTTCCATCAAATCCGTACTGCAAGATTTTCATTCCTGGGAAACCAGTTTTGTCTCGCATGGCAATGAGTTCTGGTGTAATTAAGCCAAGGTCTTCCGCAATGATTGGAAGCTTACCCAGCTGCTTTTCCAGTTCCTTAAACAGCTCCAAATCTGGCCCTTTAGTCCATTTGCCTTCTGTAGCATTTGCAGCTCCGTAAGGAATCTCCCAATAGGCTTCAAAACCTCTAAAATGATCAATTCTAAGCACATCAAACATCTCAAGATTTGTCTGTACACGCCAAACCCACCATGCATAGTGCGATTTCTTCATATACTCCCAGTTATAAATGGGATTTCCCCAATATTGACCGGTGGAAGAAAATTGATCAGCAGGAGTGCCCGCAACCGTAATAGGCCGTCCTGTTTCATCCGTTTTAAACAGTTCTGGCTGTGCCCACATCTCTACAGAATCGCGCGAGACATAAATGGGAAGATCACCAATTATAAGTACTCCCCTTTTATTGGCATAAGTCTTAACCTTTGCCCATTGAGTAAAGAAGAAATACTGAGTCATCTTGTGATACAAAACTGACTTTTGCAGTTTCTTAATTTCTTTTGCAGTAGTCTCGTTTCTGTGCTGATAAAGTTTTGGCCACTCCCAGTAAGCTTTATGTCCAAACTCTTCCTTTAGAGACATGAACTCCGCATATGGATCAAGCCATTCTGCATGATCGTGACAGAACTTCTCAAAATCAGCAGGAACATCTTGCATAAACCTATCAAAGGCACGGTTAAGTAAACGACGATGATTTACAAAAAGTGCACCATAATCAACACAAGTATTGCTAGTCCCAAAAGAAATATCTTCAAAGTCATCTGACTTTAAATAGCCAAGTTTCTCAAGATCTTTTAAATCTATATAGTAAGGACTTCCCGCTGCAGCAGAAAAAGACTGATAAGGAGAGTCGCCATAACTTGTGGTAGTAAGAGGCAAAACCTGCCAATATCTTTGTTTTGTTCTGACGAGAAAATCAATAAAATCGTAGGCTTCTTTGCCAAACGTGCCAATCCCATATGAATTTGGAAGAGAAGAAACGGCCAAAAGTACTCCGCTTGCTCGTCCCATAGTTGCCTCTTTCATAAAAAGAGTACTGGCCTATCTATTCAAGATAAGCCAGTACAAAGCATTAATACTTAACTAGATTATCTTGTGTGTTCTTATCAAAGAGATGAACGGCATTATCTTCAAATTTAAACCATACCTCATCACCAATTTTGAGGTTTCGTTTTGAAAAATCAGTTGCTGGAACGATAAGAACAAAGTTGCCGTCATTAGTGTGAACATGAAGGTGAACTGTGGAACCCATAAGCTCACTTACCTCAAGATTGCCCTTAAAAGCGCCAATTCCATTTGGCTCAGTCAAATAAATTTGCTCAGGCCTAATGCCGACAATGACATCTGTTGCTGGCGCAGCAACCCAAGACTGTGCTAACAAATTTGCCATCTCAGGAGAAATATCAAATGACATGTTATCTGTCTCCACATGGAACTCATTGTCCACGCGAATAAGATGCGCATCAAAGAAGTTCATTTGAGGCATGCCAATAAAACCAGCAACAAAGAGATTAGCAGGTCTATTAAACACTTCTTGTGGTGTTCCAATTTGCTGAACAAAGCCATCCTTCATAATGACAATGCGGTCGCCCAAGGTCATTGCCTCTGTTTGGTCATGTGTAACATAGACAAAGGTTCCATCAACCTTCTGACGAAGCTTAATAATCTCTGTACGCATCTGGTTTCTCAGCTTTGCGTCAAGGTTTGAAAGTGGCTCATCCATCAAGAAGACTTTTGGATCACGAACAATTGCACGACCAATTGCAACACGCTGACGCTGACCACCGGAAAGTGCCTTTGGCTTACGATCAAGATATGCCGTGATGCCTAATGTTTCTGCAGCTGCACGGACTTTTTGATCAATTACTTGTGGGTCAACCTTTTTAAGCTTAAGGGTAAACGCCATGTTGTCATAAACGGTCATATTTGGATACAGCGCATAGCTTTGGAAGACCATTGCGATGTCTCGATCTTTTGGCGCAACATCATTGACAAGCTTTCCATCAATATAAAGCTCACCAGCAGAAATATCTTCTAGGCCTGCAATCATACGCAGTGTAGTAGATTTTCCACAACCTGAAGGACCAACAAGCACCACAAACTCGAGCTCCTTGATAGTGAGATTGAAGTCTTGAACAGCGACAACACCCTCTTCAGTCACCTCAAGGTTGCTCTTTTTCTGCTCAGTTTTCTTACCAAAGAGAGACTTGTTCTTCTTCTCATTTGGGTAAATCTTTTTTATATTCTTTAAAACGATTTCTGCCATGATAAAACCTTTCAGAAATGCCTATAGCTTGCTGCAATACATTGAGATTTAGCCTTTTACCGCGCCAGAAATGACACCATTGATGATGTAGCGCTGGCACAGCAAATACATAATGACAATTGGGACAATAACCATCATGATGCAGGCAAACATTGGACCCATCTCTACGCGTCCATATCCACCTCTAAAGTACTGAATCAGAATTGGGATAGTTTGGTATTTGGTTCTATCCAGTACGAGGTATGGAAGCAAATAGTCATTCCAGACCCACATGGTTTCGAGAATACCAACAGAAATATACGTTGGCTTCATAATAGGTAAAACAACATGGAAGAATGTCTGAAGTGGGTTGCAACCATCAATAGTTGCAGCTTCCTCAATCTCAAGAGGAATGGTCTTAACAAATCCAGCAAACATGAATACTGCTAATCCAGCGCCAAAGCCCAAGTAAATGAAGCAAATATTGAAAGGAGTATTAAATCCAAGCGTGTTTGCCATATTGGACAGCGTGAACATAAGCATCTGGAAAGGCACTACCATCGAGAAGACAAACAGGTAGTACAAAATGTTGCTAATGCGATTTTTTACACGAACAATAAACCATGCACACATTGAGCAGCAAACCAAGATCAGTGCTACAGATGTGATGGTAATTACTAGAGAATATCCAAAGGCTGCTAAGAAACCTTGCTTCTCTAAAGCGGCAATGTAGTTAGCAAAGCCTGCAGAGTTCTCTGATGTAACAAAATCAAACGCCGTGGATGTAGTGATAGTTGTTTCTTCTTTGAATGAATTCATCAAGATCATAACCATTGGATAAATCCATGCAAGAGAAAGAATGGTAAAGAATACAGCAAGAATTTTATTAATGATTTTATCGCGCTTCATTATTGCTGCACCTCCCTCGACCTGGTGGCTCGCAGCTGAATCATGACAATACAAATAACTAGAATGCAGAAAATAACAGCTTTAGCCTGGCCGATACCCATCCACTTTGCTCCCTGTCGAGCGTAGAAGGTATTGTAGATATTAAGAGCAAGCATTTCGGTTGCATGCTTAGGCTCACCTGCAGTAAGTGCTAAGTTCTGATCAAATAATTTAAAGCCATTTGTTACCGTCAAGAAAAGACAAATAGTAATGGTAGACATAAGGTTTGGAATTTTTACCTTCCAAAGTGTCTGCCAAGCATTTGCTCCATCGACTCGTGCTGCTTCAAGATAATCACTTGGAATAGATTGCAGGCCAGCAATATAAATAATCATCATGTAGCCAACTTGCTGCCATAAGGTAAGAATAATCATTCCCCAGAATCCAGCAGTGCTATTAAGCGCAAGAAGCTGCTCGCCCACAATAGAAAGCGCGCAGTTAATCAAAATATTCCAGATGTATCCCAGAACAATGCCGCCAATAAGATTAGGCATAAAAAAGACAGTTCTAAATGAATTGGTACCCTTAAGGTCTTTTCTAGTTAAGGCAAGCGCAATTGCAAGCGCTAATACATTAATAAGAACTGTTGAGACTAATGCAAATAATGCGGTATACCAAAAAGCATTAGCAAACTGTGGGTCAGAGAAAGCTGCTACATAGTTATCTAGACCAACTGGTTTAGCATCGCTAATGGTAATAAATTTACAAAACGAAAGATAAAATCCCTGCACAAACGGAATCATAAAGCCAAACAAAAAAGATAGCGCAGTAGGCAGAACAAATAATGGCCACCACCGCTTCAACATCTTAGCCATAGAGATACCCTCCAATAACAAGAGACGAGAAGAGAGATCTCTCTTCTCGTCTCTCACCAATCAAAGCATTACTAGAAGGACTACTATGCGTTAGCCTCTTTTTCAGTCTTCCAACCGTCAACAAATGCAGACTTAACAGCATCCCAGTCCTCTGTTCCTGCTGCATAGCCCTTAAGTGCACTGGAGAGATTGTTCTTCCACTCCTGAGAAGGAATGTAAATGAAGTCCCAAGCCACGGACTCATTACCCTTCTTTGCATACTCAGCTGCAATGTTTGCAAGAGCATTCTTAGTTGCCTTTGCGTTCTTGAATGGAATGGTGAAGCCCATCTCCTCAGCAATTGCAGTGGTAGCTGTATCAGAAGTTACGCACCAATAGATAAAGTCAAGTGTTGCCTTCTGAGAAGCGTCGTCTGCCTTGGAGCTTACGCACCAATAGTTCTCGCCGCCGGAGCACATACCCTGCTTCTCTTCACCCTTAACACCAATATAAATTGGAATCATACCAAGAGCATCGTCACCAAGCTTCTTGATGTCATTGTATGCCCAGGTACCGTTCTGGTAGAAGACTGCGTCGCCGTTAACAAACTCTGCCACAGCGTCATCACCAGTCTTGCCAGAAAGCTCTGTTGGGCTGCATGTGGCATTGTTGATATAGAGATCAAAAATCTGCTTATAGTTAGGGAGATACGTTCCCTTAATTTCTTTAGCCTCAGGATTACCAGTATCCTTGAACTCATAGTACAGAGGAAGATTTGCAAGGTGTGTGGTAAAACGCCAGTCAGAACTGGAATCAAGGCCAGCACTGGTAAATGCGCCCTTTACGCCAAGCTCTGCTTTGCGAGCCTGAATATCCTCAACGACCTTCTTCAGTGAGGCAAAGTCCTTGATGTCGTCTCCCTTATAGCCAGCCTTCTCAAGCAGCTTCTTGTTGTAGATAATGCCGTAGTCTTCCTCTACATAGTCAACACCGTAGACAACGCCATCCTCCTGAAGTTTAAGAGCGTCATTGGTGAGCTCATCCAGAATCTTGGCACCCTTTAGGTCAATACAGTAATCCTTTACACCAATAAGACCAGAAGGACCATTTGTCTGGAACAGTGTTGGAGCTACAGAAGCGTCCTTGTTAATCTCAGACTGGAATGTCTGTGCATAGGTATCAGAAGCAGCAGTTACTACCTTTACAGGAACCTTTGTTTCCTCAGTATACTTAGCTGCAAGATCTTTCCACTGCTGATCAGCCTCAGGCTTGAAGTTCAGGAAATAAACTGAACCGTTTGCAGAATCAGACCCTCCCTGCTTTTTGTCGTTATTTCCTCCACAAGCAACAAGACCCAGTGAGCAAAGAGCTGATGCACTTAAGGTGACAAACTGCCTACGATTGATACCGGACATAAGACTCCTCCTTAGAGAGTGCTCCTAACCCTTTGCTAGGTTGCATCTCTTCTCATGATTTTCATAAGCTATGCTTTGATACACGTTCAAAACAATTTTGCTTATGTCTACAAAATAAAAGTATATTAGTATTAACGAGTTGTTTAAACAACTCACTTCCGAGCGGTATGAAATTATCGGTAAATGGTATGAAAGGAATCATTTTATGTAACTTTCATTTTATAAAGCTACTATCTAATCAAGAGCAACTTGAACATGCAACTCCAACCTTCAACAGCACGTTAAGGAAAAAATATGCCAAGCGCACGGTTTAATACGATTTATCATGATTTAAAAAATAAGATCTTAGACGGGACATATGCGTATGAGTCCTATTTACCAACCGAGATGGAGCTTACTAAGATATATTCCTGCTCCAGAAACACCGTTCGACGTGCGCTCACACTTCTGTCCGATGAAGCCTTTCTTCAGCCTATTCACGGTAGAGGCGTACGCGTTATTTGGCAGAAAAAGCCAAGTGAGGTTATTGGCTCATTAGAAGGGCTTGAGTCCTTTCAAGAATATGCCCACAGAAACAATCTTGTACCTGAAACAAATGTCATTGTCTTTGAGCACGTTCCTTGCACAGACAGTATTTCTCATCAAACTGGTTTTAAAACAGGAGAAGAACTTATCCACATTGTTCGAATCCGTAAACTCGACGGATCTTCTCGCCAGATAGACAACGACTACCTTTTAGCATCTGCCGTTGGAAATCTAACCATTGCTGATGCATCAACGTCTATTTATGCATACCTAGAAAACACGCTTCATATGAAAATTCTAAAGAGCAAAAGAACAATCAGTGTTGAACTGGCAACTGAAGAAGACCAGCAACATTTAGAGCTTGGAGATTTTAACTGCGTTGCAGTGGTGGAAAGCCATTCATTCAACTCAAAAGGCGTTATGTTTGGCTTCACACAAACTCGTAGTCATCCAGAAACGTTCTGCTACAAGGTTATTTCAAAAAGATAATCTGCGGTTAAATGTGCAGAATAAATTTCTTCTCTAGTTTGTGGAAAACGGTATAGCCAATTACGAGGGCAAGAACTGCAGAAACAAGGCAGCCTAAAATGGTGCTTGTTGCAGGAAACTTCTGGAAAAGAAGGCAATCTCTAATAAATGTTACAAAGTGGAACATTGGATTAAAACGCTCAATCTGAAGCATCCAAGGCGACATGATATTAACGGAGTAAAAGAGCGGTGTACCATACATCCAGGCAGTGGTTACAACGCTCCACAGGTGGATAACGTCTCTAAAGAAGACTGCAAGGGCCGAGAGAAGCATTGCAAGACCGATGCAAAAACAAGCCAGAAGTAGCAAAGCAACAGGTGTGAGCAATGAATAAATTGTCAGCGGAATGCGGAAGACAAGCATAACAATGCCAACAGCAATGAGCGAGAAAAGATAGTTTACAACCGCAAAAAGCACCTTCTGAACAGGGAAAACAACGCGATTGATGCGAACCTTCTTAAGCAAGCTAGATGCATCAATAATTGAGCGCATTCCCATAGTGGTTGCATCGTTCATCAGCTGAAACGCTGTGTTACCCAGAATAAGATACAAAGGATAGTTCACAACATCCTCGGCGCGGTTGCCTAAAAAAGTAGAAAAGACAACTGCCATAACGGTCATCATCAAAAGTGGGTTCAAAACTGACCACACAACACCCAAAATGGAACGGCGATATTTGAGCTTGAAGTCTTTACTTACCAGCTGACGCAAAATAAACTGGTCACGCTGATGTGTTGGATACCATGCATCTCGAGCAGAAACAGCAACAAGACTTGCACTATTAGTATTTGCAGAAACTACGCTTGTGTCCTGCGCATTATTAGTTTGTGTTGAAGACTCGCTCACGCGCTATCCTTTTCTACCGATTTCTGTATGGTTTATCCTAGCACAGACAGACAAAGCCGTTTAAACTTGAAACGTTGTTGAACTGTTTTCTCCACTATTTTATTTGGATATGTGGTGACAAGACTATTTAGTAACAGCGCGCTCAACAGCAGCGCTTGTAGAAATGGTGCAAAATGTCTCGATCCCCTCTTGGACGCACGCTTATCATTGCTAATCCGGCTGCTCATAGCGGTAAAGGTGCTGCTGGTGCAGAGTTTGCTCGCCACTTTTTAACCAGCTATTCTGCTGCAACGGACGGTTACGAGCTCAAGCTCACCACAGCTATGGGAGATGCTCGTGTCATGGCCGCAGAAGCTGCGGACTTTGATACGGTTGTCGCACTTGGCGGAGATGGCGTCATCCACGAGGTGGTCAACGGCCTCATGACCTTATCGCCAGAGGAGCGTCCAGCGCTTGGCATTATCCCTATGGGCTCGGGAAACGACTATGCACGCACCTTGGGCATGAAAATTAACGACCCCGAAGGTGCGTTTGCGCAGCTTGTTCGCGGCAAGGTTAAGCAGCTAGAGATCGGTCGCATCAACGACGTCTACTTCATGGAGACCATGTCGTTTGGACTTGATGCAGCTATTGCAGCCGACACCACAAAGCGCCGCGCAAACAACTCCTCTACCGAGGGCGAGGCGCTCTTCTTAACCTCGGGCCTCAAGTTTATGGCTGCAGGTAGCAAGGGTTACCCTTGCACCGTCTCGTTTGATGGCGAGAAGGACATTGATCTTCAAGCGCTTATCATGGCCTTCCAGATTGGCCCTACGTATGGCGGCGGCTTTAAGGTCTGTCCGCATGCGCAACCTGACGATGGCCTTCTTACCGTCTGCTACAACACTAAAGTGCCTATCATTCCTCACCTGCTGGCTCTGTTTGGCCTGGCAAGAGCTGGTAAACACGTCAACTCCCGCATCATTGAGGAACGTCACCTTAAACATGCAGTAGTGTCCTTCCACGAGCCTGTCCCCGTTCAGGTTGATGGCGAGGAACTCCCCTTTGCAGAACAGTTTGTCATTGAGGTTATTCCCGCTGCACTTTCCGTGATTGTTCCCTAGCGCACAGAGCGACTCCTGCGCCGTAGGTCGCGTTTCGAGGCTCGGGCTTTGCTGATTGCGCATTGCGAGAAGATCGATCTTCTCGCCAAAAAGGTTAGCGTTAAAGAAACAGGGGCACCTGCCAGCGCAGATGCCCCTGAATTTGTATCGTGTAAGCTAAGACTTTACGACTAGAACTTAGCGAGCTTCACGCTCAAGCAGAGCCTTAACCTCAGCTGCGGTATCAAGTTCCATAACGCGAGCAGTGAGCTCATCTGCCTCAGCCTTTGTCCAAGCAGCAATGGTCTTGCGGGTACGCAGGACAGATGGTGCAGAGACGGAGAACTCGTCCAGACCAAAGGAAAGAAGGACTGGAATGAGCAGTGGATCTGCAGCTGCCTCGCCGCACATACCAACCATGATCTTCTCCTTGTTGCCCTCGCCGATGAGGAACTTGAGAGAACGGAGAACGGATGGCTGGTAGACCTCGTAGAGGTAGGCAACGCGATCATTGCCGCGGTCAGCACACATGGTGTAACCGATGAGGTCGTTGGTACCAATAGAGAAGAAGTCGCACTCACGAGCCAGCTTGTCTGCAATCAGAGATGCAGATGGGGTCTCAATCATGGTGCCGACCTCAATGTCCTTGTTGTAAGCTACGCCCTCAGCGTCCAGCTCACGCTTACACTCCTCAACAAGAGCCTTTGCCTCGCGGACCTCGTCAACAGTGGTAACAAGAGGAAGCATAATCTTGATGTCGCCAAATGCGGATGCGCGGAGAAGAGCGCGGAGCTGAACCTTGTACTGTTCAGCATTGTTGAGGCAGTAACGGATAGCGCGGAAGCCCATGAATGGGTTCTCCTCAGCCTTCATGTTGAGGTAAGGAATCTCCTTATCGCCACCAACATCAAGAGTGCGGATGATGACAGGCTTTTCCTTCATGCGTAGAGCAACCTTCTGGTAAGCAGCAAACTGCTCTTCCTCACTTGGAAGCTCCTTTGCGTCCATGAACAGGAACTCGGAGCGGAAAAGACCAATGCCCTCAGCGTCAGCTTCAACTGCGCCGTTAGCATCATCTGGGTTGCCGATATTAGCAACAAGCAGAACCTTGATGCCGTCAGCAGTTACGGTCTCCCTGCCACGATAAGCCTCAAGAGCGGCCTTCTCTGCAGCATAAGCCTCAGCCTGAGTCTTGTACTCAGCAAGCTCAGCCTCAGAAGGATTAACAACAACCTTGCCATTGGTGCCGTCGACAACAATAGCGTTGCCAGTTGCAACCTCAGAAGTGATGTTGGGAACAGAAAGAACTGCAGGAATCTCAAGAGCACGAGCAATGATTGCGGAGTGAGAAGTACGACCACCAGTCTCGGTAACAATACCTGCAACGTGGTCCTTATCGATGTCTGCAGTCATTGAAGGAGTCAGCTCATGGCAGACAATGACGGAGTTCTCTGGAAGTGTGGAGAGGTCAACAACCTCTTTGCCAAGCAGGTCAGCGAGAAGACCGGTCTTGACGTCAGCAACGTCTGCTGCGCGCTCACGGAAGAGCTCATCCTCCATGCCAAGGAACATGTTGTAGTACATGTCGTAGGCGTCGCTTACAGCCTGCTCAACGCAGGTGCCGCCATCAATAGCACCGTTAACAGCCTCTTTAATGCCCTCATCCTCAGCAAACTCAATGTGGGCACCCATAATAGCAGCGGCTTCCTCGCCCACTGTCTTGGTCATGCGCTCAATCTGTGCGTTAGTCTGTGCAATAAACTTAGTTACAGCCTCTGCGTAACGAGCCTTCTCTGCAGCAGTGTCTTCAACAGTGTGCGGAGTAAAAGTGAGGTCTGGATCTACGGCAACCTGAGCAGTACCGATGCCGATTCCGTTGGATGCATTGACTCCCTCAAACATACATGCTCCTATCATTGTCCACTTAGCGGTGTATAACGTTCTGCAAGCCTATCCACACAAGACAATAGTCGCAGAAACTAACCTGTCTTTGTACAGAGTAACATTTTTTTGACCTGTTACGTTGTGAGTATCTTTAAATAAATTTCAATAAAAAACACTTGGCAAGAGAATCTTTCTTGCCAAGTGTTTGTACGTTCACAATAGTAAAAACGCTTTGTGTGCCTCACTCGAAGAGTGCACACCATCTGAGGGTTTCTCGCCAAAAAGAACTATGCGTTCTAGCTGCGATTACTACTCAGAATCTGCAAGCCAAGAAGACTTGCCCTCGCGGCTCTCCTCTTTCTGGCGAGCAAGCTGAATCTCTTCTGCGATAGAGGCGGGCATTTCTCGGCCCATCTTCTTGTAAAGAGCGGTGACAACGCGATCAATGGTTGCGCGCTTTGCGATTCCTCGACTTGCTGCAGTTGCAGTACCGCAAGCTGAAGCGTAAATAAGCGCGGTGTCGTAATCGTAGCCAGCGGTAGTCTTTGCCAGGAAGCCTGCGACCATGGAGTCACCAGCGCCGGTTGCGTTAACCAGGCGAATCTTAGCGGTTGGAACAATGTGCTCAGTTCCGTACTCGTCCAGAAGCAGAGAACCTGCGCCACCACAAGAAACGATAACGTTGCGAGCACCGCCATCCTGAAGCTTCTTTGCAAATGGAATGCACTCTTCTGGAGTCTCTGGGTTGGCATCAAAGATACGGCCAACCTCGTGGTTGTTAGGCTTGATCAGGAATGGCTGAGCCTTGATAGCCTCCATAAGCAGCTGACCAGGAGCGTCGACAACAAACTGGATACCGCGACCTGCAAGCTGAGCCATAAGACGAGTATAGATATCCTCTGGAAGTGAGCTTGGAATAGATCCCGTAAGAACCAGGGTGTCACCTGCGCCAACAACATCCATGCGCTCCAGCAGCTCATCAACCTTTTTCTCTGGAATGCGTGGACCATTGCCGTTGACCATGGTCATAACAATGCCGTTGAGCTTGACATTGATGCGAGTAAAGCCAGAATCCAGCTTGACAAAGTTACTTGGAATTCCCTGACGCTGCAGGTCACTGAGCAGGTATTCACCAGTAAAGCCACCAACAATACCCATGGCAACGGTGACTTTATCAAGCTCATTTAAGAGTGTGGAGACGTTAATACCATTACCACCGCAGTGCAACTCTTCTGAGGAGGAACGGTTAGTAAAGCCCATGTCCAATGTGTTTGGATGCATGACATAGTCAAGCGCGGGATTAAGCGTCATTGTGTAAATCACGGCGAGTCCTCCGAACTACAATAAAATCATGGAGACTTCAGTATGACGCAATCACTCGCAACAAACAATTAGAAACTAGCGACTCACAAAAAAATAAAACCCCGACGCAAGCCGGGGTTTGAAATTCAAATGGTGGATCGTCAGGGGTTCGAACCCTGGACCTTGGGATTAAGAGTCCCCTGCTCTACCAGCTGAGCTAACGATCCAATTAACGTTTCGAATGGGGTGGGAAAAGGGGCTCGAACCCTCGACCTACGGAGCCACAGTCCGTCGCTCTGCCAACTGAGCTACTCCCACCATTTGGCCACCTCATGAAACGCAGCTAAATCATTATTACAGAATCAGGAAAAGATGCAAGCGAGAAACGCAGATTTTTCAAACTCTTTTTTGATTTTCTTAGAAATCTGCCGGTGCAACGGGTTTCTCGCCAAACAAAATGCGGAGAAGAACGAGCTTCTCCGCATCTGAGTGAATGTGCTATACGTGCAGGTATATGGTGGTATGTCAGTAGTGCGGTGTCAAGAAACCGCAATCAGTCCGCTTAAAGCTGCAGACTGTGTCTAGAAACCGTGAGCCGTAAGTGCTGCATCCAGACGATTCAACGCTTCCTCAATCTCGACGCGAGGGGCTGCCAAATTCCAACGCTTGAAACCCTGGGCAGCCTCGCCAAAGAAGACTCCGTCGGTGAAGAAAATCTGGGCCTCAAACTGCAACAGATGGTCGAGCTCTTCTGGAGTAAGGCCAAGGTCCCTGAAGTCGAGCCACTGGAGGTAGGTTCCCGTGATTGGTGCAAGCTTCACCCGAGGGTGCTTGGTGGTGAAGAAGTCCAGGACCAATTTCTGGTTATCGTCAACAGCCTTGATGCATGCGTCCAGCCATGCCCCACCCTTGCTATAAGCCAGCTCACAGGCCTTGAAGCTGATTGGATTGCATGAGGTGGTCTCTCGGGCCTGCAGGCGCTTCTCGAGGCGGATGCGCAGTTCTGGATTGCTCACGATGATGTTGCTGAATTGCGTGCCAGCCAGGTTGAAACTCTTTGAAGCGCTTGTGCAGGTAATGGTACGCGCTGCGACTTCATCGGAAATTGTTTCAAAGACGGTATGCGTAGAACCTGGCATGATGAGGTCGTGATGGATCTCGTCAGCGACAACGATGAGGTTGCGCTTAACCGCAATCTCTGCGATGCGCGTGAGCTCTTCCTTGGTCCACACGCGACCGCTTGGATTGTGGGGTGAACACAGGATGACCATGGTGTTCTTTGGCTCTGCAGCAAGTTTCTCAAGCAGGTCAAAGTCAATGTCGTAGTGAGGACCCTCTGACAGGACAAGCGGGCACTCTACCAGCGCGCGATTATTCTCCTCAACTGCCATGTAGAACGGATGGTAGACAGGAGTAAACAAAATGACGCCCTCATCTGGCTGGGTGAACTCGGCAACAGATGCAAAGAGCGCAGGCACCACGCCTGAAGAGTTGAGCAGCCACTCTGGTTTTACATCCCAGTTGTGGCGGGTCTTCATCCACTTGCACACAGCCTGCTTCATCTGATTGGTTGGCACGGAATAGCCAAGGATTGCGTCATTGATGTATTCCTTGAGGCCCTCGACAATCTCTGGGGCCGTGTGATACTCCATATCAGCAACAGAAAAAGGTGGAATACCAGGAGCTACATCAGGATTAACGTCATACATGACGTTCCATTTTCTAGAACCAGTACCAGCGCGATCAACGCGTGATTCAAAATCGTAAGACATAGTGTCTCCATTCACGTAAGCCTGTAATCAGTGTAGCTGCTTTTAGTGTAGCTACTTTTCTTTTCCTTTGTCATTCTTCTAATAAGAAAATCTTTGATGGCACGACGTATTTGCAATCCTTATTGCTATAATGAACGACGCTATATGTCTCCTTAGCTCAGCTGGATAGAGCGTCGGTCTTCTAAACCGCAGGTCGCGCGTTCGAATCGCGCAGGAGGCACCAAAAACCCAAGGTAGATGGCTTGCCATCTACCTTTTTTGTTAGGCCAACACCGCAAGCGCACCCTTTTTGCACCCAAACTGCATGGCTACTGTAAAAGTAGAATACCTGTTCGAATAAAAGTTTTAACTATTTAGATAGGTGATTTTTGCATAAACAATGGCTGATATGCAGGAAAACTAATCAAGAAATTGATGTATCAAATTAGAGGTGCTGTTTTGGGTAAAAAATCCGTTTAGTTGGAGTTTATTTTTGGACTTCGAAATTTTGTCACTTACGTTTACCCAGCTCAGAAATTTTGTACTAATTTCCACAATTTTGTCCACGTAAAATTGCTGGTAGATGGCTTGCATAGAAACTAAGCATTTTTGGATACTCCAACTAAACGCATTTTTTACCACTTTGCCGCCGAATGGTACTCTACCGCTGAAAAATTTCACTCGGACGCACAAAAATACCCGTTCGATTCCACGAAATAGAATCGAACGGGTACTTGGTCAACGAAAATGATGTGAGCGTGGCTGCACGCCAGATATTACAGCAGGTATTCTGCAATCTGGACAGCGTTTGTTGCGGCACCCTTCCTGATCTGGTCTCCGCAGCAGAAGAATGTCAGCGCGTTAGTATCTTTATCAGCGGAAAGATCCTCGCGAATACGACCAACATAGATAAGGTCCTGGTCAGACGTATCAAGAGGCATTGGGTACTGAAGCTCTGCTGGGTTGTCTACAACCTTGATACCTGGAGCATCCTCAAGAATAGCGCGAGCCTCATCTGGACTCAAAGGCTGCTCAAACTCAACAGTGATGGACTCAGAGTGAGAACGCATTGTTGGAACGCGAACGCAAGTGCAATTAACGCGCAGTTCAGGAAGGTGCATAATCTTGCGACCCTCGTTTTGCATCTTCATTTCCTCAGAGGTATAGCCAACCTCATCAAAGCCGCCGATTTGTGGAATCAGATTAACTGCCAGCTGGTATGCAAATGGAGCGGTCTCGGTTACTTCCCTACCTGCAACAACATCAGCCATCTGGTTCTTCAAGCTCGTAAGACCAGGCAGGCCTGCACCTGATGCAGCCTGATAGGTAGAAGCAATAATGCGCTTTGCACCTGCTGCTTTATGTAGAGGATACAGAGGTACCAAGCCAATAATGGTTGCACAGTTTGGATTTGAGATGATGCCGTTATGGTTCTTGATATCCTCGGCGTTGATCTCTGGGATTACCAGCGGAACGTTTGGGTCCATTCTAAATGCATGGGAATTGTCAACGCAGACGCATCCACGCTTGACTGCCTCAGGAAGCAGCTCTTTTGCCTGCTCGTCGCCAGCTGCGCCAAGGACAATGTCTACACCCTCAAAAGCCTCTGGTGTTGCTTCGCGGATTACAATCTGCTGACCAGCAAATTCGATAGTTTTACCAGCGCTTCGAGCGGATGCCAGAAGCACCAGTTCCTTGATAGGAAAATTACGCTCTTCAAGGCACTGCATCATCTGGGCACCAACAACGCCGGTAGCACCAAGAATTGCAACGACCTTACCGTTTGGATCAAAAGTCATAGTTACCTCGAAACCATTTCGTCACGAACAAATCCGTTATAAATGACGCCAATTGTGCGATCAAAGTCGGCATTATCGACGCCCACAATAATACTAATCTCTTCTGAGCTCTGCGTAATCATGCGAATGTTGACGCCCGCATTACCCAGCGCGCCAAAGATTTTACCAGAGGTACCGGAACGCCTAGACATATTACGACCAACAACAGAAACAAGAGCTAAGCGGTCTACCATCGTAATGTCATCAGGTTCAATCTCGCGACGAATATCGCTGATGATGGAATAAACCGTATCCTTTACGTCGGAGGCATTTACCACAATACCAAACGAATCAACGCCTGTTGGAATGTGCTCCACAGAGACGCCGTAGCGCTCAACAATATTGAGTGCGCGGCTGATGACGCCAACCTCGTTGGACATGTGAGCCTTCTTAACGTGAATAGCCAAGAAGTCCTTCTTGCCTGCAATACCGGTGATAAGGTGCTCGCTAACATCACCCTCTGCGGTCTCGCGGATAACCGTGCCCGTGTCTTCTGGACGGTTGGTGTTCTTAATCTGAATTGGAATGTTTGCCTCGCGAACAGGGAAAATTGCCTCTTCCTGAAGAACGGAAGCGCCCATGTAAGAAAGCTCGCGCATCTCGTCAAAAGTAATGCGGCCAATGGCGCGTGGATTCTGAACAATGCGAGGATCCGCAGAAAGGAAGCCAGAAACGTCAGTCCAGTTCTCATACAAGTCAGCGTCTAGGCAGCGAGCGACAATGGCGCCGGTGATATCGCCGCCACCGCGCTGGAACAACTTAATTGCACCGTCAACGGTAGCACCGTAGAAGCCAGGCAACACAAATGCGCCGCTGCGAGCAACAACCTCTTTAAGCCTAGAAGCGGTGCGCTCCATATCAATGGTGCCATCATGATGGAACAGCATAACGTCTGCCGCATCAACAAAGGGCAGGCCTAGATACTCAGCAAGGATCTGGCAGGTAAACCACTCACCCCTACTGACCACATACTCTGGCGAGAAGGACTTGATGTTTGTAGCAAACTTCTCAAACTCCTCGGCGACAGGCCATGCAACTCCCAGCTCATCAGCAATCTCCACAAAGCGAGCCTCGATGTCTGCAAGCAGTGAGGTACAGTCAACGTGATACTCAATGTGGGCATTTACCAGCAGCAAAAGATCCGTAATCTTGTTATCGGTTGAGTGGCGCTTTCCTGCTGCAGACGAAACAATAAAGCGTCTATCAGGGTCAGCCTCAACAATAGCTTTAACTTTTTTGAACTGCTCTGCAGAAGCAACACTTGAGCCGCCAAATTTTGCAATTTTGATCATTTCTAATTCCTCTTTTCAAGTGCAGCCATAAAGGTTGTAGGGTCTTGCGAAAGTGCGCTGGTAAGAAGCTCACGGGCCTTCTCGGCACTTAGATTTTTAACCAACTGAGCACCCGGCTCCCAGAACGTACCGCCTGGAATATCCGCCTGCGTCCTAAACACATAGTCGGAAACAAGTAGCTCTGGATTATACGAAAGATCTGACGAGAAGGTCTGCTGACCCCCAGCAGGAGCCGCGGCACAGTCAATAATATCCTGCACGACGGCGTTTGCTGTTGGGTCGCCACCGGCACCCTGACCGTAAAACTTGAGCTCGCCAATGGTATTTCCCACGGCAGTTGCAACGTTAAAGTTAGTTGGAACGTTGGCCTCTATGGTTGAGAGCGAAACCGCAACTGGCTCAACAGCTACCGCATACGATGAACCGTCAGAAACACCACGACCAAAGAGCTTGATTGTCATATCGTGACTGCCAAACATGGCAAGATCGCGCTTAGTTAAGTTTCTGATACCAGACATAGGAATCTGGTCTGTGCAGATTACGTCGAAGGCGATAGATGCAGAAATCATAGTCTTAGAGCGAACATCAATGCCGTCGATATCGCTTGACGGGTCTCGCTCGGCGTAACCCAGCTCCTGAGCCTTGCTCAGAACCTCAGCAAAGTCCGTTCCGTCTTTGAGCATGGAATAGACAATGTAGTTGGTGGTTCCATTCATGATTCCCCAGAACGCAGAAATCTCGTCAATACGACGAACTTTCTGAATTCCTGCTATCCAAGGAATGCCACCGCACACGCATGCTTCGATCTTAAAGTTGACGCCCGCTTCAGCGGCAAGGGTCATGAACTCCTCAAAATGGGCAGATACCACGGCTTTATTTGAAGTGACTACATTTTTCTTAGCAGTCAGCGCAGCTTTGATGTACTCATAGGCTGGCGTGAGGCCGCCCATGCACTCGACAACTGTATCGAGCGCAGGGTCAGACAAGAGCGCATCAAAATCAGATGTTGCCCGAGGGTCAACGTGCTCTTTACCAGCTCTAACCAAGATGGACGTCAGGTTAACGTCAGAAACGCGCTCATCAAGAATGCGCGCAACTGAAGCACCAACCGTTCCAAATCCAAGTAGGGCAACGTTTTGCATATAACTCCAAATCTAGCAGTCATTTTGCGAGAAAACCAATTGCCTGCAAGGCTAATTGCAGAGCAACGACAACCGCACGCAAAGATGACTGCACTGATAACAATCTCATAGACAAAAACTACCAAAAACCTAGACAGAATCTAATCGACAGTTTTTCTCGTCTTCATAATGCTATGAACAATTCTATGTTACAAGCGACATTTACTTCTCACTGTTAAAATAATAGAAACGCAACACGCGAGACGCGCAATTTGCACGCGCACAACACGCGAGACGCGCAACACGCGACACGTTCTAAAGATTGGTGGTTTCATGGCCGTCGCATATCACAGCACAAGAAGCTCTGACCATACCGTTTTGGCTAAACAGGCCATTTTGCAGGGAATTGCTCCCGACGGCGGCCTTTATATCCAAGATTCAATTGGCGAGAAACCCCTCGATCTTGCAAAGGTTTGTTCTCAGGGCTTTAAAGCTACTGCTTTCGATGTACTTTCTGCTCTGCTGGACGACTACTCTGCTGAAGAGCTGACTCGCTGTATTGAGGGCGCGTATGGCTCTCAGTGGGACACCCAGGCTATCACGCCTGTTTCTGCTATCGGAGAAGACTGGCTGCTTGAGCTCTTCCATGGTCCAACGTCGGCTTTCAAAGACGTTGCGCTTCAGATGCTCCCCCGCCTGATGAGCGTTGCCCGCGAGGACGCGGACGTAGCTGGCGCTGTCAACGCTGAGGGTACTGCGGGCGTGGCTGCCACCGCCGGCAAGAACATCATGATTGTGACCGCAACTTCTGGCGACACTGGTAAAGCTGCACTTGAGGGTTTCAAGGATGTGCCTGGTATGGGCATCACCGTCTTTTATCCAGAAGGCAAGGTTTCTGATATTCAACGCCTGCAGATGGTGACTCAAAAAGGATCAAACGTTGCTGTTTGCGCAGTTAAAGGCAACTTTGACGACGCTCAAAACGCTGCCAAGACAATCTTTGCTAACAAGGATTTGGCTCAGGAGCTTGCAGGCAACAGCACCGTACTTTCCAGCGCAAACTCCATCAATATTGGTCGCTTGGCTCCACAGGTAACCTACTACTTTGACGCATATGCCCAGCTGGTTGCCAAGGGTGCCATTACACAGGGCCAAAAGGTTACATTCTGCGTACCAACTGGCAACTTTGGCGATGTTCTTGCAGGTTACTTTGCAAAAGAAATGGGACTTCCTGTTGATCGCCTCATTGTGGCTTCTAACAGCAATAAGGTATTGACTGATTTCTTGGAAACCGGCGTCTATGATCGCAGACGTGCATTTGAGAAGACTATCTCTCCATCGATGGACATTCTGGTTTCATCAAATCTTGAACGACTCCTCTATCTTGCATCCGGCAAAGACACCGAACTTGTCAGCTATCTGATGAACCAGCTGGTAACCAAGGGTATTTATACGGTACCTGCTCAAGTTATGGATGCCATCCGTGAAACCTTTGACGCTGGATTTGCCACCGACGACCAGACACGTGAGACTATCCGTTCTACCTGGGAGAATTGTCGTGTGCTGATTGACCCTCACACAGCCGTCGCAAAACACGTGCTCGACAGGGTTTCTCGCCAGGCAAATGACGTGCGCGTATGCCTGTCCACCGCAAGCCCATATAAGTTCTCGTCCGACGTGCTTGCTGCGCTGGGCCACTCGACCGCCGGCCTGGACGACTTTGCATGCATGCATACGCTCGCCGAAATCACAGGCACTAATCCGCCAATCCAGCTTTCATCGCTGAATGATAACGTTATCATTCATACTGACGTTCGCGAGAAGGAACAGCTTGCTTCGTACGTTTCTGAAGCATGCGGGCGTATTTTTGCTTGTTAGACTCTGAGAAAGCAGGTTCTACATGCTCGACAACACCATCTTGACCGTTTCTGTACCTGCTACCTCTGCAAACATTGGCGTCGGCTACGATACGCTGGGTCTTGCGTTTAACCTGCGCGCAAAAATTACGTTTAGGGAATCCCCTACGCTCATCATTGATGGTTGCCCCGAGCAGTTCAGAAACGATGACAACCTTGTGTGGACGTCGTATATTCGCGCCTGCGAAAAGCTGGGTGAAGAGCCCACTCCTAAGCACATTACTATCGACTCGCCTATTCCGCTTTCTGGCGGGCTTGGCTCAAGCTCTACCTGCGTAATTGCTGGTATTGCAGCCGCGATGACCGAGTCTCATAGTGGCTGGGATCCAGAGCGTGCCCTTGACTTTGCTTGCCACTTTGAGGGCCATCCCGATAATGTTGCTCCCGCTATCTATGGCGGTTTGACCTCGTCATTTGTTGAGGGCGGTCACACTGTTTGCACTCGAAGGCTTGTTGCGCGCGGACTTTCCTTTGTTGCAATTGCGCCCCCATACTCTATCAATACCGAGGAAGCTCGCAAAGTTGTTCCGCAGAATATTTCCCTTGAAACGGCCGTTTACCAGATGGGACGCACCGTTGCTGTCACTCACGCACTTGAAACAGGAAACGGCGGACTGTTGGCAGCAGCTTGCAACGATAAGATCCACGAACCGTATCGCAAGGAGCTCATCCCCGATTACGAAGAGCTTAAGCAGGTAGCAAAGCTTGCTCGTGCTTGCGCCTTTGTTATCTCGGGCTCAGGTGCCACCATGGTTGCCATCTGCGACTCCCCTGTTACTGCTCGCGCTGTTGCCGAGAATGCCAAGCAGGTCAGAGGCGATCTCTGGATTCAGATTCTTGAGCCGGCGCTTCTAGGTACCGTCCTTACCTTGGACGACGGAAAAGAGCACCGTAACACCTTTGACGAGATTTAACCCCCCGCGTTTGCGAGCCTGAAAACTACATCAAGTCTGAGTAAATTTACTCAGACTTGGCGAGAAAAACCGGCAAATAGCTCAGATATGGTGTGCTTTTCAGGCAAACTGTTCAGACATGACAACAAAACCCGGCTCCTACGTTGTGTGAGAGCCGGGTTAACGTGTAAGGTACGTTGACGTCAAAGCGCGTTTACCGCAAGTCGCGTTATGCGCCGAGGTAAGCCTTGCGAACGTCATCGTCGTGGAGAAGCTCCTGGCCAGTTCCGTGCTTAGCAACCTTGCCAAGCTCAAGAACGTATGCGCGGTCAGCAACCTTAAGTGCCATGTTAGCGTTCTGCTCGACCAGCAAAATGGTGGTTCCTGCATCGCCTAGCTGGCGAATGATTTGGAAGATCTCCTCGATCAGGATAGGAGCCAAACCCATGGAAGGCTCGTCAAGCATCAAAAGCTTTGGTCTGCTCATCAGAGCGCGACCCATAGCAAGCATCTGCTGCTCGCCACCAGATAGTGTTCCTGCCAGCTGATTCTTGCGCTCACGAAGACGTGGGAAATGCTCGTAAACCATCTTGACGGTCTTCGCGTTCTGGGAATCGGACTGCGTGTAGCCACCCATCTCAAGATTTTCGACAACACTCATGCGAGAAAACACACGGCGGCCCTCAGGACACAGTGCCAGACCAGCCTCAACAATCTTGTGAGCGCGCTGGCCTACAAGGCTTTTCTCGTCAAGGGTAATGGTGCCAGAGTCTGGCTTTACTAGACCAGCAATGGTGTTCAGTGTAGTTGATTTACCTGCGCCGTTTGCGCCAATAAGGGTGACGATTTCACCCTCGTGGATGTCAAAAGAAATACCCTGAACCGCGTGGATAGCGCCGTAAGAAACGTTAAGATCCTTGACGGACAGAAGGATGTTGCCTGCGCCAGTTGCCTGGGTGTTTGTGTTTTCAGCGGCCATTAGCGCACCTCCTGCTTTCCAAGATATGCCTCGATAACGCGAGGGTTATTCTGAACCTCTTCTGGCGTTCCCTTTGCAATGATGTTACCGTGGTCAAGAACGGCCAAGCCCTCGCAGATACCCATAACAAACTTCATGTCGTGCTCGATGAGAAGAACGGCAATCTTGAAGTCATCACGAATCTTAAGGACATTCTCCATAAGCTCGTCAGTCTCTGCTGGGTTCATACCCGCAGCTGGCTCGTCAAGCAGCAAAATCTTAGGCTGCGTTGCCAGAGCGCGAAGAATCTCAAGTTTGCGCTGAGCGCCATAAGGCAGGTTACCTGCAAGGGTATTTGCAAGATTCTCCATGCCAAAAATGCGCAGCAGCTCGCGAGCGTTATCAGCGCTCTCTTTTTCCTGCTTCCAGTGAGCCGGAAGGCGGAAGACGTCCTCCAAGAAGTGAGACGTCATGTGGCTTCCCTGACCAACCTGAATATTCTCCATAACAGTCATGTTGTTGAACAGGCGAATATTCTGGAAGGTTCGAGCAATGCCCATGTGGTTTGCCTCAACAACGCTCTTACCAGCAAGATCATAGCCGTCAATCATAACGGTACCACGGGTTGGCTTGTAGACGTTGGTAAGCAAGTTAAAAACAGTTGTTTTACCTGCACCGTTAGGACCAATGATGCCAGAAATCTCGGTAGGACCAAGAGCAATGTTGAAGTCATTAACAGCCGTCAAGCCACCAAAGTCAATGCCCAAGTGTTCAGCCTGAAGAACTGGAATTGCACCAAGGTCTCGCTCAGGAATGAGGTTAGGAGACTCTTGCCTGATAAGTTTTGTAGTGTTTTTAGTTGCCATCGCTCTTACGCCTCCTTCGAATCAGTTGAGGCTTCTACCTGCGTATCCGCCTGCTCGTTTGCCTGAGCGCCTGCCTTCGCGTTGACCTGCACGTCTGCATGCTCGTCCGAGTCATCCTTGTTCCAAGGGAAGTCCCTATTCATGACTCGCTCAATGATGCGAGACAGCGAGAAGTCATACGAGCCAAACAGGCCTTCTGGCCTAAAGATCATGACCAGAATCAAAACGATTGCGTAAGCAACCATACGGTAGTCGGCAAAGGCACGTAGAGCCTCTGGAAGCACGGTCAGGACAGTTGCGGACACAACGGAACCAAACATAGAGCCCATGCCGCCCAAAACAACCATAACCAGAATCTCAACAGACTTCATGAAGCCAAACTTGGCTGGTGCCATAACGCCAATGCAGCCTGCGTAAAGACCACCGGCAATACCAGCAAGGAATGCGGAAAAAACAAAGGCCAGAGTCTTGTAATACGTGGTGTTAACGCCTGATGCCTCTGCTGCAATCTCGTTATCGCGGATGGCGAGAATAGCGCGTCCATGCCTAGACTTCATAAGAGTATGAATGGCAAAGATGGCAAGAGAAACGACAATTGCCGTATTCAGATAACCCGTATAAGCAGGAATACCCGTGAGACCAGATGCGCCACCAGTAAGCTTGAATCCAAGAGCGGAGTCAATGTTAACCAGGACAACGCGGATGATCTCTGCAAAGCCCAGGGTAATAATGGCCAGGTAATCACCACGAAGACGCAGTGCTGGAATACCAATAACCACACCCATAAGAGCAGCGCAAATACCGCCGAACAAAAGGCCAACAACAAAAAGAATTACTGCTGGTGTAGAACCTGAAGCCATGGATTGAGCATCCAGTCCAAAGAGTGGCATCATGCGAATAATGAAGATTGCGCAGGCATAACCACCAATGGACATGAAACCAGCGTGACCCAGAGGAAGCTGTCCAAGATATCCGGTAACAATGTTCAGAGAAACGGTCATCAGAACATAGACGCCGATTTGCTCAAAAACAACGGTCTGATAGCGAGAAATAAGGCCCTCTCCTACCAGGAAGTTTCCGCCAAAGACAAAGAGTGCAACAAGAATTGCATTGATGGCATAGCGAGCAGGCATAGTAAGCTCACGGCGCTGACCATCTTTTCCACCAAAACCAGTGACAATTACGGGGTTGTGGTTGTTATCGCGTGGATACATTTTAGTCATGTGAGCCTCCTTACACTTTCTCGGTAACTGGTCGGCCAAGCAGACCAGTTGGTTTGACAACAAGAACAAGAATCAAGAGTAAGAAGACTACCGCGTCCTGCCAGACGGACAGGCCAAAGGCAGCAACAAAGACCTCGGAGAAGCCAACAATAAGACCGCCAATAACAGCGCCTGGAATGGAGCCGATGCCGCCGAGAACTGCTGCGACAAACGCCTTAGTGCCCAGCATAACGCCCATGGTTGGAGAAACCTGCTGATATGCCATGGAGTACAGAATAGCAGCGATACCTGCAAGCGCAGAACCAACTGCAAAGGTAAAGCTAATAGTGCTGTTGACGTTGACGCCCATCAGACGAGCTGCGCCCATGTCCTCGGAAACGGCACGCATTGCCTTACCAAGACGAGTCTTCTGAACCAAAAGGGTTAGAACAACGGTTGCCACAATGGTGACGGCAACGGTCAGAAGAGCGGTGCCAGAAAGCGTTGATCCAAATACCTGAACAGTTCCCAGGTCAATGATGCTTGGAACAACCTTAGCGTCAGCACCAAGGAGCAGCTGAACGCCGTTCTCAAGCAGATAAGAAACGCCAATTGCCGTAATCAAAATAGAAAGTCTTGGAGCCTCTCTGAGTGGTGCGTAAGCAACCTTATCAATAAGAACGCCCAGCACAACACAGCCAAAAACGGCGAGAAGAACAGCGATTGCAGGATTGAGTCCAAGCTGAACAAGGGCAATCCATGCAACGTAGGAACCAAACATGATGATGTCACCATGTGCAAAGTTAAGAAGCAAGATGATGCCGTACACCATTGTGTAACCAAGCGCCACCAGTGCGTAAATACTGCCCAATTGAAGTCCATTGAGCACCTGAGTCAAAAACATCTGAGGTTCTCTTTTCTATGAAGGATTGATCGTGTCATAGATGGACTCTTTGCCATCTTTAAAGGTAATGATCAAGGTGGACTTCACTGGGTCACCTGTTCCCTGATATGAAAGGGTTCCAGTAACACCTTCGACCACACCAGATGCAATAGCGTCAATAATTGCTTGCCTATACTCATTAGAGTTGTAGGTATAACCACGTTTCTCGACAGTCTTAAGAGCAGAGCAAAGAATCATTGCTGCGTCATAGCCCAAAGAACAGAAGTTAGTTGGAGCCTCACCGTATTCCTCGGTATAAGCCTTAACAAAATGCTGAACTTTTTCATCTGGATTTGAAGCAACAAAGGCAGAGCAATAGAAGCATCCTTCAAGGTCAGCCGCAGAAGCATAGTCCTGCTCGCCGCCAATGATGCCTGCCCAACCATCTGCGCCCATAAAAGGCTTTTTGCAGCCAAGCTGGCGAGCCTGCGTCACAATCTTGCCATTGTCCTGGTAATAGTTTGGAGCCAAAATGGCATCAGGATCCAGTCCAATAATGCTGGTAAGCTGGGCGTTAAAGTCAACAGCTCCCGTTGGATAGCCCTGCTGGGATACAACCTCAATGCCCAACTCACGAGCCCTCTGAACAAATGCGTTGTTAACGCCAATCTCGTAATCGCCACCAGAGTTAAAGATGGTTCCTACACGCTGATAGCCTTGCTTTTTAGCAAACTCTGCAAGAACAACGCCTTGGAATGGGTCGGTGACAGTAGCGCGGAACATGTTATCGCCGTGGGCAACAACATCTTCTGCTGTTGCAGATGCCGTTACGCAAGGAATGTTGTCCAGGACCGATTTCTGTGCCAGTGCAATGGTTGGCGTTGAGGTAACGTCACCTAGAATTGCACAGACATTCTCGTCAAGAAGCTTGTTATAGACAAGAATAGCTTCAGTTGAATCGCCCTTCTCGTCCTCAACAATAGGGACAATCTGGCGTCCGTTAACGCCACCCTTCTTGTTGAACTCCTTAAGGTACAAAAGAACGCCACTTCGCACAGCAAGTCCATACTGAGCAACGTCGCCGGTGAATGGGCCCATCACGCCAACGTAGATGGAGTTAGGGTCTTGGTTCTTTGGCGAACAACCCGCTAGAGCAAACGACCCCGCAATGGTCCCGGCCACCTCCAAAAAGCGTCGTCGCGTTAGCTTATGTGCCATATTCATCTCCTTTTCTCCATAGCGTTGAATATGTGACACAACACAATATGGCTGCGGCTCTAAAAAAAGAACCACAGCCAAAAAATGTTATCTAACTTGAAATAATTTTAGAAAAACCGGACGTTTCTACTGGCTCCAGCCTTGTATGACGATTGCCGTCGTAGCCTTTGGGCCGGTTCTCCTGCGCCTACTTATGCCTCGCGTACCAGCGGAAGCTCGCCAGCAAAGTGACGAGGCTTGTAAGACGGCTTGTCCGCAGCAGCCTTCTCACTCAAATCAAGTGAAGAAATCTTCTTCATCTTGCTGGTGCCACCCTCAATGAGGCGGAGCAGCTCGCGTGTTGGCCTTTCGTCAGCTGCCTGGAGCTCAGCTGCCATCTCGCGCTCAACCGCGTCAAAGATGTCCTGAACGTGCGAGGAGGTATCGTTTGTAGCCTTGACCAGCGGCATTGCGGTTGACTGCGCAACCACACCAGCATAGTTTGGCTCGCGAGAAGGACGCATCTGAGCTGCAGCAACCTTGCGAGGCGCAGCAGGTTTTGCACCCGACAACTCCACCGGGCTTGTAGCTTCTGCCTCAGCAGCGGCCTGACCAATGAGTGGCAGCTGTACCGGATGGTACTTGCGCATCTGCTGCTGATCATGGCGAGCTAGGTGCTCATCCATTGCTGCTAGCGCAAGCGTCCAGTCATCAACGTGCTCAAGCTCGTCAATCGTGCGCTTCTCAGGGAAGACTCCCTGGTCAACATAAGAAATTCGACTAGAAATATCAGCGGCGTGATTGGTGAAGTCTTCAGGAATAGCCTCGGCGCCAATCTCAGCAATGCCAAAATCACGCGTAATAGACTCTTCGCCCACAGCCTTAGTCCACCAAGCAGTGCCAACGTCACCAACAGTTCCGTCAGCGCGCTCGATAATAGGCAGGCCATCCATAGGATCTTGTCCCAAGCGCTCAAGAAGTACGGCAGCAGCGCCCTTTGCTCGAGCAACAGTGCGCTCACGCCAGCTCAACAGCTTGGTGTAGTTCTCTGCAATCTGAGCGTAGTCGTTTGTGGAGTGTGCAGGAGCCTTCTTTGCACGAACGGGGAGCACGCCCTCTGCATCCGCGCTTACAACCTGCGGCTTCTTTGCAGGTGGCTCGGTAGACTTGACAGGTGCCCCAGCAGACTGAACGCGAATAGAACCGGTCATGTCCCACTGAGAAGCCTTCATATGCTTTGGCTTGTATGCAGCAATCGAGCGCCTTGGAGAGTCCAGCGGAATCACCAGGCTCTCTTCTGGCGAGAAGTTCGATGCAGCTGCAACTCGCTTTGGAGACGCAGCCTCATCCTCAACCTTAGATGTAGTGCTTGGCTGAATCTTTGCTTCTGCCCCACCGGTTTTCTCGCCACGATTTGCTACGCGAGAAACCACTACCGCAGCGCCAGAAATGACAGCAACCGCAGCAAGTCCCACTCCGATGCCGGTAAAGATTGCACCAAGAGGCGTTTGGCGAATTTCATTAGCGGTAAGGGCATACGCAGATGCTGGCTCTGCTACCAGAACCAGTCCACTGAGCAGGCCGGCGACTACTGCCGGATTCCTACCTTCTGTCATACATACTCCCCCTACAAACGCTAAGAAGATGCATGAAGACACACGCTAAATTTGCATATGCTACTAAACCCAATACGGGCGACGTGAGCAACGGGTGGGCTTCATTTCATCTTTGTATAATCCGCTGCAACACATAATTGTGCTGTTAGAAATGACTATAGCGTAATTCGTTATTTTTTACAGCGTCTTTAAAACTTTTTCATAATTCTTTGGCAGTTATTCAACAAAATGACGAGAAAAAAGAAGTGCCTTCCAACAATAGCTGGAAAGCACTTCTTGAGCCCTATCTTACATTGGCTAGTTCTGTGGATAGTCAGACTGTGCAGCCTTCTTTGCAGATCTGATCAGGAAGTCCTGGTTGTTGTCGGTCTGCTTAAGGCCACTGATAAGCGCAGTAGTTGCACGCTCAGTATTATTGAAGCCTGCAAGGATGCGGCGAACGCCCCAAACCATAGGCTGAAGCTCTGGCTTAATAAGCAGATCCTCATTACGAGTACCAGAAGAAACAGGATCAATAGCTGGGAAGATACGGCGATCTGCCAGGTCTCGATCAAGCTTGAGCTCCATGTTACCAGTGCCCTTGAACTCCTCGAAGATAACCTCATCCATCTTGGAGCCTGTGTCTACCAGGGCAGACGCAATAATAGTAAGCGAGCCGCCGTTCTCGATGTTTCGAGCTGCACCCAAGAACTTCTTTGGTGGATACAGAGCTGCGGAGTCAACACCACCAGAAAGAATACGACCAGAAGCAGGAATAGCCAGGTTGTATGCACGAGCAAGACGTGTGATGGAGTCCAGAATAACCACAACGTCCTGGCCCATCTCAACCAGACGCTTTGCTCGCTCAATGACAAGCTCTGAGACAACGGTGTGATTCTCTGCTGGCATATCAAAAGTTGAAGCAACAACAGTGCCCTTAATGGAGCGCTCCATGTCCGTAACTTCCTCAGGGCGCTCGTCTACCAAGAGGCAGAAGAGGTGGACCTCAGGATTGTTGGTGGTAATAGACTGGCAAATGCGCTTCAAAATGGTGGTCTTACCTGCCTTTGGAGGAGAGACAATCAAACCACGCTGACCCTTACCAATAGGAGCCACCAAATCAATTGCACGACCTGTAATGGAGTCTTTACCGTGCTCCATTGTAAGAGGCTGATCTGGGAAAATTGGAGTCAGGTCTTTGAAGCGAGGACGGTCCTTAAGACCCTCAACTTCCCCACCGTTGACCTGGGTAACCTTAAGCAGTGGTGGATATTTGCTATTTACGCGAGCAGGTCCCACCATGCCCAAAACGCTATCACCTGGACGCAGACCAAGATTTCTAATAATCTGCTGGTGGACAAAGGCGTCGTCGTCGCCTTCCATGTAATTACCTGTACGAATCCAACCGTAGCCTTCGTTGCTAATCTGAAGAATACCCTCAACAGTCTTAAAGCCCTCAGCAGCTGCAGATGCGGCGTATACAAGCTCAATCAAATCAGACTTATGAACGCCTGCGTACTCAATGCCCAGCTCAGTTGCTTTAGCACGAAGCTCAGAAAGTTTCATCTCTTGCAGAGCCTCTTTGGAAAGCGATGGCTCGCTTGCCTGGCCCTGCTTGCGATTCTTGTTGCGCTGGTTGTTCTGTCTACGATCGCGAGAAGGACGCTCCTGGTTGTTGGCGTGTGCGTTTTCCTGTGTCTTCTCGCCCTCCTGAGCCGCTTCTTTTGGCTCAGCATTACGATGTCGACGACGTGCTGCGCCCGTACGAGAACGCCCTGGACGCTCTGCTGGAGCTGCATCGGAATCTGCTACTGCACCAGAAGTCTGCTCCAGAGCTGCACCATCCTGCTGCTCAACACTACCCTGCTCTTCAGCATAGTTCTTCTGAGCCGCATTGTCATTCTGGCCAACTGCACCCTCTGCCTCTGCTTTAGTGAAGGCAGGAACCGGGGTTACCTCTGCAGAAGGCTGAGTTGCGTCCTGAACAATCTTGGTAAGGCGATCAGTATCTACAACGTCAGAAGAAACTTTGCCACCTGCCTGGACCTGAGCGAGAACCTCTGCCTGTGCAACTTCAAGGGCACGCTCATGAAGAGCACGCTCTTCCATCTCTTCTTTGCTAGGACGGCCACGACGGCGCTTTGGTGGCTCTGTAATGCCTGCTGCGTTCATAGCCTCTGCCACAACAGCCTCTACTGCACGACGAGCCTCAGTCTCTTTTTTAGTTGGACGACCACGACGACGCTTTGCAGCAGATGAATTAGAGGCCTTTTCTTCAGTTGCCTCAGAATTGGTATTTTCTGAAGTTGAATTTTCTGAATTACTATTTTCACTCTTACGAGGTCTACCACGCCTACGTGGTGCTGGAGTATTTTCTACATCATTTAAAGAATCATTTTGGACCGAAGATGTTTCGTCCGACATGTACAAACCTCTCTGTTTGCTCATCAAAATAATCTGTAAAAATACGTGAGAAATATGATGAAGGGATAACAAACAAAATCAAATAGGTGCAAATCCAAAAGGAATATACCACGAAAATGCCCGCCTTATGATGAAAAAATAATAAAATTCACCATAAAACGGGCAAATGGGGATTTATACCACTAACCCTTAAACCTCGAGAAACCCATCTTCTAGATTTCTTTAATCTGCATAAATAATTTAAACAGCTGTACGGCTCTTTCTTTTTACAACAATATCTTCAATTTGCTGAACGATTTCTTTGATATATGTCTTGCCTTGAGGCGTGAGCCCAACCATAGTTACTCTTCTTGAAAGAGCATCGTCATGTTTGCGCTGTACCAGGCCACTTTCTGCCAAAGCAGTAAGAGACATAGAAACCGTTGGCTGCAAAAGACCAAGCGCGTCAACAATCTCTGTAATAGAAAGAGCGTCTTTAGGAGAATCTAGAATCGCAAGAAGCACCATATCTGCTGCCCTGCAATACAGAGCTCCCATAGCATCAACATACATGACAATACGCTCAAATGAAGTACGGGAAAGTGCCTGACCAGGTGCAATACGAGCACAGGTGAGCTTAGACAGCTCCTCAACTGCTTCTACACCCTTTTCTGTAATGATGCACACTACGTTGCGTCGATCAATGGCGCCTTCATCTCTCTTGATGAAACCAAGCCTTGCCAGGTGCGAGGTACGATGAGTAATCGTAGGACGAAGAGCACTCTGATACTCGGCAATTTCTGAAGTCTTAACAGGGGCGCCCTTCACATTGAGGCGACACAAAATAGCAAACTCTTCAAACGTGAGTCGTCTGTTAGCAGGCACCACTCTTCTAACCAAGTTGTAAGACCTGCGAATGGACATGTACTCGCGAAGTTCCATAGAGACCTCCACTCTTATGCCCGAACCATTTACTATTTGCTCGCATAATGAGTATACCCCTAAAAAACACGTGTTAACGTGGGGACAAAACAATAGTTAGTCAAAAATATGTTAGAAAATGGTGCTTATATGACATCAAAATAGGCTTTTATATGCTGAAATATAAAATTTAAGTAATAAATATTAATTTTATTATCTCTTTTATACATTAAAAAATTTTTTACATAACGCAGAAATGTGGAAATTATCTGGAGGAATTCACTAAAGATACCGTGCAGGTATTCAATACTTGCACGGTATCATGACAAAACAACATAGTTAGCTATCGTTTACATTGCCTCAGGAGCAGAAACACCAATCAGATCAAGAGCAATTGCAAGTACGCGACGGGTTGCATCACACGCAGCAAGACGAGCCTTAGAAAGCTCTGCGTCCAGTGGGCGTCCTTCAGAAGGAAGCACCTGACAGACGGTATAGAATGCATGGAACTGACCAGCAAGCTCTTCAATGTAGTGCGTAATGCGGAATGGTGCCCTATCGCGAGCACAGCCTTCAACAAGACCTGGGAACTCAAAGAGTTTACGAGCAAGAGCCTGCTCAGCGTCTTCAGAGAGCAGCCCAAGATCAACCTCAGAGCCAATAGCCTTATCTGCAACAGCGTCCATACCAAGTGCCTTTGCCTCATCAAGGTCAACGCCAGCAGCACGGCGCAAAATAGAACAAATACGAGCGTGAGCATACTGAACGTAATACACAGGATTAGAGCTGTCCTGACGCTTTACCTGCTCAATGTCAAAGTCAATCATCTGGTTGGAAGACTTTGAAACAAGGGTGTAGCGCGTTGCATCAACACCAACCTCGGCGAGAAGCTCGTCAAAATGGATACCAGTTCCTTTGCGCTTAGACATTCTGACGGCGACACCGTTTCTGAGCAGGTTAACAAGCTGTCCAAGCAAAACCTCAAACTGAGTTGGGTAACCAAGAGCCGTTGCAGCAGAGCGGACTCGTTGAATATATCCGTGATGATCTGCTCCCCAAATATCAATAACGTGGTCGACACGCTGGAACTTGTTCCAGTGGTACGCAACGTCAGAAGCAAAATAGGTATACTCACCATTTGTTTTGATGAGTACACGGTCCTTATCGTCACCAAAATCAGTGGAACGGAAGAACAGTGCACCCTCATCAGAACGATAGAGGTATCCAAGCTTATCAAGAGCATCAAGTGCACGGTCAACAGCGTCTTTACCCTGGTCATCCTTAACGTACAAAGAACGCTCGGAGAACCAAACGTCAAAGTCAGCACGGGCGGTATGACAGGTATTCTTGATGGACTCAAGCATCATCTTGTAGCCGCGCTCGCGGAACTCTGCCATGCGCTCATCTTCAGATTTGTCTGCCCAAACTTCTCCGTCATTTTTAAGGAAGAAAAGTCCCAGGTCAACAATGTAATCTCCAGCGTATGCATTGCCGCCAAGAGAGTTAATGAACTCGTCAGTAAATGGATGCTCCTCTGGATGAGCATCGTCTTCATCTGCAACGTAAGCATTGCGATCTTCTGCAAGCACCTGCGCAGCTGCATCAGCGTCAATGTCGTGCTTCTGCATGATATCAATAAGCTGCAGGTAGCGCTTAGAGATGGAGTGACCAAAGACGTCCATCTGAGAGCCATGATCGTTGACGTAGTACTCGCGCTCAACCTCATAGCCTGCGAAGGCAAGAATGCGGCTTAGAGAATCTCCAAGAGCAGCCCAGCGACCATGACCAATATGCAGAGGACCAACAGGGTTTGCAGAAACGTACTCTACTTGGACCTTTTGACCGGCGCCAAAAGAAGAACGGCCAAAATCTGCACCCTGCTCGCGAACGGTGTTAAAAATCTCATTGCCCGCAGCAGTTGACAGATAGAAGTTTACAAAGCCAGGACCTGCAACCTCAACGCGCTCAATCTGAGCATCTTTGGCAATATGTGCCACAAGAGCTGCTGCAATATCGCGCGGTGCCTTGTGTGCTAGCTTTGCAGAACGCATAGCGACCGTAGAAGACCAGTCTCCATTTGATGAGTCCTGTGGGCGTTCAAGTCCCACATCATCAATCTGGAATTCAGGCAACTCACCCGCAGCCTGGGCGTCTGCCAAGGCTTGACGTACAAGTTCCTCGATCTTCTCGCGCATGGTTCTCCTTTAAATTTAGTGCACGTGTGCAGCGTAATTACGTAGTTGGTTGTGTAGCTTCTAAAGGACTACTCAGTTTCCTCGGAAGATTTTACCTGATGTTGAGCAGCAAGTTCGTGACGCAAATTGGCCAGACCGCGCTCAAGACCCACAGGATAAATCTGAGGGTTCAAGAAACGTGTATATGCTGCATCCAGGCGCATAAGCGCAGCGTGGCAGCGATCGCGAGCAACTTCAATAGACTCGCTCTCCCCTACGCGCTTGCCGTCTTCTACCAGCCTTACCATCAGCTCGCGAGAAGTTCCTTCAAGCTTGTGAGTTGAATACGGGTCAATGATGTCGACAACAGTTGCCTTAGACTCTGGACTCTTGGTGACCAGGTAATCCGGGTCAAAAATCATGTCGCCTGCAGGGCAGCCGTTTGCATCGTAGAAGCGGCGAATGTGTTGAATGCCTGGAACGGTACGCTTGTAAGCCATCTCAGACAGCTTGATAACAGGAGTCCAAGGCTCAGTGGAAGACTGACGACGAGCGGTTAGCTTATAGACGCCGCCAAGCGAAGGCTGAGGATCGCAGGTAGCAAGCTTGGTACCAACACCAAAGGCGTCAATAGGTGCGCCCTGAGCAAAGAGCGACTGGATGGTGTACTCGTCAAGATCATTCGAAACAGAAATCTTGATGTAAGGAAGGCCGGCCTCGTCAAAAGCCTTGCGAGCTTCCTTAGAAAGGCGTGCGAGGTCTCCGGAATCAATACGAACAGCATTCAAGCGCTCGCCGCGCTCCTCCATCTCTTTTGCCACAATGATGGCGTTCTTGATGCCTTCGTGAACATCATAGGTATCAAGCAGAAGTGAGCAGTTGGTTGGGCTGGACTTTGCAAATGCTCTGAAGGCATCAAGCTCAGAGTCAAACGACATTACCCAAGAGTGTGCATGGGTACCAAAGACAGGAATGCCGTAGATTTTGCCAGCAAGGACATTTGAAGTGCTGGAAGCACCAGCAATATAGGAAGCACGAGCAACTGCCAGACCGCCGTCTGGACCCTGCGCACGACGCAGGCCAAAGTCAGAGACGGGATTGCCCTGAGCAGCCTTGATAACGCGAGCACACTTAGTTGCCGCCAAAGTCTGGAAGTTGACCAGGTTAAGCAGGGCGGTCTCAATGAGCTGGCAATCAACAATGGAGCCCTCAACGCGGACCATAGGCTCACGTGGGAAAACCAGCTCTCCCTCTGGGATTGCGTCAATGGTTACATTGAGCTTGTGGTTACGCAAAAACTCAAGGAACGCTGGCTTAAAGAGACGACCGCCACCAGGAGAGTTAATGCTTGCCAGGTAGTCAATATCGTCATCTTCAAAGATAAAATTCTCAACTAAGTCAGCAATTTGACCAGTTCCACAAGAAATTGCAAATCCACCATTAAAGGGGTTCTCGCGAAAGAATGCGGTAAAGCATGCCTCTGCATCAACAAGACCGGCTTCCCAATAACCTTGAGCCATCGTGAGCTCATACAAGTCTGTATTAAGGCTAACGTCTGAGGGTTTGGTACGATCAGTGAGTGACATAGTTGCTCTTTTCGATTGGTCAAAAACTGACGGTGAGACGATATATCTAGAGTAGCAGTCCTACAAAATAAATTGGCTTACAACAAAGATAACTGCAAGAATTACCACAGTTCCAATAACAATTTTTTGTCCCAGAGGCATTTTGATGTCTTCGTCGTCTTCATCTGGCTCCATGAGGGCGCGGCCTTTTGCGCGCTGCTCCTGAATACGACGAATTTGCGCGGCCTCCAGCTGAGCCGCCTGACGTGCAGCACGCTGCTGATCTGCAACAAGCTGAGCGTCTTCAGCGGCAGCTGCCTCTACTTGCGCTAGCGCTTCTGCTTGGGCTGCACGGGTCTTCTCGGCACGAAGCGCCTCAAGCTCAGCGCGCTCTTTCTCTGCGCGAAGAGCCTCGAGCTCCCTGCGCTCTTTCTCTGCGCGGAGCGCTTCCAGCTCGGCGCGCTCCGCGTCCGTGAGCGCAGCCGCCTGTGGCGCTGGGGTGGTTTGGAGCTCTTCGGGTTTCTCGACAGACATGGTTACTCCTCGGTTTGCGTATCGGGGATGCTGGTGCTGGTGTGGGCTAAAGCGTCGGTAGCGTTACCGCGAGCCGAGCGGAGCTTGAGCGCGGGACCTTCAACGCCCGTTGCGTCAAAAGCTGGCACAAAACTCTCGGAGACGGTTCCGCCCTCCTGCCACCACAGGTTCTCAAAGCCCAGGTCATCCGCATGACAGAGCACCAACTCGTACTCCTCGTCAGAAAGCGTTCCAGAAAGCGGACCGCCAACCGCGCGCATGCGCTCGTTGGGCGTGTACTGATTCATGATTGATACGTCTACATCATTATGACAAAGATTCCAGACGCGGTTGAGCACCTCACAGGAATCGTCCGCGTGCGTGGGCATGACCAGGTGACGCACAATGATGCCCTGCAACATGCGACCGTCATCATCCAGCTTGCGCCCGCCACGACTCATCACCGAGTCATGCATAACCTCAAGCGCCGCCATGGACATCTCTGGATAATCTGCTGCGTACGAGAGCTCTTTTGCCAGCGCGGGGTCTGCGTACTTGACGTCTGTTAGCCAGATATCAATGACGCTTGAAACTTTCTGTACGACCTCTGGCAGCTCATATCCCGAAGTATTGCACACTATTGGGAGCGTCAATCCCGCCTCTTTTGCCAGCGTCACTGCTTCAATTATGTGTGGCGAGAAGTGCAAGGGAGTGACAAGGTTGATGTTGAGTGCACCCTGAGCTTGCAATTCAAGCATCATCTGGGCTAGGCGCTCAGTTGTAACTGGCTTGCCAAAACCCTCTTGCGAGATTTGGTGGTTCTGACAGAACACACATCTGAGCGGGCAACCTGTGAAGAAAATTGCGCCTGATCCGGCCTCGCCCGAGATGGGAGGCTCCTCCCAAAAGTGCAGCGCTGAACGAGCCACACGAATGGTGCTTGAAGCTCCACAAAGGCCCGCTTTACCAGCGTTTCTTTGAGCATGGCAACGCCTTGGGCAGAGTTCACAGACGTCGTAGGCAGAAAACGTAAGGGTATTAGGTGATGGTGCACTACCCAAGGGTTTCTCGCCTCCCGTCGTATCTGCCCAGGCAGATGGTGGTATAAAAAACGCGCAGGGTCTCTGCGCGCGTCAAAGTCATGGTGGAGATAAAGGGATTCGAACCCTCGGCCTCTGCCTTGCGAAGGCAGCGCTCTCCCAACTGAGCTATATCCCCGTTGCGGTACTTATTGTGGCAATCAGGGGCAGGTATGTCAATGATTATACGAGCGGAATGAAGTGGCGCGCGGGCCGGCGAGGCACTGCCGCGGACCGTCGAAGCAGAAAAATATCCTTCCCCGCAGTCATCTATGAACCCACCTTCATAAGGTGGGCGCCGCGCTCGGGCGTTCCAGCTTCCTTAACAACGAAGGATGCCTGTACTGAACACGAGATTAGGCTCCCTGAAAAAACTTGTCGGTTCACCCAGTTTAGACCGCGGGAGAAGGACAATTCTTACTATAAAGAGATTATAAAAAGATTAAAGTCTTGACTTGTTTTTTAATGAGCAGCACAATTAAATGGTATGGATTTTAGCAGTTAAATACTGTTTTTTATTGGAGGGTATACGGCTTGAACCTCTGGGTAACCATGTTTTGTGTTTTCCTCTCGGCTGGTCTTGGTTCAGCTCTGATTACCCCTGCCGTTCGTCAACTGGCTTGGAAGCTTGGAGTTGTCGATAAACCCTCTGCACGTCGAGTCAATAAAAAACCTATTCCTCGCATGGGCGGCGTTGCAATTTTCTTTGGGTTAGCCGTTGCTATGCTGGTGCGTTATGGCGTTGAAGCAATCCTTGGACATGCAGAAATCACCCTTTCTTCTCGCTATTATCTCAACGTCAACTTCTGGATTGTTGGCGCTGCATTTGCGGTAATTTTCTTGACCGGCTTGCTCGACGACATTTTTTCTCTCAAGCCTATTCAGAAACTCGCTGGTCAGATAATTGCAGCAAGCATCGCGGCTGCGGGCGGCCTGATTATCGGTAACGTTGTTGATCCGTTTTCCGCGTACGGCTTTGTGGATCTTGGATGGCTCGCCTACCCAGCAACCGTCATTTACCTGGTTGCTTACGCCAACATCATCAACCTTATCGACGGCCTTGACGGACTTTCTTCAGGTATTACGTGCATTGCCTCTACCACTATGTTTGTGCTTTCCATTTGGGCGGGTCGCTTCGATGCAGCGCTTTTAAGTGCAGCAATCGCAGGCACCACACTTGGATTTTTAGTTCACAACTCGTATCCAGCAACTATTTTCATGGGCGATTCTGGTTCGCTAACCTTGGGATTTGCTCTGGGAACAATTTCGCTTTTGTCTGTCACTCGTTGGGCAGGACTCACAACCATCATTGTTCCTCTCGTCGTTGCAGGTATTCCAATTATTGATACGTTCTCGGCAATTGTCCGCCGCACACGCGCGCATGTTAGTTTTGCCACAGCTGATCGTGGACACATTCATCACCGCTTAATGGCTCACGGTTATAATCAGCGCCAAGCGGTACTTTTGATGTACGGTTGGACTGCCCTTCTGTGCGTTGGCTCGCTCATTATGACGCAGGTCAATACGCTGCCTCGTATTGCAATTTTTGTCATGCTGCTTACCATGTCTGCTTTCTTTGCAAAGTACCTGCACCTCTTTGAGCCTGTTCTGCTTCACCATACTGATCCAAAGACTGGTGAAGACGAACTCATTACCCCTAAAGATCCAGGCTTCGATGAAGAGATTAAGCAACTCCATGAAGAAGAGCATGAACACATCGAAGAGCTTATCCACAGAGAACACAAGAGCGAATAAGCTGGGGAAACACCAGCTCACACATCGGCGTTCCATGCGCCCGCAGTTACGGTCATGTGAGCTGCTTCTTGCCGTATGAGCTGCTACTGCGCGGGTTTCTCGTCCTCTAAGCTGCGCGTTCTTCTCGCCAAGCGCGCAAATGTCACGATCTTCTCGCTAAGGACGACTTTCAAACATTACGCGCCTGAAAAGTGCAAAGAATCTGTATTTGAGGCACAGATTCTTTACAGAAATCAGGCAAATCCACAGTTTCTTTTACATTTTTAGGCAGAAGTTACAGATTCTTTGAGGAAATCAGGCGCGCGAATGATAGGCGCTTCGGCTCTAAATTTTGAGCCTGAAAACTGCATTATGTCTGAGCAAATTTACTCAGACATAGCGAGAAAAACCGGCAAAACCACTCAGACTTGGCGTGCTTTTCCAGCAAACGGCTCAGACATGGCGAGAAAATCAGGCTCGCCAGGACCTCAACGGAGCACCATGGGCGCAACCAGTTTCTCGCCAAAAGAAAACCCCGCACATCCGGGATGTACGGGGTGTAGCTATCTAGCTGCGAAGAAATCGCTTGGCTGAAGCCTCAAACTGAAGTTACTCAGCGAGAGCCTTCTTAGCGATCTCTGCAAGATCTGCGAAGCCCTGCTCGTCAGAGTAAGCAATCTCTGCGAGAACCTTGCGGTCAAGCTCAACACCAGCGAGCTTGAGGCCGTGCATGAACTTGCTGTAAGAAAGGTCGTTGATACGTGCTGCAGCGTTGATACGCTGAATCCACAGTGCGCGGAAATCACGCTTCTTGTTACGACGGTCACGGTAAGCATACTGACCAGAATGCTGTGCCTGCTCCTTCATACCACGGAAGGTACGAGAGGAAGTTCCGTAATAACCCTTTGTGCGCTCAACGAGCGTCTGACGCTTCTTGCGGCCAGCAACTGCGCGCTTAACTCTTGCCATATCTAATCACTCCTTGTTATTTGATCTGGTGGGTGGCGCGCTTAGTTCTTAGCGCCCATACGCTGAGAAACTACTGCTGCATCGCCAGCGGAAAGAACAGCTTCTTTACGGAAGCCACGGATACGCTTCTGGGACTTCTTGGTAAGAATGTGGCTCTTAAAAGCCTTAGCACGCATAATCTTGCCAGTACCGGTGCGGCGGAAACGCTTAGCCGAACCCTTGTGCGTCTTCATCTTAGGCATACTACTTCTCCTCCTGTGTGGTGCCATCCTCAGCACCCTCGGGCTTCTCGTCAAACGCTCCCTTGATTGGAGCAACGAGCATGTGCATGTTACGGCCTTCAATGAGCGGTTTCTGCTCAATTGTGGCAAAAGGCTTCAAATCTTCAGCAAGGCGATCAAGTACAATACGGCCCTGCTCTGGGTGAGCCATCTCGCGTCCACGGAACATGATGGTGATCTTGACGCGTGCTCCCTTCTTGAGGAAGCGCAGTACGTGACCCTTCTTGGTCTCGTAATCGCCCACATCAATCTTTGGGCGGAACTTCATCTCTTTGACTTCGATCTTGACCTGGTTCTTGCGAGCTGCCTTGGCCTTGCGAGCCTGCTCATACTTGAACTTACTGTAATCAAGAATCTTGCATACAGGAGGCTCGGCATTTGGGGCAATCTCAACGAGATCAAGACCGTGCTCACGAGCTCTCTTCATTGCATCATTGACGCCAAAAAGACCAAGCTGACTACCATCAGCGTCAATCAGACGGCACGTGCGAGCAGTGATTTCCTCATTGATGCGAGGACCATCGTTCTTGGCTATCTTGTACACCTTCCCTCTTGGACAATTGCTTGTCCGCCAATAAAAAACCCAGTGCACAAGCAACTGGGAGACAATACGCACAGGTAGCGTGCGAAGGTTAAATTGTCTGACCAGACAGCTGCTTTTGCGCTGTGTAGGTGGGGACTCACGTTCAATCCCGCTTCAAAAGTACCTTGTAAGGTTACCTCTAACAAGAAGACATTACAAGTACCAAGTTAGATATGACGAGAAATTCACATCTAGCTTAAACTTTTAGCTGGTGCCCGAGGTGGGACTTGAACCCACACGAGTTTCCTCAAAGGTTTTTGAGACCTCCGCGTCTGCCATTCCGCCACTCGGGCTAAAAAGTTTGCATAGGTACTATACCGCACCTATGCAAATCTGTCTTGCTAAATCATCAAAGTTATAGCTGATTTAATCCTGTAAGAAAGGGTTAGTTGCTATCTCTGCCTCAAGAGACGTTTGATTTCCATGTCCTGACAAAATAATGGAGGTTGGATCAAGCTCTGTCTTGATGCGGTTCAAAGAAGCCTTAAGCGTTTCAAAGTTGCCACCTGGAAGGTCTGTTCTTCCTGCAGAGCCCTGGAAAAGCGTATCGCCTACAAAAACGGCGCCAGTAGCAGTTCCCTCACCCACCAAAACAATGCCGCCAGGAGTGTGACCAGGAGTTTCCATAATCTTAAACTGTGCAGCTCCAACAGAGAGAACATCTCCCTCGTGGAGAAAACCGTCTGGCTCTGGAGCATCATCGTAAATCTCGTTTGAGTTATGAGCTCTCTGTGCAAGCTCATTATCTGCTTCGTTGATTAGGTACTGAGCGCCAGGCACAGCAAGCTTCAAAGCCTTAACGCCACCAACGTGATCAGCATGGCCGTGAGTAGCAACAATGTATTTGAGCTCAAGATTTAACAGCTGAGCAGCAATCTCTGCGCCCGATGCACCGGCATCAATAATCATGCACTCATTACCAGAAACGTAGATGTAGCAGTTGGTCTCGAGAGGACCTACTTTGAAGACGCCAATCTGGTCTTTTGCATGATGGCATCCACCGTGACCGTGATGACCACAGCAACCGCCGTGGCCATGCTCACCGTGACCGTGCTCGCCATGATGACCACAGCAACCGCCGTGTCCGTGCTCTTCGTCGTGGTGATGGCCGCCGCAGGAGCAGCCCTCATTCTGGTTAGCCATAGAGTCTCCTTCTCATCTGGTTAGCGCCTTCACCTGGCATAATACGACGAGCGTCGTAGACGGAAGGCACGCGAGTTACAAATGCAAATAAGGTATCGAGCAAGCTGGTATCAGAGATAGAAACCAAGAAGCGCATACGTACCACGCCCTGCTCGCCCACTTGTGTAGCTGCAGAAAGAATGTTTGCACCAGCGTCAGACAGCGCAACCGTGACGTCTTTGAGAAGACCCATGCGATCCGTTGCCTCAACAACAATCTCAACCCTAAATTCTGTAGCACCACTGGCATCCCATGAAACAGGAATAATGCGCTTTGGATCGTTGAGCAGGTCTTTAACGTTAGGGCAATTAGCTCGATGAACAGAAACGCCGCGACCGCGCGTAATAAAGCCCACGATATCGTCACCTGCAACAGGATTACAACAATGCGCCAGATGAACAAGCAAATCTGGATCGCCATTTACCACAACGCCACAGTTAGATTTTTTGGGACGACTTCCCTTAGCGGTACGAGAAATAACATACGAACGAACCAATGGTTGATCGTTTGCAATTGCCTTGTTCTTCTCCTGAAGTCGCGCGGCATTGCGTTCTTGCTCAGTAACAACCTCGGGGTTTTTCTCCTCCAAGATTTCGCTCACGCGATTAACAACCTGCTTAGCAGACTGATTACCTGCACCAATTCCTGCAAACAGGTCATCTACGCTGCGATAATCAAACTGCTCGGTAAGCTGGTCAAGCGCCTTAACGGTACGTGTGGCACTGATGCCATAACCGCGCTTACGCAGCTCTTTTGCAAGCTCAGAACGGCCACGCTCAGCATCGTCAGACTTGTTCTCTTGCGAGAAATACTTGCGGATCTTTGCGCGCGCAGACGGCGTCTTTACCAGCGTCATCCAGTCGCGAGAAGGACGAGCGTTCTTGTTAGTCAAAATCTCAATGCGGTCGCCCATCTGAAGTGTATGCGTCAGCGGAACAACAGAGCCGTTAACGCGCGCGCCAACACAGTGATTGCCCACCTCAGTGTGAACAGCGTAAGCAAAGTCCAGAGGTGTTGAATTGACACGTAAGCTCATGACCTCGCCCTTTGGCGTGAAGACAAAAATCTCATGCTCAAAGAGGTCTACGCGTAGGTTGTCCAAGAACTCATGAGGATCATCAATATCGTCTTCAACGGCCCAGTCAAGACTGCGTCGAATCCAGTTGATAGTTGAGTCGATAAGCTTATCTTCAGAGGACATCTTGCCCTTTGAATTGCCCTGTTCTTTATACAGCCAGTGAGCTGCAATACCGTACTCAGATGCCTCGTGCATCTCGGCAGTTCTAATCTGAATCTCAATGGGACGACCGTCTGGTCCAATAACCGTTGTATGCAACGACTGGTAAAGGTTGGCCTTTGGTGTTGCAATGTAGTCCTTAAAACGACCAGGCATTGGGTGCCATAGCGCATGAATAGCGCCGAGTGCAGAGTAGCAATCACCTACAGAGTTTGTAATAACGCGTAGGGCGATAAGATCGTAGATGTTGGAGAACTCCCTGCCCTTGCGGACCATTTTTTGATAGATGGACCAGAGGTGCTTAGGACGACCTGTAATCTGGAAGTCAGTAAGGCCCGCGGCGTTGAGCTCATCAGTCAGAGTTTTCTTAGCATTGTTAAGGTCATTCTCTCTTTGGGCACGAGAATCAGAAACCATGCGAGCAACACGCTGGTACTCCTCTGGCTCTAACCAGAAGAAAGACAGGTCCTCAAGCTCCCACTTAACCGAAGAGATGCCCAAGCGGTCAGCAAGGGGCGCATACACGTCCATGGTTTCTCGCGCCTTAAACAGACGACGGTCCGGTGGAAGTGCCGCCAGCGTACGCATGTTATGGAGGCGGTCAGCCAGCTTGATGATAACAACGCGGATGTCCTTTGACATGGCAAGGAACATTTTGCGCAGGTTAAGCGCTTGTTTCTCGTCCATTGAACTGACTTCGATGGACGTAAGTTTTGTGACGCCGTCAACAAGCTCAGCGACTGACTTACCAAAGCGAGAAGAGATTTCATCAAGTGAAGCAGACGTATCTTCTACGGTATCGTGCATGAGAGCAGCACAGATGGTGTCTTCATCCATATGAAGATCGTGTGCAAGAATAAGGGCCACTTCAACTGGGTGGTTGATATAAGGCTCGCCAGAACGACGACGTTGATCTTTGTGGTAGTCAGCAGCAAAGGCATATGCAGCAGCAATCTTTGCCTGAGCTTCCTCAGGCAAATATGTGCGCACGGCTCCCTCAAGCAGACGGTAATTATCCGCGCCTGGCGCCTTGGCCTCTTTTGTGGTCCTCTCGTCACTCATCAGAGGACTCCCTTCCCCCATCAAACGTTGAACCAATTTCTGGAATGATGGGTTTTGTTATAGCATCTGCCAGCTCATCTGGTGAAGCAGAAAGTACCCACTGAGCAAATGATTCAAACTCAGCGTGCGCTTTAAGCCCCTCAGCGTAGCGTGCAGACTCCAGCAAGTCCATGTGCGAAGCTTGACTATTGACGGAGATTGTTCGCGTTTGATCAAATCCTTCAATGCTAATAAACCCTAGCTCAGCAAAAACGTCAAGTGCAACACGAACGGTTTGCTCGTCAGCCTTAGATCGCGGGTCAATTTCTAGCGCCATCTGCGCAATATCTTCATCAGTGAGTGCTGAATCAGCTGTCTGAGTACCAAGCTTTGGCTGCAGTGCCGTAAGCGCGCGGTAGACAGCCACCAGGGCTTCTCGCTGTGGTGCATGAGAAGAAAGGATGCGCTCGTTAACGCGCATATCATGCGCATCAAATAGCATCTGAATTACAGAAGGCTTACCGTCTCTACCTGCGCGTCCGCTCATCTGATTGAAGGCAACGCGACCAAACGGCAGGTGATACAGAATAACCTGGCGAATATCAGAGATATTGACGCCTTCGCCAAATGCACTGGTAGCAATGATGCAACAAACGTCGCCACGCCTAAAAGCGCGCTCAACGTTCTTGCGTATCTGAGGTGTTAGGCCCGCATGATAGAACGCAATCTTATGACCAAGTTCTGGAATACGATGGCGCAACATACGCGTCAAAGCCTGCGCTTGCTCCCTTGAATTGACGTAAACAACCGTTTTTGTGCCATCTGACACAAGAGAAAGCAGTGCACATTCCCTATCCTTAGCACCGCGAAGGTCCTTGAGTTCAAGGTTAGTACGAGCCGTTTTGTCTTTGTATACATGCTCTGTTTCAATGGAGAGAAGCTCACAGATATTCTGAGCCGACTTCGTGGTAGCCGTAGCTGTTGTGGCAAGTATCTGCGGACTCCCAAGCATTTTTAGTACCTGTGGCATTTGTGCATAAGCAAGTCTGCCCTCAGAAGCATTCATGCCCACGTGATGTGCCTCGTCAAACACCACAAACGAGATGTTTTGCACCGCGACAAACTGATCAGCGTGGAGCGAGAAGAACTCTGGAGTAGTCAGCACAATATCAAGCTCATTGTTTCTCATGCGAGCAAACAGGTCTTCTCGGCTGGAAAGGTCTGTTTCTCCGTTGAGTACTTCGACAGAAATTCCTAGAGGCTCAAAGGTGTTTTTTATGCTTTGAACCTGGTCGTTAATGAGGGCGCGCAGCGGATAGACAAACACGCTCATTTTATGTTGCAGCAGCGCAACACGAGCAGCATGAACCTGGAAAATAAGCGATTTACCTCTACCTGTTGCCATGACAGAGAGACAAGACGTTCCTTGAGAGAGAGCCTCTAGTGTTTTCTTTTGCAGAGGCAAGAGTTCTCTTGAACCAATCATGGACGTGACCAGGGTCTGAGTAAGCTCCTCAGAAGAAAGACTCTCCAGCTCACGGCGCTTTTGCTGCGCCTGTTCTTGGGAGGCCTCATCAGCCTCTGTAGTCTCTTTGGTAACCACCAGAGGCAAATCAGCAGCGCTGCCGAGAAGATCTGCTTCAATGGGGCCGTCATCTTCATCAGTAAAGTCTCTGTAGAGAATATCTCTGACCATGAGTTTTGGCTTGGTTCTACCCTGCCAGGTCTCGTTAACTGCTTCAAAAATCAAATCAACAGCGCCGTCATACTCAGCTGCCGCCTCAACATGAGGCGTTCTAAACATGATGGATGAAATTGAAGAAATGCCATTTGAAGCCATAAAACAAAGATGAGCTCCGCCTGCGCCAACACGTGAGCGATTCTTCATCACTACACCCTTGACGCCAAAGAGCGGCTTTTTATTACCCTGACCAAAAGGTTGTAGTGCCTCAAGGGCATCAATGGAGTTAATGGTAATTTCATCAAGGTTTACCAGGGCAGTAACTTCTCCTGAAGCCTCAAACTCTTCTTCTGGAAGCTCTGCCATAACCTTTGATAAACGCTTTCTAAAAGCATCAATCTTTGCTGTTTCTACCGTTACGCCAACGGCTCCTTGGTGGCCACCAAAACGGACGGTAAGGTCTGCACACTGTTCAACGGCGTGGAATAAATCAACGGAGCCAACAGAGCGGCCAGAACCGCGAGCAACTCCATCTTGGATGGTAAACAGAATGCAAGGCACGTGATAGCGATTAACAATTCTTGAAGCAACAATGCCCTTTACGCCCTCATGCCAGCCCTCTTTGGCAAGCACAATTGCGCGGCCGCCGTCATAAATTTCTTTTGCCTGCTCAAGTGCTTCATCGGTAAGCTTTGCCTCAATAGCACGACGCTCGGCATTAATCTCTTCTAGTTTTCCAGCAAGAATAGTTGCCTCTTCAGCATCTTCTGTAAGGAGAAGATCAAGCGCAATATCGGTAGTGCCCATGCGTCCAGCTGCATTAAGGCGAGGAATAATAGAAAACGGCAGATTATCTGCAGAAATCTGGGCAATATCTTGACCAGCAACAGCAGCTAGAGCCACAAGACCTGGACGAAGACCTTTCTGCAGGCGTTTCACACCTTCAGAAACCAGCGCACGATTCTCTTTGTTGAGCATCATCATGTCAGACAGTGTGCCCAACATAGCAACATCAATGTAATCAAGCCAAAGCTGAGGCTGATCTTGAAGCTGTCCTAAAACCTGCACCAGCTTAAGGGCAACGCCTGCACCAGCAAGTTCTCTGGAAGGACAATCCTCAACAAGCTTTGGATCAGTTACTGGAACACCCTGGGGCACCAAATCTGCAGGCTCATGGTGATCGGTGACAACAACATTAATCCCCTGCTGTAAAAGCCAAGCAACTTCTTGAGCAGCAGCAATGCCGTTATCTACCGTAATAATTAAATCTGGCTTTCTATCTTGCAAAACTCTTGCAAGAGCCTCTTTAGAGAGTCCGTATCCCTCACCAAAACGATGCGGAATATACGGCAAAACATCTGCTCCCAATCGACGTAAAGCCAGGGTAAGCAAACACGTTGAACTCATTCCATCAACATCAAAATCACCAAAAACGGCAATCTTTTTATGCTCAACAATTGCCTTATGAACGCGGGCGGCAACCTCAGCCATTCCAGGAATACACTGTGGATCAAGCCAATCCCTTTGCAAGGATGGCGAGAGAAACTCTCGAGCTGCGGCTACATCAGTAAATCCACGTGCTACTAATACACGAGCAACAAGTGAAGTAACGTGCAATTCTTTTTTAAACAGCGACTCTAGATATACGTCTTGTGTAAGAACACTCCAACGAGTGCTTTTCTCGATGCCGGGCATCATGTCCTCTTTTCTGTGGCGGCAGAGCCAGCCAGGGGCACCTCGGGCGCCCGCGAATGTTTATCTCTTTTATTCTACCCGTGTCACCGGACAAAAAATGACTAGCCCACAAATTAGTGAGCTAGTCATAAAAAAATTAAATCAAAGTTGCTTGCGCGGAGCTATCAAGATTTCTTGCACAGCGCTATCAAGAAGACGGGTTTCTCGCCAGGCGAACTTAGAAATCAACCACGCCGTCAGAGTTTTCCCACTCCTCAACAAAATCGCTGTAGGTACCTGCGAGAATTGCTTCTCGCGCCTGACGCATCAGCTCAAGCAAGAAGTAAATATTGTGCATAGAAAGCAGCTGTCCGCCCAGCATCTCGTGCTGTTTGACCAGGTGATTGATGTATGCGCGAGAATATCCGCCCGTACAGACAGGACAGGTGCACTTGGCATCAATAGGGCCTGCATCTGCAAAGTACTTTGCGTTCTTAAGGTTCATGCGGCCCTCATGGGAAAACGCGGTGCCCATACGAGCGGTGCGCGTTGGAAGCACGCAGTCAAACATATCAATGCCGCAAGCAACACCGCGAATAAGCGTAGACGGATTGCCAACACCCATCAGGTAGCGAGGCTTATTGCGAGGCATGTAATCAGCGCAAAGTGGCGCCAGCGTCTCAAACATAACCTCGTGAGGCTCTCCAACGGAATAGCCGCCAATGCCATAACCGGGGAAATCACCAATGGACTCAAGGTGCTCAATGGAACGCCTTCGCAAATCAAGGTGCATGCCACCCTGAACAATGCCAAAGAGCGCCTGATCAGGACGGGTATGAGCCTTAAAGCACCTCTCGGCCCATGCGCTTGAAAGCTCAACTCCGCGCTCAACTTTTCTGCGCTCGGCAGGATAGCCTACGCACTGATCAAGCTGCATAACAATGTCTGCACCAAGGTTCTGCGCAATCTGCATGTTAGTTTCTGGCGTCCAGTACGACCATGCGCCGTCATAATCTACCGCACGGAATTTAACACCCTCATCAGAGAGCTTCATGAACTCCTCGTGACTAAAGACCTGGAATCCACCTGAATCCGTCAGAATTGGTCCATGCCACTGCATAAAGTCATGCAAGCCACCCATCTTTGCTACCAGCTCATCTCCTGGACGCTGAGACAGATGATACGTATTTGCCAGAATAATCTTGGCGCCAAGGTCACGGACGGTATCGGTCATCAAACCTTTAACGGTTGCCTTAGTACCAACCGGCATAAAAATAGGCGTTGGAATATCACCGTGAGGCGTGTGGAAGATACCGGCGCGTGCGTACGTCTTAGGATCTTCGGCGAGAAGTTCGTAGGTAAACCAAGAATCTTCTTTTTTATCTGCCCAATTTTCTGTGTGTACGCAGGAAATGTTGGTGGTAAAACCCTGTGCTTTTTTGGAGCCGTCTGGCATGTAACCTCGATTACAACGTGCGGAGAGCATCAACCAAAGCTGTCTTGCCCTCTGTTTTCTGGTCCTTCATTTTTATCACACGTGCGGGACATCCCGCTACCACAGCGTTTGCTGGAACGTCCTCAACTACCACAGCACCTGCTGCAACAACAGCGCCCTCTCCAACACGAATGCCCTCGATAACCACAGCATTTGCGCCAATAAGGACGTTATCCTCAACAATAACTGGCGTAGCAGATGCAGGCTCAACAACACCAGCAAGAACAGTACCAGCACCAATGTGGCAATTCTTACCAACGGTTGCGCGACCACCCAGAACAGCACCCATATCAATCATGGTGCCCTCACCAATAACAGCACCAATATTAATAACAGCGCCCATCATAATGACGGCATTGTTGCCAATCTCAACGCGCTCACGAATCAGTGCACCTGGCTCAATACGTGCGTTTACGTCCTTCATGTTCAGCAGAGGAACACCGGAGTTTCGACGGTCATTCTCAATATCAAAATACTCAAATGCGTCTGCATTCTGCTCAACAACACTCTTGAGCTCGGACCAATCGCCAAAGACTACCTTTGAGGTGCCCTCACCATACACGCGAGAAGATCCATACGACACAGAAGCACCCTCGCGCTCTTTGGCGTAGAGCTTAATGGGGGTCTTCTTCTCTGACGTAGCAATGTAATTAATAATTTCCTGGGCGTCCATGCGCGTCCTTTCTCAATCAAACAGATGCTGACCTATATAGGCAAGCACATGCGGTTATCCAAAAATCAACTCTTCAAAAGTATAAAAACCTGGAGCTTTTGTAAGCAATTTCTCAGCGCACGCAACGGCACCGTTCACAAAAATCTGACGAGAGGTTGCGCGATGAGTCAGGCACACTTCCTCATCCTGTCCAAAGAAATGCACCTCATGAGTGCCAGCCACCGTGCCGCCTCTGAGTGCAAACACGCCAATCTCGTCTTTGGAGCGAGCTCCACAGAAACCCTCGCGACCAGAAACAACGGGGCGAATTCCCTCTGGATCAATAGCAGCAAGCAGCAGCTTTGCTGTACCGGAGGGAGCGTCAACCTTCTGGTTGTGGTGCGTCTCCACAATCTCGGTATCCCAGCCGTCAAGCGCCTCAGCAGCCATAGCTACCGCACGCCTCAACACGGCAACGCCCACCGAATAGTTTGCCGCGTGAATCACCGGCGCGCTCTCCCCCAGCTGCTTCAGCTCTGAAAGCTGCTCTGGCGAGAAACCCGTTGTGCCAGAAACCAGCGCACACCCGCGTTCGCGTACAAATCCGACAACAGCCTCAAAAGCAGCAACACCAGAGAAATCCACAACCACATCAGGCGTTTGCTCAACGGTGCTCAGCTGATTGATATTCTCGTGACCAAACGCACCAAGTACCTCAAAGCCGTGAGCAATCAGGGTTTGCTCAATGAGCTTTCCCATCTTGCCGGTACCAATTACTACTGCACTAGGCATCAAGAAGACCAGCCTTTCTCATAGCGTTTTCAAGCACCTCTGCATGCTCTTCAGTCATCTTCCACAGAGGTAGACGATAATTTTCTTCCATAAATCCCATACGAGCCAGAGCGGCTTTGACAGGAATTGGATTAACCTCGCAGAAGAGCGCGTGAACCAGGTCAAGATACTGAAGCTGCAGCTCACGAGCAAGGGAGACCTCGCCACGGTGCCATGCAACTACCAGGTCATGAACCATCTTTGGATCAAGGTTAGACCAAACAGAAATGACACCAGAAGCACCAAGAGAAAGCAGGGGCACAATCATGTCGTCATTTCCGGACCACATAGTAAAGTCATCGCTCAAATAACGAGCAACCTTTGTTGCGTACGCAATGTCTCCAGAAGCCTCTTTAATACCCCATGCATTTGGATGCGCTGCAAGCCTCTGAACGTTGCGCTCAGAAATTGAGCAGCCCGTTCTACCAGGAATGTTATACAAAATACAAGGAACATCAACGCGGTCGAGTACATACGAGAAGTGCTGGTAGATGCCTTCTTCGTTACTCTTGTTGTAGTAAGGAGTAATCAGCAGCAGACCATCAACACCCGCCTTCTCTAGGGCCTCTGCTTTGCGCAAAGACTCAGCAGAAGAGTTGGAACCAGCACCGCCAATAACAGGAATTCTACCCTGAGCCCTGGCAAGGATTGCCTTAACTACCTCGATGTCCTCCTCATCTGTCATGGTTGAGGACTCGCCGGTAGTACCAAGAGCGAGAATACCGTCAATTCCCTGCTCAATCTGGAAGTCTACAAAGTGCTCAAGTGCCTCGAAGTCAACATTTCCCTGAGCATCAAATGGGGTTACTAAAGCGGTGATTGCACCAGTCAAATTCTTCATGTCCATAGTTTTTCTCGCCCTCTAACGTGTGGTGTTTATAGTTGTTTGTTGCGCAAGATCAGAAAAATCGGAGCCATCAAATGCAAGCGTTGCAAAGTAATCAGCCTCGGTCTCGGCGCGGCGAATAAGCTGCACGGATCCATCTTCTAGAAGCAGCAGCTCAGCGGAGCGCAGACGGCCGTTGTAGTTATAGCCCATCGAGAAACCATGAGCGCCTGTATCATGGATGAACAAGAGGTCACCCACAGCAACCTCTGGGAGCTGGCGGTTCTTTGCAAACTGATCGTTATTCTCGCAAAGTCCGCCCACAACGTTGTACGTATGAGTTGCAGGAGCGTCCTCTTTGCCCATAACAGTGATGTGATGATAGGCATCGTAGATTGCAGGACGCATAAGGTTTGCCGCACACGCGTCTACGCCTAGGTAGTGGCGGTACGTCTCTTTTTGGTGCAAAACGCGAGTAACAAGCGCACCAGCGGGGCCCAAAAGCCAGCGTCCAAGCTCGGTGTAAATGGCAACGTCTCCCATACCTTCGGGAACTAGAACCTCTTCAAAGGCGCGCTTTACACCCTGACCAATGGTCAAGACGTCAGGCTCAACCTGGTCTGGCTCATACGCCACACCAATGCCACCAGAAAGATCGATAAATCCAATATGGATATCAAGTTCTTTGTGCAGCTTAACGGCCAGCTTAAAGAGGATGCGCGCAAGATTTGGATAGTAATCCTCCTCTTGAGCGTTACTAGCCAAGAATGCATGAAGGCCAAATTCAGTAACACCTTTGGTCTTAAGATACGCAAACGTCTGGAAAAGCTGCTCTTCTGTCATGCCAAACTTAGCATCATCGGGATTTCCAATAATGCCATTTTGCGATTCAAACACGCCACCAGGATTAAGGCGTGCGCACATGACCTGCGGCATGTTGCTTCCCACCGCTTCTTCAAGCGTTGTAAGCATATCGCCACCAGCGTCTAAGTTAATAATGGCTCCCAGCTCATGAGCGCGAGCAAAGTCAAGCACCGTAGTGTCATTTGACGAGAGCATAATGTTTTGACCGGCAACTCCACAGGCTTTTGCAAGCGTGAGCTCGGTAGCATTTGCACAGTCACAGCCACAGCCAAGCTCTGCCAGCAGTCTCACAATATAAGGATTTGGCGTAGCTTTAACCGCAAAGTACTCTTTAAAGCCAGCGTTCCAGCTAAAAGCCTCTTGTAACAGCTTTGCACGGCGAACAATCTCTGCCTTGTTATACAGGTGAAATGGCGTTGGATACGTCTTAGTGATTGCCTCTAGGGCATCTACAGAAACAAACGGTTTCTTACTCAAAGCTCCCCCTCAAATTGGGGGCGCAATACACCGTCAAAGTAGCACCCCCGAAATCTCGGACAGTCTTGCATGTATTTCATACAAGCCCACCTGACAACCACGCCTGATTGCCAAGTTCGGCGAACCTCGCCTCCTTCTGGGGTCACTGCCTGCCGACTAACCCAGAACCCATCGTGCTCGCTCCTCTATTGACAGTAAAACCCTACCACAGAAAGCTCTGTATTTGGGCTAGTTTTGTTCTTCTCGCAAAGTATTAACAAAAGTCTTAAGGCGAGAAAGGCCTTCTGTCAGATTCTTGTCTGAGGCAGCGTAACTAATACGCACGTACCCCTCGGCGCCGAAGAAAACACCAGGTACCAGTGCTACACCAAACTCCTTGATTGCTCGCTCACAGAACGCCTCAGAATCAAGGGCAAATTCCTTGATTGAGGGAAATGCATAGAAGGCACCTTCTGGTTCTTCAACAGGAAGATTCATGTCTTCAAGTGCAGAAAGCACAATCTGCCTGCGCTTTTGATAGTTTGTGCGCATAGGCGTGACATCGTAAGAAAGCGCATAGAGAGCAGCTGGCTGCAAAAATGAAGGAACAGAAGACACTAGCTGGGCGTGAACCTTTCCAATATCTGTCGCAAGCTCATCAGAGGTAGCAACCCAACCAAGTCTCCAACCCGTCATTGCCCATGGTTTGGAGAAACTATTTGTCACAATGCAGCGATCAGCTAAGTCTGGATAGAGCTCAACAAAACGTGGAACGTCCTCAACATAGGCAAGCTCTCTATAAACGTCATCACACAAAACATAAAAGCCGTGCTTGCGGGCAAGTTCTGCCACCGCATCAAGCGACTCTTTTGTATAAACACATCCCGTAGGATTGTTGGGAGAAGTCAAAACAATAAGCTTTGTCTTGTCTGAAATTTTTGACTTGAGCTGCTCTTGATCAATCTGGAAATGATTGGTGCTGGTATCAAGCGGCACAACTACACCACGATTAAGCTGGCAGAGTGTTCTGTATACCAAATACGCTGGTTCAGGAATAATAACCTCGTCACCTGGATTCATAAGGGTCAGCATAGTTGCAGAAATGGCTTCCGCAGCTCCCACGGTAACGACAATACCGTCTTGACCTACCTTCATACCACGAGCAGACTCCCAGGCAGCAATGGCCTCCCTAAGTTCAAGAGTACCAACGTTGGGTGGATAATGCGTGTTTCCAGCTGCAAGTTCTCTGTCTACTAAGTTGCAAATAGGGGCTGGAGTGTCTTCTCCCGGCTCTCCAATAGTTAAAGAAATACATCCTGGTGTTGCAGCAGCAAGTGCCGAGAAACGCCTGATACCAGAGGGTTTGAAAAGCTCTAGTGTTGTATTTCTTGATAGCGACATACAAACTCCTCAAAGTAATTTCAATCCATAATAGTTATCATTTAAATCATACGACACTTGATTGATACGAGGTTCGCATGAAAAGAGTTTTGTCTCTTGGCCTTAAGTTTATTATTGGCCTTCTAAAAAGGGTTCTTGCACCACTTTTCAAATTTGTAGGCGGGCTTTTTGTTCTAGCTTTACTGGTTCTTGGTGGATATGCCCTCTACCTGCAGCTTAATTACTATCGCATTCCTGACAATACTCCTGTATCCAATCAAGGTGCTTCTCCTGAGGCTACAACTGTACAGGTAGGCCAAACCTACACAGCTTCGACCTACAACATTGGCTTTGGTGCTTACACCCCTGATTACACCTTCTTTATGGATGAAGGCATCATGCAGGATGGCACACGCACCGTGGGAACTCACGGACGCGCGGTAAGCAGAAACTCCGTTCTTTACACCACAAACGGTGCCCTGAACACCGTTTCTTCTCTGAATGGCGGTACAGCCCCTGACTTTATTCTTTTCCAAGAGATTGATACCTCATCCGATAGAAGCTGGCACGTCAATCAAGTTTCTGAGGCAGAGAGCCGCTTTGGATCCTACGCATCATATTTTGCGCAGAACTTCCACACCGCGTTTCTCGCCTATCCACTCACAGAGTTCCACGGAACCTCTAACTCTGGAATTCTGACGCTTTCAAACGTACTTGCTTCTAGCGCAACTCGTCGTACCTACCCCATTGACGAGTCTTTTCCCACAAAATTCTTTGACCTAGACCGTTGCTTTATGATTACACGCTACCCTACCAGCGATGGTCATGAGCTGGTACTTATTAACAGCCACATGTCTGCCTACGACAAAGGTGGCACTAGTCGCGCGCAGCAGCTTGCACTTCTAACCAAAATAATGTCTGAGGAGCGCGCTAAGGGTAATTACGTTATTGCGGGTGGCGACTGGAACCATGCCATTTTGGGCTCGCTTACACTCTATCCTTCTGTTCAGCAGGTACCAGACTGGGTAGCAGAACTCAAAGATTCTGATTTGCCAGAAGGCTTTAGCGTTGTAGCTCCAGACAACCTCAACGACGTTCCTACCTGCCGCGGAGATGATATTCCTTACGAGAAAGACAAGACGTACACCACCACAGTTGATGGCTGGATTGTCTCGGATAACGTTGTTGCAACCGCCAGAAACATTGACACGCAATTTGCCTATTCTGATCACAACCCGGTCCTGCTGTCTTTCACCTTAAAGAGTAAAGAATAATTTCTGTTTTGTTGTAACCACAACAAAAGCCATATGGAAGTCCTGTCACACTTTGGGTATAAAGTAAGCCGTAGTAGACTTTCTAAACTTATCCGAGAGGAGCCCGTATGGCACAGGTTCTTGATTTAAGCAAATCCGTTTATGAGATTTGCACTAAGTATCCCGTTATTAAAGGCCTCATGGCAGAAAACGGCTTTGCCGAGATTACCGAGCCAGGCCGTCTTCAGACCATGGGTCGTTTTATGACCATCCCTAAAGGCTGCGACCACAAAGGCGTAGACCTTGAGGAGCTCAAAGCAATCTTCCGCGCTCACGGCTTTACCATTCTTGGCGATGAGGAGCCTGCAGCGGCAGAAACCCCAGCTGACGAGAAACCCGCAGAGGCAGAGAACGCACCTATCGCGCAGACTCCTGAGGAGCGCAAAGCTCTTATCGCCCAGTATCTTGAGCGCCTCAACGACGGTGAGGACATCGAGGCTGTTCGCGAGGACTTTACTCGCAACTTCAAGGACGTCTCTGGCTCAGAGATTTCTAACGCTGAGCAGGAGCTCATTGCTGGCGGTGTTCCTATGGAGAAGGTCCTGAAGCTCTGCGACGTTCACGCCGCTCTCTTTGAAGGCAAGGTCGCTTGCGCACCAACAGGTGCTGTTGAAGAAACTCCTGGTCACCCTGTTTGGACCATGCGCCAGGAGAACGACCGCATTCTTGCCTTTATCCACGACCGCGTTGCTCCAGATGTTAAGCGCGCTCGCGCCCTTAACGAGTCTTCCAGCAACGAAGAATGCGCTGGCGTTGCAGCAATTCTAAAGGCTGATATGGACGCCTTTGATGAGGTCTTTGTTCACTATAAGCGCAAGGAAGAGCTGCTCTTCCCTCACCTGGAGCGTCACGATATCACCGGTCCTTCAAAGGTTATGTGGGGCAAGGACGATGAGGTAAGAAACGCTGTCAACGGTGCAGAAGCATTGCTTGAGACTGCATTTGGTCAGTACGATGCAGGCCTTATGGCAGGCGTTGCTGACTATCTGGATGAGGCTATTGAGGGCGCTGAGTCTATGGCTTCCAAGGAAGAGAACGTTCTTATTCCGCTTTCTCTTGAGCACCTAACCGCCACCCAGTGGACCCAGATTGCCGCTGAAGAGAACGAGTTTGGTCACGCATTTGGCGTCAATCCTCCATCATGGCACGCAGATCCTCTTGAGCTTGCAAACGACAAGCTCAAAGAGATGGAAGCCGCAGCCGCTATGGACGAGAATAACGCTGAAGCAGAAGAGGAAGTAATTTCTGCTGACGGTAAGGTCAAGCTCTCTACCGGTGAGTTCACCATTCCGCAGCTTGAGGCTGTCTTTGCAACCATTCCGCTTGACATTACCTTTGTTGATGCAGATGACAAGACACGTTACTTCAGCCACGGCGACACCCGTGCTTTCCCTCGTCCTAAGAGCTGCCTTGGCCGCGACGTATATGACTGCCATCCACCAAAGAGCCAGGAAGCTGTTCGTCGCATCCTCACCGAGTTCAGGAGCGGTCGTAGCGACTCCTCCGAGTTCTGGTTTGAGGTAAGAGATAAGTTCCTCTACGTCCGTTACTTTGCTGTTCGCGATGAAGAGGGTAACTACCTGGGCGCTCTTGAGACCACTCAGGACATCGGACCAATCCGTGCTCTTGAGGGCGAGAACCGCAGAGGTTCTGACAGCTAAGATCTTGCGCGCGTAACACCCTGAGTTGCCTCTTAAAAATTTTGTACGACTTGGTAGGCGATGTGTCCTTTTTAAGGCACATCGCCTACACTATTTCTGGCCAAAAGAGAGGAGCCTCAGTGCTACATCGTTTACTCGGCACTAAATATGCATACGCCATCGTTGCAACTTGTATTGTCGTCATGTTTTTGCCGTGCGCCATTATCCTTACGTGCTTTGGCATCTTCATCACACCAGTTTCACAATACTTTGGCGTTCCCCGCGTTGCCTTCTCTGCGGTCTTCTCGGTACTCTGTATTGCCATGACGGTAGTTTTGCCATTCATAGGCAAGTTTTATAAAACGCATGACACGCGCTTGGTGCTTTCTGCAAGCGTTATCATCTGCGCAGTCTCATACGGAGCCATGTCAGCAGCTCAAGAAATGTGGCATTTTTATCTCTGTGCAGTGGGACTTGGCATTGGCGTACCAGCTCTCATGTTTTTGTGCGTCCCCGCCCTCATTAATGATTGGTTTGACCAGCGCGTTGGTACTTTTATGGGTCTCTGCTTTGCATTTACCGGTATTGGCGGCACTGTCTTTAACCCCATCGGATCTGCCATTATCTCCTCTGGTCCAGAAGGTTGGCGTGCTTGCTACCTAATTTTTGCCCTGGTTATGCTTGTTGGAACACTTCCCTTTACCCTTTTTGTAGTGCGCGAGAAACCCCAAGACCTTGGTCTTACACCTCTTACCTTCTCCTCTACTGACGAGAAAACCGTTGAAGTTGAAGACGCTTCTTCAAACGACATCTCTGCTGATGACGCAATGAAATATCCAGAATTTTATATGGTTGCTGCGTTTTATGCACTCATTACCTTTAACCAGCAAATCTCCCAGTACTTCCCTAGCTATGCTGCAACATTTGCAGAAACCGCTCCTGCCATTGCCGCTGCCACAGGCCTTCTTGCCGGAACAACCATGCTCGGTCAAGCAATTGGAAAAGTGCTGCTAGGTGCTTTGAGCGATATCTCTGTAAAGCTTGCCTGCTTTGTAGGAATTATCTCAGGTATTGTTGGCTTACTTATGCTGGCATTTAAGCTCCCAGTACTTCCACTTTTGCTTGCAGGGACCTTCCTTTTTGGAATTGCCTATGCCCTTACAACGGTCGGCTCGCCACTTTTGGTACGTGCGGTCTTTGGTAAAAAAGATTCCACTCTTATTTACTCAAGAATTGCAGGTGTCAGCAGCTTTGTCTCTGCCTGTGCGCTCATTATTTGGAGCTTGATTGTAGACGGCTCAGCCCACGGTTTCTTAGTGCTCTTTGGCATTGGCATTGTACTGATGAGCAGTTGTCTTGCGCTTGCGCTCACCGCACTTAAGCGCGCTGACAAACGAGCATAAGGTTGTCTGACTCTCTTGGGTCTGCTTCTGGATCCAAAGGAACAGCCTCTACCTCTTCAAACACCGTGCGAGCAGCATCCATGAGCTCCTCAAGCTGATGCGCTCCCTCTCCTACCTGTGCAGAAACTACATTTGTGAGATATCTTCCGCCAGGAGTAAGGCAGTGTGCCACCTGTCTCATCCACTCAACAGTCATCATAGCTGCAGGTGGAACTTCTCCGCTAAAGCAATCATTTAAGATAGCGTCATAGCGCCTATTATCAGAGGTAGCTAGGCTCTTTATATACTCTACGCCATCAGCTACTTGTACCCGAAGCCTACCATTGCTCTCTCTAATAGCTTCATCCACAAAGAAGTAACTATGAGCTAGAGCTGCAATTTTAGGATCAATCTCCAGTGCGTCGCAAGAAACCTCTGGATAATGAGCTACTAAATATCGAGGATACGAGCAACCACCAGCGCCCAACATTAAAACTGAATGCACGGGACACGCAGCTTCAAACAGCAAGTCATACAACTTGAGATAAGGAAATACCAGCTGATTCTTTCTAGAATCTATATAAGTTGCACTCTCATAGGCGCCGCCCTGCCACAACACACGTATTTCTCCACCCTCACCATCTGAGATAGGAAATACCAACGCAGGGCCATTCAGTGTCTGAGGTTCAACGAAAATGCCTGCACAAGTTAGGAGCTCCATATCATGAGCAGTAAGCTGTTTTTCTGACATGGAGCTCCTTCAAGTGATGTGTTGTATGCGATGTACGTAAGTATAGCTAGTACACGGGGTTTCTCGCCAGGTACTACCTCAACTCAAACGAATCGGCATCGGTGATGCAAACGCAGGTGTCATAGAACGCCTTGAGAGCCTGGTACCCTAAAAGCGTGTCTTTGGTGCCCGCGGTCTCGTACACGGAGTGCATAGCAAGCTGTGGCAGGCCCACGTCAACGGCATGCATGCTGGCCTGAATGTTGGAGAGGTTGCCCAGCGTTGATCCGCCTGGCATATCGCTTCTATTGGCAAAAACCTGGTAAGGAATGTTTTGCTGCTTCCAAATAGCCTCGACAATGGCGCGGCTAAACGCATCGGTGCAGTACGACTGACGTGCTGCTTCCTTGATAACCATGCCGCCATTGAGATACGGCTTGTTGACCGCATCGTGCTTCTCGGGATAATTGGGGTGTACCGCATGCGCATTGTCGCAGCTTACCAGCAAAGATGCCGAGAGCGCGCGGTAGTAATCTTCCTGCGTAAAGCCAAGCGTAGCATTAACGCGCTGCAGCGTGTCTTTAAGGAACGTAGACTTTGCGCCCTGCTTGGTATTTGAACCAACTTCTTCATTATCAAAGCAGGTATACACAGAGATGTCCTGCTCATTTGAAGACGCAAGGAAGGCCTTGAGTGCTACGAATGCACACTGAAGGTCATCCAGATGACCAGCGGAAACAAACTCCTTCTTAGCACCCCAAATGCGGCCACCCGTGTGATCAACTAAGAACAAATCGCGAGAAAGAATGTCCTCTTGAGACACGCCTGCTGCGTCTGCTACCAGGGCGTTAAAGGCGCCGGGATTAAGCTCTCCAGCACTAAAGAGTGGCATCAAATCTTTAGCACGATTAAACTCTGGCGAGAGACCATTTTTGTGCTCAAGATGAATAGCCAAGCTTGGAATCATGACAACGTCGTCTTCAATGTTGACCAGCCTGGACTCTACCTTGTTTCCTACCTTGACCAGCACACGACCGGCAATACCCAAAGGACGGTCAAACCACGTGTGATCAAGCATGCCGCCATATGCCTCGGTGTTCAAGCGAAGTGAGTTGCCCTCACCGGTTAGCTCTGGCTGAGCTTTTACCTTGTAGGTTGGAGAATCGCCGTGGGCAACGGCAAGCTGGAAATGATAAGGAGCGTTAGCGTTTGAGGTTTGGGGCTCACGGTACTTCTCGCCAACTTTCCAGGCAACAATTGAAGAATTATTGCGCGTGGTAAAGTAAGTGCCACCTGGCTGAACATCCCAAGAAGATCCCTCGGAGAGGTACGTAAAACCATTCTCTAGCAGGTACTCTTTGATGGTTTGCGTGGTATGAAACATAGAAGGGCTCTGCTTAATAAAAGCAAGGAGCTCCTCAGAAAGAGCAAGTGACTCATTCAAATCAGACATGCGTAAAACCTTTCATAGAACTGTGTTGCATCAACAGCCTAGCACGCATTTTTAGTGAGGCACGCACTTTCTAGAAAATGACGCAAAGAATACGCGCTTCAGGGTAGATACTTATATGTTGAACTAATTCTCACCCACCAAAGCGAGAGTGTATGGATATCAATCAAGCTATTGAGCACGCTAATGCGTTTGTCATACCTGGCCTTCTTGTTGATGATCAGTCCATCATCGGCGAGGTCAACAAAAACTGTGATGCCATTAAAACGCTGCTTGATGCCTGGAAAGAAGCTCCTTTAGGCCAAGAGCCTGTAGAGTTTTCTGTCATTCAGCAGCTTGCTGATAGAACGCGCTCACTCTGCGATACTTACGGCGTGGAGAGACTCAGAAACCATCGAGGCGTTGGTCTTTCTCGCGGTCTTTCAAACGACGATCTTGCGGCTGCCGTTGCAAAGATGCAGCGTCGTCGTCCTAAGGCTGTCTTTAAAACCGCAGGTCCGCTTCTTAACGACTTGCAAATTGCGTATGTCGAGAAGAGCGTTTCTGGCACGATACTGGGCATTGATATTGAGACTACGTCGCGCTTTCCTGAGTTGGGCTACATTGTTAACATGGGCTTTGAGTTCTGGAATCTTGGTCGCAATACTGTTCCTGTAGAGCCTCACACTGCCTACTTTGGCATTCCAGAGATGTACAAAGAAAAGGGCGTCCCACTTGCCGATATTCACCAGATTACCTGGAAAGATGTTGAGGGCAAGAAATCATTTAGAGACGATAAAAAAGCCCAAGAGGCCCTGCTGGCAACTATGAAAAAGATTCCTTTTATGGCGCATAACGCTGCCTTTGAGGATTCTTGGTTCATGTTCAACATTGACGGTTACGCAGAAGCCAGAAAAGCAGGCAAGATTATTGTCATTGACTCCCGCGACATCTGCCGCCGCCTGGATCCAGAAATTAGGTCTCTTCCCCGTGAGTCTTCCCCTGCTGCGCTTGAGAACTGGGCACGTCGTAGGCACACGCTTGCAGCAGACGAGAAGGAACGTCACCTGGGACTTGAAGATGTAGACCTTATGATTCGCACCGTTCAAGCAGAGTTTGCAGACCACAATATGTTTGAAGACTAGGCAACGTTGTCGGTCACCTGTGTTCAAGCGTTATACTAAAGAGTGCATAAACTAGATTTTCTCGCTGGAAAATAACTGCCAAGGAGGAGTTTTGTCAGAGAAGCAGGTAAGAGTACGTTTTGCGCCATCCCCAACAGGTAAGTTGCACATCGGAGGTGCGCGTACTGCTATCTATAACTGGGCTTTTGCTCGTGCAAATGGTGGCAAGTTTATTCTTCGTATTGATGACACAGATCCTACGCGCTCAACTGAGGAGAACACTCAGATTATTCTGCGCGCCATGAAGTGGCTTGGTCTTGATTGGGACGAGGGTCCAGACAAGGGCGGCGATTGCGGTCCTTATAGCCAGACTGAGCGTCTTGATTTGTATCGTGAGGCAGCAAATAAACTGCTGGCAGAGGGCAAGGCATACCCTTGCTTCTGCACGCCAGAGAAGCTTGCTGAAGACAAGAAGGCCGCAGAAGAGCGCCACGACCCCTTCCAGGGCTATCAGCGTACCTGCAGAAACATTGATCCTGCAGAGGCACAGCGCAGAATTGATGCTGGCGAGCCTTATACCATCCGCATCAAGGTTCCTCTGGACCGCGGCGATGTCATTGTCCACGACGCTGTTCACGGCGACGTAACCTTTAACGCTCGCGAGCTTGATGACTTTATCATCTTCCGCTCCGATGGCACCCCAACCTACAACTTTGCCACCGTTGTTGATGACGCTGGCATGGGCATCACTCACATTATTCGTGGCGATGATCACCTGTCCAACACTCCTCGCCAGATTATGGTGTACGAGGCTCTGGGCGCACCTGTTCCAACCTTCGCTCACATCTCCATGATTTTGGGTCCTGACGGCAAGAAGCTCTCCAAGCGCCATGGCGCAACTTCTGTTGAGGAGTATCGTGACCAGGGCTATCTTGCAGATGCCTTTGTCAACTACCTGGCTCTTCTCGGCTGGTCGCTTGATGGCGAGACAACCATTGTTCCTCGCGACGTTTTGGCATCTCAGTTCTCTTTGGATCACGTTTCCAAGAACCCTGCTAAGTCCGATCCAGAGCGCCTGAACTGGATTAATGCAACCTATCTTGCCAACATGGACAACCAGACTTTTGCAAAGACTGTTCTGATTCCAGAGCTTGTGAGCGCAGGTCTTGAGCCTGTTCAGGGTAGTACTACTGACGCAGAAGAGATTTACGCAACTCGTCCAGGCTGGTATGACCTGCTTTCCGAGATTCTTCGTCCTCGCACCACCGTAAGCCCAGACGTCATTGAAAAGTCCCGCTTCCTGTATGAAGGTGCAAACGTCACCTTTGATCAGAAGAGTGTTGAGAAGGGTCTTACTAAAGACGCTGCTCAGAGTGCAACTGTTCTTGCTGCTGCAAAGACCGCTCTTGAGGGCGTTTCTGAGGACAAGTGGAAAGCCACAGCAATTGACGCTGCCCTTGAGGTGCTTCCAGAGCAGCTTGACCTTAAGAAGCGCGTTGTCTTCCAGTCCATTCGTGTTGCTGAGTGCGGCAACATGGTCTCCCCTCCTCTTGGAGAGTCCATGGAGCTTCTTGGCCGTGAAGTTTGCCTTGCCCGCCTTGAGCGCGCTCTGGAGCTTTGCAAATAACGCACTGAATGCGCTTGTCGCGTATTCTCCCAAGCATAAGTGGGTATCAAAAGTAAAACCACACAAGAGCTGTAAAACAGATGGTTTTGCAGCTCTTTTATCGTTACCGTTTGTTTAGTTTTGGAGTAGTTATGATTTCTATGTCTGCGTTTGAGGTCCTTGGCCCCATTATGGTGGGTCCTTCTTCCTCGCACACAGCAGGAGCCTTGCGCATTGCTCTGGTTGCACGCTCGCTTGCGCCAAAGCAGCTGGAGCGCGTTGAGTTTTGGCTCTACAACTCCTTCTCTCATACCCACCTTGGTCACGGCACCGATTACGCTCTGATTGCAGGAATCTTAGGCCTTGCTCCAGACGATACGCGCGTCCGTGAAGCGCTCACGTTGGCAGAAGAAGCCCACCTCAACTACAGCGTTATTGAAAAGGGCGACGACGAGACTCTGCACCCAAACACCGTAGAAATTCATCTCTACGGCGCAGATAACGTTCACGTTTCTGTTATGGGCGAGTCCGTAGGTGGCGGTCGTATTCGTATTTCTGGTGTTAACGGCGTACGCATTCGCATGTCTGGCGATATGCCCACCATTTTTGTTTCACATCGCGATAAACCCGGTGTTCTTGCAGCTCTCACTACTATTTTGGCCACGCAAAACATCAATGTTGCAACTATGCGCACCTTCCGCTCAGAGCGTGGCGGCTTTGCCCACACTGTCTTTGAGATTGACGAGCCTATTGAGCAGAAAGTCCTCGACCTCTTCCAGCTGGCACCTCACGTTTCGTATGCCGCTCAGGTTTCCATTCCAGGAGCAGCTCCACAGGTCACAAACGACGTGCTTTCCGGGGCGTTTGACAACGGCGCAGATCTTCTCGCCAGATGCTCTAAGACGGGAGCCTCCATTGGCCAGATAATGCGCAAGCGCGAGAAGGACCTGCGGCCAGATGCAGACGTAGACGCTGAGATGGCTCATGTTCTTGAGATTATGCGCGATGAGGTTCACGACACTATCAAGACGCCTCGTCAGTCCATTGGAGGCCTGCTCAACGGCCAGGCCAAGACCGTAGCAAACACCCCAGCTGCAATCTCCAGTGCGCTTATGGGTACCACGCAGACACGAGCCGTTGCCTACGCTATGGCTGTTCTTGAACGCTCAGCAACCATGGGCGTTATTGTTGCCGCTCCTACTGCAGGCGCTTCTGGCGTTGTACCGGGATCGCTTATCTCTGTTGCAGAAGAGATTGGTGCCACCGACGAGCAGGTTATTTCTGCGCTTTGGAATGCAAGCGCTATTGGAGCCATTCTAACCACCAACGCAAGTGTTTCTGGCGCTGAGGGCGGCTGCCAGGCAGAGGTTGGATCTGCTGCTGCCATGAGCGCATCTGCACTGACCGAGCTCTTGGGTGGCACTCCTCAACAGTGCTTGGACGCTGCTTCCATTGCCATCTCTAACCTTCTAGGACTAGTCTGTGACCCTGTCAGAGGACTGGTTGAGTATCCTTGCCAAGATAGAAACGCTATTGG